>NZ_JBIVYX010000011.1:0-128358 GCF_044759225.1 Streptomyces sp. NPDC101132
CTTTCCGGTTCCAGCGGCGTTTCCGGCGCTTTTCCCTTTCGGCGTTTCCGACTCTATCAGACTCTTTCGGGCCTGACTCCCAGTCAGCGGGTTTCACCTTCCGGGCTGTTGGGCCCTTCCGGCTCCCGAACTCTAGCGGATTTCCCGGGCGACTCGAAATCGAGTCTTCGAAAGTAATTCGGGCATGCCGAATTCACTCCCGGTGGGAGATCGTGCTGAGTTGGGTTGCCGCAACGTGGCGGCGGGATCCGTTGTCGCAGAACCGTTCCGGCCCCGTGACAACTCGAAGAACCTTACGGACCCGTGGGGGTCGTGTCAACCCCGGGTCCTCCCGGGATCAGCCCCGGGCCTGGGTCTCCTCCACACGGGCGAGCAGGCGGGTCAGCATGTCGCCGAGGACGCCCCGCTCCGCCGTGGAGAGGTCCTGGAGGAGCTCCTCCTCGAAGACCGTCGCCATGCGCATCGCGTCGAGCCACTTGCTGCGGCCCTCGTCGGTCAGCTCGACGATCACGCGTACGCGGTTGGTCTCGTCGCGCTCCCGCGTCACCAGACCCTCCGCCGTCATCCGGTCGATCCGGTGGGTCATCGCAGCCGGCGTGAGGCCCAGCTGCTTGGCGAGCTCGCTCGGGCCCATCCGGTAGGGCGCGCCGGAGAGGACGAGGGCCTTGAGGACCTCCCACTCCGCGTTGCTGATGCCCAGGGCGGCGGTCTGGCGCCCGTACGCGACGTTCATCCGGCGGTTCACGCGCTGGAGTGCCGAGACGACCTTCTCGACCTGGGGGTCGAGGTCCTGGAACTCGCGCTGGTACACGGCGATCTGCTCGTCGAGGGTCGGCTCGCCGATCCCGTTGAGGCCCGTTGTGTCGGGGGTGTCACCCATGTCGCGAAGTATGACACGCCCCCGTTGGCGTCTAACTCCTTCGATGTGTACAGTTAAGCGTCGAACTTTAGAGTTGAAGTCTTCACGACAGAACTAGGGCAGGTGAAAAGTGACCAGGGTGATGGGCGCTGCGATGCGGCGGATCCAGGCCGGCAACGCACTGACGGCGTTCGGCATCGGCTTCACGGTTCCGTTCCTCTACATCTACGTGGCGCAGGTGCGAGGTCTTGGCTCCATGTGGGCCACGTGCGCGTTCATCGCGTTCGCCCTGGGCGCCCTCGTGGCGCTCCCCTTCGTCGGCCGCGCCATCGACCGACGCGGTCCGTCGCCGGTGGTCATCGGCTCCGCGGTCGTCGCCTCCCTGGGCGCCCTGTCCCTCGGCCTGTCCACCGGTGTGGTGCCGATCCTGCTGTCCGCGCTGGCGCTCGGCGCCGGGCAGGCCGCGATGCAGCCCGCGCTGGCGACCATGATCGTCTGGTGCTCCACCACGGCCACCCGCACCCGCGCCTTCGCCCTCCAGTTCTTCATGCAGAACCTGGGCCTGGGCATCGGCGGCCTGCTCGGCGGCCAGATCGTGGACGAGAACCACCCGGGCAGCTTCGTCCTCCTCTTCTCCATCGAGGCCGTGATGTTCCTGGTGCTGGCCGGGATCATCGCCACCGTCCGGCTGCCGCACGCGCCCGCCCTGAAGGGCTCCGTCCCGAAGGACGACGGCGCCAAGGGCGGCTGGCAGCGGCTGCTGCGCCACAAGGCGATGGTGCAGCTGTGCGTGCTGGGCTTTGTCCTCTTCTTCGCCTGCTACGGACAGTTCGAGTCGGGCCTGGCCGCCTTCGGCACCGAGGCCGCCGGCATCTCCCCCTCCACCCTCGGCTTCGCCCTGGCCGCCAACACCGGCGCGATCGTCGTGGCGCAGTTCGCCGTGCTGCGGCTGGTGGAGAAGCGCCGGCGGAGCCGGGTCATCGCGCTGGTCGGCCTGATCTGGACCGCCGCCTGGGTGATCGCGGGCTTCTCCGGGCTCGGGCACGGCAGCGCCACCATGGCCGCCGCCGCGTTCGTGACGACGTACGCCCTCTTCGGCATCGGCGAGGCGATGCTGTCGCCGACCGTCGCCCCGCTGGTGGCCGATCTGGCGCCGGAGGGGTCCGTGGGGCAGTACAACTCCGCCTTCGCCCTGGTGAAGCAGATGGCGCTGGCCCTGGGCCCGCTGGGCGTGCCGCTGGGCGCCGGGCTGCCGATGCTCTATATCGGGATCTTCATCCTGGTCTCGCTGGGCATCGCATGGCTCGCCCTGCGGCTGGGTAGGCAGCTCACGCCGGTCCAGGACAACCCGTCCCTGGCCGTGCAGAGCCGGGTGGTGGCCTCCCACACCCCGGCCGCCGAGCCGGTCGCCGCCTGACCGGGCGCGCCGGGCCGCCGGCGCCTGCGTGATTCCGCGTAGGCGGATCGGTACCGATGACGTACGCGGGCCCCCGCACCCTGACGGTGCGGGGGCCCGCTTCGTGTCCGCTCCCGGCCGCCCGGGCGGCGTACGGGTGTCACTCGTCCGGCAGCGCGAACTCGCACCAGACGGCCTTGCCCCCGCCGGGTGTGCGGCGCGAGCCCCACGAGGAGGCGATGGTCGCCACGATCGAGATGCCGCGGCCGGCCTCGTCGGCCGGTTCGGCGCGGCGGCGCCGGGGCAGGTGGTCGTCCCCGTCGGTGACCTCGATGATCAGCCGGCGGTCGGTCCGGCGGAGGCGCAGCCGCATGGGCGGCGTGCCGTGCTGGAGGGAGTTCGCGACCAGCTCGCTCGCGGCCAGCACCCCGAGGTCGCACAGCTCGACCGGGAAGCGCCAGGAGGCGAGCACGCCCTGGGCGAAGGCGCGGGCCCGCGGGGCCGCCTCCACGCCGCCGAGGAGTTCCAGGGCGGCGTTGTGGAAGAGCTCGGCGTCCGGGCCGGTGCGGGTGGGGTGCTGGAGGACCAGGACCGCCACGTCGTCGTCGTGGTCCGCGCCGACACCGAGGGCGCGCATCAGGCGGTCGCAGATCACCTGGGGGGTGCCCTTGGCACCGGACAGGGCGCGTTCCAGCGCGGCGACGCCCTCGTCGATGTCCTCTCCCCTGCGCTCCACCAGGCCGTCCGTATAGAGGACGGCGGTGGAACCGGGGCCGAGCGCGATGGTGCCGGAGGAGTGGAGCCAGCCGCCGGTGCCGAGGGGCGGTCCGGTGTGGTCGGCGGCGCGGCGCACCGTGCCGTCCTCGTCGCGGACCAGGATCGGCAGGTGGCCGGCCGAGGCGTAGACGAGCCGTCCCTCGTTCGGGTCGTGGACGGCGTAGACGCAGGTGGCGATCTGGCTGGCGTCGATCTCGGCGGCGAGGCCGTCGAGCAGCTGGAGCACCTCGTGCGGGGGCAGGTCGAGGCGGGCGTACGCGCGGACCGCGGTGCGCAGCTGGCCCATGACGGCGGCGGCGCGTACGCCGCGGCCCATGACGTCGCCGATGACGAGGGCGGTGCGGCCGGCGCCGAGGGTGATGACGTCGTACCAGTCGCCGCCGACCGCCGCCTCGGTGCCGCCGGGCTGGTAGGTGGCGGCGATGCGCAGGTCGTCGGGCTGTTCGAGCTCCTGCGGGAGCAGGGAGCGCTGGAGGGTGACGGCGGCCTCGCGCTGGCGGCGCTCGCTGGCGCGCAGGCGCTCGACGGCCTCGGCGTGGTCGCTGACGTCCGCGAGGTGGACCAGGACGCCGGCGCCCCTCTCCCCCCGGTCTCCCCGGTCCTCGGGGTCGTCCTCCGAGGTGGTGCCGGGCTCGGTGCCGATGCCGGTGACCGGGGTGCAGGTGACGGTGTACGAGGTGCCGTCGGGCGCCTTGCGGTTCTTGACCGTACGGGGCTTGCCGCTGCGCAGCACCTGGTCGAGGAGGGGGAGCAGGCCGAGTTCGGCGAGCTCGGGGAGGGCCTCGCGGGCCGGGGCGCCGAGGGGGCGGGGGCCGAATCCGGCAGCGTACGCGTCGTTGACGTACGCGGTGCGGTGGTCGGGGCCGTAGACGAGCGCGACGAGGGAGGGGAGGCGGCCGAGCACCTCCCGGACGGACAGCTCGTCGAGGGAGGGGACGGTGAGGAGCGCGGTGCCCGCGGTGCCCGGGGCGCCGGCGGTGGCGGCCGTGCCGCAGACGGTGAGGTCTGCGGGCGGCGCGTCGCGGCCGGGTGCCGGGCCCTCGCCCGCGGTCGGGTCCTTACCCGTGGGGTCCTGGGTGCGGCCGCGGGCCGCGGGCACGGAGCCTTCGCCGCGCTTGGCCTGGGCGGCCGCGTGCTCGGTCCGTGCCGCGGCGCGCCGCTGCGTGCCGGGAAAGCGGGCGCTCCAGCGCGTGAAGTTCACTGCGTTCAAGCCTCGTGGTGTCGCATGTGGTCGCTGTCTGCGGCCTCTCCCGGCCGCCGCCGGGAGGGGTGGCCCCGGGCGGGGGCTGGGGGAGTGCCCCCAGGGGGTGGCCGGCCGTCGCTGGGCGTCGATCACTCTGTGCAGGTGTGAGCCCACCTATGGTCACACGTCCAGTGTGGCCGACCGGACGGTCCGGATCAGTCGTTCCCGTTCTTCGGGGCCGATGGTCCCGGGTCCGGGGCGGACTTCGGGGCTGGGTCGGGGGCTGGGTCGGGGGCTGGGCCCGGGGTCGGGTCGGGGGCTGGGTCCGGGGTGGTGTCCCGGGCCGGGGAGGGCTCCTGGGCCGGTGTGGTGTCCGGGGCGGGAGCCGCGGTGGCGTCGCCGGCCGGGGCCGCGGCCGCCTTGGCCGCCTTGCCGGTCTGGTCGGCCCCCGGGGCGCCGGCCGGTTCCCCGCCGGGTTCCGCCGCGGGCCGCCCCGCGTCGGGGGAGGAGTCGGCCGTGAGGTCCATCGGGTCGGGGCGCGAGCGTCCGCCGGCTGCGATCTCGAACTCGGCGCGGGGGTGCTCCAGCGAGCCGAGGGAGACGATCTCCCTCGTGAAGAGGCCGGCCAGCGTCCATTCGGCGAGCACCCGCATCTTGCGGTTGAAGGTGGGGACGCGGCTGAGGTGGTACACGCGGTGCATCAGCCAGGCCGGGTAGCCCTTGAGCTTGCGCCCGTACACGTGGGCGACGCCCTGGTGCAGGCCGAGGGAGGCCACGGAGCCCGCGTACTTGTGGGCGTAGTCCTGGAGCGGCTGCCCGCGCAGCGAGGCGATGAGGTTCTCGGCGAGGACCTTGGCCTGGCGGACGGCGTGCTGGGCGTTGGGGGCGCATTCGCGGCCCGGCTCCTCGGCGGTGACGTCCGGCACGGCGGCCGCGTCGCCGGCGGCCCAGGCGTTCTCGACGCCGTCGACCGTCAGCCGGGCGGTGCACTTGAGGCGGCCGCGCTCGTTCCTCGGGAGGTCGGTGGCGGCGAGTACGGGGTGCGGCTTGACGCCCGCGGTCCAGACGACCGTACGCGTGGGGAAGCGCGCGCCGTCGCTGAGTACGGCGACGCGGTCCACGCAGGACTCCAGGCGGGTCTCCAGGCGGAGGTCGATGTTGCGGCGGCGGAGCTCGCGGATCGTGTACCGGCCCATCTCGGGCCCGACCTCGGGGAGGATCCGGTCGCTGGCCTCGACCAGCACCCAGCGCATGTCCTCGGGTTTGACGTTGTGGTAGTAGCGCGTGGCGTAGCGGGCCATGTTCTCCAGCTCGCCGAGCGCCTCCACGCCGGCGTACCCGCCGCCGACGAAGACGAAGGTGAGCGCGGCGTCGCGGACGGCGGGGTCGCGGGTGGAGGAGGCGATGTCCATCTGCTCGATGACGTGGTTGCGCAGGCCGATGGCCTCCTCCACGGTCTTGAAGCCGATGCCGTAGTCGGCGAGGCCGGGGACCGGGAGGGCACGGGAGATCGAGCCCGGGGCCAGGACGAGTTCGTCGTACTCCATCTCCACCGCGCCCGTGCCCTCGTCCTCGGTGGCGAGGGTGGTGAGGGTGGCGGTGCGCTTGGAGTGGTCGATGCGCTGGACCTCGCCGATGACGATCCGGCATTTGTCGAGGACCCGGCGCAGCGGCACGACGACGTGGCGTGGGGAGATCGAGCCGGCGGCCGCTTCCGGGAGGAAGGGCTGATACGTCATGTACGGCTCTGGGGTGACGACGGTGATCTCCGCCTCGTCGTCTCTCAGCTTCCGCTGGAGGGTCAGCGCCGTGTACATGCCGACATAGCCGCCGCCGACGACGAGGACGCGCGTTCGGGACGGGGTGCCGGGGCCGGTTCCCCGGGTGTATGCAGCCTTCACCATCCCATGACGCAACGTGGCCGGGACTTTGTCCACAGGCCCGGCAGATTGTGTGACCGAAGGTCATCCCCGTGACGGGCTCTGAACAAGGGGTGTACGGCGGGAAGGTTCGCAGGTCAGCGCGGGAGAACAGGCAGAATGGAGGAGTCGGAAACGGAAAAGTGGGGGTGAATGCTCCGATCGGGCGTCGCTCCGAGCGGAGCCCCCTCTTCTGAATTGACTCTGGCTCAACTATGTTCGTAACTCGCCGGGGTGTCGGCCGGGGCTCAGATGACCGTGGCCCTCCCGGCGCACAGGCGGGGAGTCTCCGGGGGGAGACGAATGATTACCGGGGGAAACATATGAACATTTCCGATTTCCATGGGTCTGCGACGGCCGTCTCGACCGAGGGTGCCGGACGCCTGATCGCAGGTGGTACGGGCCCGGGCGGCGCGTCGCAGATAGGACGCTCGACGCCGCTGCGGGTGGACGCCCAGCGCAACCTGGAACACGTGCTGCGCGCCGCGCGCGAGGTGTTCGGGGAGCTGGGGTACGGCGCTCCGATGGAGGACGTGGCCCGGCGCGCCCGGGTCGGCGTGGGCACCGTCTACCGCCGTTTCCCGAGCAAGGACGTACTGGTGCGGCGGATCGCCGAGGAGGAGACCGCCCGGCTGACCGAGCAGGCGCGCACCGCGCTGGGGCAGGAGGAGGAGCCGTGGCAGGCGCTGTCGCGCTTCCTGCGGACCTCGGTCGCCTCGGGTGCGGGCCGGCTGCTGCCGCCCCAGGTGCTGCGGGTCCGCGTCGAGGACGGCGCGGGCGCGGAGACCGGTGAGGGCGCGGACGAGGCGCGCGTACCGCAGCAGCGGGGTGCGCTGGACGGCGTCGGCGGCGGTGCCGGTGCGGCCGAGGCGCGGGTCGTCGCGCCGCGGGGTGCCGCCGACGACGTGGCGGACGACGCGGGTGCGGGTGCGCTGCTGGAGGTCGTCGGGCGGCTGGTCGACCGGGCGCGTGCCGCGGGCGAACTGCGGACCGACGTCACGGTGGCGGACGTGCTGCTGGTGATCGCCACGGCGGCGCCCGCGCTGCCCGACCCGGCGCAGCAGGCCGCGGCGTCCGCGCGACTGCTGGACATCCTGCTGGAGGGGCTGCGCTCGCGCGGGGAGTGAGGGTGGGCGGGGGCCCGGCCCGCGTGGGGCGGGGGTCCGCCCGCGTGGGGCGGGGATCCGCCCGCGTAGGACGGGCATCCGCCCGCGTGGGGCGGGGCCTGCGTAGGACGGGGATCCGCCCGCGTAGGACGCGGGTCGGCCTTCGTCCGGCGCGGGGCGGCGTCCTGGGTTCCGCCCCTTCTCCGACCGGGTCGGCCCGGGTGGGTGACGGGCCGACCGTAGGACGCGTACCCACTCGAACGAGTGATGACCGGTGCGGCGTTCCGCCGAAGTGTGCCCGGACGGGTGGATGGCGGGCATCACGGTCCTGAGGGAGGCCCCCGTGTGACACGCTGGCTCGGTGTACGGGTCGGAATGTGTCGTTCGGGGGCTTCCGCGATGAGTGTTGACGGTCGGGACGAGTCACTCGGCGGCGGCAGCGAGGTGGGCGCCGAGGAGCTGCCCGCCCGCCAGGTCCCCACTCAGCGCGGCGGCGGCAGCGGCGCCACGGCCGCGGAACTCCCGCCGTCCGACGGAGACTTGATCGCGCGGATGCGCGGCGGCGACGACGGCGCGTACGAAGAGCTGTTCCGCCGGCACGCGGACGCGGTGCGCCGGTACGCGCGCACCTGCTGCCGGGACGCGCACACCGCCGACGACCTGACGGCCGAGGTGTTCGCGCGCACCCTGCAGGCGGTGCGCGGCGGGGCCGGTCCCGACCAGGCCGTACGCGCCTACCTGCTGACCACCGTGCGGCGGGTGGCGGCCGGATGGACGAAGAGCGCCAGGCGCGAGCAGCTGGTCGAGGACTTCGCGCTGTTCGCCGAACAGGCCGCGCAGGGCGCGCCGGGCACCGGGGGTCCCGGGGACACGCTGGACCTGGGCGCCGACGTGCGCGCGATGCACGACGCCGAGCAGTCGCTCGCCATGCGGGCCTTCCGGAGCCTGCCCGAGCGGTGGCAGGCGGTGCTGTGGCACACCACCGTGGAGGAGGCCTCCCCCAGCGCGGTCGCGCCGCTGTTCGGGCTGACGCCCAACGCCACGGCCGTACTGGCGAGCCGGGCCCGGGAAGGCCTCAAGCAGGCGTACCTCCAGGCCCATGTGAGCGCCGCGCTGACCGAGGGCGGCGACTGCGCCAGGTACGCGGACCGGCTCGGCGCGTACGCCCGCGGCGGGCTGCGGGTGCGGGCGGAGAGGGGCCTGCGCAAACACCTCGAGGAGTGCGCGCGGTGCCGGCTGGCCGCCGGTGAGCTGAAGGACGTCAACGCCGGCATCCCGGCGCTGCTGCCGGTCGCGGTCATCGGGTGGTTCGCCGCCGGGTACGCGGTCAAGGCGGCCGGCGTGGTCGCGGGCGGCGCGGTGGGAGCCGCGGGCGCGGGTGCGGCCGCCGCTGCCACGGGAGGCTCGGCGGCGGGGGCGGGGGCGGCGGGCGCTGCCGGTACTGCCGGGTCCGTGGGTGCTTCCGGTGTCGCGGGTGCCTCGGGTGGGGCCGGTGCGGCCGGTGGTGGTGCGGGGGCCGGTGGGTCCGGCGTGGGTGCCGGGGCCGCATCCGAGGGGCTCGGGCTGCCGGCCAAGGCCGCGATCGCCGCGGGGCTCGCCGTCGCGACCGCCGCGGGAGTGGTGTTCGCCTTCGCCGGGGACGACTCGGAGCCCCAGGCCGGTGCGAAGCCGGCGCCCCGTGCGGCCGCGCCGGTGGTGCCGGACGAACCGGAGCCGCCGGCCGCCGCGCCCTCGCCGGAGCCGTCCGCCGCGCCGCCGCGGATGCGGGTGGTGGTGCCGCCCGCTTCGCCGGAGCCACCGGCGTCCCCCAGACCCTCGGCCCCCGCAGCTCCCTCCCGGGCGCCCTCGCCGAAGCCGCCGAAGGCTCCGGCGTCACCGAAGCCTTCGCCGAAACCCTCTGCGAAGCCGTCGCCGAAGCCGTCGCCCCGGCCCTCGTCGAAGCCGCCGGAGGCCGCGCCGCGGTCGTACGAGCTGGTGTCCCTGCGGCAGTCGGTCTTCGGGGACCATTCCGGTCCCGAGCTGCGGACCGCGCGGAGCAGCTGGGTCTGGCAGCGGTGGGGCCTCGCGATCGGGGGCCGGGACTACGCCCACGGCATCACCGTCCACTCGAAGTCGGCGGTGACCGTCGATCTGAACCGGCCCTGTACGTCCTTCTCCGCGCGGGTCGGGGTGGACGACATGTCGATGGGGCTGGGGACGCTGCGGTTCTCGGTCTGGGCGGACGGTGCGCGCCTGTGGCGCTCCCCCGCGATGGCCGTGGGCGACGCGGCGGTACCGGTCGAGGTCCCGCTGCGGGGGCGCGAGTCCCTCCGGCTGGTGGTGGAGCGCGAGGAGTGGCGCGGGCGCCTGATGCTGGCGGACTGGGCGGGGGCCACGATCACCTGCCGCTAGGCCGTGGGGTACCGGTCGGGGTTCCGCTGCGGGCGCCGGCGGCGGGCCTGCTGCGGGTAGGTGGTGGTGCGGGCCGTTGCCGCTGCGCGGAGCCGTTTCCCCACCCCGCCCCTTCCCGAAACCGGAGCTCCGCCCCGGCCCCCGCCCGGGCCCGCGGCCCGCACGAAGCCTGCGGCCAGCACGAAGCCTGCGGCCAGCACGAAGCCTGCGGCCAGCACAGGGGCCGTAGGCCGCACGGGGCCGTAGGCCGCACGAAGGCTGTGGCCCGCACGGGGACCGTGGCCCGCACGAAGGCTGGGGCCCTCACGAAGGCTGGGGCCAGCACAGGGGCCGTAGGCCGCACGGGGCCGTGGGCCGCACGGGGCCGTGGGCCGCACGGGGCCGTGGGCCGCGTCCGGGGTGGGGTGGGGGCGGCGGTTGGTGGGGGCGGGTGGGGGGTTACCGGGGGTGGGGGAGGCCCGCGGGGTCGGGGAGGGCCGGGCGGGTGGGGACGCCGGTCGGGACCGCTCGGCGGCGCGGCGTGGACGTACCGGTCCAGCACGTGCCCCGCCGCGCCAGGAGGCGACGGAGCCACAGCTCCGTCGAGACCAGGTCCGCCAGCCCGTCCAGCGGCACCGGCGCCCCGTCCGCCGCCTCGACCAGCGCCCGCTGGACCACCCGCGCCTCCACCAGCCCGGCGTCCGCCAGCAGCGGTGCCGAGAAGAGGTCCAGCAGCTCGTCCAGGGCCCACCGCAGGCCGGCCCGGGCCGCCGGGTTGTCGCCGGCCACCGCGCCCCAGCCCGGGGGCAGTTCCCGCACGCCCGTGCCCGCCAGCACCGCCCGCAGGACCGAGGCCCGGGCACCCGGCTGGACCCGCAGCGCCTCGGGGAGGGCACGGGCGGCCCGTACCACCTGGTTGTCCAGGAACGGGGCGTGCAGCCGCTGGCTGCGCACCTCCACCGCCTGCTCGAAGACCCGGTGGTCGGCCGCGTGCCGGGCCAGCGCCGCACGCGCCCTGGCCTCCCCCGGCCGCAGCGACAGCGGCGGGCGGCCGGCCGCGGCCTCCAGCCGGATCGACACCTCCGCCAGCGCCTCACCGGTGAGCCAGCGCGCCGCCGGGCCCGGCCGGGACCAGGTCAGCGCGGCCAGCGAGGAGGCGACCACGCCGCCCGGGTCGTCGAAGCTGTGCCCGCGCAGCCGGGAGGCGGCGTCGCGGATCCCGGACATGTACGTCGTACGCGAGAGCCGCCGGGCCGCCAGGTAGACCGTCAGCGGCACCGCGAGGGACTGCCGCTCCGTACGGGCCAGCGCGGCCACCGGCCTGACCAGGTGCCGCCGCTGCCGGTCCAGCAGCAGGTCCGCCAGCCGGGCCGGGTGGGCGTCCAGGACCTGCCGGGCGCCGTGGCCGACGAGGTGGTCCGCGCTGCCGGCGGCGAGCCGGCGGCGGTGCCGGGCGGCGCTGACCAGGGAGGGTCCCGGTTCGTCGGTGAGGGGTCCGTCCAGCTCCGCGTACGGGAGGGCCTCCTCGGCCGCCGCGACCACGACGTGGTGCAGGCGCGGGTTGGTGGCGATGGCGCGGGCCCGCTCCAGCTCGGCCTCGTGGCCCTGGGGCGTGGCCAGGTCGTTGAAGGTGACGGCCAGCAGCCGCTCGCCCGCACCCGTGCCGTGGCCGAGCACGGTGCCGGGCACCCCGGGCAGGCCGGCGGCCAGCAGCGCCAGGGTCGCGGAGGCGCTGCCGCCGGAGAGGTCGGCGCCGATGCCGGGCGCGGGGGCGCCGCGGGCCGCCCGCCGCTCGGCCGGCCCCATGCCCGGGACGGGCCCGGGATCGTACGGAAGGGTGTCCGGGGCGTGCCTCGGGGCGGTGAGCCTGGCGCGCACGGCTTCGACGAGCGCCTCCCGTACGCCCTCGACCGCCCGGTCCGGGTCGGCCTGGGGCGCGGCGACGGCGAGGGAGGCGACCGGCTCGTACCCCGTGATCTCCCGCGAGCCCTCCCGCAGGATCAGCGCGTGGCCGGGCGGGATCCGCCGCACGCCGACGTACGGGGTCCCGTCGCCCAGCGCCTCGGGGCTGTCGGGGCAGGCCAGCAGGGCCGCCAGGTGCCCGATGTCGAGCTGGGCCTCGATGAGGTCGGCCAGCGGGAGGGCGGCGGTGGCGAAGGCGGTGCCGTTGGCCCAGGGCGTGTAGAAGACGGGCCGCGCCCCGGCGAGGTCGCCGACCACCGTGATCCGGCGGCCGGCCTGCACGACGGCGGTGTAGCTGCCGGGCCAGGCCGTCAGGTGGCGCAGGGCGCCGCCGCGGGCGGCGTACAGGCCCCGGCGGAGCTCCTCGTCGGTGGCGCCGCAGCAGCCGAGGACGGCGAGGCGGGTGAAGGGGTCGGCCGGGTCGGCGACGACGGTGCGGATCTCGTCGGGGCGCCAGTCGCCCACCGCCCAGAGGGGGTCGGGATCGCCCCACAGGAGCTGGGCGCCGACGGGGTGGAGGGTGCGGGCGGCGTCCTCGGGGGCGTCATCGGAGTCGGCCAGGCCGCCGCGCACGGTGTCGGCCAGGCGCCCGGCCGTGCCGAAGCTTGCGGCGATACTGCTCCAGCCCACCAACCACCGCATCGACCCGCCTCCACAGACTGTGGACAAGTTCGGGTCCATGCTGCCACGAGAAGGGCGCGCGAGAGGTGTCATGGGGGGCGCACATGCAAACGAACACGCCCCGGTCATGCGGTATTTGGCGTTCCGTTCCAACCGTTCCATAGGTCGGATTCAGCCATTCTTTTCCGCGCCGTTTCCGTGCCGGACGGTACGGGCGGTGCCCGCGTGACGGCGGGGCGCGGCCCGGGAGGCGCGGTCCGCCTCCCGGACCGGTCCGCCACCCGCGGGGATTGAGGCGGCGGTGTCCCCCGGCCCACCGGTTCCACGCAGCGGGCCGACCCACGCACCCCACATGGAAACGTCCGGTCAGGAGCCGGGGCAGAGCGCACGCACGGGCGCACGGCCACACGGGCGGAGCACGGGAGACCGGAGCGCGGGACGGACGCGCCCCGGCCAACGCCGAAGGTACGGACAACAATCCCGCCATGTGGAACTCGGGCCCTTAACGCTTGGGATGCGGCGAACTACGCTGGGTTTACGAATGCCGGGTGCCTATGCCCCGGCGGCCGTCTGCGTGAGGGGTGGCGCATGTCCAGGGAGCTCCGCGAGCCGAACGAGAAGCTCGGCACCGTCCTCGCCCTCGCGGGTATCAGCAACGCCGGACTGGCGCGACGGGTCAACGACCTGGGCGCGCAGCGCGGCCTGACGCTTCGTTACGACAAGACCTCGGTGGCCCGGTGGGTCTCCAAGGGCATGGTGCCGCAGGGCGCCGCGCCCCATCTGATCGCGGCCGCGATCGGCGCGAAGCTGGGCCGGCCGGTGCCGCTGCACGAGATCGGGCTGGCGGACGCCGACCCGGCGCCCGAGGTCGGCCTGGCCTTCCCGCGGGACGTGGCGGCCGCGGTGCGGTCGGCCACGGACCTGTACCGGCTGGACCTCGCGGGCCGCCGGGGCGGTGGCGGGATCTGGCAGTCGCTGGCGGGGTCGTTCGCCGTGTCGGCGTACGCGATGCCCGCCTCGCGGTGGCTGATAACGCCCGCGGACAGCTCGGTGGCCAGGGAGGCGCCGGGGGCGGCCGGGAGCGCACCGGGGGGCACGGGCACCGCCGCGGCGCCGGGGGCGTCCGGGACCGCGTCGTCCGGCGGCACGGCGTCCGGGACCACGTCGTCCGGCGGCACGGCGTCCGGGACCGCCAAGGCCGGGTTCGGCGCCGCCGGTTTCACCGCCGCCGGGACCTCCGGTCCGCCCGCGGCCGGGTCGGGGCCCGGCACCCCCGCGGGAGCCGGCGCACCGACGCGGGGCGACCGTACCGAGGGCCGGACCGAGCGGACGGAACGCACCGCGCCCACCGGTCCGGCGCCCACCGGCCCCGCGCTCGACGCCTCGCCGCAGCGCGTCGGCCACAGCGACGTGGCCAAGCTCCGCGAGGCCGCCGAGGACGCCCGGCGCTGGGACTCCAAGTACGGCGGGGGCGACTGGCGCTCCTCGATGGTGCCGGAGTGCCTGCGCGTCGACGCGGCGCCGCTGCTGCTCGGCTCGTACTCCGACGAGGTCGGCCGCGCGCTCTTCGGCGCGACCGCCGAACTCACCCGGCTGGCCGGGTGGATGGCCTTCGACACCGGCCAGCAGGAGGCCGCCCAGCGGTACTACATCCAGGCGCTCCGGCTCGCCCGGGCGGCGGCCGACGTCCCCCTGGGCGGGTACGTGCTGGCCTCGATGTCCCTCCAGGCCACCTACCGCGACTTCGCCGACGAGGGCGTGGACCTCGCCCAGGCGGCCATCGAGCGCAACCGCGGCCTGGCGACCTCCCGCACGATGAGCTTCTTCCGGCTGGTCGAGGCGCGGGCCCACGCCAAGGCCGGCGACTCGGCGGCCGCGGGCGCCGCGCTGCGGGCCGCCGAGGGCTGGCTGGAGCGGGCGCGGGAGGGCGACGCCGACCCGTCCTGGCTGGGTTTCTACTCGTACGACCGCTTCGCGGCGGATGCGGCGGAATGCTACCGCGACCTCAAACTGCCGCGTCAGGTCCGCCGGTTCACCGAGCAGGCCCTGTCCCGGCCCACCGAGGAGTACGTCCGCTCGCACGGCTTACGCCTGGTCGTGAGCGCCGTCGCCGAGCTGGAGTCCGGCAACCTGGACGCGGCCTGCGCCCAGGGCACCCGGGCCGTCGAGGTCGCCGGGCGGATCTCCTCCGCCCGCACCACGGAGTACGTGCGCGACCTGCTGCACCGGCTGGAGCCGTACGGCGACGAGCCGCGCGTGGCGGAGCTCAGGGAGCGGGCGCGACCGCTGCTGGTGGCGCCCGTGTGACCCGGATGTCAGTCGGGGGGTGCAGTATCGGGGTGGGAGGTGGCATGGAGCGCGTGCACTGCGATGTGGTGGTGGTCGGCGGTGGGATCGTCGGGCTGTCGACCGCGTACGCCCTGTCGCGGCTCGCGCCGGGGACGCGGGTCGTGGTGCTGGAGAAGGAGGCGGGCCCGGCCCGTCACCAGACCGGCCGCAACAGCGGGGTGATCCACAGCGGGATCTACTACCGCCCGGGGTCGCTCAAGGCGCGGTTCGCGGTGCAGGGCGCCTCGGAGATGGTCAAGTTCTGCGCGGAGCACGACATCCCGCACGAGGTGACGGGCAAGCTGATCGTCGCGACCGACCGCTCGGAGCTGCCGCGGCTGCACGCCCTGGTCCAGCGCGGCCGGGAGAACGCGATCCCGGTCAGGGAGCTGGGGCCCGCGCAGATCGCGGACCACGAGCCCGAGGTGCGCGGCCTGGCCGCCATCCACGTCGGCACGACCGGGATCTGCGACTACGGCGCCGTGGCGGAGCGGCTCGCCCAGGCCTCGGGGGCGGAGATCCGGTACGGCTCGGCGGTGGACCTCATCGGGCGCCGCGCGTCGGGCGTGGCGGTGCGCACGGCCGACGGCACGGTGGTGCGGGCGAAGGCGCTGGTGAACTGCGCGGGCCTGCAGTGCGACCGGGTGGCCCGGCTGGCCGGGGACGACCCGGCGGTGCGGATCATCCCGTTCCGGGGGGAGTACTACGACCTGACGCGGCCCTCGCTGGTGCGGGGACTGGTCTATCCCGTGCCCGACCCGGCCTTCCCGTTCCTCGGGGTGCACCTGACGCGGGGGATCGGGGGCGGCGTCCACGTCGGGCCGAACGCGGTGCCGGCACTGGCCCGCGAGGGGTACTCGTGGGGGGCGGTGCGCCCGCGGGACATGGCGTCCACCGCGGCCTGGCCCGGGATGTGGCGGGTGGCCGCGCGCCACTGGCGGTACGGCGCGGGGGAGATCCACCGCTCCCTGTCGAAGGGCGCCTTCACGCAGGCGGTCCGGCGGCTGCTGCCGGCGGTCACGGAGGACGACCTCACCCCGGCCTCGGCGGGGGTGCGGGCCCAGGCGGTGCTGCGGGACGGGACGCTGGTCGACGACTTCCTGATCCGCGAGGCGCCGCGTACGGTCCACGTGCTCAACGCCCCCTCGCCGGCCGCGACGGCCTCGCTGCCGATCGGACGGGAGGTGGCCCGGCGGGCGCTGGCGGCACTGGCGCCGTAGCCGGGATGCCGGACGGGCCGGCCGCCGTAGAATTGGCGGCACTGTGTCTGAGTCCCTGAACCCCCAGCCCAAGCCCCCTCCGGTGTGGCGCCACCAGCCCCGCTTCCCGGACGGTCCCGCCCCCGACCCGGCGGGCTCGCACCACGAGCGGCGCATCCGCAGCTTCCAGCCGCGCCGGAGCAGGGTGACCACGAGCCAGGAGGACGCGCTCCGCCGCCTCTGGGGCACCTGGGGCCTCGACATCGACGGCCGCGAGGTCCTCGACCTCGACAAGATGTTCGACGGCCTGCCGGTGGTCCTGGAGATCGGCTTCGGCATGGGCGAGGCGACCGCGCAGATGGGCGCCGACGACCCCGGCACCGGCATCCTCGCCGTCGACGTGCACACCCCCGGCCAGGGCAACCTGCTCGGCCTCGCCGAGCGCAACGGCCTGACCAACATCCGGGTCGCCAACGGCGACGCGATCATCCTGCTCCGCGAGATGCTGGCCCCGGCCGCCCTCGCCGGGATGCGCGTGTACTTCCCGGACCCGTGGCCCAAGAAGCGCCACCACAAGCGCCGGCTGATCCAGCCCGAGTTCCTCACGCTCGCCGCCACCCGCCTCGCGCCGGGCGCGATCCTGCACTGCGCCACGGACTGGGAGGAGTACGCCGAGCAGATGCTCGAAGTGCTCAGCGCGCACCCGGACTTCGAGAACACCCAGCCGGACGGCGGGTACGCGCCGCGCCCGGAGTTCCGGCCGCTCACCCGCTTCGAGGGACAGGGCCTGGACAAGGGCCACGTCGTACACGACCTGCTGTTCCGGCGCACCGAGAACTGAAAACCAGCCCTCCGGTACGCGTCCGGATCGCTACTGTCGTGGCGTGTTCCGGGTCCTGTCTCGCGCGTCCATCGGGCTGCTCGCGGTCGCCGGAGTGCTGATCCTCGCCCTCGTACGTGAGCAGACCGGCACCCAGGGCTTCCTCGTCGGCCTCGGCCTCGCCGTCCTGCCGGTGCCACCGCTGATGGCGGTGTTCCACTGGCTGGACCGGACGAAGCCGGGGCCCTGGCCGCAGCACCTGTTCGTCTTCGCCTGGGGGGCGTGCGCCGCGGCGCTCATCGCCATAGTGGCCAACAGCTTCGCGACCCGGTGGATAGCGGCCGCGACCCTGGACCCGCACGACGCCGACCAGCTCGGCTCGATCGCCATCGCCCCGGTGGTGGAGGAGTGCGCGAAGGCCGCCGCGCTGCTGCTGGTCTTCCTCTTCCGCGGGCGGCGGTTCACCGGGATCACCGACGCGATCGTGGTGGCCGGGTTCACCGCCACGGGCTTCGCCTTCACCGAGAACATCCTCTACCTCGGCAACGCCTTCGGCGAGGACCTCGGCAGCGGCACCTCGCTGCTGGACTCGGTGACGGCCGCGACCTTCTTCGTACGGGTGGTGATGTCCCCGTTCGCGCACCCGCTGTTCACCGTGTGGACCGGGCTCGGCTTCTGCTGGGCGGCCTTCGCGGCCGGGCGGTGGCGGCGCGTCGGGCTGCCCCTGGCCGGGCTGGCGCTGGCGATGGCGACGCACGCCCTGTGGAACAGCTCGTCGGAGTTCGGCGAGTACGGCTTCTACGTCGTGTACGCGACCGTGATGGTGCCGGTCTTCGGGGTGCTGGCCTGGCTCGGGGTACGGGCCCGGGGGCGCCGGGACCCGCTGTTCGTACCGGCGATGCGGGGCGCGGCGCACGCGGTGGACGCGGTGGGGCCGTACGCCGTGGACGCGGTGGGCCCGTACCCGGCGGACGGCGCCGTGGCCCCGTACCCCGCCGTCGTCAGACCGTCAGGCCCTTGCCCCGCAGCCATGCCAGCGGGTCCACCGTCGCTCCGCCGGTCCGCACCTCCAGGTGGAGATGGGCGCCCGTGACGTTGCCGGTGGCGCCGACGCGGCCGATGGTCTCGCCGGTGGTGACGGTGCCCGAGGTGACGGACATCGAGGACAGGTGGCAGTACCAGACCTCCGTGCCGTCCTCCAGCCGGAGGACGATGCGGTAGCCGTACGCGCCGGACCAGCCCGCCGAGATGATCTTTCCGCCGTGCACGGCCTTGACGGGGGTGCCCGTCGGCGCGGCGAAGTCCAGGCCGGTGTGGTGGCCGGAGGACCACATCGAGCCGGAGTCGCCGTAGTGCGAGGTCAGCGTGTACGAGGAGGTGGGCAGTGCGTACTGGCCGGCCAGCTTGGCCAGGCGCTCCGCCTCCGCCTTGGCCTCCGCGGCCGCCTTCGCCGCGGCCTCGGCGGCCTTGCGCGCTTCGGCGGCCTTCTTGTCCGCCGCCTCCCGCTCGGCCTTCGCCTTCGCGGCGGCGGCCTGCTCGGCGGCGCGCTGGGCCGCCTCCTTCTCCTGGGCGACGGCCGCGTCCGCCTGGGACTCCGCCTGCTGGAGGATGCGGTTGCGCAGGGCCTCGCCGGCGTCGGTGCCGGCCGCGGCCTGCTCGGGGGTGACGCCCGCGTTGGTGAGGGGCGCCTCGATGGGGGTGGTCTCCCGCGCCGCGTCCGCCTCGTCGTCGGGGAGCAGCGAGGGTATGGATATCGCGACCGGGGGCTTGTCCTGTGCGGTGGCCATGCCGGTGGCGCCGACGGCGGCGATGATGCCGACGCCGAGGACCGTGGAGCTGCGCGCGAGTCCGCCGCGCTGCTTGGCGACGCGGTGGCGGCCGCCGGCCGGACGGGCGGAGTCCTCGGTGGGGTTCCACTCGCCCCAGGCCCCGGCACCGGTTCCGCCCGGGTAGGGCGAGTCCGTCTCGATGGAACCGGGGGCTTCGGGGGCAGGCCTGCTGGACGCCACGGGGGCGCTCCTTTCCTTCCTTCTGGCCTACCGGGTTAGCTGACGGGTTCGGAGCAGGAAGGTCTCCTACGGGTCAGAACGACCCGATTCACCCCAAGTTGGTGGTTCCCCGGTTCCCTCACGGGATTCGGCGCGCACGCGCACGGTGCCGTCACTTGCGACGGCCTGGACAGCCGCGCTGCGTTATCGAACGGTAATAGACAACAGGGAGTGATTCCAAGCTCCCTTACTTGATCCTTCACATCAACCAGCCATTCCGTGACCGGCGTTGGCCAGGGCAAATGCCGCATCGAGCGACAGAGTCGGGCGAGACGCCTGCGCAGACATCGCCACTCCGGCCACTTCCGTACCCTGATGGGCCGTCAACCAACCGACGCCCCCACCTGCTTCGCTTACGTTGCGTGTCCGGCCGGACGCGCTCAGCGGCGCCGTGCGGCGGTGACGGACCTCCGGCGCACGGCCTGACCCGGCGTCGGGCGGACGACCGCGAGCAGCGCCATGTCGTCCGTGGCGCCGCCACCGGTGTGCCGCCGCACATCGGCGATCAGGCCGGCCAGCAGTTCCTCCGGCCCGGGGAAGATCCGTCCGCGCAGCCGTTCGGCCGGCTCGTAGAAGGCGCCCGCGGCGTCCCGGGCCTCGGAGAGCCCGTCGGTGTAGAGCAGCAGCGTCGAGCCGGCGGGGAAGGGCCACGCGTCCGCCCGGTACCGCCCGTCCCCCAGCTCGCCCATGCCCAGCGGCAGGGCGGCCTCCGCGGGGGCCAGCACCTCCAGCTTCCCGTCGGCGCGCAGCAGCAGCGGCTCGGGGTGCCCCCGGTTGACCACGCGGAGCGTGCCGCCGTCCGGGGAGACCTCGGCCAGTACGCAGGTGGTGAAGCCCTCGACGGAGTCGAGGCTGTCGCGCCGGGTGCCCTCCCGGGCCAGGGCCCGCTCCACCCGCCGGGCCACACCCTCCAGGGTGGGTTCGCGTTCGGCCGCCTCGCGGAAGGCGCCGAGCACCACCGCCACCGCCTCGACCGCGCCGAGCCCCTTGCCGCGTACGTCCCCGACCGCGAGGCGGACGCCGTACGGGGTGTCCTGGACGGCGTACAGGTCCCCGCCGATGAACGCGTCGGCGTCGGCGGCCTCGTAGCGGGCGGAGACGTGCAGTCCGCCGATGCGTCCGGCGGGGGTGGGCAGCACCGCGCGCTGGGCGACCTCGGCCACGCCGCGCGCGGAGGCGAGCTGCGCGCCGCTGCGCCGGACCACGCGGTTGATCAGCAGCGCCAGGACCGCGACGGTGAAGACGGTCACCAGCTCGGTGACCGCCTCGACCTTGCCGGAGCTGCCGTTGCGGAGCTGGAGCATGAGCACGGCCAGAGCGGCGGTCGCGCCGGTGAGCAGGGTGGTGGAGAACGCGAAGAGCGGGGCGGCGATCAGAGGTGCCGCGGTGAAGAAGGGCGCGCCCGTGAAGCTGGGCGGGGTCAGGACGTCGAAGCCCAGACCCAGGACGATCAGGAGTGCGGGGAGCACGCGCAGGAAGGTCCGCGCGAAGCGTCTGCCGTTGCCGTCACCGGTGCGGCTCCGGGCCCGGCCGGCTCTCCCGGCCCCCCGGGAGGATCCTCCTCGCTGCCCCAGCCCCACCACGTCCCTCCCTGACCGGTCCCCGCTCGCGCCCGCGGTACGGGCCGCCGCCGCCCCGCCTCCCAAGGCTGCGGGCGGGGCGGCCGCACGGCGAGCGGGCGGGGCCGAACGGGTGTCGCCGCCCGGTCCGCCGGCGTCGCGCGGGCCGACGCGCCGGCGGCCCGCGGCCGGCGCCGGAACCCCCCGGAAGCCCCCCGGGAATCAAATGGCGCGGAGCACCCCCCGGAATGGCGTAAGCTGGAGTCACCGACGCGGGGTGGAGCAGCTCGGTAGCTCGCTGGGCTCATAACCCAGAGGTCGCAGGTTCAAATCCTGTCCCCGCTACTCAGCACGAGGCCCGGATCCTTCTGGATCCGGGCCTTCGTCGTTGCAGGGGCGCCCCGCGCGTCGCCGCGCCCGCCGCCCCGCCGCCCGTCAGAGCTTGGCGAGGAAGGCGTCCAGGTTCCCCTTCATCCGCTCGACCTGCTGCTCCACGGTCAGCGTCTCCTCGAAGCGGCCGCCGGGCTCGGGCTGCTTCCTGCCCCGCACGTAGAGGGAGCAGTCGAGGTCCGTGCAGATGTAGACGCCGACGGAGTTGCCCTCGCGGCCCTCGCGCCCGGACTTGCGGGCGGTCATCAGGGAGACGCCGGAACCGGGGTGGGTGGTCAGGCAGAAGGTGCACATGCTGCGGTGCAGGAAGCCGCGCTTCACGGAGGGGAAGCGCAGCGTGATGCCGACCGGCCGGCCCGCCCGCTCGGTGACGAGGTAGCTGCGGTCGGGCGCGGAGAGGTCCCGCCAGCCGAGGAAGTCGAGGTCGTCCCAGGGGCGTTCTGCCAGGTCGCGGGGGATGGGCAGGCGCTGGGCCTCGCCCTTGGAGCAGTTGATGAACGAGCCGCGGATGTCGGATTCGGTGAGCGCCTTCATGTCCGGCACGCTAATCTTCCTAGACCCTCTAGGCAAACCATTAATTCGATTAGGGAGAACATGCCCCGAGCAGGACTGACCGCCGACCGCGTCGTCGAGGCCGCCGCCGAGCTGGCCGACACCGCGGGGCTGGGCGGCGTCACTGTCTCCGCCCTCGCGCGCGGCTTCGGCGTGAAGGACGCGAGCCTGTACTCGCACGTGCGGAACCTCCAGGACCTGCGCACCCGCCTCGCCGTGCGCTGCGCGGCCGAGTTCGCGGACCTCCTCGGCGCGGCCGTCGCCGGGCGCGCCGGGAAGGCCGCCCTCACCGGCTTCGCCCACGCCTACCGCTCGTACGCCGTCGGCCGTCCCGGCCGCTACGCCGCCACCCAGCTGGAGCTGTCCGCCGAGGTGCTGGCCGCCTCGCCGGGGCACGGGCGGATGGTCGAGTACACGTACGCGATGATCCGCGGCTACGGGCTCGGCGAGCCCGACCGGACCGACGCGGTCCGGCTGCTCCGCAGCACCTTCCACGGCTTCGCCGCCCTGGAGGCCGCCGCCGCCTTCCACGCGGCCCGCGACCTGGACGCCTCCTGGGCCCGGATGATCGACGCCCTCGACACGCTGCTGGCGAACTGGCCGCCGGCCGGCCCGTCCCCCACCCTGGCCCCATGAGCCGGAGCAGCGGGATCCGAGTCGCCCGCGTCTACGACCCGCCCACCGACGGGGACGGCACCCGCGTCCTCGTCGACCGCCTGTGGCCGCGCGGCGTGTCGAAGGCGGACGCCCGGGTGGACGAGTGGCCCAAGGAGCTCACCCCGTCCGGCGAACTCCGCAAGGAGTTCCACGCGGGCGGCCTGACCGACACCGAGTTCCGCGCCCGGTACGCGGCCGAACTCGCCGCCCCCGAGGCCGCGGAGGCCCTCGCCCGCCTGCGCGCCCTCGCCGCCGACGGCCCGGTGACGCTCCTCACCGCCGTCAAGGACCCGGCCCACAGCCACGTTTCGGTCCTGCTGGACCACCTCTGAACACACGGATGAACACACGGAAGCGCCCCGCCCGGGAAACCCGGACGGGGCGCTTCGCGGCGTCCCGCGGAGGGACCGCCGAGCGGTAGGCCATGTCGGACTCGAACCGACAACCAACGGATTAAAAGTCCGCTGCTCTGCCAATTGAGCTAATGGCCCACGGCGTGCTCACCCCTGAGCATAGCCGGACACCGCCGGTCAGCCGATCGACTATCAGGGGTGAGCTGCGTCAGCCGATGCGGAGGTAGTTCTTCCACTGGGTCGTGGCCCACTGCTTGCGGGGCAGGAAGTTGCCCTTGCCGTCCGCGTTGTAGACGTACGCCGCGCCCGCCGGCGTACGCGTCACGATGTCCTGGCGGCCGTCGGCGTCGATGTCGCCGCTGCCGACGACGGCGTTGTACGCGTTCCAGCCACCGCCGATCCGGGTCGCCCCGGAGAACCCGCCGGCCCCGTTCCCGCGGAACAGCCAGAGCGTCCCGGCGGAGTCCCGGGCCACCAGATCCGACCGGCCGTCACCCGAGTAGTCGCCCCGCCCGGCGATGGCGGTGTACTGCCCCCAACCGCTGCCGATCCGCGCCCGCGAGGGGAACTTCCCGTCGGCGGTCCCGCGGTGCAGCCACAGCACCCCCGCGGAGTCCCGCCCGACGAGGTCGTTGTAACCGTCGCCGGAGAGGTCGCGGGGGGCGAGGAGGGTGTTGTAGATGCCGAAGTTCGAGCCGAGGAGCACCTTGCCGCACGAGGACAGGGAAGAGCAGAAGATCGGCTCCATCCGGTACAGGTTTCCGTCGGTACGCCGTGCCAGCAGCTCGCCGATGCCGTCCCCGTCGGCGTCGCCGAGCGCGGTCAGCAGCGGGAACGCCTTCGCGTAGTCCTCGGTGGAACCGTTGCTGTCCACGCCGCAGTCACGGCTCCGGCGGTTCGAGGTGCCGCAGAAGTCGACGAGCCCCTGGAAGGACGTCCCCTCGCGGGCCACCACCCCACCCGCCTGGTCGCCGAAAGTGCGGATCTCGCTGTCGCGCCCCCACTCCACGAGCGTCGAACGGTGGGCACGCACACTCGTGTACAGACGCACCCGGGACGAGGCGCAGCCCGTACTCGGCGTCGCGGAGATCCCGATGACCTTGCCGCCCGCCACCAGCGCGCCGCCCGCGTCGCCCACGCACCGCTCGGACCGTGGCACCTCGGCGGCACCGGGGGCGGGCGAGGTGCACAGGGTGCCCGACGCGAGCGGCCGGCCCAGCAGGGCCGCGCAGTCGGCGGCCGACTTCACGACCGCCCGCTCGGTATGCGGCGTGCGGATCTCGGCCGGGTCGGACCCCGTCCAGGAGAAGAAGGACGCCTGGGTGCCCGCGGCGTAGAGGGCGCCGTCGGCAGCGGAGGCGAGCACCGGCGCCGTGCGCTCGTACTCGCCTGCCTGCGCCACGGCGAACGCCGCGCGGCCGGTGGCGGGGTCGTACTGCGGATGGATCCGGTAGCGCGGGTAGTACGTGGCCCCCTCCCAGTCGCCGTCGTCCGACCCGAACCACGCCAGCATGTGCTTCTCGGACTCTCGCCCGGTGAAGCAGCCGGGTGCCGCCGCGACGCGGCCGGGGCCGACCTGCACGGCGGAGCAGTACCTCGCGCGCCCGTCACCCACCTCCTGGCTCATCAGCGGAACGAGCCAGCCCGGCATCACCGGCTCCGCGGCCCCCGCCGGGCCCGCGCCCGACAGGAGGCCGGCGACCAGGGCCACCGCGGTCACTCCCGCCGCGCCCAGCCGCTTCACTCGTGCGCGCACGCGCGCCTCTCTTCCCTCACGGTCGTGCATGTCAGAACAGTCCCTTGTACGCACCGAAGCCGGTGGTGATCCTCGTCGTGGCGGAGAGGCCCGCCGTGCTCGTGCCCTTGTTCAGCAGGAGGTCGCCCGCGGCGTTGCGGGAGACCACGTCCGGGCGGCCGTCGCCGGTGACGTCGCCGACGCCGACGAAGGCGTTGCGGCCCGCCGCCCAGCCGTTGTCCTTCACCCGGACGCGCGGCTTCACCGTGCCGGTGGCCACGCCGTCGTACCGCCAGACGGCGTTGTTGCCGTCCACGGCCAGCAGGTCGCCGACGCCGTCGCCGTTGAGGTCGCCCGCGCCGAAGACGGAGCGGTACAGCTTCCAGTTGAGCTGGATGCGGACCGCGGGCCTGAAGGCGCCGGTGCCGTTCGCCGCGTACAGGTACACGTCGCCGGTCGAGGTCTTCCGGACCACCAGGTCCGCCCGCCCGTCACCGGTCAGGTCCCCGGGCGAGGTCAGCACGTCGTACTGGCCCCAGCCGGTGCCGATGGCACGCGAGCGCGTGGCCGGCGTCACCGCCTGCCCGCACCAGGGCAGGTACGCGCGCAACTCGCCGGCCGCGTTGCGGACCAGCAGGTCGTTGCACCGGTCGCCGTCCAGGTCCCCGAAGGGTACCGGTCGCGACGTCAGCGGCCAGCCCGCCCCGGAGAGCTTTCCGGCGAAGCCTCCGGCACCGTTGCCGCGGTGGAAGGTGAGGCCGCCGGAGGAGTTCAGGGTCAGCAGGTCTCCGAGCCCGTCCTGTCCGGCGTGGTCCCGTCGGACCTCGGCCGCGTAGGAGAGCGTGGTCGACCCGGTGGCGGTGAGGGCCGGCCCCTGCCCGTCGGCGGGCGTGGCGGTCAGCGTCCACGTGTACGTGCCGTTCCGGACGAGCCGGCCGGAGGTGTCCTGGCCGTCCCACAGCACCCGGACCAGCGAACGCGCCGCACCCCCGTCGTACGTGCGGACCACCGCACCCGTGGTCTTGCTGCGGATCGTCAGCCTCCAGCCGGCGGCCGGCCGGCTCAGCCACCACGAGAAGACCCGCTGCTCCGGGCTCCCGGACCACTCGAAGTGGCTCGCGGCCTTGGCGTCGAGGACCGACAGCGGCGCCGCCGGCACCCCGGACGGCACGACGTGCACGGCGCCCGCGGCGTCCGCGTACGCGATCAGGCCTGCGGAGGCGTCCACCGACCAGCCCTGGCCGGGCTGGATCCGGGCCGGCCGGCCGATGGTCCGGGTCCCGGTGCCGCCGCGCAGGTCGGTGAGCTTCAGGACCCCGCCCTGCTCCCACCCGATGAACCCGTCGCCCAGGCGGGCGCTGCGGTGTGCCGGCAGCCGCACCGACGTCCTGGTGGCCGTGTCGTACACCCCGGCGGCCCCGGCGCACTTCCAGTAGAGGGAGGTGCCCCGGGCGTCCAGCTCCTCCAGTCCGCAGTGGCCGAGCGGCACCCGCGCCGCCAGGGTCTTCCCGGTGCGCAGGTCCACCGCCTTGACGGTGTCCGACCAGTCGGCGGTCCACAGGACCGCGCCCGCGAGGGCGAAGGGCTGGCCGGAGGCCGCCTTGATCCTCCCGGTCCAGCCGCCGAAGGCGTCCAGGTCCACGGACCGGATCTCGTTGAGGAACGGCGCGCTCACGGCGTAGGCGGCGTGCCCGGCGACGGCCCGGACGCTCCGCGGGTCGATCTCCACGCCGTCCTCGGAACGGCTCTCCCGCCGGCCGTCCGGCTCCTTCAGCCTGAGCGTGTACCCGTCGGCGGTGACGAGCCGTCCGTCACCCGGCGCCAGGAGCTCGGGGCAGTCCGCCGGAGTGCAGGCGGGGACGAGCCCCTCTTGCGTCTCGCGGTCCTCCCACTGACCGGGCTTCAGCTCCCCGTCCGCCAGGAGGTCGAGCCGGCTCAGCGTCTGGGTGCGGCCGGTCCACGGGAGGGAACCGGCGGTGTGGAGCCGCCCGTTCTCCAGCGTCATCCGTACGACGTCCATGGCGACGGGCGGCACCCGCCACGAGCGGCCGGGCACCGCCTTGCCCGCGGCGTCCGCGACCAGCTCCTGGACCGAGACGTCCGGACCGTCGCCCCGCCGGGGCACGAGCACGCGTCCGTCGTTGCCGGCCACCGCAGGCCCCGCGTTGGTGAAGAGGGTGCGCGGGGAACCGCCGCCCGCCAGCGGTACGGCCACGACCCGCGGTCCCTTGACGGCCATCAGGAGCTCGCCGCCGGCCACGCCGACGGCGTTCACGGTGTCGGGGATCTCCGGGACCACCCGCGCGGGCTTGGTCAGGTCCCGCGTGTCCAGGACCCGGATGTCGCTGCCGGCCCAGCTGATCACCCAGTCCCCGCGCAGTGCGAAGTACGTCCCCGTGCCGGACGGTGCGTCCAGGCGGTGCGCCGTGCCCCGGTCGTCCAGCCAGGCCAGCCAGCGGGTCCCGTCCGTCTGCCGCACGTGGAGCAGCGCCCCGTGGCCGTTGACGCCCCTGACCATGGAATCCGTGTCGGGCAGGCCGCTCACGGGCACGTCCTTCTGCACCCCGTCCTCCAGCGTGATGCGGTGGAGGACGTTCCTGCGGGTGTCGATGCCGACCTCGGTGAGCAGGCCGCGGTCGAAGACGCCCAGGAGCCGTTGCCCGGCGGGCACCGTAAGGGTCTCCTCCGCACCGCTGGTCATGTCCCGCAGGACGATCCGCCCGGGCGTGCCCGCCGGGCCCGGGTAGGCGAACCCGACGACGTCCGTGCCCGTGCCGTAGACGCTCGTCGCGCCCCGGAGGTCGACGGGCGTGCCGTCCGTGCCGTCGTAGCGGGTCCACACCATGCCGCGGTCGCCACCGCGGAGGAAGCCCGTCGACCCGACGGCCCGGAGCTGTGCCGCCGGAGCGTCCCCGTAGAGGCGTGGCGGTACGACGAGTTCGGCGGGCGGGCCGGGCGCGGCGGCGACGGCCGGGGCTGTGGTGAGCGGGACGGTGGTGACCAAGGCCGCCAGGGCCGTGACGGCCGCGGCGGTACGCAGA
Source organism: Streptomyces sp. NPDC101132 (assembly GCF_044759225.1). Taxonomy (NCBI): domain Bacteria; kingdom Bacillati; phylum Actinomycetota; class Actinomycetes; order Kitasatosporales; family Streptomycetaceae; genus Streptomyces; species Streptomyces sp. NPDC101132. The sequence continues at coordinate 26,876 of NZ_JBIVYX010000011.1, forward strand.
CGGAACAACGGGTTCCTCCCCCGGATGTGGACACGTGGGGAGACGGGCCGCGCAGGTCTCCCCCCACACGCGGTGCCCGGCGAGCGCCGGGGTCTTGCCGTAGCCCCCCACTGCAAGTCCGGGGAGCCTACCAGCGCGTATGTCCGGGCAGAAGGTCGTTTCGAGCCCGTTCAAAACGCGGACAGGGCCCGTGCGACACCGGGGTGTCGTACGGGCCCTGTCCGTCAGTCGGTCAGCCGGGCTGCGGATCAGCCGTTGCGCTTCCAGCGGGGCTTGTCGTCGCGGCGGCCGCCGCCGAAGGAGCCGGAGCCGGAGGGGCGGTGGTCGTCGCGGCGGCCGTACGGGCGGTCGCCGCCGCCGGAGCGGAAGCCGCCCGAGGGACGGTCGTCGCGGCGGTCGCGGTTGAACGGACGGTCGCTGCCGCCACGGTGGTCACGGCGCTCGAAGCCGCCGCGGTCGCCGCGGTCGCGGTTGAAGCCGCCACGGTCGTCACGGCGCTCGAAGCCGCCACGGTCGTTGCGGTCACGGTTGAAGCCACCGCGGTCGTCACGGCGCTCGAAGCCGCCGCGGTCGTTGCGGTCGCGGTTGAAGCCACCGCGGTCGTCACGGCGCTCGAAGCCACCGCGGTCGTTGCGGTCACGGTTGAAGCCACCGCGGTCGCCGCGGTCGTCACGGCGGAAGCCGCCACGGTCACCGCGGTCGTCACGACGCTCGAAGCCGCCACGGTCGTTGCGGTCACGGTTGAAGCCGCCACGGTCGCCCCGGTCACCGCGGTCGTCACGGCGGAAGCCACCGCGGTCGCCCCGGTCGTCACGGCGGAAGCCGCCACGGTCACCGCGGTCGTCACGACGCTCGAAGCCCCGGTCGTTGCGGCGCTCGAAGTTGCCGCGCTCGTCGCGGCGCTCGCGCTCCTCGACCGCCGGCTGCTCGGCGACGGCCGCCGCCAGCTCGGCCTCGGCCGCCTCGGCGGCCTCGGCCACCGCGGCCTCCGGGTCCTCGCCGCGCTCGCGGGCGGCACGGGCGACCAGGCGCTCGGCCTCCTCGCGCAGCTCGGCGGCGCGCTTGGTGACGCGCTCCAGCTGGCGGGTGAGGTCGGCGACCTCGCGCTCGGCCTGCTTGGCGGCGTTGTTGGCGGAGTCGGCCTGGACCTCGGTCAGCGACCGGGCTCCGGTGATCTCGGCGACCTCGGGGTCGAAGGCGCCGGCGCCGCCGACGATGTGGCGCGAGGCGTCGACGCCCGCGTCCTCCATCAGGCGGAAGATCTGGCGGCGCTGGTGCGGCAGGGCCAGGGAGACCACGACGCCGGAGCGGCCGGCACGGGCGGTACGGCCCGAGCGGTGCAGGTAGTCCTTGTGGTCACCGGCCGGGTCCACGTTCAGGACCAGGTCGATGCCGTCGACGTGGATGCCGCGGGCGGCGACGTCGGTGGCGACCAGGACGTTGACGTAACCGTCCTTGAAGTCGGCCAGGGTCCGGGTACGGGCGCCCTGGGTCATGCCGCCGTGCAGCGCGTCCGCCTTCACACCGGCGTCGCGCAGCTGCTCGGCGACGCGGTCGGCGCCCAGCTGGGTGCGGACGAAGATGATGGTGCGGCCCTTGCGGGCGGCGATGGCGGCGGTGACCGGGGCCTTGTCCTTCGGCTTCACGACGAGGACGTGGTGGGTCATGGTGGTGACCGCGCCGGCCGACGGGTCGACCTCGTGCGTGATCGGGTTCACCAGGTAGCGCTTGACCAGCGTGTCGATCTCGTTCTCCAGCGTCGCGGAGAAGAGCAGACGCTGGCCGCCGGTCGGGATCTGGTCGAGCAGCTCGGTGACCTCGGGCAGGAAGCCCAGGTCGGCCATCTGGTCGGCCTCGTCGAGGACGGCGACCTGGACCTGCTCCAGGGAGCAGGCGCCGCGGTTGATGACGTCGCGCAGGCGGCCCGGGGTGGCGACGAGGATGTCGACGCCGCGCTCCAGGGCGTAGATCTGGTTGCCCATGGACGTACCGCCGCAGACGACCTTCATCTTCAGGCCGAGCACGTCGCCGTAGGGCTGGAGGGCGTCCGCGACCTGCATCGCGAGCTCACGCGTCGGGGTGAGGATGACGCCGCGCGGCTTCTTCCGCTCGGTCTGGCCGCCCGCGAGGGTCGCCAGCAGCGGGAGGCCGAAGGAGAGGGTCTTGCCGGAGCCGGTGCGGCCGCGGCCGAGGATGTCCTTGCCCGCCAGCGCGTCCGGGATGGTCGCGGCCTGGATCGGGAAGGGGGTCGTGACGCCGTTCTGGCCGAGCTTGCGCACGACGCCCTCCGGCAGACCGAGGTCCGCGAAGGTGATGGTGGGCTCGGCGGTCTCGTCGGAGACCTCTTCGACCGTCACGTCGGCGACGTCGGCCTCGTAGGCCTCGATGACCGCGTCGACCTCTACGGTCTCGTGGGTCTCGACGGCCTCCACCGAGTCGTTCTCGGGCATGACGGCACGGTCAGAACTGGAAATGGACATGCGAATGCGAAAACCTTCCGGAGTCTCGGCACGCGCCCAAACTCCGTGAATCGCAAAACGACCGCCTCAATGCGGTCAGCCACGGCAAGGGAGAGTACGCGCCACACGGCGCTCTTCGGGTTCGGCGCCGGGCAATGGGATCAAACGATCTATAACCATACGCACCTCACCCCCCTGATGGCAACTTGATCTGACTCATGCGGGCGCGACCTGCGGCGATGCCGCCGGCTCCGCCAGCGGAACAGAGCGTTCCGCCGCCGCCTGGGGCTGGCTCTCCGACGACGGCTCGGGCGAGCTGGGCTCCGGGGACGGCTCCGGGTCCGGGCTCGGCGGCGGCGTCTCGACCGTCGGCGTGGGCTCGGCACCGCCGCTGCCGCCCCCCGGCTCCGGCTCCTGGCTCCCCGTACCGGGCCCGGGCCCGGCCGAGCCGGACGGGGTCGCGCCGCCGGGCGCCCCCGCACCGCCCGCCGCGCCCGCACCCGCGCCCGCCGAGGCCCCGGCACCCGGGCTGGGGGTCGCGCCGGCCGGAACCTTGCCGTCCTCGGCGGCCTTGCCGCCGTCGGCCTCCTTGCCGCCCTTCCCGGAGTGCCCCGCGCCCCGACCCCGGCCGCCCTGCCCGTACCCGGCACCGCCGTCCGGCTCGGCCGCCGCCTCGCGCCGGTCGGCGGACGACTTCGGCGCGGGCCCGCCCGAGTCGTCGCCCACACTCATGCAGCCCGCGGACGCCGCGACCGCGAGGGCGGCGACGACCAGTCGTACGGGAGTGGGGAACTGGCGCACGGCGCACCTCCGGAACGGGGGTCAGGCGGGTCAATGTGCCCAACTCCCGTCACCCCGTCAGGGACACGCGTACGGACGCACATACGCCCCGCACCCCGCGCCGCCCCTACGCCGCCAGCTGCTCCGCCAGCTCCAGCCCGAGGTGTACGCCGCCCAGCGCCACCAGCACCGAAGCCGCCGCGTTCGCCGCCGCGAGGAACCGCCACCCGCGCTCCGCGAGCCGCAGGGTCTCGTACGAGAAGGTCGAGTACGTCGTGAGCGCCCCGCACAGCCCGGTGCCCAGCAGCGCCTGGAGCGCACCGCCGGCCCGCCCCGCGAGCACCGCCCCGGTCAGCACCCCCAGCACCAGCGACCCCACGGCGTTCACCGTGAACGTGCCCCAGGGGAACACCGAATCGTGCCTGGCCTGCACCGCACGGTCCGTCAGATAGCGCAGCGGCGCCCCCACCGCCCCGCCCACCGCGACCAGCACCCAGGTCCCGGCCCCGGCGCTCACGGCCGCACCGCCGGAGCCGACGGCCACCGCCGCACCAGCAGCCGCGTCACGGAGGCCGCGAGCCACACCGCGCCGAGCGCCCCGCCCAGGGTCGCCCCCGCGTAGGCCAGCGCCGTGCCCGCCCCGCCCGCGTCCAGCAGCCGCGAGAACTCCAGGGCATAGGTCGAGAAGGTGGTGAACCCCCCGAGCACCCCCACGCCCAGGAACGGCCGCACCAGCGGGTGCGCCCGCCGGCCCCCCTCACCGACCAGCGCCATCAGCACCCCGATCAGCGCGCACCCCAGGACGTTGACCCCGAAGGTCCCCCAGGGGAAGGCCCCCGGCGCGGCGGGCCAGGCGAGCGCCACCGCGTACCGTGCGAGCGCCCCCAGCGCACCACCCGCGGCCACGACGGCCAGCACCGGGCCGAGCCGCTCGGCCCGGTGGGCCGGCACGTGCAGGTCGACGTCCGGGTCGATGGCCTCCGCACCCGGTACGGGCCGGGTCACCCGTACCCCAGGGCGTGCAGCCGGTCGTCGTCGATGCCGAAGTGGTGGGCGATCTCGTGGACGACGGTCACCTCGGTCTCCTCGACCACGTCCTCGCGCGTCTCGCAGATCCGCAGCGTCGGGTTCCGGTAGATCGTGATGCGGTCGGGCAGCACCCCGGCGTACCACTCGCCGCGGTCGGTCAGCGGGGTGCCCTCGTACAGGCCGAGCAGCTCGGGGTCGTCGGCCGGCGGCTCGTCCTCGACGAACACGGCGACGTTGTCCATCAGCCGGGTGAGCTCCGGCGGGATCCGGTCCAGGGCCTCCGCGACGAGCTCCTCGAACTCCTCACGCGTCATCTCCAGCACCCCGCCATTCTCCCCCGCGGACCGGCCGTTCCCCCCTCGGGGGAAACCGTTTTGGCGATACCTCCTCCCATCCCATATGCTTCTCACGTCCCCGACGCGCTGAGAAGCGCCCAGGTGGGCCCTTAGCCCTCATCGTCTAGTGGCCCAGGACGCCGCCCTTTCAAGGCGGTAGCACGGGTTCGAATCCCGTTGGGGGCACGCTGTACCCTGTGCGAGAGTAATCTCGTACAAACATGGTCCTGTGGAGCAGTTGGTTAGCTCGCCACCCTGTCAAGGTGGAGGTCGCGGGTTCAAGTCCCGTCAGGATCGCTGAGGCTCGCAAGAGTCCTCTTCCCCTCGCTCTTCGAGCTGGGGAGACCCCTAGGCTGGGTAGCTCAGTTGGTACGAGCGATCGCCTGAAAAGCGATAGGTCGCCGGTTCGACCCCGGCCCCAGCCACCACTGGAAGGCCCCGTCCCCGGACGGGGCCTTTCGCGTTGCCCGGACTCCCCCGGAGGGGAACCGGTCAACGGGCTACTCCCCCCGGGAGCCGGCAGCGGCCCCGGCACGGGCCGCCCGCCGCCAGCGCACCAGACCCACCACGAGCGCGCCGGCCGCCACGACGCCCAGCAGCAGCCAGTCCGGCACCGCGTCCGCGAAGCCGCGCACCCCCTGCTCCACGGCGTACGAGTCGTCCACGTCCAGCAGCCCGGGCAGGGCGCTCGCCCCGTCGTACGCCAGGAACAGCGCGCCCAGCACGATGAAGAACAGCCCGGACAGCAGCGAGGTGGTGTGCAGCCGGAACCGCCCCGCCGACAGGGTCCGCCCGCGCAGCCAGCGCCGCCGCCCGAGCTCGAACCGCTCCCAGAGCAGGGCCAGCAGGAAGAGCGGTACGGCCATCCCGAGCGCGTAGACGGCGAGCAGCAGACCGCCGTAGACCGGACTGCCGCTGACCGCGGCCACCGTCAGCACGCTGCCCAGGATCGGGCCGGCGCAGAACCCGGCCAGCCCGTAGACGGCGCCCAGCGCGTACACGGAGACGGCGGTGGTGGGGCGGATCCTCCCCGACAGCTCCGCCAGGCGGCGCGGGGCGAAGCCGAGGCCGAGGATCTGGGCGAGGCCCAGCGCGACGATCAGCCAGCCGCCGAAGAGGACCAGCTGGTCGCGGTGGCCGTGGAAGAAGCGCCCGGCGAAGGAGCCGGCGGCGCCCAGCGGCACGAGGGTGGTGGCCAGGCCGGCGTAGAAGATCCCGGTCCGCGCCAGCAGGCGCGAGGCGGAGTCGATCGAGTACGCGAAGAAGGCCGGCAGCAGCAGGGCGCTGCACGGCGAGAGCAGCGCGAGCAGACCGCCGAGGAAGGCGGCCAGGTAGCCGATCTCCACGACTACTCCGCGGTGCCCGGCTTGGCGTTCTCCTGCTGTCCGACGGCCGACTGGCGCGCCGCCTCCGCCTTCGCCTTCTCGATGGCCTGGACGAAGGCCTCCGCCGACTGGGCGCCCGCGACCGGGTGCCCGCCGATCAGGAAGGAGGGGGTGGAGGACACCCCGAGGCGGTACGCCTCGTCCTGGTCCTTCTGCAGGGCCAGCTGGGCGGCCTCCCCCTTCATGTCCGCCGAGAAGCGGTCCAGGTCGGGGACCCCGGCCTGCTCCGCCAGCTCCACCAGGCGGGCGTCGCCGAAGCCCTTCTCCTTGCTGCCCTCGGCGTAGGCCGCCGCGTGGAACTGCCAGAAGCGGCCCTGCCGGCCGGCCGCCCAGGCCGCCTTGGCCGCGGCCTCGGAGTCGGCACCGAAGATCGGGTAGTTGCGCCACTCGATGCGCAGGGTGCCGTCCTCCACGTACTTGCGGACCAGCTCCGGCTCGGTGTCCCGGGCGAACTTCCCGCAGTACCCGCACTTGAAGTCGGCGTACTCGATCATCACGACCGGCGCGGTGACGCTGCCCTGGGCCAGGCCGTCGGCCCGGTCCCGGCGCGCCAGCTTCAGCAGCTCCCGGGTCTGGGGGGAGGGCTGCTCGCCGCCGGCGGTGGCCGGGGCGGAGGCGGAGGCGGCGGGGCCCTCGGCGGACCCTTCCGTGCGCTCGGTGGCCTGCCAGGAGACCAGACCCAGGGTGACGGCGGCGAGCGCGACCCCGGCGGAGATCAGCAGCGGCTTGGCGGCGGGAGAGGGCATGCGGGGGGCTCGGGCCTTTCGCGAGGGGATGATGACGGGAGAACTCGTCCCGAAATGGTACGTCCCGCCCTCTGAAATGGGTTCGCCACCCGGAGGGCATCGGTGAGATCCTCGATCAGGTATGTCTACTTCCTTCGCCGCCCTCCAGACCTTGCTCGCGGAGCTCCCGCTCCGCGACGCGCACCGCCTCGGCCGCCGTCTCGAGGGCGCGCGGCGCATCCGCAAGCCGGAGGCACGCCAGGCGGTCATCGACGAGATCGCCGCCGAGGCCGCGAAGGCCGCCGAGCGGGTGGCCGCGCGTGCCGCGCGGCGGCCGGAGATCACGTATCCGGAGACGCTCCCGGTCAGTCAGAAGAAAGACGAGATCGCCGAGGCGATACGCGACCACCAGGTCGTGATCGTCGCGGGCGAGACCGGATCCGGCAAGACCACGCAGATCCCCAAGATCTGCATGGAGCTGGGCCGGGGCCTGCGCGGCATGATCGGGCACACGCAGCCGCGCCGGATCGCGGCGCGCACGGTCGCGGAGCGGATCGCCGAGGAGCTGAAGACCGAGCTCGGCGAGACGGTCGGCTGGAAGGTCCGGTTCACGGACCAGGTCGACCCGGACGCGACCTTCGTGAAGCTGATGACGGACGGCATCCTGCTCGCCGAGATCCAGACGGACCGCGAGCTGCGCGCCTACGACACGATCATCATCGACGAGGCCCACGAGCGCAGCCTCAACATCGACTTCCTGCTCGGCTACCTCGCCCAGCTGCTCCCCAGGCGCCCCGACCTCAAGGTCGTGATCACCTCCGCGACGATCGACCCGGAGCGCTTCTCCCGCCACTTCGGGGACGCCCCGATCGTCGAGGTCAGCGGCCGTACGTACCCGGTCGAGGTGCGCTACCGCCCGCTCCTGGAGGAGGACTCCGAGGAGTCCGACCGGGACCAGATCACCGCCATCTGCGACGCCGTCGACGAGCTCCAGGCGGAGGGGCCGGGCGACATCCTGGTCTTCCTCTCCGGCGAGCGCGAGATCCGCGACACCGCGGACGCCCTCAACAAGCTGAAGCTCCCCCGCGCCGGAGGCGCCGCCTGGCAGAGCACCGAGGTACTCCCCCTGTACGCACGGCTCTCGCACGCCGAGCAGCACCGGGTCTTCCAGCAGCACACCGGCCGCCGGATCGTCCTGGCGACCAACGTCGCCGAGACCTCCCTCACCGTGCCGGGCATCAAGTACGTGATCGACCCGGGCACGGCCCGCATCTCCCGGTACAGCCACCGCACGAAGGTGCAGCGGCTGCCGATCGAGCGGATCAGCCAGGCCAGCGCCAACCAGCGCAAGGGCCGCTGCGGCCGTACCTCCGACGGCATCTGCATCCGGCTGTACTCGGAGGACGACTTCAACGCCCGCCCGGAGTTCACGGACGCCGAGATCCTCCGCACCAACCTCGCGTCGGTCATCCTGCAGATGACCGCGGCCGGCCTGGGCGAGATCGAGAAGTTCCCCTTCATCGACCCGCCGGACCACCGCAACATCCGCGACGGCGTCCAGCTGCTCCAGGAGCTGGGCGCGCTCGACCCGGCCCAGAAGGACCCGAAGAAGCGGCTCACCCCGCTCGGGCGGAAGCTCTCCCAGCTGCCGGTGGACCCCCGGCTGGCCCGGATGGTCGTCGAGGCCGACAAGAACAACTGCGTCCGCGAGGTCATGGTCATCGCGGCCGCCCTGTCGATCCAGGACCCGCGCGAGCGGCCCTCGGACAAGCAGACCCAGGCCGACCAGCAGCACGCCCGCTTCAAGGACGAGACCAGCGACTTCCTGGCCTTCCTGAACCTGTGGCGGTACGTCCGCGAGCAGCAGAAGGAGCGCGGCTCGTCCGCCTTCCGCCGGATGTGCAAGCAGGAGTACCTGAACTTCCTGCGGATCCGCGAGTGGCAGGACATCTACTCGCAGCTGCGTACGGTCGCCAAGACCATGGGCATCCACGTCAACGAGGCCGACGCCCCCGAGCAGCACGTCCACGTCTCGCTGCTGGCGGGCCTGCTGTCGCACATCGGCCTCAAGGACACCGACAAGAACGAGTACCTCGGCGCCCGGTCGGCCAAGTTCGCGATCTTCCCCGGCTCGGCGCTGTTCAAGAAGCAGCCGAAGTTCGTGATGTCGGCCGAGCTGGTGGAGACCTCGCGGCTGTGGGCCCGGGTCAACGCCAAGGTCGAGCCCGAGTGGGTCGAGCCCCTCGCGCAGCACCTGATCAAGCGCACGTACAGCGAGCCGCACTGGGAGAAGGACCAGGCGGCCGTCATGGCGTACGAGCGGGTGACGCTGTACGGCGTGCCGATCGTCGCCCAGCGGAAAATCAACTACGGGAAGATCGACCCCGAGGTCTCGCGGGAGCTGTTCATCCGCAACGCGCTCGTCGAGGGCGACTGGCGCACGCATCACAAATTCTTCTCCGACAACCGCAAACTCCTCACGGAAGTGGAGGAGTTGGAGCACCGGGCGCGGCGCCGCGACATTCTCGTGGACGACGAGACGCTCTTCGATTTCTACGACCAGCGCATCCCGGAACACGTCGTATCCGGCGCCCATTTCGACTCGTGGTGGAAGCACAAGCGCCGCGACGAACCCGAACTCCTGGATTTCGAACGGGAGATGCTCCTCACGGAGAAGGCCGCCGGGGTCACGAAGGACGACTATCCCGACTCCTGGCGCCAGGGAGACCTGAAGTTCAAGGTCACCTACCAGTTCGAGCCGGGCGCGGACGCGGACGGCGTGACCGTCCACATTCCGCTCCAGGTGCTCAACCAGGTGACGGACCAGGGCTTCGACTGGCAGATCCCCGGCCTTCGCGAGGAGGTCGTCACCGAGCTGATCCGCTCGCTGCCCAAGCCGATCCGGCGCCACTACGTGCCGGCGCCGAACTTCGCCGGCCGCTTCCTCGACACCGCGTTCCCGTCGGGCTCCGGCCGCCACCAGGCGCCGCAGGAGCCGCTGACGGCCGCCCTGGCGCGGGAGCTCCAGCGGATGGTGGGCGTCCCGGTGACCGCCGAGGACTTCGACCTCACGCGGATCCCGGACCACCTCAAGATCACCTTCCGGATCGTCGACGAGCGGCGCCGCAGGATCGCCGAGGACAAGGACCTGGAGGCCCTGCGCCTGACCCTTCGGCCCAAGGCCCGCCAGGCCCTCTCCAAGGCCGCCGCGGCCACGGCCGAGCGCTCCGGCGGCGAGTCCGTGGAGCGGACCGGGCTGACGGACTGGACGATCGGCACGCTGACCAGGGTGTTCGAGACCCGGCGGGCCGGCCAGCCGGTCAAGGCGTACCCGGCCCTGGTGGACGAGGGCGACACCGTCGCGGTCCGGCTCTTCGACACCGAGGCGGAGCAGCGCCAGGCGATGTGGCGGGGCACCCGGAAGCTGATCATGCTGAACATTCCGGTGAACCCCGCGAAGTTCGCCTCGGACCGGCTCGGCAACCAGGACAAGCTCGCGCTCTCCCGGAACCCGCACGGCTCCGTCCAGGCCCTCTTCGACGACTGCGCCACGGCCGCCGCCGACCGGCTGATCGCCGACCACGGGGGCCCGGCCTGGGACGAGGAGTCCTTCCGGAAGCTCTACGACAAGGTGCGCGCCGACCTCGTGGAGCTGACCGTCCGCACGGTCTCCCAGGTCAGGCAGATCCTGGCCGCCTGGCAGGCCTGTGAGCGCCGCCTGAAGGCCACGAACAGCCTGGCCCTGCTGAACAACGTCCAGGACGTCAGGACGCAGCTGGCGGCCCTCGTGCCGGCCGGCTTCGTGACGCTCACCGGCGTCGGGCGGCTGCCCGACCTGATGCGCTACCTGGTGGCCGTGGACCGGCGCCTCCAGCAGATGCCCACGGGCGTGCAGCGGGACACCACCCGCATGGAGAAGGTCCACGAGATGCAGGACGAGTACGCCTGGCTGCTGGAACAGCTGCCGCAGGGGCGACCGGTGCCGCAGGAGGTGCTGGACATCCGCTGGATGATCGAGGAGCTGCGGGTGAGCTACTTCGCCCACGCGCTCGGCACGGCGTACCCCGTCTCGGACAAGCGGATCGTGAAGGCCATCGACGCCGCGGCGCCCTGACCGCTCCCTGACCGCTCCCCGCCCGGCCCCCGGCCGGAGTCCGGGCCGGGACCCCGCGGGGAGCGGGTTCGACCGCACCCCGGGAACTGCTGTACAGTCTGATTCGCAGCCGAGCACTCGGCCGCAACGAGGTCCTGTGGAGCAGTTGGTTAGCTCGCCACCCTGTCAAGGTGGAGGTCGCGGGTTCAAGTCCCGTCAGGATCGCCTCATCGAAGAAGCCCGCATCCCCTGGATGCGGGCTTCTTCGTGTGCGCGCACTCCAGGGACACTCCGGTCTCGTGTTCGAGTTTGCGGGTTTGGCTGTCACCCGAAAGTGGAATGACCAATTCCGACAGGCGGGGCGAAAAGTCGCCCGTTCGCATGACCGGTCTCACCCGAGGAGTCCCTTTACGGGTGCATTGCCGGGATGACAAGAGTGGACCAGTGTGACAGGTGTCACCAGACGAGTTTTCGGAACCCTCTTATTTATGGCCCCCCTACACGCCGTCCATTTTATATGTGCAATTGCACCTCAGGGCGGCAGCCGGCGCCGGGCACAAAAAAGATCGCGCTGGACCCGGCGGAGTCCAGCGCGATCCGACGACTTCGCACCCTGCCGAGCAGGGGCTGAGGACCTGTTGGGGCAAGTCCTGTCGTATGGAGCTGTGTGGGTTAATCGGGTTGGGGGACCCGATTAGGACCCGGCAATACGGGGTGCTGCCGAAACTCAGGCCTCGCTGCGCTGCTGCGGAATTCCCGCAAGCAGGGCGCGGACCTCAGCCTCGCGGTAACGGCGGTGCCCACCCAGGGTGCGGATGGACGTGAGCTTGCCAGCCTTGGCCCAGCGGGTGACCGTCTTCGGGTCCACGCGGAACATCGTGGCAACCTCAGCCGGGGTCAGCAGCGGCTCGGCATCAGGGGTGCGAGCGGTCATGAGCGGCCTCCTCGGGAGAACCGAACCATCTCGGTTCTTTCCTCTAAATTCTGCACCTTGGCCCGCGTTGCCCGAAATGGACATACGCGGGCCGAGTCGGTTATAGGACGAACGGCTTGTCCTCGGCACTACAACTACACCATCTGTCCAGCCACGTCGGCCAAACCGATGGAATTGCCCTCTGAGGTGTTCATCCAAGACGGAAGACGCCGGACCCGCCCATAACGGACAGTCACCCCACAGTGACGATCAGTCACACAGCGATCGGGAGCCACTCGACCCCCCATAGAGTGCAATACCGAGCATTCCGCCCTTACTTGGACGGAAGGAACCCTCCCCGGACTCCTTGTCCTATTTTGGCACGAGGGTAGGGGAACGGCGCAAGGGTGTGGTTAGTGCGGTCCGTCACGCTTGAGCCAATGGCCCGGATCGGGACGTAGGTCCCGACCCAAGGACCCGAAGCCTGTAAACGATCTCTGATTCCGTGGCGGAAGTCACTAGTTGGCGAAGAGTCGTTCCCGAACCGAGCGCCAGCGCTCGCCCAGCAGCTCGTACCGCTCCTCCGCCGTCCGCTCGTCGCCGTCCCGCAGGGCGGCGATCCCGGCCGCCAGGTCGGCCGCCGACCGGTCGGCCGCCAGCTTCGCCTTCGGCAGGGCGTGGACCAGGCCGCCGTAGTCCAGTTCGAGCATCGAGCGCGGGTGGAACTCCTCCAGCCACTTCCCGACGTCGACCAGGGCCTCGGCCAGCGGTCCGTAGCCCTCCGCCCGGCGCAGCACCCGCAGCGCCAGGGCCAGCCGCCGCCGGCCCTGGACCATCGGCGCCCGGTACCGCAGCCGCTCCCCGGGAACGTACTCGCGCTCATCGTCCGCGAAAAGCACGAACCAGCGCAGTGGCACCTGCCACACCGCGGTCCGGATCCACGGCCGCGCGTCCGGGTGCCGCTCCCGCCACCGCTCGAAGTCCGCGAGCGCCTGGAGCCGCACCACCGGGGGCAGCGCCGCGTCCAGCACCGGCGCCGGGAACGCTCCCCCGGAGCCTCCGGCCTGGGAGGTGCCCCCACGGCCCAGCTCCTCCAGCGCCAGCCAGCCCCGCAGCCTGGTCCGCCACGGACACACCAGCAGCGTCCCGCCGATCCGCTCCACGAAGGCGTCCGCGCTCTCGTGCACCGGCACCCCGACCGGCGGCACCGGCACCAAGTCCGCCAGGCTCCGGCGGAGTTCGTCCTGGTACGTGGGGATCTCGCCGCGCCGGGCGTACTCCGCCCAGTGGCTGCGCTCGGGCTCGTCGAAGGCCGCGAGGGGCTCGTACACGCGCAGGTAGGAGGCGTACGGGACGGTCAGCGCCGACCGCGCGGAAGGTGCCCTGCGCTCGGAGGATTCGGTCACCCCCACCTCCTCCCCGCTGCCCGCCCCGGCTACTCCGGTACTCCGGGAGAGGGTGATCCTCGGCACTGGGCCCTTCGGGGCACCCCTTTGGACTTACCCTGCTCTCACACGCCCTCCCCACCCGCAGGAGGGCCCCCGCCGCATCTCTTCCATGGGAGTCACCACCGTGACCGAAATGACCGACGGCGTCCTGCACACCCTGTTCCGCACGGAGCAGGGCGGCCACGAGCAAGTCGTGCTGTGCCAGGACCGCGCCACGGGCCTGAAGGCCGTCATCGCCATCCACTCCACCGCGCTGGGCCCGGCCCTCGGCGGCACCCGCTTCCACGCGTACGCCTCCGACGAGGAGGCCGTCCGCGACGCGCTGAACCTCTCGCGCGGCATGTCGTACAAGAACGCCATGGCCGGCCTCGGCCTCGGCGGCGGCAAGGCCGTGATCATCGGCGACCCGGACGTCATCAAGACCGAGGAACTCCTGCTGGCCTACGGCCGGTTCGTCGAGTCCCTCGGCGGCCGGTACGTGACCGCCTGCGACGTCGGCACCTTCGTCGCCGACATGGACGTCGTGGCCCGCGCGACCCGCTGGGCGACCGGCCGCTCCCCCGAGAACGGCGGCGCCGGCGACTCCTCCGTGCTGACCGCGTACGGCGTCTTCCAGGGCATGCGCGCCAGCGCCCAGCACCTGTGGGGCGACCCGACCCTCCGCGGCCGCAAGGTCGGCGTCGTGGGCGTCGGCAAGGTCGGCCACTACCTGGTCGAGCACCTGCTGGAGGACGGCGCCGAGGTCGTCATCACGGACGTCCGCCAGGAGTCCGTGCAGCGCATCGTCGACAAGCACCCGCAGGTCACGGCCGTCGCCGACACCGACGCCCTGATCCGCACCGAGGGCCTGGACATCTACGCCCCGTGCGCGCTGGGCGGCGCCCTGAACGACGACTCGGTCCCCGTGCTCACCGCGAAGATCGTCTGCGGCGCGGCCAACAACCAGCTCGCGCACCCGGGCATCGAGAAGGACCTGGAGGACCGCGGCATCCTCTACGCCCCGGACTACGTGGTCAACGCCGGCGGCGTGATCCAGGTGGCGGACGAGCTGCACGGCTTCGACTTCGACCGGTGCAAGATCCAGGCGACCAAGATCTTCGACACCACCCTGGAGATCTTTGCTCGCGCGAAGGCCGACGGCATCCCGCCGGCCGCGGCGTCCGACCGGATCGCCGAGCAGCGCATGGCGGAGGCCCGCGCCGCCCGTACGGCGTAAAGGCCTGAAAACGGGCAACCGTGCGGCCCGCCGGGGTGCAGCGAGACAAGACTCACTGCACTTCGGCGGGTCGGCCCGCAATTAGGGGCTAAAATCGCAGCTGACCAGCGAGTACGGGGCGCCTCGCCGGCACTGCTCCGAGGCACGTCATGCGGGCGACGTACCGTATGGCCGCGGAAACAGGTACCGTTAAAGCCCTACGGACACGGTCTCTCCACGGGGAGTCCGTTCCGAATCATGAACGCGTGTCAAGACTCTGGGGCCGTCGAGCCCCGTCACCGAGGGGGTCGAGCCATGGGGCGCGGCCGGGCCAAGGCCAAGCAGACGAAGGTCGCCCGCCAGCTGAAGTACAACAGCGGCGGGACTGACCTGTCGCGTCTGGCCAACGAGCTGGGCGCATCGACTTCGCAGCCGGTTTCGAACCAGCCGCCTAACGGCGAGCCGTTCGAGGACGACGACGAGGACGACGACCCGTACGCCCGCTACGCGGATCTGTACAACGACGACGATGACGAGGACGAGGAGTCCGACCCGTCGTCGCAGCGTCGCGGCGCTTGACGCATCCGGTCGGCCGGCGGTTCCCCCGCCGGCAGGGACCACAACACCAAACCCGGTCCAGGGCGAACCCCGGACCGGGTTTTCGTGCTGCTCAGCTCGCGTAGGTGCCGGTCAGGGTCGCGCCCTCGGCGTGCTCGCCGCGCTCGACGATCTCACCGGCGACCCAGGCGTCGACGCCCCGGTCGGCCAGCGTCGCCAGCGCGACCTCCACCGACTCCTGGGGCAGGACGGCCATCATGCCGACGCCCATGTTCAGGGTCTTCTCCAGCTCCAGTTGCTCGACCCGGCCCGCCTTGCCGACGAGGTCGAAGACCGCGCCCGGCGTCCAGGTCGAACGGTCGACCGTGGCGTGCAGGTGGTCCGGGATGACCCGGGCCAGGTTCGCGGCCAGGCCACCGCCGGTGATGTGCGAGAACGCGTGCACCTCGGAGGTCCGGGTGAGCGCCAGGCAGTCCAGCGAGTAGATCTTGGTCGGCTCCAGCAGCTCCTCGCCGAGGGTCCGGCCGAACTCCGGGACCTCGCGGTCCAGGGACAGCCCGGCCCGGTCGAAGAGCACGTGCCGGACCAGCGAGTACCCGTTCGAGTGAAGGCCGGAGGACGCCATGGCGATGACCGCGTCCCCCGTACGGATGCGATCCGCGCCCAGCAGGCGGTCGTACTCGACCACGCCCGTGCCGGCGCCGGCGACGTCGAAGTCGTCCGGCCCCAGGAGGCCCGGGTGCTCGGCGGTCTCGCCGCCCACGAGGGCGCATCCGGCCAGGACGCAGCCCTCGGCGATGCCCTTGACGATCGACGCGACCCGCTCCGGGTGGACCTTGCCCACGCAGATGTAGTCGGTCATGAACAGCGGCTCGGCACCACAGACGACGATGTCGTCCATGACCATCGCGACCAGGTCGTGGCCGATGGTGTCGTACACGCCCATCTGGCGGGCGATGTCGACCTTGGTGCCGACGCCGTCGGTGGCCGAGGCGAGCAGCGGGCGCTCGTAGCGCTTGAGGGCGGAGGCGTCGAAGAGGCCGGCGAAACCGCCGAGGCCGCCGAGGACCTCGGGGCGCTGCGTCTTCTTCACCCACTCCTTCATCAGCTCGACGGCGCGGTCGCCCGCTTCGATGTCGACGCCCGCGGACGCGTAGCTGGCACCGGTGCCCGCCTGCGAAGCAGGCTCAAAGGACTCAGCAGACATGGGGTTGAGAGCTTTCGTGTCGTACTGCGTGAGGGGTTACGGGCGACGGAGCGCGTCGGCGGCGTCGGCGCCGCCCGCCAGCTCGGTCTCCAGCAGTTGCTTGCCCAGGAGCTCCGGGTCGGGCAGCTCCATCGGGTACTCGCCGTCGAAGCAGGCGCGGCAGAGGTTCGGCTTCTGGATCGTCGTCGCCTCGATCATCGCGTCGAGCGAGATGTACGCGAGGGAGTCGGCACCCAGGGACTTGCCGATCTCGTCGATCGACATGCCGTTGGCGATCAGCTCCGCACGGGTGGCGAAGTCGATGCCGAAGAAGCACGGCCACTTCACCGGCGGGGAGGAGATCCGGATGTGGACCTCGGCCGCACCGGCCTCGCGGAGCATCTTCACGAGCGCGCGCTGGGTGTTGCCGCGGACGATCGAGTCGTCGACGACCACCAGGCGCTTGCCCCGGATGACTTCCTTGAGCGGGTTGAGCTTCAGGCGGATGCCCAGCTGGCGGATGGTCTGCGACGGCTGGATGAAGGTCCGGCCGACGTAGGCGTTCTTCACCAGGCCGGAGCCGTACGGAATGCCGCTGGCCTCGGCGTAGCCGACGGCGGCGGGGGTGCCCGACTCCGGCGTCGCTATCACCAGGTCGGCCTCGACCGGCGCTTCCTGGGCCAGGCGGCGGCCCATCTCGACACGCGAGAGGTACACGTTCCGGCCGGCGATGTCCGTGTCCGGGCGGGCCAGGTACACGTACTCGAAGACGCAGCCCTTGGGCTTCGCTTCAGCGAATCGGGACGTACGGAGACCGTTCTCGTCGATGGCGACGATCTCACCCGGCTCGACCTCGCGGACGAAGCTGGCACCGCAGATGTCGAGTGCGGCGGTCTCGGAGGCGACGACCCAGCCGCGCTCCAGGCGGCCCAGGACCAGCGGGCGGATGCCCTGCGGGTCACGGGCGCAGTACAGGGTGTTCTCGTCCATGAAGACGAGGGAGAAGGCTCCACGGACCTTGGGCAGGACCACGGCCGCGGATTCCTCGATGGTCAGCGGCTTGCCGTCGGCATCGACCTGTCCGGCCAGCAGGGCCGTGACCAGGTCGGTGTCGTTGGTCGCCGCCACCTGGGTGGCGCGGCCGTCCTGGCGCGGCAGGTCCGCGACCATCTCGGCCAGCTCCGCGGTGTTCACCAGGTTGCCGTTGTGACCCAGGGCAATGGAGCCGTGGGCGGTGGCACGGAAGGTGGGCTGCGCGTTCTCCCACACCGAGGCACCGGTGGTCGAGTAACGGGCGTGACCGACCGCGATATGGCCCTGGAGGGAGCCGAGGGAGGTTTCGTCGAAGACCTGGGACACGAGGCCCATGTCCTTGAAGACGAGGATCTGGGAACCGTTGCTCACAGCGATGCCCGCGGACTCCTGTCCACGGTGCTGCAGTGCATACAGTCCGAAGTAGGTGAGCTTGGCGACCTCTTCACCCGGAGCCCAGACACCGAAGACGCCGCAAGCGTCCTGGGGGCCCTTCTCGCCGGGGAGCAGGTCGTGGTTGAGTCGTCCATCACCACGAGGCACGACACCGAGTCTAGGCGACGTCGACCACTGGTCCGAATTGGGGAGGGCCGGGAAATCTCACAGCACAGAGGGTGACGGAACCCCTCCGTCTCGGTATTCGGATCGTTTGTTGACATCTACAAGGGAATTCGTGGAGGCTCTCGCTCCATGCAGCCCCTCGGTGACCGAGTCGTCACCCTCGTCGAGCGCCGGCACGTGGACCTGGTCCGTGTCGCGAGCGCCATCTGTCGCTGCTCCGCGTAGTCACAACTCTTTTCCCTTTTCCCTTTCTTCTCCGCCCAGCCCTGTCCGGGGCCGCCGCGCGCCGTCCCGCGCGCCACCCGGCCGAGGGGCCGGCCGGCTGCGCCCTGGAGCACTTGTGTCTTCCTCCGACCACCGTTCCGATTCCCGTTCCGCTTCCCCCTTGTCCCGACGCGCCTTCGGCGGTGCCGTCACCGCCGGTGCGGCGGCCGCCGCGGGCCTCGCCGGGGCCTCCCCCGCGGGTGCCGCCGAGGCCTCCCCCGCGGCCGGCGGGGCCCCTGCCGAGCACGCCTTCCGCGCCGCCCGCGGAAGCCACTCCCGGCGGCCCAACATCCTGTTCATCCTGGGCGACGACCTCGGCTGGGCGGACCTCTCCTCGTACGGATCCAGCCACATCCGCACCCCGAACCTGGACCGGCTGGCCCGGCAGGGCGTGCGGTTCACCGACGCCTACTCGGGCTCCGCGACCTGCTCCCCGACCCGCTTCAGCCTCTACACCGGCCGCTTCCCGGGCCGTACCAAGGGCGGGCTGGCCGAGCCGATCGCCGACCGGTCGGCGGGCCTGGAGCCCACCCACCCGACGCTGGCCTCGCTGCTGCGGGACTCCGGCTACGCGACCGCGCTGATCGGCAAGTGGCACTGCGGCCACCTGCCCGACTACAGCCCCACCCGGTCCGGCTGGGACGAGTTCTTCGGCAACTTCGGCGGGGCCCTGGAGTACTACTCCAAGCTGAGCAACACCGGCGAGTACGACCTCTACGAGGGCGACGCCGAGTACAAGGACCTGCGCTACTACACGCGGATCCTCACCGAGCGGGCGAGCGAGTACATCGGCCGCGACCACGACCGGCCCTGGCTGCTCAACCTGAACTTCACGACCCCCCACTGGCCCTGGATCGCCGAGGGCGACGAGACCGAGGCGGCCGGGATCGCCCGCCGGATCAAGGCCGGCGACAACCGGGCGCTGTGGCACCAGGACGGCGGCTCGGTCGAGAAGTACAAGGAGCTGGTCGAGGACCTCGACCGGTCGGTCGGCGAGGTGCTGAAGGCCCTGAAGCGGTCCGGGCAGGAGCGGGACACGCTGGTCTTCTTCGCCAGCGACAACGGCGGCGAGCGCTTCTCGTACAACTGGCCGCTGGCCGGGAACAAGGGCTCGCTCCAGGAGGGCGGCATCCGCGTCCCGACGATCGTGCGCTGGCCGGCCCGCCTGGACGGGGCCCAGATCAGCCACGAGCCGGTGTTCACGCCGGACTGGACCGCCACCCTGCTGGAGGTGGCCGGGGCCCGGCCGCACCCGGCGTACCCGCTGGACGGCACGAGCCTGGCGGGCTACCTGCTGCGCGGCGAGGAGCTGCCCGAGCGGGACCTGTTCTGGCGGGTGCGGGGCGAGCGGGCGCTGCGCCGCGGCGACTGGAAGTACTACCGCGGCAAGAGCGGCCGCGACCAGCTCTTCGACCTCTCCGCGGACGTGCGCGAGCAGGCGGACCGGGCCGCGCTGCGGCCCGACCTGCTGGTGGAGCTGAGGACCGCTTGGGAGCGCACCGACGCCGGGCTGCTCCCGTACTGAGCCGTGTCCCCCCGAGGGGAGTGGGTCCCGCACCGGCCCCGGCCCACCCGGGGCCGGTACGGGACGCGTGCGGGCCCCTAGGAGGCGGCCGGCTGGGCGGTGGCGCGCAGGCCCTTGCCGTTCGGGGCGGTCAGCGTCAGCGCGCCGCTCTCGACGGAGTACGCGACCTTGCCCTTCAGGACGGCCGAGACCGCCTTCTCCACCTCGCCGGCGGGGCCGGTGCAGGCCATCCGCGTCGACGCGAGCGGACCGAAGGTCACCTCGCCGCCGGCCGCGGTCGCCTTGCTGGTGAAGTTGTTGCAGCCGAGATTGCCCTGGACCGCGCCGTCCTTGCCGATCACGAACCAGGCCTTGCCGTTCGCGTCCTGCGGGACGGAGGTCACGGCCTCGCCCTGGACCAGCGAGTCGACCGTCCAGCGGGTGCCGTTGAGCGGGGTGAGCGTCTCGGGCTTCGAGGTCAGGGTGATCTTGTCACCGCCCGCGGTGGTGAGGGTCAGCCGGTCGCCGGCGACCACGGTGGTCAGCTTGCCCGTGATCAGCTTCTGGAAGGCCTCGCCGAACTTCATGGCGGTCGGGTCGCAGCCGATGTCGGTGACCTCGGCCTCCTTCACGGTGAGGCTGTTGCCGTCGGCCTCGGCCGGGGCGGAGAAGTCGGCGCAGCCGTTGTTGCCCCGCACCTTGCCGTCTTCGATCAGGAGGTGGGCGCCCGCACCCGCGGGCGCCGCCTCACGCTTGCCGTCGTTGTCGAGGGTTTCGACGGTCCACTTGACTCCGGACACGCCCTTGCCGCCCGGGGCCGTGCCGGCGGTCTCGGTGGCACCGCAGGCCGTCAGGGCCAGGGACGCGGCGAGGGCCGCGGTGATGACGTGATGGGTACGCATGCCGCTCTGACGTGGCGGACGGCGGACCGGTTCCCCTGGATCCGCCGATTCCCGGATCCGTTCCGGATCCGCCCCGCAGCACGCCCGGTTGTGCCGGATGCGCCCTGGAATCACCCCTGTTCGGGGACCGGGCGCACGGTGCGGCTCAGCTCATCACCGGCAGGACGCCGCTCAGGTCGGCCCGCTCGCCGCTCGCGCTGACCGCCGCGTCGGCGACCGCCGCCGCCCAGCCGGTGCGGCCGGTGGCCAGCCGGAGCCAGGTGAGCGGGTCCGTCTCCACCACGTTGGGCGGCGTACCGCGGGTGTGCCGGGGGCCCTCGACGCACTGGACCACGGCGAAGGGCGGCACGCGCACCTCGACGGAGCCGCCGGGTGCCTTGGCCGCGAGGGCGTCGGCGAGCACCCGTACGCAGGTGGCCAGCGCCTGGCGGTCGAGCGGCACGGACAGGCCCAGGGCGCGGTTGAGGTCGTCGGTGTGGACGACCAGCTCCACGGTCCTGGTCACGACGAAGTCCGCCACGGACATGCCGCCGATCCAGAGCGCGAGCAGCCGGTCGCCGGGCAGCACGCCCAGCAGCTCGGTGAGGCGCTCGCCGGTCCGCGCGTACAGCTCCCCGAGGTCCAGCGGTTCGTCCCCGCGGTGCGCGCCCACGATCCGGTCCGCGATGGGCTCGGTGGTGAACGGCCAGTTCCGCACGGTGACTTCGGCCTTCTCCGCCGGGGGCAGGCCCGCGGCCCCGGCCAGCGAGCCGACGGCCCAGGCGATGTGCTCGGCGAGGTCGCGCACGGTCCACTCCCCGACGCCCGCGTCCGCGGCGAGCTGCTCCTCCGTCAGGCGGTCCACCGCCTCGGCGACGTGCCGGAACTGGGCGAGCACCGCCGCCCTGGTCTTCGCCGGGTCGTAGCTGCGCGTCTTGGGTGCCATGTCCGCGAGTCTGCCCGATCAGTCACCGCCGCCGCAGCCACCGCCGCAACTGCTGCCGCAACTGCTCCCGCAGGAGTCCCCGGAGGACCCGCAGCCGGAGCCGCCGCCGTCGGAGGAGGAGTTCCGCTCGCGGCGGGCGGCGTCCTCGGCCCGGCGCTCCAGGGTGTACGAGGTGCCGGCCGGCTGCCACCCGTACAGCGTGCAGCGCTCACGGGAGCTGAGGGGTACGGCCGTGACCTCCGCGACGATGCGGCCGCCGCTCGCGTAGACGGCGTGCTCCAGGACCACTTCGGCCCCCTCGCGCGGAACGCCGTACAGCAGGACCTCGTAGGGCTCGGAGAACTGGTTGATGTCGTGGTGCTCCTCGCGCAGGCGGTTCTCCGAGCCACTCGCCAGGACGCGGTGGGTCTCCTCGTGGTCCGCGTAGAGGTGCCGGTAGGCGATCAGCGGCCTGCCCGCGGGGTCTGCCGCGTCGGGGACGATCCAGGCGTACTCCAGGGTCTCGCGGTGGACCCCCGCGCGGAGTACGGGCTGTGGTCCCCGGTGCAGCGCGCGGGCCGCCCGCCACCGGGAGATCCCCAGCCCGACCAGCGGCATGCCCACGGCGAGCAGCGCAAGGGCCAGCATCTGCTGGCCGACCGCGTCGTACGGGTGCTCCGCGGCCGCACCGAGGTCCGCCACCAGTGCCCAGGCGAGCATCACCACGGCGGTGAGGCAGAACGGCACCCCGAACACCAGGGGCCGCAGGCCCCGGCGGAAGTGGGACTTCGGCAGCCCCTCGGGTACGGGTGCGCGCAGGTCTCCCGCGGCCGCCAGGGCCAGCTCCCCCTGACGCCGACGGGCCCGCAGGCGGAGCCAGGCCCCCACGCCCACCCAGGCTGTGAGGAGCACCGTGAGACAGAAGCCCACCAGGAACGGGGTGTCCCCGGCCCGGAAGTCGGGCGGGGCCACCAGGAGGAGGCCACCGATCAGGAATGCGAAGGCCAGGGCCATCCGGGGCTGGAGCCAGTGGCACAGCGGCAGGCTGAACAGCAGGACGGTGTCCGGGTAGCCCTCCCAGAGGGTGCCGCGCGTCGCGTCCTCGGGCTCGTTCCAGAACGTCAGCACCATCGCGACCACGATGAGGACACTCAGCAGCCACGCTCCGGCGATCGGGGCGAAGACCGCCTGGGGCCGGGCCGCGCGCCAGCGCTCGGCGTCCTCGGCGGACCAGGTGGCGGCGCCGCCCTCGGGTATCGCGGCGGGCGGCAGGAACTTGACGTGGTCACTCACGTCGCCAGTATGCGAAGCGCCCCCGCGGCCCAGAAGGGCCGCGGGGGCAACGGAATCGCTACGACCGCTCGGGCCGGGTGCGGTACCGGACCGGCGTTACGCGAGCAGCGCCGGGATGGTCGCCTCGTGGGCCTCGCGCAGCTCGGCCAGCGGGATGGCGAACTCGCCCTGGACCTCGATCGCGTCGCCGTCCACGACACCGATGCGGGTCGCCGGGAGGCCCCGGGCGCCGCACATGTCGGTGAAGCGGAGCTCCTCGCTGCGGGGGACGGACACGATGGCCCGGCCCGCCGACTCGGAGAAGAGGAAGGTGAACGCGTCCAGCCCCTCGGGCACGACCACGCGGGCGCCGTTCCCGCCGCGCAGGCAGGACTCGGTGAGCGCCTGGACGACGCCGCCGTCCGACAGGTCGTGCGCAGCGTCGATCATGCCGTCGCGGGAGGCGGAGATCAGGATCTCGCCGAGCAGCTTCTCGCGGCCCAGGTCCACCTTCGGGGGCAGGCCGCCGAGGTGGTCGTGGACGACCTGGGACCAGGCCGAGCCGCCGAGCTCCTCGCGGGTGTCGCCGAGGAGGTACAGCAGCTGGCCCTCCTCCTTGAACGCCATCGGCGTGCGGCGGGTGACGTCGTCGATCACACCGAGGACCGCCACGACCGGGGTCGGGTGGATCGCGGTGTCGCCCGTCTGGTTGTAGAGGGAGACGTTGCCGCCGGTCACCGGGGTGCCCAGCTCCAGACAGCCGTCCGCGAGACCGCGGGTGGCCTCGGCGAACTGCCACATGACGGCCGGGTCCTCGGGCGAGCCGAAGTTCAGGCAGTCGGAGATGGCCAGCGGCTTGGCACCCGTGGCGGCGACGTTGCGGTACGCCTCCGCGAGGGCCAGCTGCGCGCCGGTGTACGGGTCGAGCTTGGCGTACCGGCCGTTGCCGTCGGTCGCCATGGCCACGCCGAGGTTGGTCTCCTCGTCGATGCGGACCATGCCGGCGTCCTCGGGCTGCGCCAGGACGGTGTTGCCCTGCACGAAGCGGTCGTACTGGTCGGTGACCCAGGACTTCGACGCCTGGTTCGGCGACGAGATCAGGGCCAGGACCTGCTCGCGGAGCTCGGCGGAGGTCTGCGGGCGGGGCAGCTTGTTCGCGTCGTCGGCCTGGAGGGCGTCCTGCCAGTCGGGACGGGCGTACGGGCGGTGGTAGACCGGGCCCTCGTGGGCGACGGTGCCCGGGGGCACGTCCACGATCTGCTCGCCGTGCCAGAAGATCTCCAGGCGCTCGCCGTCGGTCACCTCACCGATGACGGTGGCGATGACGTCCCACTTCTCGCAGATCTCCATGAAGCGGTCGACGTGCTGCGGCTCGACGATCGCGCACATGCGCTCCTGCGACTCGCTCATGAGGATCTCCTCGGGCGAGAGCGTCGCGTCGCGCAGCGGGACGGTGTCCAGCTCGACCCGCATGCCGCCGGAACCGGCCGAGGCCAGCTCGGAGGTGGCGCAGGACAGGCCGGCGCCGCCGAGGTCCTGGATGCCCGCGACCAGCTTCTCCTTGAAGATCTCCAGGGTGCACTCGATGAGGAGCTTCTCCTGGAAGGGGTCGCCGACCTGGACGGCGGGGCGCTTGGTGGGCTTGGTGTCGTCGAAGGTCTCGGACGCGAGGACCGAGACGCCGCCGATGCCGTCGCCGCCGGTGCGGGCGCCGTAGAGGATGACCTTGTTGCCCGGGCCGGAGGCCTTGGCGAGGTGGATGTCCTCGTGCTTCATGACGCCGATGCAGCCGGCGTTGACCAGCGGGTTGCCCTGGTAGCAGGAGTCGAAGACGACCTCGCCGCCGATGTTGGGCAGGCCCAGGCAGTTGCCGTAGCCGCCGATGCCCGCGACCACGCCCGGCAGGACGCGCTTGGTGTCGGGGTGGTCCGCGGCGCCGAAGCGCAGCGGGTCGACGACGGCGACCGGGCGGGCGCCCATGGCGAGGATGTCGCGGACGATGCCGCCGACGCCGGTGGCCGCGCCCTGGTAGGGCTCGATGTACGAGGGGTGGTTGTGCGACTCGACCTTGAAGGTGACCGCGTAGCCCTGGCCCACGTCGACGACGCCGGCGTTCTCGCCGATGCCGACGAGCATGGCGTCGTTCTGCGGGGCCTTCTCGCCGAACTGCTTCAGGTGGACCTTGCTGCTCTTGTACGAGCAGTGCTCGGACCACATGACCGAGTACATGGCGAGCTCGGCACCCGTGGGACGGCGGCCCAGGATCTCGCGGATCCGGGCGTACTCGTCCTCCTTGAGGCCGAGCTCCTTCCACGGCTGGGACGCGTCGGGGGTCTCGGTCGCGTTCTTGACGGTGTCGAGGGTCATGAGGCACTCACCAGGGTCTTCAGGACGGACGTGAAGAAGCCCAGGCCGTCCGTGCGGCCGGTTCCGACGTGGGGGTCGACCGCGTGCTCGGGGTGCGGCATCAGGCCGACGACGTTGCCCGCCGCGTTGGTGATGCCGGCGATGTCGTTCAGCGACCCGTTCGGGTTGCCGTACCCATCAGCGGCTTCGCCGCGGACGAGGTACCGGAAGGCCACTCGGCCCTCGGCCTCCAGTTCGTCCAGGGTGCGCTGGTCGGCGACGTAGCGGCCGTCCATGTTCTTGAGGGGGACCGAGATCTCCTCGCCCTGCTCGTAGTCGCCGGTCCAGGCGGTCTGGGCGTTCTCGACGCGCAGCTTCTGGTCGCGGCAGATGAAGTGCAGGTGGTTGTTGCGGAGCATGGCGCCCGGCAGCAGGTGGGCCTCGGTGAGGATCTGGAAGCCGTTGCAGATGCCGAGGACGGGCATGCCCGCCCTGGCCTGCTCGATGATCGTCTCCATGACCGGCGAGAAGCGGGAGATGGCTCCCGCCCGGAGGTAGTCGCCGTAGGAGAAGCCGCCCGCGAGGACGACCGCGTCGACCTGGTGGAGGTCCTTGTCGCGGTGCCACAGCGAGACCGGCTCGGCGCCCGCGAGGCGGACGGCACGGAGCGAGTCACGGTCGTCGAGCGTTCCGGGGAACGTGACGACTCCGATGCGAGTGGTCACCGTCAGGCCTCGACCTTCACGGTGAAGTCTTCGATGACGGTGTTGGCGAGGAACGTTTCGGCCATCTCGTGGATGCGGTCGAGGGCGGCCTGGTCGACCGGTCCCTCCACCTCGAGCTCGAAGCGCTTCCCCTGGCGGACGTCGGCGATGCCCTCGAAGCCCAGGCGCGGCAGTGCACGCTGCACCGCCTGGCCCTGGGGGTCGAGGATCTCCGGCTTGAGCATGACGTCGACTACGACGCGTGCCACTGGCACTCCCGAAAGGTGGTTGGTGCGGCGGTTCCTTCAGCGTACCCGCCCGAAATTTCTACGCGGGTAGATATCCCTTGGCCCGATCACGCGCAGATCACGGCGCCGTTCCCGTGACGGGTTTCGGGCGCACCAACACTTCACAAAATCGCCCGGAAAACCCCGCGTCCGGGATTGCGGTGGGACACGCGGAGACAATTAACTGGGCTTCCCACTTCATTGCGAATCGCGGTACAAAGGAATCCCCGGGGATTCCCCGGTAAAGACGTATTGTTCCGAAACATCCATACAGTCTTCATCACCGCACGTCAACGCGGTGTTGGGACACGAAGGGGCCGATATCCGTGGCGCAGCGCGTAGTAGTCACGATCTCCGACGACATCGATGGCGGAGAAGCGGCGGAAACGGTCGTCTTCGGACTGGACGGTAAGTCGTACGAGATCGACCTCAATCTTGCGAACGCGAAGAAACTGCGCAAGAGCCTGGCGCCTTACGTGGCGGCCGGCCGGCGGCAGGCCCGCTCGGGCAAGACCTTCAAGCACACCTCCCTCGCACCCGACCCGGCGGTCGTCCGCGCGTGGGCCCGCTCGAACCAGCTCGACGTGCCCCCGCGGGGCCGGATCCCCAAGAAGGTCTACGAGGCGTACAGCGAGGCGCACTGACCTTCCGGTCCGCCGGTCCACGGGTCCTTCGTGGACCGGCGGACCGGCGGCCCGGAACGGATTTGCCAAGCACCCCCCGGGATCCGCTAGTGTGTGGATCACGCCGAGGGGCAAGACCGCAGGTCAAAGCCTCGAAGGTCGTGCGGGTGTAGTTCAGTAGCAGAACATCCCCCTTCCAGGGGGAAGGCGCAGTGTGCGATTCCTGTCACCCGCTCTGCATCGCTTTGCCAACCACTCCGGTGGATCAGGTAGAGTGGTGCTCGCACCGACCGGTGAAAGCCGATCGGAAGCATGCGGACGTGGCTCAGTTGGTAGAGCATCACCTTGCCAAGGTGAGGGTCGCGAGTTCGAATCTCGTCGTCCGCTCGTGAAAGAAGGCCCGGTCATCAGACCGGGCCTTCTGCGTTTTCCCCGTCGTTCCCGGCACCTCCGCCTCCGGTCCTCCGCCTCCGGTCCTCCCCCGCGCTCCGCTTCCGCGGCTCCGATGACAAATGTCATCGGAGGCCGTGACAGCGCGCACTGCCCGGTTGCCCGGGGCGCCGGAAGCCTGGAGGCATGACCCCAACCGACGAGCACGTCATCACCGCCGAGCGGCTGCGCCGCTCGTACGCGGGCGGCTTCGAGGCCGTCCGGGGCGTCTCCTTCGCCGTGGCACGCGGCGAGGTCTTCGCCCTCCTCGGCACCAACGGTGCCGGCAAGACCTCCACCGTCGAACTCCTCGAAGGCCTGGCCCGGCCCGCCGGCGGGCGGGTCCGCGTCCTCGGCCTCGACCCCTGGAGCCGCCGGGCCGAGGTCCGGCCGCGCACCGGCGTGATGCTCCAGGACGGCGGCTTCCCCTCCGACCTCACGGTCACCGAGACGGTCCGGATGTGGGCCGGCGTCACCTCCGCCGCCCGCGGACCCGCCGGTGCCCGGCGCCGTACGGAGGTGCTGGAGCGGGTCGGACTCGCCGCCCGGGCCGACGTACGGGTGAAGCAGCTTTCCGGGGGCGAACGCCGCCGGCTCGACCTCGCGCTCGCCCTGCTCGGCCGGCCCGAGGTGCTCTTCCTCGACGAGCCGACCACCGGCATGGACCCCGAGGGCCGCCGCGACACCTGGGCCCTGGTCCGCGAACTGCGCGACGAGGGCACCACCGTGCTGCTCACCACCCACTACCTGGAGGAGGCCGAACAGCTCGCCGACCGCCTGGGCATCCTGCACGCGGGCGAACTCGTGCTGTCCGGCACGCCCGACGAGGTCACCGCGGCCCGCCCGGCCCGCATCAGGTTCCGGCTGCCCGAAGGGGTGCCGGCCGCCCGGCTGCCGCTGGCGCTGCGGGCCGCGGCCGACGGGCCCCGCGTGGAGATCCGTACGGCCACGCTCCAGCAGACCCTCGCCGAACTCCTGCGCTGGGCGGAGGACTCCGGCGTCGCGCTGGACCGGCTCGACGCCCGCTCCGCCTCCCTGGAGGAGGCGTTCCTCGACATCGCCGCGAGCACCCCGGAGGCCGTCCGATGAGCACCGTCCGCACCACCGGGAAGGCCGGCGGCACCGAGGAGGCCGGCGGCAGGGGCCGCCGGGCCGCCGCGTGGATGCTCCGGCACGGGTTCC
Source organism: Streptomyces sp. NPDC101132 (assembly GCF_044759225.1). Classification (NCBI taxonomy): domain Bacteria; kingdom Bacillati; phylum Actinomycetota; class Actinomycetes; order Kitasatosporales; family Streptomycetaceae; genus Streptomyces; species Streptomyces sp. NPDC101132. The sequence goes on from NZ_JBIVYX010000011.1 coordinate 54,992, forward strand.
ACGGCACGGGCGGGTCCGGCACCCCGCAGGACCGCCCCGCCCTCGGTGCCGTCAGCCCCGCCCGGCTCGGCGCCCTGGGCCGGGCCGAGCTGACCCTCCTGCTGCGCAACCGCAACGGGCTGTTCATGGCCCTCCTCATGCCCGCGCTGATGCTCTTCGTGCTGCGCTCGGCGCTCGACGGGATGCCGTCGGACGACCTCCCCATGGGGGCCGGCGCGGCCACCCTCATCGGCGGCACCGGCATGACCCTGCTGCTCGTCGTCCACATGGGCCTGGTCGCCACCTACACCGCCCGCCGCGAGGAGCTGGTGCTCAAGCGGCTGCGTACCGGCGAGGCGACCGACCCCGAGATCCTCGCGGGGGCCGCGCTGCCGGCCGCCGTGATCGCCCTCGTGCAGTGCGCCCTGCTGACGGCCGGCGGGGTCGTGGTGCTGGAGGTGCCCGCGCCCGAGCGGCCCGAGCTCCTGCTGCTGGGCGTGCTGGCCGCCGTACCGCTGATGGCCGGGCTGTCCGCGCTCACCTCCGCCGTGACGCGGACCGTCGAGAGCGCGGGGCTCACCACCCTGCCGCTCTTCCTCGTCACCGTCCTCGGCTCGGGGATGATGACCCCGCGGGAGGCGTTGCCCGGGCGGGTCGGCGATCTCTGCGAACTGCTGCCCTTCAGCGGGGTGATGGAGTTCGTACGGGCGGGCTGGGTGGGCACGGATGCCGCGGGGGACCTGTTCCAGGCGGGCGTGCTGACGGTCGTGTGGGCGATCATCACCGTGTCGGCACTGGGTCGGTGGTTCCGCTGGGAGCCGCGGCGCTGACGTACGGGGCGGCGGGCGCCCGGTCCGCGGGCCGGACCGGCGCGGAAGGGGGAACGCAGGGGATGTCCAGGCTGACGGGCTGGTGGGACGGGCGCGGCAACGCGGCCAAGGTCGAGCTCTACACGCGCTGGTCGTACTACGGCTTCTGCGTGCTCGAAGTGCTGACGGTCGTCGGGGCCGCGGTGGGCGGCCGGCTGGGGTTCACCCCGGTGGGCACCGGGCTCGGGCTGTTCGTCTGCGGCCACGCGCTGCTCTGCGGCGTCCTCGCCTCGCGGGCGCTGGCCTGGGCGGCGGGCCGACGCGCGCGCCCGGTGCGGACGGCCCTCGGCCTGGCCGCGCTGAGCGGCGCGGGCGTGCCGCTCCTCTTCGGGCTGGCGGCGGCCGGGCACGTCTCGGACACCGAGGTGCTGCCCTCGCTGGTGGTCGGGCCGGTCGGCTTCGGGATCGGCGCGCTGGTGCTGATGCTGCGCCGGGTACGGGACATGGCGTGCCTCGTGCTGGGCGCGGCCGCGTTCACGGCGGGCACCGCGCTGGCCACGGGCCGGGGTCCGGAGTCGGCCGGATACGCGGCCGGGGTGCTGGGCACGGGGCTGCTGTTCGCCCTCACCTCGGGCTTCTCCTCCTGGCTGCTGCGGGTGGTGTGGGAGCTGGACCGGTCGCGGGAGCTGCGGGCCCGGCTCGCGGTCGCGGAAGAGCGGCTGCGCTTCGGGCGGGACCTGCACGACGTGCTGGGCCGGAACCTCGCGGTGATCGCCCTCAAGAGCGAGCTGGCGGTGCAACTGGCCCGGCGGGAGCGGCCGGAGGCGGTGGACCAGATGGTCGAGGTGCAGCGCATCGCGCGCGAGTCGCAGCGGGAGGTCCGGGACGTGGTGCGCGGCTACCGCGAGGCGGACCTGGCCGTGGAGCTGGAGGGCGCCCGCGGGGTGCTGGCGGCCGCCGGCATCGCCTGCCGGGTGGTCGGCGGCGCGGACGGGCTCCCCGCCGAGGTGCAGTCCGCGCTGGGCTGGGTCGTACGGGAGGCCACCACGAACGTGCTGCGGCACGGGGACGCGCGGGACTGCCTGATACGGCTCACCGGCGGGCCCGCCGAGGGCGGCCGCGTGGTGCTGGCGGTCGAGAACGACGGGGCGCCCGGGACACCCGCGGGCCCGCCGGGTTCGGGGCTCGCCGGGCTGCGGGAACGGCTGGCCGCGCTGGGCGGCACGCTGGACGCGGGGCCGGTGGCCGGGGGACGGTTCCGGCTGACGGCCGTGGTTCCGGCGGTGGCCGTCGCCGGGGAAGGGGTGGGGGCGTGACGCCCGTACGCGTACTGCTGGCCGACGACGAGCACCTGATCAGGGGTGCGCTCGCGGCGCTGCTGGGACTGGAGGACGACCTGCTGGTGGTGGCCGAGGCCGCCTCGGGGCCGGAGGCGCTGGCGATGGCCCGCGCGCACCGGCCCGACGTGGCCGTGCTGGACCTGCAGATGCCCGGGGCGGACGGTGTGAGCGTGGCCACATCGCTGCGGGCCGAACTCCCGGACTGCCGGACCATGATCGTGACCAGTCACGGGCGTCCCGGGTACCTGAAGCGGGCCCTGGCGGCCGGGGTGCGGGCCTTCGTGCCGAAGACCGTGTCGGCCCGGCAGCTGGCCGAGATCATCAGGACCGTGCAGGCCGGAGGCCGGTACGTGGACCCGGAGTTGGCGGCCGACGCGATCAGCGCGGGGGACTCGCCGCTGACCGCGCGGGAGGCCGAGGTGCTCGAACTCGCGGCGGACGGCGCACCGGTTGCGGAGATCGCGGAACGGGCCGCACTGTCGGCCGGGACCGTGCGCAACTACCTCTCGTCGGCGGCCGCGAAGCTGGGAGCCGAGAACCGGCACGCGGCCGTGCGTCTCGCCCGCCTCAAAGGTTGGGTATAGTGGGTCCCGCGCTACGGCGCATGCGGACGTGGCTCAGTTGGTAGAGCATCACCTTGCCAAGGTGAGGGTCGCGAGTTCGAATCTCGTCGTCCGCTCGTGAAGGAAGGCCCGGTCATCAGACCGGGCCTTCCGCGTTTTTCCGGTTCGGCGGGTTCGGCGCATTCGGCGGGTTCGCCGGAGGCACCGGGTCCAGCGGGGCGTACGCCGGCGCCGGCCCGGCTCCCGCGTGGGGGCCGGGCCGGCGGGGCGGTGGCTCAGTGCTGCCAGGGGGTGCCGGTGAGCAGCTCGTACGCCTCGATGTACTTCGCGCGGGTGGCGTCCACGACGTGCTGCGGCAGGGCCGGCGGGGGCTGCTCGCTCTTGCGGTCCCAGCCCGACTCCGCCGAGGTCAGCCAGTCCCGGACGAACTGCTTGTCGTACGAGGGCTGCGCGCGGCCAGGCTGCCACTGGTCGGCCGGCCAGAATCGGGAGGAGTCCGGGGTGAGCACCTCGTCGGCGGCGATCAGGGTCTCGCCGTCGAAGCCGAACTCGAACTTGGTGTCGGCCAGGATGATCCCGCGCTCGCGCGCGATGTCGCGGGCGCGGCCGTAGACGGCGAGCGTCGTCTGGCGCAGCAGCGCCGCGGTCTCGGCGCCGACCTGGCGGGCGACCTCCTCGTACGAGACGTTCTCGTCGTGCTCGCCGACCTCGGCCTTGGTGGCCGGGGTGAAGATCGGGGCGGGCAGCTCGGAGCCGTCCACGAGGCCCTCGGGGAGGCCGAGTCCGCAGACCGTGCGGGTCTGCTCGTACTCGGCGAGGCCCGAGCCGGTGAGGTAGCCGCGGGCCACGCACTCGACCGGGACCATGTCGAGCGACTTGCAGATCAGGGTGCGGCCGGCCCAGTCGGCGGGCGCGCCCTCGGGCAGCTCGGTGCTGATGACGTGGTTCGGGACGAGGTCGGCCAGCTGGTCGAACCACCAGAGGGAGAGCTGCGTCAGCACGCGGCCCTTGTCCGGGATCTCGGTGGGGAGCACCCAGTCGTACGCCGAGATGCGGTCGCTGGCCACCATCACGAGGTCGCCCGCCTCGTTGCGGTAGAGCTCGCGCACCTTGCCGGTGTGGAGGTGGAGGAGGCCCGGAACCTGAACCGGCTCGGGCTTTTCGACGAATCCGGACACGGTGTCTCCCTGTGGTTCTGTATGAAGCACTCCGATTCTCGCTCACCTGGCCGTGATCTTGGACAGGGGGCGGTCCGGCGGGAGCCCGTCGGTCAGTCGCGCTTGCAGATCCGGTCGAGGAGGTTGGCGGTGGCGCGCTGCACCCGTTCGTCGACGTGGCCCGGGCGGTCGAGCGCCGGCGACCAGGCGAAGGTTCCCGAGGCGAAGACCAGGGCCCCGCTGGGCGCGCGGTACAGGGAGGTCTCCTGGTGGCGCAGGACGCCGTCACCGTCGCGGTAGGGCGAGTGGGCGAGGAGGATGCGGCCCTCGTGCTCGGGGAGCTGGGTGCGGGGGAAGTAGCGGTCGGCCTCGCCCGCGACCAGGCCGTCGATCTCGTCGCCGTCCCCCGCGCCGGTGGAGTCCCAGAGCCAGTGGCCGGCGTTGCGGACGACCAGCGGGGCCGGTTCGGGGACGCGGCCGGCGTACTGGATGCCGAGGAGCTGCTGTTCCGGCCGGTCCATCTCGCGCCAGAGGGCGGGGCGGCCGGGGCCTCGGCGTTTTCGGCAGGTCAGCAGGCGGTCCGGGACGCCGGAGGCGGAGGGGGACAGCTCCACCTGCCAGTACATGGTGTTGGCGGACAGGAAGACGAGCGAGGTGCCGTGGTCGCGGGCCCGCTCGGCGGTGCGGCGCATGGGGACGGACCAGTATTCGTCGTGGCCCGGGAAGACCAGCCCTCGGTAGCGGGTGGGGTCCACCCGGCCCGCGTGCAGGTCGCGGGCGTCGGCGTACGCGAGGTCGTAGCCGTACCGCTCGGCCCAGCGGATGAAGTCGTAGGCGTGTCCGACGTGGAGCGGGAGGCCGGCGCCCGCGTACGGGCGGTCGAAGGAGACCGTGGTGGCCGCCTCCCGCTCGCCCAGCAGGCGGCCCTGCTCGTCCCAGGCGTGGTAGAGGCTGGCGCCCGTGCGGCCGTCCTCGGGGTAGAGGTTGTAGGCCTGCCAGGTGACGTCCGGGAGCAGCAGGAGCAGGTCGGCCGGGTGGCTGTCGCGGACCGTGAAGGGGATGTGGGAGCGGTAGCCGTCGGCGGTGGTCAGCACGGCGACGTACGCGCCGAGGTTCCAGTACGAGGGGACCTGGAGGCGCCAGGAGAGCCACCAGTGGTGGCAGGAGACGGTGCGGTCGGCGGTCAGCGGGGCGGGCTGGACGATGCCGGACAGCCGGGGGCTGGTGGTGATCTTGGCCGCGCCGTCGCCGCCGTAGTGACCGATGCGGTAGACGTCGACGGAGAACTGCTGGGGCGGGTCGACGGTGATGTGGAAGTCGATGGCCTCGCCGGGGGCGACCGCGCCGGTGGACGTGAAGCCCTTGATCTGCCGGTGGACGTCGTCGGCCGTCCGGGGGCCGCCCGTACGGGCGGGGGCGGCGGGGACCTGGTCGCCGAGCCGGCCCGGGGCCGCGGGGTCGACGTACCAGGGGACGACCTGTCCGGTGTCGCCGAAGTACAGCTCGCTGCCCCGGAGCCAGGGAAGCGGGCCTTGCCCGAAGGGGTCCGACACCGCGTGCGCGAGGGCACCCGACTCCCACCGCCGGATCTGGTCCGCACCACCCATACCGCTGCTCCCCTCCCTCGCTCCCCCGACGGCGCCCGGGCCTGCCTCCGGCGGGGGCCGGGGGAGTGCCGGGCACGTGGTCCGCTGTCCACGACTGGTCCCAGCACATCACATAACGCACGCACACCGTCACCGTTCGTCGCGAATTGACGTGAACGGAACATGGGAGTCCGGTTGAGGTGGCGGCCCCGGCGCGCGTGACGGATCTCCGGCGCGGCCCGTTCGGGCAGCTCAGGGGGCCGAACGGGCCGGGTCAGACCAGGCGTACGGGCTTCTCGGCGCGCACGCCGAGTTCGGCCAGCCAGGACCGCAGCGGCTCCGGGTCACCGTCCTCCACGAGGGAGAGCACCCGCGGGGAGAGGTCGTTGCGGCGCTCGCCGTCCACCAGGAGGGCGGGGCCGTCCAGCCAGTCGAGGCCGGGAGCGGCGCCCGCGGTGTCGACGGCCGCGCAGCAGACCATCGCGGTCACGTGGTCGGCCAGCAGGTCCCGGCCGCTGCGGGGCGGCTGGAGCGGGAAGAGCGGCAGGGCGTCCGGGGCGTTGGGCCGCTCGGCCTCGCCCGGGGCGAGCTCCTCGCGGGCCACGTCGGCCGCGATCCGGCCGGCCAGCGCGTCGCCCTCGCCGTCGGAGAGGTACGCGAGCACCCGCTCCAGGGTGGGGCCGGGCGCGGCGGCGCGGGAGCCGGCGGTGACCACGGCCCGCAGCGGGTCGGGGGCCGGGCCGGCGGGGTCCGGGCCGGGAGCGTGCGTGCCGGGGGCGTCCTGCGGGGCGTACCCGCCGCCGCCCGGGAGGGCGAGGGCGTCCAGGGCGCGGTGCAGCCGGGCCGCCTCGACGCGCCACTTGCGGTCCACGACCTCCTCCGGGTACGCCGCCCAGTCCACCGGGGACCAGTCCGGGCCCGGCTCGGCGGGTCCGCCGTGGAAGAGCCGCGCGGCCAGCAGCGAGGCGGCCTCGTCGACCACGCCCGGCTCCTCCAGCAGGTCGCACGCGGGGCGCTCGCCCAGCCGCGAGGTGAACCCCTCGGCCAGCCGGTCGCGCCGGGACAGCTCGGTGAGGGCGGAGACCACACCCGCGTCCAGCCGGGAGGGCCAGCGGCCCAGCCGCCAGGCGGGCAGCGCGACGCGGGTCAGCAGCCGGTCCCAGCCCGCGTAGGCGAGGCCGACCTGCTCCTGGGCGACGATCCTCAGTCCGTAGTCCACAGCCTGTGCACGCTCGGAGGCCGCCGTGGCGACGCCGCGCTCCATCTCGGCCGCGTCGTCCCGGCACAGCCGCAGCAGCAGCCGGCCGAGCCAGGCGACGTACCCGAGCCCGCGCCGCTGTCCGACGGCGACCGCCGCGTCCAGGCCGCGGACGAACCGCCGGGCTGCGGCTATGTCCACCTGGGCCGACGGGCCCGTGCCCGCGACCACCGGGGCCAGCACGGCCCGCAGCTCCGCCACCCGCATCCACCAGAGGAAGGGGGAGCCGATGACCAGCACGGGCGCGGTGCCGAAGCCCGCGTCCGCGTCACGCGGCGGGGGATCACCGGATATGCCGCGGCGGTGCGTGGCGTGCGTACGGTCCTCCAGCCAGCTGTCGCAGTCCGGCGTCAGCGCTATGGCGGAGGGGGCGGGCACCTCCAGCCGCTCGGCCAGGTCCCGCACCAGGCGGTAGAGGTCGGGCGCGGCGGCCTCGGAGAGCGGGACGGTCGGCGTCGTCGCCGGACTGGCCCGCAGCACCACGGCCGCGAAGACCCCGGCGAGCAGCAGCACCAGCGCCGCGACCCCGCACACCACGAGCGTCACGGCGGGCCAGGGGTCCCCGGCCAGCCGGCCCGTGGCCCGCGCGGCCACCAGCACCACCGCGACGGCGGCCGGCAGCAGCGCGGCGCCCATCGCCCGGCCGCGCAGGCGCAGCACGGAGACGGCGCGGAGGCGCGCCGACTGCGCGCCCATTTCGATACCCAAAGCGGTTCCGGACACGGCCGGACGTCACCCCCTCTGCCCTGCGGCGACTTTGCTCACTCCCCCACTCTGGCACCCGTCACCGACATCGCAATGCCGGTGGGCCAAGTGCCGGAACGCCTGCGCGGCACCCTAGTTGGGGCTTCGGCCCGCGTCAGCCGGATAGGGGATCGCTCACCCGATGGAATGGCTTTGGGTAAAGGTGGGTGCGTTCGAAGGCGGCCTGATGCTGTCGTACGGAAGGGCCCGGCCCGCGCGTCGCGCGGGCCGGGCCCTCAGTCGTCCGAACCCCTGCTCAGCGGGGGCGGCGGTGGAATCAGCGGCCTTCGGCGGCCTTTTCCGCGATGTCGGTGCGGTGCTGCGAGCCGTCGAGCCGGATCCGGGCGACGGCCTTATACGCCCGCTCGCGCGCCTGCGCCAGATCGGATCCGGTCGCGGTCACGGACAGCACGCGGCCGCCCGCGCTGACGACCGCGTCGCCCTCCTGACGGGTGCCGGCGTGGAGCACGTACGCCTCGGGGCCGTCCTCGGCGGCGACCTCGGCGAGGCCCTCGATCGGGTCTCCGGTGCGCGGGGTGCCGGGGTAGTTGTGCGAGGCGACGACCACGGTGACGGCCGCGTCCGGGCGCCAGTTCAGCGGCGGCTCGGCGTCGAGGGTGCCCTTCGCGGCGTTCAGCAGCACGCTCGCCAGCGGGGTCTTGAGGCGGGCCAGGACCACCTGCGTCTCGGGGTCGCCGAAGCGGGCGTTGAACTCGATGACCCGGATCCCGCGGCTGGTGATCGCCAGTCCGGCGTACAGCAGGCCGGAGAAGGGGGTGCCGCGGCGGCGCAGCTCGTCGACGGTCGGCTGGAGGACCGTCTCCATGACCTCCTCGACCAGCTTCGGGTCGGCCCACGGCAGCGGGGAGTAGGCGCCCATGCCGCCGGTGTTCGGGCCCTCGTCGCCGTCCAGGGCACGCTTGAAGTCCTGCGCGGGCTGGAGCGGCAGGACGGTGGTGCCGTCGGTGATCGCGAAGAGCGAGACCTCGGGCCCGTCCAGGTACTCCTCGATGACCACGCGGTCGCAGGCGAGGGCGTGGTCGCGGGCGGCGGCGAGGTCGGAGGTGACGACCACGCCCTTGCCGGCGGCCAGGCCGTCGTCCTTCACGACGTACGGGGCGCCGAAGGCGTCCAGCGCCTCGTCGATCTCCTCCGGCGTGGTGCAGACGTAGCTGCGGGCGGTCGGGACGCCGGCGGCGGCCATCACGTCCTTGGCGAAGGCCTTGGAGCCCTCCAGCTGCGCCGCCTCCCCGGACGGGCCGAAGACCGGGATGCCGGCCGCGCGGAGGGCGTCGGCGACCCCGGCCACCAGCGGCGCCTCCGGGCCTACGACGACCAGGTCGGCCGCCAGCTCGGTGGCCAGCCGCGTCACGTCGGCGCCGTCGAGGGCGTCGACCGGGTGGAGTTCCGCCACCTCCGCGATCCCGGCGTTGCCGGGGGCGCAGTGGATCGCGGTGACAGCGGGGTCGAGGGACAGAGAGCGGCACAGGGCGTGTTCGCGGGCGCCGCCGCCGATGACGAGGACCTTCACGGGGTGCAGCCTAGCCCGCCTGGCCTGGAGATCTTTGTGCGGGCACCCAAGGAGGCCGCCCTACTCGTTCGTATATTCCTCCACCACCGTGGCCCCGAGCTCCCGCACGATCAGGTCGTGACCCGTGAGGGCGCTCTCGACCAGGTCCGGGTCGTCCTCCTCCGGCACGTCGTCCTCGGGGGCGACCGGCGCGGGGGCGGGGGGCTGGTGGGCACGGGGCGGCTCGGCCGCGGGCGGCTGGGCCGCCGGGGACTGGTACGGCGCGGCCGGGGGAGCGGGCGCCGCCGGGGCGGGGGCGTACGCCTGCGGCTGTACGGGCGCGGACGGCGCGCCGTACGGGGCCCCGGCCGCCAGGCCCGGGCCGCCGGCGGGGGCGCCGCCGACCACGGCGTCGATCTTCCAGTTCACCTGGAACTGTTCGGCGAGGACCTGCTTGAGCACGTCCTCGCTGCCGCTGCTGGAGAAGTTGTCGCGCGCGCCCGGGTTCGGGAAGCCGAGCTGGAGCGTCGTGCCGTCGAAGCCGGTGACCTGCGCGTTCTGGCTGAGCAGGATCCACGTGAAACGGCGGCGGTTCTTGACCGCCTCCAGGATGCCGGGCCACATCGCCTGGACCTGGCCGGCGCCCTGCGCCATGCCGGGCGAGGGCTGCGCCGGGGCGGCGGACTGGGACGCGGCCTGGGGCTGCGCCGGAGCCTGCTGCGGAGCGGGGGCGGGTGCGGGCTGGGCCGGGGCGGGGACGCCGGAGCCCGGCTGTGCCGCGCTGGGCCAGGCGCCCCGCTGGGGGGCGGCGGGTGCCGCGGGGGCGGGCGCGGCCGGAGTCGCCGGGGCCGTCGGGGACGCGGGCAGGCCGGAGCCGGGCTGGGCGGCGCCCGGCCAGGCGCCGGGCGCGGCGGCCTGCGGCTGCGGCTGGTGCTGGGGCTGCGGCGGGGTGGCCGGAGCTTCGGGGGCGGCGTGCGCGGGCGGAGCGGCGGCCGGGACCTCCGCGGCGGGGGCGGGGGTGGGCGCGGCGGGGGCCGGAGTGGGCGCGGCACCGGAGCCGCGTACCGCCGCACGGGCCGCGGCGGCACCGCCACCGGGCGCGACCGGAGCCATCTGGTGGGCCTCGGGCCCGGGGACGTACCCCATGGCCGGGCCCACGGCCGGGCCGCCGGGCAGGGCACCGGCCGCCGCGGCGAGGGCGGCACCGCCGCGCTCCAGGCGGTCGAGGCGGGCCTGTACGGAGCGCTCGTCGTCGTACGCCGCGGGCAGCAGCACCCGGGCGCAGATCAGTTCGAGCTGGAGCCGGGGCGAGGTGGCCCCGCGCATCTCGGTCAGCCCCGCGTTCACCAGGTCCGCCGCGCGGCTCAGCTCGGCGGCACCGAAGACGGAGGCCTGGGCCTGCATCCGCTCCACGACGTCGGCGGGGGCGTCGATGAGCCCCTTCTCGCCCGCGTCGGGCACGGCGGCGAGGATCACCAGGTCGCGCAGCCGCTCCAGCAGGTCGGCGACGAACCGGCGCGGGTCGTTGCCGCCCTCGATCACCCGGTCGACGACCTCGAAGGCGGCCGCGCCGTCCCCGGCGGCGAAGGCGTCCACCACCGAGTCGAGCAGCGAGCCGTCCGTGTACCCGAGGAGGGACGTCGCCATGGCGTACGTCACACCGTCCTCCGCCGCGCCGGCCAGCAGCTGGTCCATGACGGACATCGAGTCACGCACGGAACCCGCGCCGGCCCGCACGACCAGCGGCAGCACGCCGTCCTCGACCGGGATGCCCTCCCGCCCGCACACCTCGCCGAGGTACTCGCGCAGGGTGCCGGGCGGCACGAGGCGGAAGGGGTAGTGGTGGGTGCGCGACCGGATGGTCCCGATGACCTTCTCGGGCTCGGTCGTGGCGAAGATGAACTTGAGGTGCTCCGGCGGCTCCTCGACCACCTTGAGCAGCGCGTTGAAGCCCGCCGACGTGACCATGTGGGCCTCGTCGATGATGTAGATCTTGTACCGGCTGGAGGCGGGCCCGAAGAAGGCCTTCTCCCGCAGGTCACGGGCGTCGTCGACACCACCGTGGGACGCGGCGTCGATCTCGATCACGTCGATCGAGCCCGGGCCGTTCCTGGCCAGGTCCCGGCAGGACTGGCACTCCCCGCAGGGCGTGGGGGTGGGACCTTGCTCACAGTTGAGGCACCTGGCGAGGATGCGCGCGCTGGTCGTCTTGCCACAGCCGCGCGGCCCGGAGAACAGGTACGCGTGATTGACCCGGTTGTTCCGCAGGGCCTGCATCAGCGGTGCAGTGACATGCTCCTGCCCGATGACCTCGGCGAACGACTCGGGGCGATAGCGGCGGTACAGCGCAAGGGACGACACGTTTACGAGGTTATCCGGGCCCGCCGACAACCGGGCGCCGCCGCATCCCCCGGCCCGCGGCCCAGCGGCCGAGCCGCGCCCACACCCGCGCCACCCACCGGAACCGGCATCCGCCCCGCAACGCGCACCCGTACCCCGCCCGGAACGCAAAGCGCCCCTCACGCACCCGCCAGAGCCCACTTACCCTTGCTGCCTTCCGGCCCTGGGGGAGTTGGGTGAGATAGCGCCACGTGAGGGGCTGGGGCCAGCGTAGCGGATGGAAGGCCCGGCGATCGACCCCGCTCCCCCTCGGGAACCCCCGTCGCCGATCACGTTCGCTAGCACCCCTCAACGTCTTGTATTGTTTGCGGCGGAGGATTCGCCTAGAGGCCTAGGGCGCACGCTTGGAAAGCGTGTTGGGGGCAACCCCTCACGAGTTCGAATCTCGTATCCTCCGCAGCCGCCCACCAGGGCAAACGAAGGGTCCGACCGCTCAGCGGCCGGGCCCTTCGTCATTGCGTGGTCTCAGTTTTGGTCTCAGTTGGCGCGAGCGGACGGTCATGAACCTGCGCGACCGCGCCTGTGGTGCGAGTGAGTCCGAGGTTGATCAGCCGGCGGCTGCCCTGCTGCGTCACGTGCCTGCTGCCGGAGGCGCCCAAGGAGGCTGGACTCTGCTGATCATGGAGGAGAGCTTCGACGAGCCGCCGTGGAGCCACGAAACCGAGTAGTTGCGGGAGTCCTCTGGCGGTCGTGCCCACCGATAGCCTTGAGGTGAGGGCTCGTGCAGTGAGCCATGACGAGAGGAACCCATGGCTGCAGCTGCCCCCGACGAAGTCGAGTACGGCGAGGTCTTCACCCGTCGATGGGTCGTCGAGACGATTCTTGATCTGGTCGGCTATACGGCAAACAAGGACCTCACCCGGATGAAGCTCGTTGAGCCGTCGATCGGATCCGGAGCGTTTTTCGTCCCCGTACTGGAGCGACTGCTCGAGTCTGCGAAGCTCCATGGCACGGAGCTGTCGGCGCTGGCTGACTGTCTGTACGGTCTCGATCTCCAGCACGAGCATGTCGCGACCTGCCGGAAGAAGTCGGCAGACATGCTCCAAGCCGCTGGGGCAAGTCCCACAGAGGCCCGAGCCCTGTCTGCAGGCTGGGTGCGTCACGGCGACTTCCTTCTCGACGAGGTACCGACGGATGTCGATTTCGTGATCGGCAACCCGCCGTACATCCGCACCGAGGATCTCGATGATGAGACCGAGGCCGCCTACCGCAAGACATGGCGGACGATGCGTGGACGGGCGGACATTTACGTCGGCTTCTACGAGCGTTCGCTGTCCATGCTCGCAAGGGGCGGGAAGGTTGGCTTCATCTGCGCGGACCGTTGGATGCGGAACGCCTACGGGAAGCACCTGCGGGGTCTCGTGACCTCACGCTACGCGGTCGAGTCTGTGTGGCAGCTGCACGACGTGGACGCATTTGAAGCAGAGGTCTCGGCCTATCCGGCGATCACGGTACTGGCCAACTCCGAGCAGGGCAGCTCCACGTTCATCGACACTACTGCCGCATTCGGAGCGGCCTCCGCGAGTGAGGCCCTGGCGTTCGTGCGGGGCACGGCGGAGGAGGCTTCAGGCCAGGGTTGGGAGGGTGCACGCCTGCCCAACTGGTTCGAGACCGACGACTTCTGGCCCGCGGGATCCCCTCACACCATCAAGCTGCTGGAGCACCTGCAGGAGAATTTCCCGACGCTAGAAGCCGACGGCACGACGAAGATCAGCATTGGGGTCGCGACCGGAGCCGACAGGGCCTACATCGTCAGCTCAGACGCTGCCATCGACGTCGAGCAAGATCGGCTGACACCCATCGTCATGGCCGACGACATTCGCGCAGGTCGTCTCACAACGCCTTCGAAGATGCTGCTGAACCCGTGGGACGACGAAGGCAGGCTCGTGGATCTCGCGGACTACCCGAAGTTCGCGGACGCGCTTGCGTCGCACCCGAACGTCAAGAAGCGCTTCGTCGCGAGGAAGAACCCGAACACCTGGCACCGCACGATCGACAAGGTCTACCCGGGCCTCGCCGAACAGCCGAAGCTACTTCTTCAGGACATGAAAGCCCAGATCACGCCGGTGCTGGAGCCGGGTGGCTACTACCCGCACCACAACCTGTACTACATCGTCTCGTCGTCGTGGGACATGGAAGTGCTTGGCGGGTTGCTGCTGTCCCGGATCGCAGAAGCCTTCGTGAGTGCCTACGGCGTGAAGATGCGTGGCGGCACTCTGCGATTCCAGGCGCAGTACCTGCGGAAGATCGCCGTTCCGCGCCCCGAAGCGATCCCCGACGACATCGCCTCCAGGCTCCGTGACGCGTTCCGCGCTGGCGACAGGGCGGCTGCGACGCGTGCGGCCGAAGAAGCGTACGGGCTGCCCGTCGGCAGCATCTGAATATCCAGATAGAAGAAGAGGGGGCCATGAGCGACCTGACACCTGTCGAGACCTGGCGCGCCGCTGTTCTCGGTTACTGGAAGGGCCTGGATCTACAGGCCGCGAAGCAGGGGCAAGCGACCGGGGTGAAGGACACCGGCAATCGCGCAGCCGTCACCGGCGGCAAGCAGATGGACGCGATGCAGGAAGTCGTGGCGAAGATCTGGCGCGCCGATCCTGACATCAGCCTTGAGGTGCGCACGACCGGTCACAACCATCTGCCAGCGTACTTTCGACCGGCGAAGAACTGGGATCTCCTGGTGCTCTACCGCGGCTCCCTGATCGCGGCGCTGGAGTTCAAGTCCCAGCGAGGCCCCTCGTTCAGCAACAACTTCAACAACCGGACGGAGGAAGCCCTCGGGCTCGCGGCCGACTCCAAGATGGCCGCAGAGCGCGGCCTATTCGGCAAGTTGAAGCCCTGGTTCGGTTTCATCATGCTCGTAGAACGCGCGCCGAAATCATTGACAAAGGTCGAGTTGCCCAAGAACATGCCGTTTCCGCCGGACCCAATCTTCGAGGGAGCGTCGTACATAGGACGGTACAAGATCTTCTTCGAGCGCATGGTCAAAGAGGGCAACTACGACGCTGCTGCGCTACTCACCGCCGAGGCGGGCAGCGAACACTTCATCGAGCCCTCGGTGAGCTTGTCGTTGGCCAATCTCGAGGCAGCCATCCGTGCACGCATCGCGTACATCAAGACGCTGCCGGACGATGTATTCGACGAATTGACACTCTGAATCGAGCCGTTCGAGGGCGTCGGTGATCACGTGGGTCCAGGGCCAGTACCGGGCGGGGGAGCGGGCACGGGAGAAGGCGGCAGGGCGCGGCGCGGGCGCGAGAGGAGGCGGCGGGACCGGCCCCGGGGGCGAAGGTGCGCTTCCACTGCGGTCATGTATCGCTCGCGGACATCCGCCAGCGCCCGCAGGTCGACGACCGACGTCGGGATCACCATCGCCGTGTCGTCCGCTGCTGGGGCCGAGCGCCACGCGTCCTTCATGCTCTGCCCGGCCACCGTCCGGGTACGGGCGACGAGTTCGTCATACGCTGCGCCCACCTCCGGAGCCTCGAAACGGACCCACGCCTCGTGCCAGGTCAGTCTGGACTGGATCTCCCGCAGCTGCTCCGACAGACGGACCCGCTCCTCGGCGGCGACGTCCGCTCGGCGACGACGCACGGCATAGGCCATCTCCGCGTACTGGATGCTCACTTCATACGCGCTCGCGAACAGTTCCTGCTTCCGCTCGCGCAGTTGGGCGCGGCGGATAATCCGCGCCTGGACGCCGAGGACGAGGCCGGTCACGATTGCGGCCAGAACGGCGGCGTAGGGGCCGAATGCCTTGATCGCGTCAGCCAATGATGTGGTCCTGTTCGTCGAGGCCCGGTGAACCGAGGCCGTGGGGTGCTTCGAAGCCCGGCCAGACGCCGGTGGAGCGATAGGCAGACTCCCAGCGCAGATGGCGGACGATGATCGCGACGAGGAGTCGCCCGCCGTCCCCGGGCGACCAGCGGCGCGAGGGGGCGTCCTTCGGGTACCAGAGGCAAAGGGAGCCGTCGGAGTTGCGGTGGGCGGGACAGTCGGGTCCGCGTGCGTGGACGCGGGGGAATGCCGGATCGCCGGGAGCGAAGACGATACGGAGACTGTGCGAGGGCAGGATCTGCACGTGCGGGTAGACCTGGACAGTGAAACCGGACGCGAAGTCGGCGGGCCTGTCCACCTCGCGCACGTCGAGCCCCGTTGAGCTCATCCCGGTCAACAACTTGTCGCGGGCCACGGGACGGGCGAACCAAGGACGGCGCGCGGGACGCCGGTCACCGCTCAACGGACACGTCCTCCCTCCACGAACGCGTCTTCGGAAGGAGCAGACTCGCGCCGGCGAAACCGAGGCTGGCGGTGGTGCTCAGGGGAGTGGAGGCGGCGGAGAAGGCGCGCTCTCGTTCACGCATCGTCTTGGGGAAGAGCTGCTCCAAGACCTCCGCCACCGTGTCGATGTCGTCGGGGTCAGCTATGGCCTTCGCGAGCTTGTCGGCGGCGACCCGCAGCCGCCGCTCCGCGTCCGCGTCGGGGATCAGCGGCTTGAGGTCGGGCGAGACGGAGCGCGGATCCTTGGTCGGCTCGCCACGCTGGAGGCGCAGGGCGGCCTCCCGCAGCACCGCGTGGACCGCGCCGACGAGGCCCATTCGCGGCTCGACGAACTCATATGCCCACACGGAGAGTTGGTGTGAGGAAAAGCCTGGCTTCGTTGCCTGAGCATTCCACGCCTTGAGGATGCGGATGGCGCGGCGCCGAGTGCGCCGCAGGGTGTCGGCGCCGGATGTCAACAGCTCCACGTGGCCCTGGGGGTCGCTGGCACTCCATGCCTTCTTGGAGCCCTGGGCCCGCTCCAGGTCGGGGATCCATAGTCCGCGCCCATCGCGGCGGCGCAGCGCCACGATGAGATCAACCGTGACATCCGTGCCGTTAACCGGAGCACCGAAATGAATCTTGAGGCCCCGCCTGGACTTGCACACTCGCGCTTTGGGGTATGACGGGGTGCGCTCCGGGTCGCGGAGCTTCGGACCGATGAACGCGACAAGTTCGTCGGTGACGGCGTGCGGGGCCTCCCCTTCGCCGTCAGGACCAAGCTCCGGGTGCCGGACACGGTCCAGGATGATCCCGCCGTCCCCGTCGCTGACGGCTCCCCCGTGCGGCTGAACGTGTGTGCCAACGGGGATCGAACCCGAGCTGTAGGACGTACGGCCCTCGGGATGCTTCTCAGCCAACGTGCGGGCCAACACGAGACGTTCGCGCGTCGCCGCGAGGACGTCGGGTTCTACGTTGATCAGGGTGAGCAGGTCGTCGAACTGCTTGTGCAGATGTGCCATGACCGTTCCTTGCGGGTGCAGAGGAGTGAGAGGCGTAGACAGACGGCCGACACGGGTGTGTGCCGTCTTCCAAGTCTGACGCACACCACTGACAACGCCCCCGCGCACAGCAGGGGCATAGCCCAGCGCAGCCCCGTCGACGAGACGGTCACCTAGATCACGGGCCGGCGCCGCCCACCGGGTCACGACTCCCCGGAGTCATCGGGTTCTTCCCTGCCCTGCGCCAGGATCCGGCCTCCAACGAAGACCACACCCAGAACGAGCGCGGATCCGACACCGAGCATGGTCTTCTTCAGCAGACCATCCACGTGACGCTTGTGCTCAGTGTCCTTCTGAGAAGCAAGTCTTGCCGTTTCCTGGATGAGTTCGAGGAGGTGCTTCCTCTGCTCCCAGGTCAGGTCGCCTTTGTGGAGTTCTCGCTCGAAGATCACCCGGTTCTCCCGGAGGGCCTGGTAGACCTGATCCAGGCTATGCCTGCCGTCCGCGAGAGTGGCCTCGTGGGCCTTCTCGATGGCTCCGAAGGCATCCGTGGCGAACTTCCTGAACTCGGGGAACTGTTCGACGATCTTCATGGCCACTTCGGTGTCCATGTCAGGCATCATGGCCGCGAACCTGACCGCTTTCTCCTTGGAGAGATGCCTCCATGTGTCGATCCCGAGCGCGCGCATGATCTCGGCTTCGTTCTTGTACTTCATGCCGTGGGGCCTCCATTGCTCTCCTTCGCAGCGCGTTCGTCCGCGCTGCGGGCCGCTAACTTTGCCCATCGCCGTACGTGGCGGGATTACGCGCCCGGTCCACAGCCTGTGCGCACGCCTCCCCGTAGGCCGACGAGACCGCGCTCTCGTCCGTGCCACGCACGTGGGCCTCGATCTCCTGGCCTGGCCGACGAGAAGTGTGCCAGCGGACTGGCAGGTCCGTGTACAGATCAGGCTCGAAGTCCCAGGCCCAAGTCGACCATCGGGCAGGACTCCCGACGTTGAGCCGTTCGCCTCCCGTCAGGAACACGGCATGAGCGTGGTGCACCATTCGGCGGTCGGGAACCTCATGGCGGATGAGCTGGGCTCCACCTCCCGCCTCGGCCTCCCAGTGTTCCCGCCCCATCTCCTCGACCTGTGCCGCCTGGCCTGGCCGGTCCTCGCTCCATTGCGCAATCACTTGCTCCGCGAGCTCGCGGGCGGCGAAGGCCAGGCGTCGGCCGCCAAGGTCAGCGAGGTAGACAGCTGAGTCGACCGAGGCAGGGCCGGAGCGCACGGCGGCACGGGAGCCGACCTCCTCCGCGGCGTCCGCAGGCACGGCCCAGAGCAGGGCTCCGATCTTGGCAGCAGTCTGCTGCAGGACGGGGCCGGTCATGTGCTGGTAGCGGCGGCGCATCCGTGCGGACTTGCCAGGCTCCCAGCCCATGATGCTGTCGACGACGGCATCGGAGATCCCGAGGATGAGCAGGACCGTGGCCGCCGTGTGTCGGGCGTCGTGAAGGCGGCCGTCGCGAACCCCCGCAGCCTTCAGCAGGTCCTTCCACCGGTGGAAGTCGGTGTTCGGGTTCAGGGGTTCGCCGACCGGCGAGGTGAAGACGTACTCCTTCTCCGTCCAGAGGTCACGAGCGAGAGCGCGCTCTCGGCCCTGCTCCTCCTTGTGCCGTCGGAGCAGGGCCATCAGCTCGTCCGGAACGCCGATGGGCCGCTGACCGGCTCGTGACTTCACGCTCTTGGTCTCGCGCCGGACGTTGATCTTCTGCGGGCAGTGGCCGGGCTTGCGCCCGCAGCGGTTACCGCAGCCGTGCTCGTAGCGGGGCCGGAGGCGGCCTCGTCGGACGCGGATGACTCCGAGCTCGAAGTCGATGTCGGTCCACTGCATGCCGAGGACCTCGCCCTGACGGAGTCCGAGCGCCAAGGCGATGACCCAGCGGGCCGCGTTGCGGTGCTTCCCCGCCTCCGCCAGGAGGCGTTGGACCTCCTCGACCGAGTACGGCTCGACTTCGTCCTCTTCGAGGCGCGGGGCCTTCGCGATCGTCGCCGGATTCCGGACGGCGTGCCCACGGCGCACGGCTTCGTTGAGCGCGGTACGGAGGGTGCGGTGCGCCTGGTGGGCGGTGCCGGCGGCGCTGCCGTTGTCCTGCATCTTCTTGTAGAAGCGCTCCAGGTGTTCGGGGTCGAGCTTCTCCAGGCGGTGGGCGCCCAGGCCGGGGATGAGGTGGTGGTTCACCGCGACGCGGTAGCCGTCGATGGTGTTCTCCGAGACGTGCGCGGCGGCGATGTTCTCGACCCAGTGGGTGAGCCAGGTCTTCACGGTCCAGGACTGGCCGGCCTTGCGGACGGCGCCCTTGTCGCGCTGGCGCTCCAGCTCCCGGACGACCTTGGTGACCTCGGGGCGGGTCTTGCGGCTGACGTGGCGCCGGTCCGGGGTGCCGTCGTCCTTGACGCCGACGGTGACACGGCCGTGCCACCGGCCGTCCTTACCGAGGTAGATGGACGAGGCGCCGTTGGGCTGGCGGGACTTCGGTGCGGAGTCTCGCGTCACGCGGCGGCCCCGAAGTCGGACGCCGACAGTCGGCGGGCCAGGAAGTCGTTCACCGCCTCCGCTGGGATGCGGCGCAAGCTGCCGATCTTGACCGAGGCGATCTCGCCGGAGGAGACGTACTCGTACAGCTTGGTGCGGCCGATGCCGATCCGGCGAGCTGCCTCGGCAACGGTGAGGGCGACCAGGGTCGTGTCGCCGGCGGATCGCCGCTCGACCATCAAGGTGCGCAGGGCGTCTTCGGGGACGTCCAGGAGCTGGGCTATCTGGGAAATGGGCAGCGCAGGCTGCGGCATGGGGTACTCCTCCCGCCGGCATCGCGGCGTCGCGGGAGCGGCAACTCCCGTCGGCCTGGCCGGTGGCGTCGTTCAGGGATGGATGGGTCGGCGGATGATCGTCGGCGACGGATGTCGCCGGGCGTGGGGGTTCTCGGCGTTCGTAGCGCCGTGAAAGGGGCAGCAGCCGACTATTCGCCGGTGGGTGGCTGCCCCTGGTTTCGCAGGTGCGCCCGCGATGGGTGCAGGCTCCTCTGCAGGGCCCGTTCTTCGAGGCGGAGGAGTTCGTCGACCTGTCCTCTCTGCTCGGGGCCCTTGTCCCCGTATGCATTGAGTTCCATGTCGATCTCGTGCAGGTGCATCTGGTTCCGGTCGATCGCCGCTCGCAGTTGGTGGTACTCCCGCGTCATCTGGACGTACTCACGGACAAGCTCACGAATGCGGGGCGTGGCCAGCTCTCCTGGCGGCCCCGTCAGGTCCTGCATGGTGATGTCGAAGACCTTGCAGAAGCCGAGCGCCTCGTCGAGGTTGACCCTGCGACGGGGTTTGCCGCTCTCGATGCGCCAGATCGCCGACTGGTTGATCGGATGGCCGACGGCGGCCATCTCCTCGGCGAGCTTCACCGTGCTCCAACCGCGGACCTCGCGCTCCAGCTTGATGCGTGCGGCGACGTGCTCCTCCGGCATCGGACGACCGGGGCCGGCGCGCTCCGCACCTTCCTCACCGCTCACTCGCACCTCCCTTCACGCGACAACGGGTCCACTGGGGCCAGCATCCACAACTAAACATCGTTGCGGAGTGAAATGCAAGGCGTTGCGCTGCCGAAAATCTCGGCTATGGTCGTAGTCCGCCGTACAGCAGCGGACGGATCCGCACACGCAAGCGGCCCCGGTGCTACGAACACCGGGGCCGAAGTAGAGGCTCCACCGCACAACCATCCATCCCTGAACGATCGAAACCGGAGGCCGGGGTTGCCGCCCCGTAATGGCCTGCCGGATGAGGAGCTCCGTGACCCAGGGTACGACCCTGCCAACCCAGACGCCATCCCACTTCGACGAAGGTCCCACCCCGACGGAACCTCCGTTCAACCTGGACGCCGAGCGCGCGGTCCTTGGCGCCTGCATGCACAAAGCCGACGTCATCGACGCGGTCCGGCCCGTCCTCGGCGACGACGCCTTTTACCGGCCCGCGCACGAGACCATCTGGCGCGCGCTCCTTACCCAGCACCGCGAGGACAAGCCGACCGACCCGATCGTCCTCACCGAACTGCTCCAGCAGCAAGGCGATCTGCAACGGGTCGGCGGTCCCACCTATGTGTTCCAGCTCGCCGACGCGCCCTACGGCACCGGCAGCGCCGAGCACCACGCGGAGATCGTCCGCGCGAAGGCCGACCTACGCCGCCTGATGACCTCCGCTGTACGGACCCTCCAGCAGGCCCAGGAACCCGGCGCTGATCCCGAGGCGATCCGCAGCGAGGTCGAAGCGGAAGTACGCGCCGAACGCGAGCGCGCACTCGCCTCGGGACAGGGACGGCTGTCCCGCTTCGCCACCAACGGATGGTCGTTCGTCAAAGAGAGCGGCGCGGACACCGAGCCCCTGTGGGGCACCCGCGAGAAGACCGTCTGGGCCTCTGGCGAGAGTCTGATGATCGTCGGCGCTCCGGGCGTCGGCAAGACGACCCTGGCCCATCAGGTGATCTTCGCCCGCATCGGCCTGCAGGAGACCGTCCTGGAGATGCCCGTCGCCCCCAGCAGGCGCGTGCTCTACCTGGCGATGGACCGCCCCAAGCAGATCGCCAAGGCCATGGCTCGCCGCGTCTTCCCCACCGACGAGAAGATCCTGCGCGAGCGGCTCGTGGTCTGGGAAGGTCCGCTGCCCGCCACCCTCGACAAGGAGCCCGACCTCCTCGCCGACCTTGCCGCCGCCCACCAGGCCGACACCATCGTGATCGACAGCCTCAAGGACGCGGTCAGCACGATGGTCGACGACAGCCTCGCGGTCGCCTTCCACAACGCCCGCATGCGCGCTATTCGCAACGGCGTGGAGATCATGGAGCTGCACCACCAGCGGAAGGCCACCGCCGACGCGCCACGCGGACAGCGCCCCAGCCTCGACCAGGTCTACGGCTCCACCTGGTTCACCTCCGGCGCAGGCAGCGTCCTGTTCGTCACCGGCCGGGCAGGCGACCCCGCGGTCACCTTGCACCACCTCAAGACCTCCACCGGTGAAGTCGGCCCGCTGGACGTCACCCACGACCACGTGCGAGGCACCACCACCGTCGACCCCACCAAGGACCCCGCCGCCCTGCTGCGCAACGCCCCCAACGGGCTGAGCGCACGCGAGCTGGCGACCATCCTCATCGGCGGCGGCGACCCCGAACGCGCCGACATCGAGAAGGCGCGACGACACCTCAGTCGCCTCGTCGACGACGGTCTGGCCAACAAGGCAGAGGGCATCGCCGGAGGGGCCGGAGGCGGCCAGCAGGCTCGCTACTACGCCTCCGCCCGCCACCTCACCGCCGTCGGCTGAGCCCCGCACCGAACCCTTGAAAGCGTTCACGCAACCGTCCACGCGGCCCTCGCGCCCGCAGACCGCCGTGAACCGCTCACAGCGCTCACGCTCACCGCAAAACCGCAGGTAGAGCGATCACATGGGCGTCCACGCCGTACACGCACCCAAGCGATCACGCGCGGGGCCCCCTTTAGAAGGGGGCCCGCGTGTACGCCCCCATCCGTGAACGCCGTGATCGCCTTCTCACTCTCCCCGGAGTAACCCCGTACATGCCCCCTGCCATAACCGACATGCTCGCCACCGCTTCGCTCCCGTTCACCGATGGTCCGCTCCTGCCCGTGGCCGTCCTGGCCGTCGCCGCCGGCGCACTGCTCGCGGGCCTGCTGAGGCCGCGACGCAGCCAACACCGCACCCACGATCGGAAGCGGCGCCTCTCGGCCGCAGTCGTCACTGCGACCGTGGCGGCGCTCGTGTGCACCGCGTACAGCGCTGACACCAGCTGGCGGTTCGCCGCCCACTACCTCGACATGCGCAACACCGCCGAGCGCGCCGCGATGTTCGCCGCCGCCGAGCTCGCCCTGTTCTCAATGGCCCTGATGGCCCGCCAGAACCTGCACGGACCGCGGCAGGCGGCCGGCCTGCCCGGAGTCCTGGTCTGGGTGATCACCGCCATGCAGACCATCCCCGCCTATGCCGAGGCCGGCCCGGTCGGCGGCACCGTGCGTGCCTTCACCGGCCCGGTGATGGCCGCCGTGTTGTGGCACCTGGCCATGGGCATCGAGCTCCGCCAGCGGACCCCCGACGCCGCCTCCCGCGGGCTCGCAGCCGTCCTCACACGGCAGGCCCGCGAGCGGCTGCTCGCGCGCCTGGGGATCGTCGAGCAGGACCAGGGCGCCGCCCAGATCATCCACGACCGGGCTACGCACAGGGCTGTCGCGCTGGCCGCCCGCCTCGCCGAGATGACGCCCGAGCAGCGGACCGGGCGGGCGGGCCGGCGCATCGTTCGCCGCCTTTCCAAGGCCCTCGCCCGCTCCGGCATCGACGCCGACCCGCGCCGCAACGAGCAGCTACTGCGCCAGCTCGCCACCCGCCGCCAAGCAGCTGCTCTGGCCACCATCGGCCTGCCCGAGCGCTGGGCCCCGCCCGCCGGGCAGCCCGCAGCACAGCCCGACCACTCCCGGGCAGACGCCGACGAGCGGGCGGGCGGCGACGGACGGGCAGAAGACCGCCCCCGCCCGCACCCATCAGATCCGGGCGACGAGGAACCCCGCCCGCGATCTGCCCGCCCGGATCCCACCGCCAGCTCCGGCCCGAAAACAACAGCCCGCCCGAATCGGGCGGCCCGCCCGCAAGAGGCCGTTCCGCCATCCACGGGCAGCGGCTCACACACCCCACCAGCCAAGCGCCCCACGCCGAAGCCGAAGCGGTCCGGTCGCAAGTCCAGCGCCCCCGACGAAGTCATCCTCCAGTTTGCCCGCCGCATGTACGAGGAGACCGGCAGCGTCGGACGCGACCGAGTGGAGGACGCCGTGCGCGACGCCGGCTACAGCGTCGCCAGCAACGACGCAGGCCGAGTCGTCCGCGCATTCAAGTCCCAGCTCGGGGCCACGCGCACAGGTGCCTGATCCCCGAAACCGCAACTACTCGCCGCAGCGATGACCTGAGAGGGAAATCCAGTGCACGATGCCCACCACGAACCCGCTACTCCCCAGCAGCAGCCGACCAACACCCCAGCACCAGGCGGAGCAAGTTGTACCGGGAGCAATGCTCCCGGAGGTCCCGCCCCAGGGATGGCGGTACCGGTCCTGCGCCAGGGGGCGCCGGACCGACAGGCTGCGGCCGAGGGCGGACCGCAGCCAGGAGGGGGACAGCAGACCGAGCCCCTTTCGCGGCGGCGTCAGCGCGCCCGTCAGCCGAAGCCCCGCAAGCGCCTGCACCAGCCCAGCTGCCGCATGAACGACGCCGAGTACAAGCGCTTCACCGACGCAGCCGCCCAGTGCCAGATGACCAACGCCGCCTTCCTCGCCTACGCCGTCGACAAGGCTGCCCTCGACCTGACCCGCACCGCCGCCGAGATCGCCACCGAACGGGAAGTCATCAACGAACTGTTCACCGCGCGTCGGCACCTGGGTCGCATCCACGGCCTGTTCAACCAGGTCGCCAAGGCCCTCAACTCTGGCGCCGACGCACCCCACCTCGACGCCACCGCCCAGGCCGTCCTAAGCGCAGCCCGTCGCGTGGAGGATGCCGCCGATGCTCTGCTCGCCCACCGGGACGGCGGTGCCGCTGCGTGATCCCCCGTATTCACAAGCGCGGCAGCGAGACGATCGGGCTGATCCGCTACCTGTACGGCCCCGGCACCCATGAGGAGCACACCGACCCCCATCTAGTGGCCGCCTTCGACCCGCTCACCCCGGATCCCGGCCGTGACCCGCAGGCCACCTACGGGCAGCTTCAGCGGCTGCTCGACCAGCCTGTCAACGCCCTGCCCGTCGGCCGGCGCCCCAAGAAGCACGTGTGGCACCTGTCCGTACGCGCCAGCCCCGAAGACCCGATCCTGTCCGACGACGACTGGGCCGCCATCGCCCGCCGCATGGTCGCCGCCACCGGCATCGCCCCCGACGGCGACGACGCCGCCTGCCGGTGGGCCGCCGTCCGCCACGCCGACGACCACATCCACATCATCGCCACCCTGGTCCGCGACGACGGCCGACGGCCCCGCCTACACAACGAGGCCCGCCGCGCACAGACCGAGGCCCGCCTCATCGAAGCGGACTACGGCCTGCGCCGGATCACACCAGGCGATGGCACCGCCGCCAAGCGCCCCACGAGCGCCGAGCGCCACAAAGCCGAACGCCGGGGACAGCAGCACACCCCGCGTGAGGAACTGCGCGAGGCTGTCCGCCGCTCGGTGGCCGGCGCGGCAAGCGAAGAGGAGTTCTTCGACCGCCTCACCACAGCCGGCCTGCTCATCCGGCGCCGCGTCGCGCCGTCGGGCGACAACCTCGGCTACACCGTCGCCCTCCCCGGCGACCGCAACGCCAAGGGCGAGCCGGTCTTCTACTCCGGCTCCAAGCTCGCCCCGGATCTCTCCCTGCCCCGCATCCGCGAACGCTGGACTCCGGCCTCGGACGACCCCGCCCAGCAGTCGGCCTTGCCCCAGGTGACCGGGCCCGCGTCCGCACGCCGGCGTGCCACCAGCGCCGCCTGGCAGGCACTGCTCGTCATCGACCACGGCGACGACGGCGTCATCGCCGCGCAGGTCGCCGCCGCCAGCGAAGTCCTCGACGCCCTCGCCCAGACCTCCGCCGCCCACACCCGCCGCGAACTCCAGGCCGCCGCCACCGCGTTCGAACGCGCCTCTCGCTCCCACATCCGCGCCGCACGCGGCCACGACCACGCTCTGCGCCAAGCCGCACGCGACCTCGTCCACAGCGGCCCGGCCCTCGGCCGAGGCGAGGATGGCGCCACCACCGCGATGGCCATCGACATGCTGTTCTTCCTGATCGCCGCCGCCGCGCACTGGCACGCCAGGAAACAGCACGCCCAGCAGGCCGAAGCCGCCCAGCAGGCGGCCGAACACCTCCGTGCCGCCTACCCGTCCGCCGCCGGGCACCCCATGGCCCTGTTCCACCAGCGGGGCAGCCGCCTGGCCCTCTCCTGGCAGCGCCACCACGCCACCGCCGTACGCCACGCCCTGCCCGAACTGGCCGACCGGATCCTCGCCGAACCCGGCTGGCCCACCCTCGCAGCCACCCTCGACGAAGCCCGAACCGCCGGCCACAACCCCACCGCCCTACTCGCTCAGGCAGCTGCCCGACGGGAGCTGGACACAGCGGAGCGCATGAGCGACGTGCTCGTGTGGCGGCTGCGGCGGATGGCCGACCTCCCCGCTGATCCCCAGAACTCCCAGGGCCGGCGAGCCAGCGGCGCCCGCGCCGTCTCCACGCCAGGGAGCCCCGCCCACATCGGAGCCAGGCTCGCGCACATTTCTCCGCGACATCACTGAACCGTAAAAACCGAGCCGACGAACATAAACGACAACCGCCGGTTAGCCTAACCGGCGATTCTCTGGACCATGAATGCATCGGTATTCACCCCGTCCCTCTTGAGGAGAGTCCATATGCCCAACTCCACCCCTCGCCCCCACGTCATGGCGCTGCTATTCGACATGGATTTCAAGGGCCCGGCTGATTCCCTGGTCTTCCGCCGCCTCGATGGCCGCCTCTTCACTGAGGAGGAGCAGGCCATCATCCGTGGCGCAACCGCCGAAGAACTCCAGGCCGCCGGAGCCCACGTTCACAACCCAGAGGCCGGGGCCGAAGCAGAGGCGGCCGTGCTGAAGCTGGCCGAGCTGCTGTTCAAGTACGTCATCCCGCACCGCAAGGTCCTCATCCCCTTCATGACCCACGAGGACATGCTGGAGTACGGCCGGTTGGAGACCATCGTCACTGCGGGCGCCGACACGGAGGGCTGATCACACAGAAAAGGCGCCAGATAAAAGAATCGGCGGCCGGTGGTCGGGATTAATCCCTGCCACCGGCCGTACCCCGCCGTCTGGTCGGCCGGCCCCACCCCACGGTCTGCGACCGAGCTGTGCTGCTTATGGCTGCTTCGCCATCATGGGTGGATGACGTACAGCGATGCCGACCTGAAAGCCCTCCTTCATCGCCTGGACGATCCGGAGCTGGTGGAACGTCCCCCCGGCTACGACCATGCGGCGACGCGAGCGCTGTTCGAGCGTCTGGTGGTCAGGCTTGACGCGGACTTCGACACCCGCTGCACGGCCGATCGCCAGGTGCAGGACGCGAGCCTGCATGCCAGGGTCGAGGTGCCAGCGGAGGCCACGGCATGCGGGGAGCGAATCGTCGTTTCGGTGAGCAACTTCGGATCGATGGCGGTCGTGGCCGCAGAGAACCCGGGCGTCTACTTCGATACCGAGGAGGCGATGGAGGCGGATGCGCTCGACGTCGCCGACCTGCGGAGGGTCGAACGTGCTCTCACGGACCTGGGCTACGTACCGATCCCCGAGCGTCTGCTCACCCGGCCGTACGACGGCCTGAGTCCTCTGGCTACCTACCGCCCCGGGGAGCCAGTCGATTGGTGGATTCGGTACTTCGACTACATCTAGACGCTCGGTCCGAGAAGCAGCCATGCGAGGCGAGGAAGCCGTCGGTGCATCTCCTCGGCGTCGGCAAGACCGTATCCAGCGCCTTGCTCCGGCTGGTCGTGGAGATTCCCTTCCGGGGTCGTCGCCGCCGGAGCGCGCTGGTGCGGTCTCAGCCCTTGGCCAGTAGTTCCCTGGCCGCGTAGTAGGCATGCAGCGCGGCCTCACTGCCGGAGCCCAAGGCAGTCATGATCCGTTGGAAGCGGGCGGAGCGGAGGTCGCCGGCCACGATGACGCGGGGGTGCTGGTCGGCAGGCAAGCAGTATCCGTCCGGACCGCGAGTCAGGTCGCCGGACGGGGCGGTGGGCGCGTTCCCGATGCTGAGGTAGGCAGCATCCGCGGTGATCGTCTGCCGTGCGCCGTCCTGGCCCACCACCTCCGCTGATACCAAGGCGCCTTCCGTCAGATCCAGCGTCAGGTGCTCGACGGGGAAGAGTATGACTCGGGGGTCCTCGCGGATCTCCTCGATCTTGTACGCGTCGGCCGCCGGGTACGCGACGAGCAGGCGGGTGTCGGTGGTCGGGTTGGCGCGCAGGAAGGTGCCGATCGGGCGGTCGCCGCCGAGGACGAGGAGAGTGCGCCCCTGGGCATCGTCCTGCCAGAGCGGGGGCAGGGTCAGGCCGTCGGGGGCGGTGATCCAGGTGACGTCGCGGGGCTGGAGAGGGCCGACGCCGGTGGCGACGATGGCGTACGGGGCGGTGAGACGGGCGCCGGTGTCGACCGTGACGGTCACTTGGTCGTCATCGGCGCGTAGTTCGGTGACGCGCCTGCCGAGTTCGAGACGGCACAGCTCCGTGCTCTTCAGCTCCGCGACGATGGAGTCGGCCAGCTCGGGGCCGCTGGTGTAGCCGCCGAGGACGTTGTTCAGGGCCGGGATCCGGTAGAGGTTGCGGCACAGACGGTCCGGTTCGACCAGGGTCGAGCGCATGCCGACGCTGGCGGCCATGCGGGCGGCGGCACAGCCGGCCGGGCCGCCGCCGATGATGATCAGGTCGGTGTCGTGCAGCGTGTCGGCCATGGGGCTATTCCAGCACCGGGGCCCCGGCGTACGCAGTGAGTTGGCCGATCACGTAGTCGGCGGTGACGAGTTGGCCGGTTCCTATCAGGCGGCGAGCAACGACGAGGCCGGCGTCGTGGACGTCGGGGCCGGCGTCGCTGGCGCAGGCGTCGGTGACGATCCAGGGCGCGTAGCCGTGCTCGAAGGCGTCGGCGGCGGACTTCAGGACGCAGCTCTCGGTGGCTATCCCGCAGAAGACGAGGTTGGTCCAGCCGGCCCGGCGGATCAGTTCGGTGGCCTCTGGGGTGAGGAGCGTGTACCCGGTCTTGTCGATGATCGCGTGTGCGTAGGCGGCAGCCTCGGCGAGCTCGGGGACGATGTCGGTCTCGGGTGGTTCCTGGAGTCGGTGCCACTGGAAGAAGCGCTCGTAGGGGCTGTCCGGGTAGTTGAAGTACCGGGTGAAGATCACAGGTCGGCCCGCGGCGGACCACTGGGCGACCAGGTGGGAGACTGCGGGAACGGCGTGGCGGCTGTGGTGGTTCACGAAGCCGTTCTGCATGTCGATCACGACCAGCGCGGCGCTGCCGATGTCCATCCGCTGTCTCTCCTGCCCCGTGTTCTCAGCCGACGCTCTCGCGTAGAGCGTCCTGTGCGGCGCGCAGCCGTTCGGCCAGCCCGCTGGTCTTCATGATGGCCTCCCGCATCAGGACGTGCTGCGCGGTCTCCTGGGCTCGGGCGGTGGTGAGCCGGGAGTAGGCGGCGCGCAGGAAGCGCCAGCCGTACTGCTCGGGCATGGAGGGGTCTTGGCCGTCCTCGATCATCTGCTGGATCTGGCGGGTGAAGCACCACAGGGCCTGAACGGTCAGCTCGCAGGTGATCAGCTCGTCGATGGTGAGGCTGCGCTCGCGGGAGTGGGAGGCGTAGGCGACGCCGGACCAGCCGGCGTAGGCGGTGGAGACGCCCCGTACGCCGAAGGGCACGATGTCCGGGTGGTCGAAGCCGGTGGCGAGGAGCGATGCCTCGACCGCGCCGTCCAGGGGCACCGGGCCGCCCGGGGCTCCGCGGTCGACCAGGACCGACGGCGTGGACAGCAGACGCAGGGCGGTGTCGTGGGCGTCTCCGGCCCACGGGCCGGAGGTGAGCCAGTACAGGGAGAGGACGTACTCCGGGTTGGGGACGCGGGTGTGGTCCTCGTCCAGGAGGTCGCGGAGCTTGTCCCGTGCCCAGGGCAGGTCGGAGGCGTAGGAGCGGTAGCGCCAGACGGCGAGGTCGGTGAGCGCGGTGGGCTCGTGCGGCTGGACGAGATGGAAGACGGCTACCCCGCACGCGAAGACGTACAGGACGCAGTCCTGCGCTTCGGGGTGGTCCACGCGGGCCGAGGAGGACTCCAGCCACTGGGCGTCTGCGCTCGGTGCCATGTGTGTGCGGAGCTGGCCGGCGCGCTCGACGCCGATGAAGACCGGCAGGAATTTATGGGAGTCGACTTCGATCCGGCCCGTGACGGGCGGGGCAGAACCCTTCGTCCCGAGCGCCGCCGCAAACCGAGCCTTCGCGTCGTCCGGAGCCCGGCCGAGCGCGGTGTCGAGGACGGCCTGCGATTCAGCACGCGGCTGATAACTCGACCCGCCGCCCTCCCAGTTCGACACGGTCCGGTCGCTGACGCCCAGGTAGGCGGCGAAGTCCCTCAGGCTCATACGCAGGGCGTCGCGTAACAACCGGGCTTCCCGGCCGGACCATCGCTGCACCGTGACCACCGTCGTACCCCCTGTCCGTCACCCGGTGGAACGCCGAAACGCCCAGCGTAGCCAGCCTTGTTCAGCAGTGGTGCGGCATTGCTGCAGCACCCG
The DNA here is from genome assembly GCF_044759225.1 of Streptomyces sp. NPDC101132. Taxonomy (NCBI): domain Bacteria; kingdom Bacillati; phylum Actinomycetota; class Actinomycetes; order Kitasatosporales; family Streptomycetaceae; genus Streptomyces; species Streptomyces sp. NPDC101132. Next base: position 84,931 of record NZ_JBIVYX010000011.1, read on the forward strand.
TACGTCACACCCAGCCACCGGCCTGCACCATGCTGGGTCCACCGAGCCGGGGAGGTGCCCATCGCCACCAGGCGGCCCTCCGCCCGTTCTCTCCTGTACCACCACCAGAAGGAGCAAACGGCATGACCGACATCGTCAAGCGCAACGCCCGCGCCATCCTCCTCGACGGCGACGAGCTCGTCCTCATCAAGCGCACCAAGCCGGGCAGGGAGCCGTACTGGGTGACCGTCGGCGGAGGCGTCGAGGAGGACGACGCGACCATCGAGGCGGCCCTGCACCGGGAGGTGTTCGAGGAGCTGGGCGGCAAGCTGGAGCACGCCGAGCTCGTCCACCTGATCACCGACGAGCTGGAAGGCGGCATCGGCGTCCAGCACATCTTCGCCGCGCGCCTGGAGTCGATGGACCTGGCCGCGCGGACGGGGACGGAGTTCGCCAAGCCGGAGCGCGGCGGGTACGAGGTGGTCCGGGTGCCCTTCACCGGCCAGACCGTCCGTGAGCTGAACCTGATGCCACCGGAGCTCGCCGACTTCATCGCCGCCAACACGGACGCGATCGTCTCCGCCCTCGACACCCCGATCCGCGAGGCGTGAACGATGGCGCAGGTCCCGGACTTCGTCAGCCTCAACGGCCCTGACAACGTGGGCAAGACGACCCACCTGGTGCGGCTGGCCGAGCGGTGGGACGGCTTCCAGCCGCTGGGCGCGGTCCACGAGCACGACCCCGAGCCGTGGGCTCGGGTGGCCGCCGGCGACTACGCCCGGTGGTGGTTCGAGACGTCCACGACTGTCGAGCTGACCGAGATGCTGCTCGTCGGCCACGCCAAGCGGGCCGCCGCCCGCGAGGCCGGGCGCACGGGCCTGCTCGACCGGGGCCTGCCCATGCTCCTCGCCGTGGCCACCGCGACCTGCGTGGTCAAGGACGGGCTGACGGTCGGCGAGGCGTTCAAGACCGTGACGGGCATCTCCGGTTCGCGCGCCACCGCAGCAGAGACCGCGATCCTCCTGCTCCCGTCACTCGACGCCGAGCGCAGCTACGCCATCACCAGCGCCCGCGAGGGCAGCCCCTGGACCGGGATCTACCCGGCCTACCAGAAGACGCTGCACACGGTCCTGCTCCACCAAGCCGACCACGGCTCGTACACCGCGGTCGTGGACTGCGAGGACCGCTCCCTGGACGACATCCACGCCGACGTACTCGGCCACGTCGGCCTCCCCCGACTCACTGACGGGAGTCCCCGATGACCCAGAACTCCCCGCCCCTGGTTTTGCCGCCCGGCCTGTCCCGCGCCATCGCCGCGCTTCAGGACAAGGACCGTCACCGCCTGGACGACGCCATCACCCGGCTCCACACTGTCAACGGGCGCCTGTGGCACACCGAGGACCGGGTGCGCAGCTCCTTACTCTCCGCCGCCCAGGTCGCCGACTGCAAGCGCGAGATCGACCAGCTCAACGCCGAACGCAACGCGCTCGCCGAACGGGCTGACGAGGTCCTCGGCTCGCTGGCCGACGCGGGCCGCGCCGACGCGCCGCTGCACACCGAGACGCTCGCCTCCGTCGTCGACCGCCTGTCGGTGCTGACGCTGCGGATCTGGCACAGCGAGCGGGCGGCAGCCCGGGACGAGCTGGCCCGTCGGCGTGTCCCCGCCCTGCACATCCAGCGGGAAGAGCTGTGCGCCGCCCTCGACACGCTGATCTCCGACGTCGTCGCCGGCCACCGGCGGCTTCCCATACCGGCCCGCTTCAAGTTGTACGGCCGGGACGACGCCGCCCCTGCAGAGATCAAGCCGAGCCGACACCTCCGCCGGGTCCTCGCCTTCGGCGGGTTGAGCGAGTGCGGCAAGAGCACCAGCGCCGAGTTCGTCCAGCGCACGTGCGGCGCCCAGCGTCTCAAGATCGGCTTTCTGCTGCGGCAGGCGGCCCACCGGGAGGGCCTTGCGGACCCGTACGCGCTGTCGGCCCGGCGGCAGGCCGAACTGCTGCTCGGCGAGCTGAACCGCTTCGCGGACGCCCACGTCGACACGCGGCTGTTCACCATCGAGTCCGTCCACGACGATGCCTCGATCGCCGAGCTCAAGCAGCTCATGGGCGACACGCTCCAGATCGTCTACCTGGACGCCTCCTTCGCCGTACGCGTCGAGCGGTCCGGGACACCGGCCCAGGCCGTCGCCGCGAAGGACGAGATCAAGATGAGCCGTGGTGCCCACCAGGTCGCCGCGATCGCCGACCACGTGATCGACAACACCGGCAGCATCGCCGCCCTTCGAGCCAGGCTCCGGCGCATCGCCGCCCCGTCCGCCGCCACGGCGCTGCGCGTGGCCACCCCGTACGGGCTGGGCCTGCCGGCCGCCGTCGCCTCGGCGACGGCCGACTTCACCGACACGGTACGGGCATACGGCCCCGGCGTAAGGCTCGCCGCCCTGACCGGCAGCCCCGGCGAGGGCAGCTGGATCGCCGGCTGGTCCGACCTGGACCTCCTCGTGATCGCCGAGCACGAGGCCATCGGCCGGGTCCACGAGGCCCTGGAGCAGTACCAGACCGCTCTGAGCGGTGCGGCCTCCCTCGGTCCCACCCTCGTCACGCCCGGCGAACTGACCGCCCGACGCCTCACCCCGCGCCTGGCGTTCGTCCTCCATCAACTTCAGCAGGGCAGCCCCGTTCTGCACGCCGCACCAGGCCTCGAACTGCCGACGATCGGTCGAGACGAGCTGGCGTTCGCCGCCGTCCATGAACTCCCTCAGGTCGTCCTGACCATGCGCCGACTGCGCGCCGACGCGGGCCCGGCCACTCTGCGGCAGCTCTACAAGCATCTTGTGCTCGCCTGCCGCCTCCTCCTACGCGAGCACAACCAGTGGGAGTCCGGCCCTGACCGGATCCTCGCCGCGGCCTCCCGTATGCCGGGCCTGCTCGCCGTGTCGGCGCCCTCCCTGGCCGAGATCGCCAGTGCCTGGTGCGAGGGCGACACCGAGCTCGTTCTCAAGCCCGTCACCACAGCGGTCGACCAGCTCCTCACTTGGTACGCCGCCCAGCTCGCCGCCTGAACGGCCTCCCCCTTCGTCTTCCCTTCTCCATCCGACAGGAGCTTCGCCATGCCCGAAACCATCGCCGTCCCGTCCTTCTCCGCCCGGATTGTCGAACGGCTCAGCGTCGGAGCCACGAGCCGCCGCGAGCGCGTCATCCACTCCCTCGACGGCCTGGAGAACCCGGTCCACCCCGACACCCTCGCCAACACCGGGGCCGACCTGTGGCGTCTGCTCCAGGAGCAGGTGCCGGACGGACTCGGCTCCGTGGACTTCCTTCTCGGCCTGGACGCCGGCGGCATCCTGCCGACCGTCTCCCTCGCCGGCGCCGCCCACCTCCCGTACAAGATCGCCTGGAAGCTGCACCTCCCCCTCGACGGCGCGGTCCGCTTCAGCGAGCCCCACGCGATGCGCACCGACGTCTTCGCGTACGGCATCGCCCCCGGACAGCGCATCGTCATCGTGGACGACGAGATCACCACCGGCCGGACCCTGGCCGACCTCACCCGCCGCCTTCGCGAGGCCGGCGCCGTCCCGCTGGCGGCGGCCTGCCTGGTGGAGGACACCACGCGCGGAGCCCGCGACCTGCTCACCGACCTCGGTCTGCCGCTGGTCTCGCTCACCACGATCGAGGGCGCGGCGTGACAGCGGTCGCCCCGGTGGGGATCCGGTTCCACCACGGTTCCCTGGTCGTCCCCACCGGGGCCGTGCACACCACCCCGCTCGGGTACGACCGCGACAGCGTTCCCATCGGCGCACCACTCCCGCTTGCCGCCTCCGCCGAGCTCGTCCACCGCCTGAGCGGGTGCGGTGAGGTAGTGGTGGCCTTCGGGGGGAAGCTCGGCGACACCCTCCTCGCGCTGTCGGGTGTCCGCTCGGTCCTCGACTGGCTGCGGCTGCGGTCAGTCCGCGTGGCTGTTCGGGCGGTGGGTCCGTACGCGGGGCTCATCGCCCGCACCGGGCTGATCCGGCAGCCCCAGGCCACCACGCCCAGCGGCTGGCGGGCCGTGATCGGAGACCGCCCCGGCATCGAGGCACACGGCTCGGAGGCAGCGGTCAGCCTGGTGCTCGACCCGGCCGCCCCACCGTGTTGGTCGACCGGCGGCCGCGCCCACCCGGCCCTGCCGGCCCGCCACTACCTGGCCCTGGAGCGACGCCTCGGCATCCGCCTGCCCGCCACGGCACCCTTCGCTCCGACCCTCGCGACCGGACCGAACAACCTCGTGGAGGAACTGCGCTCGGTGGGCTGGCTCGGCGGCCTGAACCTCGCCGCCATCACCGCCACCAGCTGGCCGGAGCGCAAGGACTACACCGCCCAGCGCTACATCACCCTCGCCGAGCACATCGCCGAGGCCCAACAGGCCCAGGCCCGTCTGCTACTCATCGGCGGCAACCCGGACGGGAGCCTCCGCATCACTGCGGAGGCTCCCCGGCGCCACGTGCAGGTCCTCCACCTCGACGGGATGCCGGCCGACCACCTCGCCGATCTCTTCCCGCACTGCCACCTGATCGTCGGCAACGACACCGGCCTCACCCACCTCGCCGCGATGGCCCGCGGCCGGGACGGAAGCTCCCCGCCCATCATCGGTTTGTACGCGCGCCACAGCCACAGCAAGTGGCGCACCGGCCTGCCGCACCACCACGCCGTCGCCACCGACCTGTCCAACCGCATGCACCAGGGCGACCTCTGCCCCGTCCGCGACGCCATCGCCCCCGACACGAATATCCACATGGACGCTTTCCCGCCCGCCGCGCTGGCCCAGGTCTGCCTCGAACTGCTCAACGGGGTGAGGCAATGACCTTTCAGCCTCCCCTTCGCCTCGGTCCGGTACGGCGCTTCACCTGCAACCTGCTCTGCCCCGTCGACCTCCTCGGCCGCCCGCTGCTCCTGAAGTACACCGGCGACCCGGCCGAGGCCCGCGAGGAGATCCGCGGCCACGCCCGCCTCGCCCGGCACTACCGCGTCCCCGCCCTCCACGCCCATCTGCGCGTGCCGGGCGGCCGCCTCCTCGCGTACGAACGCCTCCCCGGCGGCACCGACCAGGGCCTCCTGCTCGACCTCCTCAACACGGACGAGGCGCGCGGCGACCTCCACACCTACATGGCCCAACTCACGACCGTGTACCGCGAGGTCATCTTCGCGACGGCGTGGCCGGCCGATCCGGCGCACGTCGTCCGCAAGCTGTACTGGGACCGCGCGGCACCCGGCGGCCGACTCGACACGTACTACGCCGGCAAGGACTTCCTGATCGCCGACGGCCTCATCGACATCCCCGTCTCCCGCCTCGACACCTACACCCTGAACATCAACGGCCGCCGCCACCGCCTGGACTGGGCCGCCACCCTCCGCTGGCTCCGCGCCCACTTCGCCACGGCCGAGCCGGTCTGGGCGGCCCTCACCCAGGGCGACCCCACCGACGTCAACCTCGCCCACCCGCTCGCCTGGTTCGACTACGACACCGCCGGTATGAACAGCATCCCCGGCGAGTTCGCCAACTTCCTCTGGTACGCCTCCGCCCTCGGCGGCTGGCTCGTACCCACGTACAACCCGACCGCCCTCGCCGACCACCCCGCCACCTTCGCCCACGTCCCGGCCAACACCCCCGAGATCCGACGAGCGGCAGTCGACCACACCACCAGCACCATCCACATCGACTACACCCCGCGCCTCTCGGCACCCCGGCGAGCCGCCGTGACCGCGTACTGGAACCAGCTCGTACAACCGGTCGCGGACCGTCTCTGGCCCGGCAAGGACCTGGCGAACCTGCTCCGCCCCTACCTCGCCATGCGCGTCCTCGGCGTCTACAACCTGGCCGACCTGGCCCCCGAGGACCGGCTCGTCCTCCTCGCCCGGCTCGCCGAGGCCATGAGCCCCGCCTTCGACTCGACCACCTACTTCTGCCCGCTGGAGTCGCCATGCCCGGCCCCCTGAACGGCCGTACCGCCTTGGTCACCGGTGCCACCGGCGGCCTCGGCTCGGCCATCGCCCGACGCCTCGCCGCCGACGGCGCCACTATCGCCCTCGCGCACCTTCACGAGGAGAAAGCCGCGGCCGAGCTCGCCACCCACATCACCGACAGCGGCGGCACCGCAATCCCCCTGGCAGCCGACCTCCGAGACTCCGAGTCCGTACGTGCCCTCTGCCACCAGGCCCACGACCGGCTCGGCCCGATCGACATCCTGGTCAGCAACGCCGGCGCCTACCCCCGCCGACCGTGGACGGAGACGACACCGGCTCGCTGGGACGAGGCCCTGTCCATCAACCTGACCAGCCACTACCTCCTCGCCCACGAGCTCACCCCCTCCATGGCGGCCGTCGGCTGGGGCCGGATCATCACCATCGGCTCCGTCCTCGCCACGGCGGGCCGCCACGACCTGTCCGGCTACATCAGCGCCAAGGCCGGGCTCGAAGGACTCACTCGCGCCCTCGCCCGCGAACTCGGCCCCGCCGGCATCACCGCCAACTGCGTCGCCCCCGGCTCCATCCGCGTCCCCGCCGAGGACACCGTCGTCGACGACCCGGAGGCCATGACCGCCCGGCAGCTCGCCCGCCAGTGCGTCCAGCGCCGAGGCCGCCCGGACGACGTCGCAGCCGCCGTCGCCTTCCTCGCCACCAACAACGCCAGCTTCATCACCGGCCAGACCCTGCGCGTCGACGGAGGCTGGATCCTTGGCTGACATCTGGCTCATGCGCCACGGCGCCTACGAAGGCCACCGCCCCGGCTACCACGCCCCGCACGAGGCCGCCCTCACACAGGAGGGCCGCGACCAGGTACGCCGCTCCCTCCCCCTCCCCGAGGGCATCACCGCGATCGTCACCAGCCCGATCCCCCGTGCCCGCCAGACCGCCACCCTCGTCTCGCACCTCACGGGCCTGCCGATCGTCGCCGTCTCTGGCCTTCTCGCCGAATGGCGAGCCCCGAGCATCGTCCTCGGCCGCACAGCCGAGACCTACCCGCCGGCCTACCGCGCCTGGCGAGCCCGCCGCCTCGCCAACCCCACCCTCCGCTGCGAAGACGGCGAAAGCCTCACCGACCTCCACACCCGCGCCCGCCACTGCGCCGCCTTCCTCCACCACACCGCCGGGCGCTACGGCCCCCTCCTGGCCGTCTCCCACACCCTCCTCCTCGGCGTCCTCACCCACCTCCCAGAAGGCCCCTCCGCCTTCACCACCGCCGCGAAGACCCCATGGCAGTTCGCCGAACTCCGTCTTCTGCCCCAGGTGCGCCACACAGGGCAGCGAGCCGACCGCTCCGACGAACTCAGGTGATGCCCCCGGCTTCGGCCCATGTCGACCGGATCAGCCGAAGGCTCTGCCGCCGCGACGAGACGCGGCTTCAGACCCCTGTCGAGAGCTCGGGACGCGCGTCAAGAGCAGTCCGGCAGACGGCCTCTTGCATGTCCGTGTACGCCAGCAGATAGACGATCCGGATGCGTGACGTCGGATGGGCTTCGAAGTAGCTCACGGTGGCCGCCAGCAGGGTATCCACGGTGCGATGCAGATCGCTGTTGCCTCCGCCAGTTCCCAGCAGCGGCAGGACGACCGAGCGCAGTGGCTCCCCAGCCTCGGCGAGCCGGTCAACCTCAACCAGGATGTTGCGGGCGCACCGGGCCAGATCCATCACCTGGCGGTAGCCAGAGCCGGGTTCTCCCTCGACTCCAGCAACATGCGCGATCCTCCGGACCTGATGGCTCTCCAACAACTCGCCCGGCCCAGTGACCAGCACTTGGCCCGCCGACACGTACGGCCGGCCGTCCATCAGTTCGCCAAGCTCCTTGGCGATCACGTCGTCAACCAGGTGCCCGGCGTCGTCCCGACGGCCCCCGTGGTAGCGGATCGCGGCGGAGACGGTCGGCTCGTCGATGCGGGACATCTCCATGCGGGTGTTCTCTGGATTGACCCACACGTCGACGCCGAGCACGTTCGCAAGATTTCCGGTAACTACTCCGATCCGGTGCCGTCTACTGCCGCGCAGAGGGACGTCGAACCGCGTGGACTGTGCGAGCGGGCGCGGGCCTTCGCCCGAAGGTCGTTCACCAGCCAACTGCCTACGCAGGGCGGTGTTCTCACGCTGAGCCTTCTTCAATCGGGCAGTCAGCTCGTCCCGTCGACGGGTCTTGGCGAGCCAGGTGAAGGAGATCAGCATGAAGAAGGCAGCGAATCCGGCCGCGCCGCTGAGGCCGAACCCCAGCGCCCTGCCTTCCGTCAGCGAATCCGGGAAGACCGAAAACAGGAAGAGCGCCGCAGCAAGCGAGTACAGCAGGACGGATGGGAGTTGGAGGGCGTACTGTCGCTCAGCCCGGCTCGGCGCGGACGACCAGATCTGCAGGGCGATGCCGACGACGGTGAGGATCGCTGTGACGGCGAGCTGCAACGGACTCAATGGTGGCGTCCCCTCTGCCTCGGACCGGACACGGGCCGATCATAGGTGTCGCCACCTCTAGTCGATCGGCGAACTGAAGCCATTTAGGGGTGGCTTGAAATCGTTCGTGTGGCGGGAGGGCGCAACGGGAGGTGCACACTTCCCTAGCCGCAGTGGTTGGATCGGTTCATGAATCCCATCGACTTCGGTGACATCTCCGACCTCAAGATCCGCCTCCAGGTCTTGGCCGAGGAAGCCGATCGTCCTCTTGTCACCGTCTTCGGCTCGGGGATCAGCAGTGAGGTCCTCCCCAGCGTCCCCCAGCTAACGGACATCTTCCGGGATCACATGCCGGAGGGGGGTCTGGCCAGGTTCGACGAGACCGTCGCAGAAGCCCAAGACCCCGGCGTCAAGTACCAGAACGCAGCGGCGGTGCTGACCAGGCAGGCAGGTGAGCACAGGGTCATGCGGGCAATCCGGACGGCTGTGCTCCAGGCGTGCCCGGACGTGCTCGAGAAGAACGTGGCAGATGTTGCCCGGGACGAGGAGCTCTGCCGGGAGTACATGAAGACGGGAAACTGGCGCATTCCTCGCGGCTACAGGCAATTCGCAAAATTCTTCGCATCACTAAACGGGCGGATGCGGGGCCCGATCATCACTACGAACTTCGATCCGCTGATCGAGCTCGCCCTCGGTCAGGCTGGCGTGCCCGCGGTCCCGATCCCCATCCCGACCGACACCACCCCCACCCTGCAGCAGCTGAAGGAAGCCATCGCCCAGCCGGTGCTGCACATCCACGGCTATTGGACTGGCCGGGCGACGAGCAACGTACCGACGAGGATCACCTCTGACCGCCCCGGGCTGGACGATGTACTGAGGAAACTGCTCACCAACGCGGTCGTACTCGTGGTGGGCTACAGCGGGTGGCTCGATGGCTTCATGAAGAGCCTGAGCAGCACGGTCCTTGACAAGGCCGATCTGCTGGAGGCCGAGGTTCTCTGGGCGGCGTATGAGACGGATGCGGCCGCTGTAACGAGCGGCGCCATCGGTAGATTCGTGGGAGCACCCGGCTTCACCCTCTACCTCGGAGTCGACGGACACGAGCTGTTCACGGACCAGTTGGATCGGGACGAGACAGAGACCGAGGAGACTTCTTCTCCCTTCGGGTATTCCCGGGTGCCGCGCACTTTGGTCGACTCGGCCTCGTACCAGCCGGGAGCCTTCGCGGAGGGCACCCAACCAGTGTGGGCGGACGCCGCACCGGGCCGCTGGCCGGTCCTCAGCTCAACGGCCCTCCTGGAGCAGAAGGTGGTCGAGCGCTTGCGGGTCGGCGGTGGCGGCGGTGCGGTAGCCATCGGTCCACTTGGCGAGGGCAAGTCCCTGGCTCTGCGGCAGGTAGCGCACGCGGTGGCGGGCTCTCGGCCGGAGTGGAACGTACTGTGGCGGGATCCCGGTGCGCCGGTGCTGACCAAAGAGTGGCTGAACGATGTCCGTGCGGCAGGGAAGACCCTCATCTGCGTCGACGAGGCTGACCTGATCATGGAAAGCATGGCGGCCACTAAGGATGTGTGGGCGACCGAGGGGTCGGGCATCGCCTTTCTGCTCGCCAGTCACGACCGGCTGTGGTGGCAGGGCGCCGGTTCGGCACTGCAACCGTGGATCGACGATGTCCTATTCCACGGCATCACCGACGATGACGCCAGGAACATCGCCCTGACCTGGCAGGGGCTCGGACTGCTGTCGGACGGGAACCAAGAGGTCGACACCATCGCGGAGCGACTCGCGACGTCGGCAGACGCCATGGCCGCTGAGAGCAACACACTCTTCGGAGCGGTTCTCGACGTCCGGTACGGGGCGGATCTGGGTTCCCGCGTGGAAGATCTGGTGCGCAAGCTCCACGAGATCAAGCTGACCGACTCCGTCGATCTCGGCGACGTCTTCGGGGGGATCTGCGTAATGCAGCACACACTCGACAAGGACGGCAACTTCGGCAGGGGGGCCAGCAGGTCGGTGATCGCGGCCATGGCGGGGTTCGACCCCGTCTTCGCCGACGGAAAGATCCTTCAGACGCTCGGCCGGGAAGCTGCGGTGACCTTTGCTGGCAACCGCGTCTACTGCCGGCACCCATCTATCGCTGCAACCGTGGTCGACTACCTGCACCGGGAGGGAACCGCTGAGAAGGTCTACGAACTCGTGGGTCAGGCCGGCGGGGAGCGCCTGGTGAAGAAGGCCACGACACTCGAGGGCTATCGCGACGCCTATTTGCTCCCCCGCTTCCTGGCAGCGCCCCAGTCGGTTTGGGCAGCCACGGGGGCAGTGAAGGGCACCGGCCACCAGGTCCTGGAGTCGCGGGTGTCCCTACTGCGGGCGCTCCGCATGGAGGGAAAGCATCGGGCCAGCGCCTACGCTCGGGGGCTTGCGCCTCGACTGATGGACTATGTCGACTACCGCGGGGCCGTCAGGGCGTTCCTGGTGGAGTTCTCGATCTCACTCAGAGACGAAGGCGAAGCCCAGGCGTCGGCCGGTCTGGCAGCTCTCGCCCTAGACGACCGGCTCGGCTATGCGCTCGACGCGGATCGGGCCGGCTACGCGCTGGTGAGCCTCGCCAGGTCGGCCGCAGCACTGAACGCCCAGACCGGCGACCAGACCACCAAGGACGCCCCCGCCCTCTGCTTCATCTTGCTGGAACGCGTACGCGGCGAGGAGAACGCTTTGACGTACTTGAGTTGGTACCGTCCACCGGCAGGCCACGAACTACGGCAGCTGTCGACGGTCAAGATCTGCAGCCGACTAGCAATTATGTTCGACAGGACGGCTTCGCAGGCGGCCCAAACGACCGGAATCGTAGTGGAAACGCACGGGATGCTGGCCTTCGACTCCCTGCGCCGCCTGGCAAAAGGCCCCCACGGGCCGGCCGGACGGTGACCCACGCCCGCGCCCAAACGCGGCGGGAGCCAGCGCCTCGGGCTCGACGCGCATGCCTAAGCACCATCTCTTACGACCCAAAGTAGAGGCTCCCCCGGCAGCCGGGATCGCGCTGCGGCCACTTCAGGGCCGAAGGCAGCGCGAGCCAACGAAAACAGCTCGCCAAGCTCACGCCGCAGAGCAGCCAGCGGTGCTGGTCTCAGTTCTGGTCTCATTCGCCCCCGTCCGGGCCCGTCCGGACGGGGCCACCCCGAACGCTCCGCCGCAGGTCAGGACACCCACGACCCCAGCCGGACCCCCGTACGAACATTTGGAAAGCGTGTTGGGGGCAACCCCTCACGAGTTCGAATCTCGTATCCTCCGCCAGCTCAGAGGGCCGGACCGCGCAAGCGGTCCGGCCCTCTGGCGTTTCCGCTCCCGCCTTCCCGGCCGGCGCGCCGGGCGGGTCAGGCCGCCAGGTCGTGGGTGAGGCGGGTGGTGATGCGGGGGGTCAGGGACAGGAGGGACGCGGAGGCCGCGAGGCCCACCGTGAGGGCCGTCCACCACAGGGCCGCCGGGCTCAGGCCCGTGTACACGGCCACGCCCAGGGTCAGGGCGGCGAAGCGGGCCGTGCCCCAGACCCAGCTGTACGCGCCCTGGTAGCGCCCGCGGGCGTGAGCCGGCGCCAGGTTGGCCACCACCGCGGCCGCGATCCCCGCCACCACCAGCTCGCCCACCGACCAGACCACCACCGACAGGGCGTACCCCACGACACCGTCGGCCAGCCCGGTCAGCGCCACGCCGGCCGCGACCAGCACCCCGCCCGCGGCCTGCACCGGCAGCTGCGGCAGCCCGGCCAGCCGGGCGGTGGCCAGCGGCTGCAGGGCCACGACCAGCACCGCGTTGACCGCCGCCATCGCGCCGTACACGGCCGGGGACAGCCCGCTGTCGCGGACGGCGAGCGGCAGGGCGACCTCGGTGAGCGAGTAGACGAAGAGCTGCGCGCCGAGCACCGCGAGCAGCAGCAGCGCGAGCCGGTCGCGGAGGACGACGCCGTACCCGGCCCCGTCCGCCGCCTTCACCGTGCGCGGCGGCTCGGCGAGCCGGGTGGCCACGATGGCCGCGTAGACCAGCATCGAGCCGATGTCCACGGCGAAGAGGAGCCAGTACCCGCGCTCCGCGAGGAAGCCGCCGAGGACGCCCGCGACGGCGGTGCCGATGTTCACGCCCCAGCCGAAGAGCGCGTACGCCCCGCGCCGGCGCCCGGCGTCCACGGTGTCCGCCATCAGCGCGTACGCGGCCGGTGCCACCACCGCACCCGCCGCGCTGAGCAGCAGCGCGGCGGCGGCCATCGTGACCACGCCGGGCGCGACGAACAGCGCGCCCTGCGCCGTGCTCGCGGCGGTCAGCCCCAGCAGCATGGTCGGGCGGCGGCCGAACCGGTCGGCGAGCACACCGCCGAGGGCCGGGCCGAGGAGGTTGCCGGCGCCGAGCGCGCCGAGGACGTACGACGCGCCGGCCCCGGTCACCCCGCGGTCGGCCAGGAAGAAGACGAGGAACGGCGTCACGAGGTAGCCGATCCGGTTGACGATCGAGCCGGCGAAGACGGTCCAGACGGTGGGCGGGAGTCCGCGGAAGGTCGAGAACATGCGAGGAGCCTGCGCCCCGCACGCCCGCAGGCGAATTGATTAAGCTCAGACCGAATCCAAACGGGCCCGTGGGCGTCCGGCCGCCGGCCGCGAGCGCCCGCCACGGGCCGGACGGGGGGCACGGCGCATGGAGTTCCTGCTCGACTTCTCCGCCGCCGACCTGGCGCAGATGCGCTTCGCGGTGTCCCCGATGTGGGAGGTCGTCACCAGCTTCCGCCTGCTCCGCGACCCCGCGGCGTCACCGCTGCACCAGTGCTGGGCCGCCCAGGTGCGCCCCCGCGTGGCACGCGCCGGGCTCGACGCGGGCTGGCTGTCGGACCTCATCCCGCCCCGCGGCTACCTCGCGGACTTCCTCAACCCGGTGCCCGCCACGCCCTTCCCCACCCTGGCGGCCGAGCTCGCCGCGATGCGGGCCGGCACGCCGGAGCAGCTGCGCCGCGACCTGGACAGACTCGGCACCTCCTCGCCGCGGATGCGGCTGCTGTACGAGGAACCGGACGCCGGCCTGGAGAAGGTGGCCGCGGAGATCGAGGCGTACTGGGAGCTCGCCCTCGCCCCGTACTGGGCCCGGGTCCGGCAGCTGCTGGAGGCCGACGTCTTCCACCGCGCCCGGCAGGTGGCCGAACACGGCGCCGCGCACGTGCTCAACGAGCTGCACGAGACCGTCCGGTGGGACGACGGCACCCTGGGCCTGGTCCACCGCCAGTGTTCGCTCACCCGGGACCAGCCCGGCTCCGGCCTGCTCCTGGTGCCGTCGGCGTTCGCCTGGCCCCGGGTGCTGACCCGCTCGATCGCGGGGGAGTCCCCGCAGCTCGCGTACCCGGCGCGCGGCGTGGGCAACCTGTGGGAGCCCCGGGCCACCACCGCCACGGACGCGGTGGCCGCCGTACTGGGGCGCTCCCGCACGATGCTGCTCGCCGAGCTGGACACCCCGGCCTCGACGACGCAGCTGGCCAGGTCCAGCGGCCTGTCCCCGGCGGGCGTCTCGCAGCACCTGACCGCCCTGCGGGACGCGGGCCTGGTCACCGCCCACCGCAGCGGCCGCTCGGTCCTGTACGCACGCACGGCGGTCGCGGACGCCCTCCTGACCCCGGCCGGCTCCCTCACCTGAGGAGGGCCACGAGGGCCGTGGCCAGGGCCAGGGAGGCGGCGAAGGCGGTGCCGGCGCGGGAGGCGGCCGCCGGGAGGGTGGCGCCGTCGGCGCGGGCCAGGACGCCGGCGACCACGGCCGCCAGCAGGGAGACCAGCAGCGCGATGACGACGGCCATGGCGAGCAGGGTGTCGTCGGCCAGCAGGGGCGTGGTGGAGTTCATGTCGGTTCCGCTTCCGGCGAGTTGGGTCACCGGAGCCGCGATGTGCGGTCCGGGTGCGAGCCGTTGTCCCGGCTCACCCCCGACCTTGCGGGTTCGGCTGTTCAGCGGCGTTCGGGCGAACGAGAATGAACGTCCTTGAACACCACGGGCCTTGGGGACGACGGGTGATCGGATGACCGATGAGGATCCGCTGAGCCGCTTACAACAGGTACTGAACGTGGCCCGGTTGAAGCGCGGGCTCGGCATGGCGGCACTGTCCCGCCGCTCCGGGCTGAGCAGGACGACCGTGAGCCAGGCCTTCAACTCCCGGCGCGTTCCCACCAAGGACACCCTCGCCCGGCTGGCCCCGGTGCTGGGCCTCCTCGTGGAGGACGTGCTGGAGCTGCGGAACAGGGCGGCCGCGGAGCGGTACGACCCCCAAGGGCGCGGGGGACAGGACGCGGTCGACGCGGCCTTCGAGGCGCGGTACCGCGACTACCTCCTCCAGCGCCACGGCCGGCTCACCATCGTCGGCCTGGACCTGCGCGGCCCGGCCGCCGCGAGCTGGCCGCTGGACACGGCGTACCTGAGCCTGGAGCTGGCCGGGCACGACGGCCCTTCACAGCGCGTGGACCGGGCCGAGCGGGCCCTCGCCGGCCGGTCCAGGACCCTGGTCAGGGGGCTGGCCGGAAGCGGGAAGACGACCCTGCTCCAGTGGCTGGCCTGCGCGACGGCCGAGGGCGAACTCCCCGACGCGCTGGTCGAGCTGAGCGGCAGCATCGCCTTCGTGCTGCCGCTGCGCACCCTCGCGCGCACCGGCGGCCTGCCCGCGGACCCGGCGGGCTTCCTGGCCGCGGTGAACTGCTCCCTCGCCGCCTACCAGCCCGCCGACTGGGCGCACCGGGTGCTCTCCGAGGGGCGCGGCCTGGTCCTCGTCGACGGCCTGGACGAGGTGCCGAAGGGGCTGCGGGACCGGGCCGGGGACTGGCTTCGGGAGCTGGTCTCGGCGTACGGGCACTCGCGCTTCGTCGTCACCACGCGGCCCAGCGCCGTGGCCGAGGGCTGGCTCTTCGCGGCCGGCTTCCGGGAGCTGACCGTCCGCCCGATGGGCCGCCGGGACGTCGGGATCTTCGTGTCCCGCTGGCACGCCGCGGCGCGGGCGGGCACGACGGACCCGGAGGTCTCGGCCCACCTCGACGCGCTGGAGTCCGACCTCAAGGACAAGGTGCGGGTCAAGCGCGACCTCGCCCTGCTCACCACCACCCCCCTGCTGTGCGCGCTGGTCTGCGCGCTGCACCGGGACCGGCGCGGCCGGCTGCCGTCCGACCGGGTGGAGCTCTACCAGGCGGCCCTCTCGATGCTGATCACCCGACGGGACCAGGAACGCGAGGTGATCGCCCCCGAGGGCATCGAGCTGAGCGAGAAGGAGAGCGTCCAGCTCCTGCAGAAGCTGGCCTACTGGCTGATCAGGAACGACCAGGTGGAGCTGCGCAGGGAGACCGCGCTCGCCAAGATCGAGGAGGCCCTCGAGGCCATGCACGCGGTGGCGGCCCAGGGCGACGCCGCGACGGTGCTGAACCACCTGATCGCCCGTACCGGACTCCTGCGCTCCCCCACCCTGGACACCGTCGACTTCGTGCACCGCACCTTCCAGGACTTCCTGGGCGCCAAGGCCGCGGTCGAGTCCCTGGACCTGGGGCTGATCGTCCGCAACGCCCACGACGAGAAGTGGGAGGACGTGGTCCGGATGGCCGTCGCGCACGCCCGGCCGGACGAGCGGGCGCAGTTGCTGGAGGCGATCACCAAACGGGCGGACAGCGAGCCGCGGCTGGAGCGCCGCCTGCGCGCACTGGCCCTCGCCTGCCTCCAGCACGCCACCGAGCTGCCGCCGGCCACCAGGGAACGGGTGGAGTCGCGCGCCCAGTCCCTGGTGCCGCCTCGCACCCGCCACGAGGTGGAGGCACTGGCCGAGATCGGGCCCCTGGTGCTCGACCTGCTGCCGGAGCCCGGCCGGCTCTCCCCCCTGACGGCCGTCCGCTCCATCCAGACCGCGCAGCGCGTCGGCGGGGACGGCGCCCTCGCGTACCTCAAGTCGTTCGTCGGCACCGCCAACGCCCGGGTGCGCCGGGCACTGGGAGAGGAGTGGACGCGGTTCGACCCGCAGGACTACGTGGCCGAGGTGCTGGCGCCGCTGGGCAGGCTGCGGCTGGTCGAGGTCGGGGACGAGGGGCAGGTGGGCGCGCTGGGGCCGGTACGGATGTCCGCGGTCGGCTTCACCGGCAGCCACCCGACCCGGCTGATGGCGGGGCTCCCCCGGCCGGAGGCCGTCACCGCGCTCGTCCTGGAGAACAACGACCTCGTCACCGACCTGGACTGGCTCGGCCCGGTCTTCCCCCGGCTGCGCGTCCTCGAAGTGCTCCGCTGCCCGTACTTCGAGGACCTCGGCGGGGTGGTCGGCACGGGCCTCGTCGCCCTGGCGGTGGAAGCGACGACCGGACTGCTGGACCTGAGCGCGCTGGAGGACCTGGAAAGCCTGCGCACCCTGGAGATCAGGGACGCGCTCACCCTGCTGTCCGACGTCCCTCCGCACCGGGGGCTGCGCGAACTGAGCATGGAGAACCCGGGACGGCTCGACTTCCTCAACCGCTGGCCCGCACTCCGGCACCTGGGCGTACCCGGCGACGTGTTCCTGGAGCAGGCGGATGCCCTCCGACTGCCGCGCCTGAAGCACCTCACCCTGGAGTCGCTGGACCTGGCGAACCCCGCCGTCTCCTTCATCACGGCCATGCCCTGGGTCACCCACGTGGACGTGGAGGGTTACGACGGCCCGACGGGCGCCCTCGCGGCGCTGTTCCCGGGCGCCCGGTCCCTGCGGCTGCGCCCCACGAGGACGGCCCAGGCACCGGACGTGTCCGCGCTCGCCACGCTGCCGGCGCTGCGGCGGCTCACCCTGCGAGGAGTTCCCGGGGTGCTGGGAGACGCCGGGTTCCCCAAGGGCGTCGTCCGCGTCGAGCCCATGCTCTGACCGGCAGGTCCGGCTTCAGCCGGAGACGGGCCGCGCCCGGGTCGTCCGTACGACCCGGGCGCGGCCCCTGCGGCACGGCGTGCCGCACAGCGGCCCCGCGGCGCGGCGGCCCGCGGTGCGGCCGCGGCGGCGCGGCGCCTACGCGTCCGTGAAGTTCGGCATGTCCCCCTCCGTCGTGTTCACGTCGATGACCGAGAAGTTGGCCCCCTGCGGGTCCGTCAGGGCCGCGAAGCGGCCGAACGGGCTGCTCATCGGTCCGAACTGGAGCTTCGCGCCGAGGTCCGTGGCCTTCTTGACCGCCGCGTCGCAGTCGTCGACCGCGAAGTACACGCAGATGTACGAGGGCATGTGCGGCGGGAAGTCGTCGCCCATCTCCATCCGCCCCAGCACCGGCTGCTCACCCAGGTCGAAGACCGCGTAGTCCATGGTCTCGTCGGCCATCTTCTGCTTGCGGTACGAGAAGACCGACGTCAGGAAGGCGTCCGTGCCGCCAGGCTCCCGCGAGAAGACCTCGGCCCACGCGAAGGCCCCGGGCTCGTTCTGCTTCTCGAAGCCCTTGTGCTCGCCGCCCTGCCAGACGCCGAAGACCGCGCCGCCCGGCTCCTTCGCCAGCAGCATCGAGCCGAAGGGGCCGACCTGCATCGGCTCCATCAGCATCTCGCCGCCCGCGGCCTTGATCTTCTCCGCCGTCGCCGCCACGTCCGGCGAGGCGAAGTAGAGACACCAGGCCGAGTGCGCCTCGTCCTCCTGGCCCGGCATCGGCGGGACGACGGCCGCGACCGCCTTGCCGTCCGAGTAGGCCTGCGTGTAGCCCCCGTACTCCGTCGCGGCCTCGGTGAAGGTCCAGCCCAGCACCGAGCCGTAGAACGCCTTGGCGCCTTCGACGTCCTTGAACATGGCGTCGGCCCAGCACGGCGTGCCTTCGGGGAAAGCCGTCATGATCATGACTCCGTCTCGCTTGATCACCATGGGTGGGTGTGTCCGGGTTCACACGCTAGCCATCCGGCGCCCCTCCCGCGCGTGGAAACCGAAATCAGTCGAACATGGAGCTATGGACATCCAGATCCACCTGGCCCAGCAGCCCGACGCGGACGCCCTGCTCGGCCGCAGCCCGCTGGCCGCGCTGACCGGGATGCTGCTGGACCAGCAGGTGCCCATGGAGTGGGCCTTCTCCGGGCCGTACACGATCGCCACCCGGATGGGCGCGGACGACCTCGACGCCCACGCCATCGCCGCGTACGACCCCGACGCCTTCGCGGGGCTGCTGTCGGAGAAGCCGGCCGTGCACCGCTACCCGGGCTCGATGGCCAAGCGGATCCAGCAGCTCTGCCAGTTCCTCGTCGAGCACTACGACGGTGACGCGGCGGCGGTCTGGGAGGGCGCCGGCAGCGGGGCCGACCTGCTCGCGCGGCTGAAGGAGCTGCCCGGGTTCGGCGACCAGAAGGCCCGGATCTTCCTCGCGCTGCTGGGCAAGCAGTACGGCGTGCGGCCGCGCGGCTGGCAGGAGGCGGCCGGCCCCTACGGGGAGAAGGACTGCTACCGCTCCGCGGCCGACATCACCGGACCCGAGTCGCTGGCGAAGGTCCGCGCGTACAAACAGCAGGCCAAGGCCGCCGCCAAAGCCGCCAAGACCACCAAGCCGGCCTCCTAGGGCTGCGAGACTCCCAGATCATGAAGACCGAACTCACCGATACGACGTCAAGCAAGGTCAACGCCGCCCTGCTGCAGGCCCGCCAGGCCATCGGCAGCCCCACCCTGGGCATGGTCCTCACCCTCCTCGTGGTCACCGACGAGGAGAACGCGTACGACGCGGTCAAGGCGGCCTCCGAGGCATCGCGCGAACACCCCTGTCGCATCCTCGCCGTCATCAAGCGCACCGCCCGCGGCCACCACAAGCTGCGCCAGACCCGGCTGGACGCCGAGCTGCGGGTCGGCTCGGACGCGGGCAGCGGCGAGATCGTGCTGCTGCGGCTGCACGGGGAGCTGACCTCGCACACCGGCTCCGTGGTGCTGCCGCTGCTGCTGCCGGACGCGCCGGTGGTGGCGTGGTGGCCCGCGGACGCGCCCGCGGACGTGGCGCGGGACGAGGTGGGCGCCCTGGCGCAGCGCCGGATCACCGACGCGTACGCGAACCTCGACCCGCTGGCGGTACTGGAGCACCGCGCCGCCTCGTACGCGCCCGGGGACACCGATCTGGCCTGGACCCGGCTCACGCCCTGGCGCTCGCTGCTGGCGGCCGCGCTCGACCAGCGGCAGGACCGGGTGACCGGTGCCACCGTGGAGAGCGAGGCGGACAACCCGAGCGCGGAGCTGCTGGCGCGCTGGCTGGCCGACCGGCTGGGGGTGCGGGTGGAGCGGGTGGTCACGGAAGGGCCGGTGATCACCTGCGTACGGATGACGACGGAGGCCGGCGAGATATCCGTCGACCGGCCCGGCGGGGCGCTCGCCACACTGGGCGTGCCGGGCCAGCCCGACCGCAAGGTGGCGCTGAAGATCCGTACGACGGCCGAGCTGATCTCGGAGGAGCTGCGGCGGCTGACGGCGGACGTGACGTACGGGTCGGCGCTGCGGAAGGGGCGGGTGCCGGCGTAACCGGGCCGGCGGCCCGTGAGGGACACGGAAGGGCCCCCGCCCTGGTGACCGGGCGGGGGCCTTCCGTACGGCCCGGCGACTACGGCCCGGCGACCGCGGTCAGCGACCGCGGTCAGCGCCTGCGGCGTGCCGTGCCGAAGATCGACCGGGAGATCTCCCGGCCCAGCTGGGTGCCGACCGAGCGGGCCAGCGAGCGGAAGAGGCCGCTGCCGACCACCTGCTCGGCCAGCGACCGGTCCTCCTTCGGGGCCCTGGGAGCGGCCCGCGCCGCGGCCTTGGCCTGCTTCTCCTCCTCGGCCGCCCGGGCCGCCTCCTCCGCCGCGGCCTCGGCGGCGGCCTGCTCGGCGCTGATCTTCTCGTACGCCGACTCCCGGTCGACGGCCTCGGCGTACCGCGACCACAGCAGCGAGGCCTTGACCGCCTGGTCGAGCGCCGCCGCGTCGACCGGCCCCATGAGCGACCGCGGGGCGCGCAGCCGGGTGGCGGCGACCGGTGTCGGGGCGCCCTTCTCGCTCAGCACGGTGATCACGGCCTCGCCGGTGCCCAGCCCGGTGAGAAGCTCCTCCAGGTCGTACGGCGAGTGCGGGAAGGTCTTCACCGTGGCCTTCAGCGCCTTGGCGTCGTCCGGGGTGAAGGCCCGCAGCGCGTGCTGCACCCGGTTGCCGAGCTGGGCGAGCACGTCCCCCGGCACGTCCTTCGGGGTCTGGGTGACGAAGAAGACGCCGATGCCCTTGGAGCGGATCAGCCGCACGGTCTGCGTGATCGACTCCAGGAAGGCCTTGGAGGCGCCGTTGAAGAGCAGGTGCGCCTCGTCGAAGAAGAAGACGAGCTTGGGCCTGTCCAGGTCGCCGACCTCCGGCAGGTCGTTGAAGAGGTCGGCCAGCAGCCACATCAGGAAGGTCGAGAAGAGCTGCGGCTTGTCCTGGACGGCGGGCAGCTCCAGTACGGAGACCACGCCCCGGCCGTCGGGGCCGGTGCGCAGGAACTCGCTGGTGTCGAACTCCGGCTCGCCGAAGAACTGCGTCGCCCCCTGCTGCTCGAAGGCGGTCAGCGCCCGCAGGATCACCCCGGCGGTGACGGTCGAGAGCCCCCCGATGCCCTTGAGCTCGGCCTTCCCGCGGTCGGAGACGAGGAAGGCGACCACGGCCCGCAGGTCCTTGAGGTCGACCAGCTCCAGCCCCTTGGCGTCGGCGTAGTGGAAGATCAGGCCGAGGGACTGCTCCTGGGTCTGGTTGAGCTGGAGGACCTTGGAGAGCAGCACGGGGCCGAAGCTGGTGACCGTCGCGCGGACCGGGATGCCGGGCCCGATTCCCCCGAGCGAGTAGAACTCGCTGGGGCAGCCGGCGGGCTCCCAGTCCTGGGCGACGTCGCGGGCGCGCTCGGCGACCTTGTCATTGGGGGTGCCGGGGGCGCTGACGCCCGAGACGTCGCCCTTGATGTCGGCGAGGAAGACGGGCACCCCGTTGGCGGACAGCTGCTCGGCGATCAGCTGGAGGGTCTTCGTCTTGCCTGTGCCGGTGGCTCCCGCGACCAGTCCGTGCCGGTTCAGCATGGCCAGCGGGATGCGGATCTGGTGCTCCGGCAGGCAGGCTCCGTCCCAGAGCAGGGCGCCCAGGTCGAGGGCGGGGCCGGTGAACGCGTACCCGGCGGCGATCTCCGCGGCCGGCCCCGGGGTGGCCTCCGGCTCGGCCGAGGGGGTGCTTCCCGTCATCTATCACTCCCGAATTAGCGCTATTCGCCACCTTTGCACCAACGTCCCGAGGCTGCGCCCGCAGGGACTTGCCCGGTAGGCTTTCCGTGTGATCTTCAAGCGCATCGGAAACGGGCGGCCTTACCCCGACCACGGACGGGAAAGCACCCGGCAGTGGGCGGACGTCGCGCCGCGCCCGGTACGGCTCGACCAGCTCGTCACCACCAAGGGCCAGCTGGACCTCGAGACCCTCCTCGCGGAGGACTCGACGTTCTACGGCGACCTCTTCGCGCACGTCGTGAAGTGGCAGGGCGACCTCTACCTGGAGGACGGGCTGCACCGCGCCGTCCGCGCCGCCCTGCAGCAGCGCCAGGTGCTGCACGCGCGCGTCCTCGAACTGGGCTGAGCGGCCCGGCAGCCGTCCCCGGAACCCGTCGGTCCGCCCCTCCGAGCAGGCCGATTGATCCTTTCGGGTCGGCCCTGGGCTATTCATAGATCATTTAGTAGGCATCGTCACCGGGTCGCACTACGCTGCGCCCATGAGCATGCTCACTCCCCCAGGCATGGGCGGAAAGTACCGCGTCACGGGTACCGCATACCCCCGCATGCGCCGCCCCCGGCGCCGCCGCCGGATCGTGCTCGCACTCCTCGGCTCGATACTGGCCCTCGGCCTGCTCGGATACGGGACGCTGCAGCTCATCGGGGTGTTCAGGGGCGACGAGAAGAAGACCGCCGCCGGGCGCGCCGAGGACTGCGTGACGGGCAGGCCCGGGAAACCGGCCGCCTCCGCCGCCCCGGCCGTCGCGCTGCCGAAGCCCGGCCAGATCACGGTCAACGTCTACAACGCCACACCGCGCAGCGGCCTCGCCAAGGCCGTCGGCGACGAGCTGCGCAAGCGCGGCTTCCGGGTGGGCAAGGTCGGCAACGCGCCCGCCACCTTCGACAAGAAGGTCGCCGGCACCGGGATACTGCTCGGCTCGCCCAAGACCGACAAGGCCATGTACTCCGTGCTCGGCGCCCAGCTCGCCGGGGTCACCCAGCAGACCGACACGCGCGAGACCGCGGACGTCGACCTGATCCTGGGCACCGCCTTCAAGGAGCTCAGCAAGAAGGAGGACGCGGACCGGGTCCTGGCCGCACTGGCCCACCCCGCTCCCGCGCCCTCCCGGAAGTGCTGAACCCGTCCCGGCGCGCCTGACGGGCACCGGGACGGCAGGACGGTACGGCTACTCGGCCGCGCCGTACATGCGGTCGCCCGCGTCGCCCAGGCCCGGCACGATGTAGCCGTGCTCGTTGAGCCGCTCGTCGACCGAGGCGGTCACGACGGTCACCGGCTGGCCGGCCAGGTCGCGCTCCATGACCTCGATGCCCTCGGGGGCCGCCAGCAGCACCACGGCCGTGACGTCGTCGGCGCCCCGCTTGATCAGCTCCTGGATGGCCGCGACCAGCGTGCCGCCCGTCGCCAGCATCGGGTCGACGACGTACACCTGGCGGCCGGAGAGGTCCTCGGGCATCCGGGTCGCGTACGTGGAGGCCTCCAGGGTCTCCTCGTTGCGGACCATGCCCATGAAGCCCACCTCGGCGGTCGGCAGCAGCCGGACCATGCCGTCGAGCATGCCCAGGCCGGCCCGCAGGATCGGGACGATCAGCGGGCGCGGGGTCGACAGCTTCACGCCCGTGGTCGGCGCGACCGGGGTCTCGATGTCGGCCTGCTCGGTGCGCACGTCGCGGGTGGCCTCGTACGCGAGCAGGGTGACCAGCTCGTCGGCGAGGCGCCGGAAGGTCGGGGAGTCCGTGCGCTTGTCGCGCAGGGTGGTGAGTTTGTGCGCCACCAGCGGGTGGTCGACGACATGGATCCGCATGGACCCAACAGTAACCGGGCGGGAAGCCCGCCGAGTGCTCTCCGGCACTGGCATCAACGGGGCTGTCCGGGGGAAGGTGGGAGCCGGGGGTCTCCCTCGCGTCGCGGAGGAGGACGACGGACCAGCCCGGGGTGGTGCCGATGCCCGACGAGCAACTGAGGGAAGACCGGGGAACCGCGGAGGCGGAACCGGAGGAGACGGCCGCGCAGCGCAGACAGCGGCGCGCCCAGTTCCTCCGCGAGCTCCACGAGGCCCGGGAACTGCGGGACCGCGTCCAGCCGCGCCGGGCCCGCGCCGCCCGGATGCGCCAGCAGATGCGGATGCGCACCTTCCGCTGGTGAGGCGCGGGACGCCGCGGCCGTACGCCCGGCACCGCCGCGCCGATCGTCCCGTACGCCTGCCCTTGGGCCCGCCCGTACGCCCGTGCGTACGCCCACCCGTACGCCCGCGCTCCGCGCGCCCGGCACCGCCGCGCCGGTGCGCCCTGCCCCGCCACGCCGTGCGGCACCGCGCCGCGGGCCGTCCCCGGGCCGTCCGGCGAAAGGTTTTCGCACGCCGTTCGGACCCGTTCCCGGGGCCCTTCGCCGCGCCCCACCTGCCCTGATCCGGCCGGAGGCCCGGACGGCGCCACGCGACGCAAGCGCGGAAGACCTCTCGCAGAGCCGCCGTTTCTGCCACGATGCCGATTGGGCGGGGCACAGAACGGCGAGACGGCCGTTCCACCTCCCCCACCTCCGGCCGGGGGGACCCCCAACCGGCACGCCTATGACCAGTGGGAGAGTCACGGTGTACTTCGCCGCACTGCTCGCGCGCACCGAAGACGGGTGGGAAGCGAGCGACACGGATCTCGACGACGTCGAGACGCTGTCCGATCTGACTGAACTGGCCCGTGAAGCCTCGGCCGACGAGGACACCGTCCTCGTCTTCATCGAGCAGGAGGACTCCTGGTTCGGCGTCGTCCGCGTCGACGGCGAGGACGACCCCCGCATCTTCCTGTCGAACGCGGCCGCCGCGTCCCGCAGCTCGTACGGGGAGATCCTGCTGACCGACGAACTGCTCGGCCGTGAACCGGCGTCCGACGACGACCTCGACGAACTCGTCGACCTCGACGGCACGGAGGACGGCGAACCGGAGCCCTCCGCCGGCTTCGACGAGGACGAGGCGGCCGAGGGGTCCGCCGACACCCCGGCCGTGCCGGCCGGACCGCTCGGCGACCCGGGGATCCTGGCCGACCTCGGGGTCTCCGCCCGCGAGCTGTTCTCCTTCGGTTCCGACGCGCTCGCGGAGATCGCGGACGCGCTCGGCGCCTCCGAGGTGCTGGAGACCGTCCGATAGTGCCCGCTCAGCAGGACCGGCCCGACCCCGTGCGGGACCCCTGGCGCGCACCCATGCGCCAGGCCCTGGAAGAGGCCGCGAAGGCGGCGCTGACCGGTGACGTACCGGTCGGCGCCGTCGTACTCGCACCCGACGGCTCCGTACTCGCGACGGGGCACAACGAACGCGAGGCGACCGGGGATCCGACCGCCCACGCCGAGGTGCTCGCCCTGCGGCGGGCGGCCGCACGGCTCGGCGAGTGGCGGCTGAACGGGTGCACGCTCGTCGTGACCCTGGAGCCCTGCGTCATGTGCGCGGGCGCGCTCGTCCAGTCGCGGGTGGCCCGGGTGGTCTTCGGAGCGGCCGACGACAAGGCCGGGGCGGCCGGCTCGCTCTGGGACCTGGTCCGCGACCGCCGGCTCAACCACCGCCCCGAGGTGATCACCGGAGTGCTCGGCGAGGAGTGCTCCACTCGGCTCACGGCCTTCTTCAGGGACCGCTGAGCCCGGGCACCACCCGCACGGACGGGGACCCTGGCGGGCCGTGAGGAGGGCCACGGCGGGCAAAGTTGCGGAGCACTCCCCATCGTGGGCTAGGATCTCTCTCGGTGGTGTGTCCGAGTGGCCGAAGGAGCTCGCCTCGAAAGCGAGTATGGGGCAACCCATCGGGGGTTCAAATCCCTCCACCACCGCTCTGTGAACGAGAGCCCCGGTTCGGACGAATCGGGGCTCTCTTCCGTTTCCGGGAACCCCGTCGCCGCGTTGTCACGGCATGACGAAGACCCAGCGCATCCTGGCCGCCATCGCCCTCGCGGGCGCCGCGGCCGGCCTCGCCGCCCCCGCCGCCGCGGCCTCGCCCCTGCCGGTCGAGGAACTCCTCCCGACCGCGGCACCCGACATGCCCGCCGAGGCCTCGCCCTCCGTCCAGGACATCGGCGGCGGTCTGAACAAGCTCAACGAGCTGAACCAGCTGATGAGCGTCCCCGACCAGCTGATGCCGGTGGTCGAGCCCGCGGCGCCGGTGCTGAACCTGCTGGGCGCCTTCGAGTAGCGGACGCCCCCCCCCCGGACGGCCCCTCCGGCCTCCCGCCCTCCCCGAGACGCGCAGAAGGCCCCGACCTGGGGGCCGGGGCCTTCTGACGTGGGGACGGAGGGAGCGGCATCGGGGGGACAAGCCGCTCCCCCCGATGAGGACGGACCTGCCAGTCCGGGCCGCAGTCAGGGGGGAAGCTTGCGGCTCGGACCCCGCAGTGAGGTCCTGTCCCTCCACCCTCCGGTTTCCTGCCAGAACCGGGGGGCTCGTCAACAATCCTGCTCCTGTCACACCCCGAGAAGCGGCGGCAAAGGGCCTGGACCGCCAGGTCATTGGTCCTTAAAGGTCTGGTGAGGTCCATTACCAGACCCGATAGACTCACGCGACTTCGCAGGGCGCGGCAGGGGAGGCCGAATCGATCATGGACACCAAGAAGATCATCTTGGGGGCCCTCGTCGTTTTCGTGCTGTACACGATCATCACCCAGCCGGCCAAAGCCGCCGATTTCGTCCAAATAGGCTTCCAGGGCATCTCGGACGCCGCCCAGGGCATCGGCGAGTTCATGACCGAACTGGTGCGCTGAACCCGTACGCTGAAGCGGTTTCCGGACTTCGGGCCCCCCATCCGACGGGTGGGGGGCCTTTCCGCGTCCCCCCTTCCCGATATGTCCAACTTGCCCTCAACACGGCGATATACGGTGCTTGCACACAGTGCACATCTCTTGTGATGCTATGACCGCTTTTGATCGATGAGTGGACATGAAGGGGTGGCGTGACCGTGTCGGCCAGTACTGCGCCTCAGGTGCCGCCCCAGCAGGACGAGCCCCCCGCCCGGGAGCGGACCCAGAGCCGGGGCGCCGACACCAGGGCCCTCACCCAGGTGCTCTTCGGGCAGCTGAAGTGCCTGGAACCGGGCAGTTCCGAGCACCACCGGGTGCGCGGCGCCCTCATCGAGGCGAACCTGCCGCTCGTCCGGTACGCGGCCGCCCGCTTCCGCAGCCGCAACGAGCCGATGGAGGACGTGGTCCAGGTCGGCACCATCGGCCTGATCAACGCCATCGACCGGTTCGACCCGGACCGGGGCGTGCAGTTCCCCACCTTCGCGATGCCGACCGTCGTCGGCGAGATCAAGCGGTACTTCCGGGACAACGTCCGCACCGTGCACGTGCCGCGCCGGCTCCACGAGCTGTGGGTCCAGGTCAACGCGGCCACCGAGGACCTCACCACGGCCCACGGACGCACCCCCACGACCCCGGAGATCGCCGAACGGCTGCGGATCACCGAGGAGGAGGTGCTGTCCTGCATCGAGGCGGGACGCTCGTACCACGCCACCTCCCTGGAGGCCGCCCAGGAGGGCGACGGGCTGCCCGGACTGCTGGACCGGCTGGGGTACGAGGACCCCGAGCTGGCCGGCGTGGAGCACCGGGACCTCGTACGGCACCTGCTCGTCCAGCTGCCGGAGCGCGAGCAGCGGATCCTTCTCCTGCGCTACTACAACAACCTGACGCAGTCCCAGATCAGCGCGGAGCTCGGCGTCTCGCAGATGCACGTGTCCCGGCTGCTCGCCCGGAGCTTCGCCCGGCTCAGATCCGCAAACCGGATCGAAGCGTAATCAGAACGGGTGGAGATCGCGGGGCGCCTTTCCCGACAGTTCCGGCACACACCCCTTTGTTGCTGCACAGATATGTCGACTTGGCGCTACAGCGTGTTGCCGACATGTGACATTCTGCTGGAACCGCGTTTGCCGCAGCCCCGCCTCCGGTATTCAGGTGGAGGCTGCGTTCCTCCGACGGGCGCGCCGTACGCGACCGTCCGCGACCTCAAGGGGGTGGCATGTCCGCAGAACAGGGCAGCTCCAAGGTGCTTACGCTCGTCAAGAGCGAGGCTCCTGCCGTGCTCGACCGCTCGGAAGCCATCGACACCCGCACCCTCTCCCGCTCCCTGTTCCTGAGGCTCTCCGTTCTCGACGCGGACAGCCCCGAAAGGGCCTACGTACGCGACACCCTGATCGAGCTGAACCTCCCGCTGGTCCGGTACGCCGCGGCCCGCTTCCGCAGCCGGAACGAGCCGATGGAGGACATCGTCCAGGTCGGCACGATCGGCCTGATCAAGGCCATCGACCGCTTCGACTGCGAACGCGGCGTGGAGTTCCCCACGTTCGCGATGCCGACCGTCGTGGGCGAGATCAAGCGCTTCTTCCGCGACACCTCCTGGTCGGTCCGCGTCCCGCGGCGGCTCCAGGAGCTGCGCCTGGCCCTGACCAAGGCGAGCGACGAGCTGGCCCAGAAGCTGGACCGCTCGCCGACTGTGACCGAACTGGCCGCCGTGCTCGGGGTGTCGGAGGAGGAGGTCGTCGACGGCCTCGCGGTGGGGAACGCGTACACCGCGTCCTCGCTGGACTCGCCGTCGCCCGAGGACGACGGCGGCGAGGGCTCGCTGGCCGACCGCCTGGGGTACGAGGACACGGCGCTGGAGGGCGTCGAGTACCGCGAGTCGCTGAAGCCGCTGCTGGCCAAACTCCCGCCCCGGGAGCGGCAGATCATCATGCTGCGGTTCTTCGCCAACATGACGCAGTCGCAGATCGGCGAGGAGGTCGGGATCTCGCAGATGCACGTCTCCCGGCTGCTGACCCGGACGCTGGCGCAGCTGCGGCAGGGGCTGATCGGGGACTGACCCCGCCCGACCCCGTCCGCGCGCTTCACAATTGACGGCCCGTCAGCAACACTGGCGCGATGTCCGCGATGTCGAAGGCCTGGATGACCGGCCGCCGGGGCGCTCTGCTCGCCTCGGCGGCCGTGCTGTGCGCGGCGCTGGCCGGCTGCGGCTCCGAGGGGCATACGGGGTACGTCGCCCTGTCCGACGCCGCGGGGGCGTCCGTACCGGTGGCGCCGAGGGGGAAGGTGGAGTTCCAGCCGCTGCCCGGTGCGCCGGGGCCGTCGGCCTCCGCCCCGGCCTCCGTTCCGCCGGGCCCGGCGGGGACCTCGGGCGGGGCGGCAGGCACGGGACGGCCCGGCGGGGCCGGCTCGTCCGGCGGTACGGGCGGCGGCTCGTCCGGCGGCGCGACGGGCGGCGGGAGCGGTGGTACGGGTGGGAGCGGCGGTACGAGCGGGGGCGGCGCGGGGGACCCGGGCGGCTCCGGGGGCTCCGGCGGGAGCGGTGGTACGGGCGGCCCGGGAGGGTCCGGCGGCTCCGGCGGCTCGGGCACCGGCGGAGGGTCCGGCGGCTCGGGCAGCTCCGGCGGCACGAGCGGCACGGGTGGCTCCGGGGGCGGGAGCTCCGGGGGCGGCACGGGCGGCGGCACCGGCGGGAGCACCGGCGGCAGCACCGACCCGGCCAGCCCGGCCAGGCTCACCCTCGGCGCGCCGGAGCGCTCGGCGGCGGAGGACCGGTGGTGCGAGAACGTCACCGTCGTCTTCCGCAACAGCGGCGGCACGGCGGTGCGTTCGGGCACGGTGACCTTCTACACGCACATCATCGGCGCGCTCGGCGTGGACTGGGCCACGATCGAGACGCAGCAGCCGGTGCCGGCTCCGGTCGCGGCCCGGTCCTCGAAGGAGAAGACCTACCTGGTCTGCGTGGAGGCCTGGCGGGTGCCGCTCGGCATGCACGTCGAGACCCGGGACGTGACCGCGACCTGGGCATGACGGGGACCGGGGGCGCCGGGCGCCCCCGGGGCCTCACGCGAAGGCGAGCCAGGCCACTCCCGCCAGCACCGCGATGACGGCGACGACACCGATGATCAGGCCCACGCGGGGGCCCGAGGAGCCCTGCACGGCGGCGGCCGGACGGTGCGGCTCACCCTCGTCGACGAACGCGCGGAACATCTGGGTGCTGCCCGCCGGGTCGTAGTGGGCGTCGGGGCCCTGAGCGTTGTGTGACATGGGCAAGGACCCTAGCGAACCGGAACCGCCCCGCCCAAGCCCGTCCCGGGCCAACCTTTCCGATCCCTTTACCGCTTCCTCACCAGATTCGTTTGCCTGTAGCAACCAACAGATCCTATGGTTGCTCTAAGCAACAAGATGGGGGGAGCCGCCCTATGGCCACCCGGCCCCGGTACGAGGAACTGGCCCGCCAGCTGTCCGCAATCGGCGCGGTCAAACGCGGGCTCGCCCGCACCCTCCCCTTCGACTGCCCGCCCGGTTCCGCCGCCGTCCTCACCGTGCTCGACCGGCACGGTGACATGCGGCTGAGCCGGATGTCCGAGCTGCTGGGTGTCGACATGTCGGTCACCAGCCGCCATGTGGCCCACACCGCCGAGCACGGCTGGCTCGACCGGCTGCCCGACCCCGCGGACGGGCGCTGCCGCATCCTGCGGCTCACCCCGGCCGGCCGCGAACTGCTGGGCGTGCTGTCCGCGCGGGCCTCGGCCGCCCTGGAGAGCGCCCTGGCGGACTGGTCCGACGACGAGGTCGACCTACTCAACACCCTGCTGGCCCGGCTGCGGTCGAGCTTCTGAGACACGAGAGAAGGAAACCCAAGAGCATGGCGACAACCACGTCCCCGGACGTGCGGGGAGGCCAGTCCGACGCCACCGCACCCGCGATGACCCATCCGCAGATCATGAAGGCGCTGTCCGGGCTGATGCTCGGCATGTTCGTGGCGATCCTGTCCTCCACGATCGTCTCCAACGCCCTCCCGCAGATCATCAGCGAACTCGGCGGCACCCAGTCCTCCTACACCTGGGTGGTCACGGCCGCGCTGCTCTCCATGACGGCCGCGACCCCCCTCTGGGGCAAGCTCGCCGACCTCTTCAGCAAGAAGCTGCTGGTCCAGATATCCCTGGTGATCTACGTGCTGGGCTCGGTCGTCGCCGGCCTGTCGCAGAACACCGGCACCCTGATCGCCTGCCGCGTGGTCCAGGGCATCGGCGTCGGCGGCCTCTCCGCCCTCGCGCAGATCGTGATGGCCGCGATGATCTCGCCGCGCGAGCGCGGCCGCTACAGCGGCTACCTCGGTGCCGTGTTCGCCGTCGCCACGGTCGGCGGCCCGCTGCTCGGCGG
Organism: Streptomyces sp. NPDC101132; assembly: GCF_044759225.1. Taxonomy (NCBI): domain Bacteria; kingdom Bacillati; phylum Actinomycetota; class Actinomycetes; order Kitasatosporales; family Streptomycetaceae; genus Streptomyces; species Streptomyces sp. NPDC101132. Next base: position 115,669 of record NZ_JBIVYX010000011.1, read on the forward strand.
CGTCATCACCGACACCGAGTGGCTGGGCTGGCGCTGGTGCTTCTACGTCGGCGTGCCCTTCGCCGTGATCGCCCTGGTGGTGCTCCAGAAGACCCTCCGGCTGCCGGTCGTGCGGCGGGACGTCAAGGTCGACTGGGCCGGCGCCTTCTTCGTCTCGGCCGCCGTCTCGCTGCTGCTGATCTGGGTCACGCAGGCCGGGGACTCGTACGACTGGCTGTCCTGGCAGACGTACGTCATGACCGGCGGCGCCGTGCTGCTGGGCCTGGTGTTCGTGCTCGTCGAGTCCCGCGCGAGCGAGCCGATCATCCCCCTGCGGCTCTTCCGCAACAAGACCATCGCGCTGGCGTCGGCCGCCTCGCTGTTCGTGGGCGTCGCGATGTTCTCGGGAACGGTGTTCTTCAGCCAGTTCTTCCAGCTCGCCCGGAACGAGTCGCCGACCATGTCCGGCATCCTCACCATCCCGATGATCGGCGGACTCTTCGTCTCCTCCACGGTCTCCGGCCAGGTCATCACCAAGACCGGCCGGTGGAAGGCGTGGCTGGTCTCCGGCGGTGTGCTGCTGACCGCCGGCCTGGGGCTGCTCGGCACGATCCGGTACGACACGGAGTACTGGCTGATCGCGGTCTTCATGGCCCTGACCGGCCTCGGCCTGGGCATGATGATGCAGAACCTGGTGCTGGCCACCCAGAACCAGGTGGCGCCCGAGGACCTGGGCGCCGCCAGCTCCGTCGTCACCTTCTTCCGCTCCCTCGGCGGCGCGATCGGCGTCTCCGCGCTGGGTGCCGTGATGGCCAACAGGGTCACGCACTACGTCAAGGAGGGCCTGGCGGAGCTGGGCCCCAAGGGCGCGGCCCTCGGCCACGGCGGCACCGCCGGCGGCGGGATCCCCGACCTGGACAAGCTGCCCGCACCCTTCCGGGAGATCGTCGAAGGGGCGTACGGCCACGGCGTGGCGGACGTGTTCCTGTACGCGGCACCGATGGCCCTGATCGGCCTGGTGCTCTGCGTCTTCATCAGGGAAGTGGCGCTGAAGTCGAAGGCCGCCGCGCCGGACCAGGCGGCTCCGGCCGAATAACACCCCTCCAGGGGACGGGTATTGACCATGGAGTCGGCAGGCCTGAATCCTGTCCTGGTCATGGGGGAAGCGACACCGGACGGGGGTGTCCAGGTGGAATTCACGATCGTCGGCACGGGCCCTGAGGACGAGGCGGAACTGCAGTCCCTGCTGAAGTGGCTCAACCAGGATCCCGAGCTGCGGGGCAGGACCACGATCCGGCTCGTGGAGGGGGAGCCCGACCCGGAGGCCATGGGCGGCACGCTGGAGGCCGTGCACGTGATCATCAACGACGCGGTCGCGGTCGCCGGCCTGGCGGTCTCGGTCGCCACCTGGCTGGCCTCGCGCTCACGGCAGCGCCCGCGCACGATCCGGCGGGAGGGCGGGGACGGCGTGCTGGCCCCGGACGCCTCGCCGGAAGAGGTCCGGGCGGTGCTGGAGGAGGGGGCGCGCCCCGAGGAGGCGCGGTGAGCTCCCTCCTCCCGCGCCCGGAGCGCTCCCAGGCCGTACTGGTCGGCGGCTCGCAGTACGAGTTCCACCCGGACATCGAGTCCGTCGACCGGAACCTCGACGCGCTGTGCAGGATCCTGACCGACCCCGCCTACTGGGGGCTGCCGCAGGAGAACTGCCACGTCATCCGGAACCCCGAGCGGGCCGACGACGTGATGACCGTGCTGGAGACCGCGGCCGAACGGGCCACCGACGCGCTGATCTTCTACTTCGCCGGGCACGGCCTCTCCGACGAGGGCGGGCTGTACCTGGCCCTGAAGAACACCCGCAAGCCGCGGTTCGCGGCCCGCTACGACTCGGTGCACTACGAGTGGGTGCGCAGCGCCATGCTCCAGGGCGACTCCCCCGCCACCCGGCGGATCGTCATCCTCGACTGCTGCTACAGCGGCCAGGCGGCCGACGAGCAGATGGGCGTGGTGATGGGCGACGAGAACACCGACGTCCACGGCACGGTCGTGTGGGCCGCCACCACGCCGACCCGGCTGGCGGTGGCCCCGCGCGAGGCCACGTACACCGCCTTCACCGGCGAGCTGGTGCACACCCTGCACAGCGGCATCGAGGGCGGCGCCGAGGTGCTCGACATGGACACCATCTTCCGGCGGGTCAGCCGGAGCCTGGTCGCCAAGGGCTATCCGCAGCCGGACCAGCACAACCGGGCCCTCGGCGGACAACTGGCCCTGGTCCGCAACCGCGCGCTCGACGGGCCGGCCGGCGACCGCGGCGGGAGCCTGCCGGGCGCTCCGGTGCCGGCGCTCGTCCGGGGGCGGGAGCGGGCGTTCGCGCCCTTCGGCAGCAGCGCCTCCTGGGAGCCCTTCACCTGGGGGCCGCTCCAGACCGACCTGCTGATCGTCGAGGGCGACGGCGAGAGCGTGATCCCGGAGGACTCGGTCCACGTACGCACCATCGACGAGGACGTCGAGCTGCCCGACGACCTGTACGCGGTGCGGGCCCGGATCGAGGCCGAGCAGGACGCGAAGCGGCTGGCGGGCGAGCAGTACTTCTGGAACGGGCTCAACTACGCGGTCGACCGCGTCACGATCGGGCGGATCGCGGAGTCCGAGGCTCCGGAGATCTACATCCAGCTGCTGAACTCCGACTACTACAACTTCCAGGCCACGCAGCAGCTCGACGAGGTGCTCCCGGACGGCCTGACGGTCCGGGCCAAGTACGTCGACCCGTACGACCCGCTGGACGTGCCGGCCTTCATGGGTTCGTCCTTCGGCACGAACGTCGCGGTGATCACGCGGGACGAGAAGCTGATCGTCTCCCGGCGCAGCAACATGGTCGGCTCGCACCCGGGCACCTGGAACTCCTCGGCGAACGAGGCGCTGTCGCGGGTGGTGGACAACTCGGCCCGGCAGGCGCCGAACATCTTCAACGTGGCGCGGCGCGGGCTCAGCGAGGAGCTGGCGCTGAGCCCCGACGAGTACCGGCTGAACATGCTGGCGCTGACCATCGACAAGGGCACGCACCAGTGGGGCGCGCTGTTCATGGCACGGCTGCGGCGGGTGACGTCGGACGAGTTCATCGCCCGCCGGTCGCGCGGGGTCTCGGACAAGTGGGAGCACGACCGGCACGAGCTGGTCGACTTCGAGATCGATCCGGTGACGCGGTTCATCTTCGACGAGGAGCGGACGGGGCTGTGGTCCCCGACCGCTCCGGGGCTCTTCTACCTGGCGCTGGTGAACAAGTACGGGAAGGTCGCCGTGGAGCGGGAGAGCGCGCGGGTGCTCCAGCGGATCCGGCGGGCCTGAGGGCGGTGCTCCAGCGGATCCGGCGGGCCTGAGGGCCGGTCCGCCCCGCCCCGGCCGGTCAGGCAGGTCTCGCGTGCGCCTCGATGCCCGCGACCAGCAGGTCGAGGGCGAACTGGAAGTCGCCCTCCGGGACCTGACGGACCGTGCCGCAGCCGTGCAGGAACCGGCTGACCGCGAGGTGCGCGCCGGACCGCCGCGGCGCGGCCAGCCCGGTCGCGCCGAGCAGCCGCATCAGCGCGGTGTCGAAGGCACGGGCGTGCGGCCCGATGTTGGGGTACTCGGCCGACAGGGCCGGCAGCCAGGGGTGCACGGCCAGCAGGCGGCGGTACCCACAGGCGAGCGCCCGCAGCCGGTCGGACCAGCTGCGGGCGCTCGGGGCGGGGCTTGCGGGGGACCCGGGCTCGGGGGGCAGGGCGAGCTCGCCGAGGGCGGCGTCCAGGGCCAGTTCGAGCAGGTCGTCCTTGGTGTCGACGTACCAGTACAGGGACATCGCGGTGACCCCCAGCTCGGCGGCAAGGCGGCGCATGGAGAACCCCGCGAGGCCCTCCGCGTCGAGCAGCCGGACGGAGGCCGCCGTGATCTTCTCGCGGTCCAGCCCGGTGGGCTGCTCGCTGCGGCGTCTGGTGCCGGCGGCTGGTCTGGACGCCAGCCACACGCTGGTGCGGTCGGCCGCGGTCACCATGGGGCACCCTCCGTCCTGCGGGTCACCCGGACCCGTCCGGGGAGGACCGGCCCGGCCCGGAATGCCCGGTCCGCCCGTCTTGATGCTAGAGGGTGCCCCTGGTGAAGGGGCGGCTTTCGGGTGGGGCCCGGGTGCCGTCAGGCCTTCGGGGACGTCAGGTCGTAGAAGGTGGCGCCGCCGATGGTGACCTGGGTGAAGTTCTCGGTCACCCAGGTACTGACGGAGCTGCTGACGGAGCTGCCGGGGCCGCCGCCTCCGGGGCCCCCGCCCATGCCGCCGCCCATCCCGCCGCCGGCGATGAAGTAGTGGATGCGGCCGTCCTCGACGTACTTCCTGAACTGCTCCAGGGTCGGGGAGGGGTCGCTGCCGTTGAAGCCGCCGATGGCCATCACCGGCTTCTCGGTGGCGAGCTGGTAGCTCGCCGCGTTCTGGGAGCCGATCGCGGCCGCGACCCAGGTGTAGGTGCCGGCGTCCTTGCTCAGCGCCGCCTTGGCCGCGGCGCTGACGTTCGCGCCGTTGAGCAGGCCGCCCATGCCGCCGCCCCGGCCGCCGGCGCTGCGTGGTTCTCCGGTGCCGGGGAAGGTGCCGGTGGGGCCGGTGGTGTTGCCGGTGCCGGTGGGGGGCTGGCCCATCGGGAGGCCGCCCTGGGGGCCACTCTGGTTCCGGCCGCCCTGGTTCATGCCGGGGGGCATGGCGCCCGTGCCGCCGCCGGGGAACTGGTTCTGGCCCTGGCCCTGCGGACCGCCCCGGAAGTTCGGCGGCATGCCGAAGCGCCCGTCGTCGCCGCGCGGGCCGCCGAAGCCGCCGGGACCGCCCCGGCCGCCGGCCACCGCCGGGCCCGCGGTCACGATGGAGCCGGTGTGCCCGGTGTTCACGGTGGTCAGGGTGTACGCCAGCGGGCCCGCCAGCGCCACCGCCAGGCCCAGCGCGCCGGCGGCCAGGCCGGTGCGGCGCAGCAGCAGACCGGCCGCCGCGATGGCGCCGCCCGCCAGGACGGCCCAGCGCAGCCACGGCAGGTAGTCGGAGGAGCGGCCGAGGAGCACGTACGACCATCCGGCGGTCAGCAGGACGGTGCCGGCCAGCGTCAGCCGGGCGGCCAGGGCGCCCCGCTCCTCCCACAGCACGCTCGTGCCCATCGCGACGAGCGCCGCGACGTACGGGGCCAGCGCGACGGTGTAGTACTCGTGGAAGATCCCCTGCATGAAGCTGAACACGGCCAGGGTGATCAGCAGCGCCCCGCCCCAGGCCAGGAAGGCCGCACGGGCCATGGAGTCGAGCGCGTCGGTGGCCCGCCTGGCCCGCCAGGTCACCACCAGGCCGGCCACCAGCAGCACCAGGGCCGCCGGGAGCAGCCAGGAGATCTGGCCGCCGATGTTGGCGGAGAAGAGCCGGTCGATGCCGGTCTCGCCCCAGCCGCCGCCCTGACCACCGCCACGGCCGCCACCGCCGACGCTGCCGGTCTCGTTGCCGTTGATCCGGCCCAGGCCGTTGTAGCCGAAGGTCAGCTCCAGGAAGGAGTTGTTCTGCGAGCCGCCGATGTACGGGCGGGACGACGCCGGCCAGAGTTCCACGATCGCGACCCACCAGCCGCCCGCGGCCACCATCGCCAGGCCGGCCAGCGCCAGCTGCACCAGCCTGCGCCGGAGCCGGGTGGGCGCGCAGACGGCGTAGAGCACGGCGAGCGGCGGCAGGATCACGAAGGCCTGCAGGGTCTTGGCGAGGAAGGCGGCACCGAGCGCGACGCCCGCCCAGACCAGCCACTTCGTGTACGCGCCCTCCAGCGCCCGCAGCACGCAGTGGACGGCGACCGCCATCAGCAGCGTGAGCAGGGCGTCGGGGTTGTTGAAGCGGAACATCAGGGCTGCCACCGGCGTCAGCGCGAAGACCGCGCCCGCGAGCAGCCCGGCCGCCGGCCCGAACTGCCGCTTCACGGAGGCGTACAGGACACCCACGGTGCCGACGGCCATCAGGACCTGCGGGAGGAGGATCTGCCAGGAACCGAGGCCGAAGAGCCGTACCGACAGGGCCATCGGCCACAGGGCGGCCGGGGGCTTGTCCACGGTGATGGAGTTCGCGGCGTCGGAGGAGCCGAAGAAGAAGGCCTTCCAGCTCTCGCTGCCGGCCTGGACGGCGGCCGAGTAGAAGGAGTTGGCGTAGCCGGAGGATCCGAGGTTCCAGAGGTAGAGCGCGGCGGTGGCCAGCAGGAGCGCGGCCAGAGCCGGCCGCTGCCAGCGGGCCCGCGCGGCCGCCGGGGCGGCCCGGACGGGCAGGGGTGCGGTGAGCACTGCGGTCATCGGATCGAGTCCTTCGCGTCGGTGGTGCGGCGCTCCGGGAAGACCCAGGCGCGGAAGAGCAGGAACCGCAGGACCGTCGCGGCGAGGTTCGCCGTGATGAGGACGGCCAGTTCGGTGCCGTGGGCGGGAGTGCTGGTGGCGGCGCCGAGGGCGGCGAGCGAGCCGCTGGTGAGGGCCAGGCCGATGCCGAACACGACGAGTCCCTGGGCCTGGTGGCGTACGGCGCGTTCCCGGCCGCGGACGCCGAAGGTGAGGCGGCGGTTGGCGGCCGTGTTGCCGACGGCCGAGAGCAGCAGGGCCGCCGCGTTGGCGGCCTGCGGGTCCAGGGCGCCTCGGAAGGCGGTGTACAGCAGCAGGTACGCCAGCGTGCTCAGGGCCCCGACCACGCAGAAGCCCACGAGCTGCCGGGCCAGCCCGCGCGGTACGCCTTCCAGCGCCCGGTCGCGGGGGTCGTCCCCGAAGGGCCGCGCGAGGCGGTCCAGCGGCAGCGCGCCGACGGCCAGGGCCCGGCCCACCCGCCAGACGCCCTTCAGGTCCTCGGTCGCGGTCCGCACGATGTGGACGGTGGAGTCGGGGTCGTCGACCCAGTCGACCGGGACCTCGTGGATCCGCAGCCCGGCGCGTTCCGCCAGGACCAGCATCTCGGTGTCGAAGAACCAGCCGGAGTCCTCGACCAGCGGCAGCAGCCGCTCGGCGACCTCGCGCCGGATGGCCTTGAAGCCGCACTGGGCGTCGCTGAAGCGGGCGGCGAGCGAGGAGCGCAGGATCAGGTTGTAGGCCCGGGAGATGAACTCCCGCTTCGGGCCGCGCACCACGCGCGACGAGGCCGCCAGCCGGGTGCCGATCGCGAGGTCGGAGTGACCCGAGATCAGCGGGGCGACGAGCGGGAGCAGGGCGTTGAGGTCCGTGGAGAGGTCGACGTCCATGTAGGCCAGCACGGGGGCCTCGGACTGCGACCAGACGGTGCGCAGCGCCCGGCCGCGGCCCTTCTCCTCCAGACGGTGGACGCGGACGCCGGGGACCGTCGCGGCGAGGCGGGCGGCGACCTCCGGGGTGCTGTCCGTGCTCGCGTTGTCGGCGATGGTGATCCGGAAGGCGTACGGGAAGGTGTTCGCCAGGTGTTCGTGGAGCCGGCGGACGCTCGGCCCGAGGTCCCGCTCCTCGTTGTACACCGGTATCACCACGTCCAGGACGGGCGCGCCCAGCAGGTGGGCGGGCAGGTGGCGCCGGGCCGGAAGGGTGCCGGGGGAGAGGGCCGCTGCGGCCGCTTCGGTTCGCATGGTCCGACCCTCGCCGGACCCGCTGTCACCCCTGTGTGGTGAGACTGTGGCCCGCCTGTGAGTACGGACGGGAGTCCGCGGCCGGCAGCCGCACCTGGAAGCGGGTCCGGCCCGGCTCGCTCTGCACGTCGACCCTGCCCCCGTGTGCCGAGACCACGGCCTGCACGATGGCGAGCCCCAGGCCGGTGGACCCGGCCTGGCGGGACCGGGAGGCGTCACCGCGCGCGAAGCGCTCGAAGACGTGGGGGAGCAGGTCGGGCGGGATGCCGGGACCGTTGTCCTCGATCTCCAGGAGCACGACGGGAGTCCGGGTGGATGTTTCACGTGAAACAGTCGTTTCACGTGAAACACGGGCCAGGACGGTGGTGTTGGGGGGCGTGTGCGTCCGGGCGTTGGCGAGCAGGTTGACCAGCACCTGCTGGATCCGGGCCGCGTCCGCCCGTACTCCGGCCGGTTCGTCCGGGAGTTCCAGGCGCCAGCGATGCTCCGGGCCGGCCGCACGGGCGTCGCTGACGGCGTCCAGGACCAGGGGGACGAGGTCGGTGTCCGCCTGCTGGAGCGGACGCCCCGCGTCGAGCCGTGCGAGCAGCAGCAGGTCCTCGACCAGTCCGGTCATGCGGGTGGCCTCCGACTCGATGCGCCCGAGCGCGTGCCGGGTGTCCGGGCCGACCTCCTCGCGGCCGCGGCGGGTGAGTTCGGCGTAACCGCGGATGGAGGCCAGGGGGGTGCGCAGCTCGTGGGAGGCGTCGGCGACGAACTGGCGTACCCGGGTCTCGCTCTCCTGACGGGCCGCGAGGGCCGAACCGACGTGGCCCAGCATCCTGTTGAGGGCGGCGCCGACCTGCCCCACTTCGGTGCGCGGGTCCGCCTCGGCGGCCGGGACCCGCTCGTGGAGGGCCACCTCGCCGCGGTGCAGGGGGAGTTCGGAGACCCGGGTGGCGGTGGTCGCGACCCGGCGCAGCGGGCGCAGGGCGACCGCGACGAGGGCCTGGCCGGCGAGTCCGGCCGCGAGGAGACCGGCGGCCGTGACGCACACCTCGACCACGATGAGCGTGGTGACGGTGGACTGGACGCCGGAGAGCGGGAAGCCGAGCACGAAGCTGCCGTCCGCGGCGGTCAGTACCCGGTAGTCGCCCAGTCCGGGGAGGCGGACCGTGGCCGCGTGGGTGGCGGCCGGATCCGCCGCCTCCCCGAGCGCATCGGCCTGGGCCCGGGTGAGGGACACGAGGCCGCCGGGTCCCCGGGACACGCTGCGGCCGTCCTCGGTGACCGTTCCATCCGTCCCCAGGCGGGCGCCCACGGCGTCCAGGGGGCTGCCGGGGGCGAAGACGAAACGGAGCGGGGGCCGGGCCGGGTCACGGTCGCGGGCCGACATCTCCACGGCGGTCCGCAGCTGCTCGTCGAGCCGGCCCTCCAGGTAGGTGCGCAGGGCGAGGGTGGTGACCGTGCCGATGGCCGCGCCGACCACGGCGATGAGGGCCACGGCGGAGACCACCAGCCGGGTCCGCAGGGACCAGGGCCCCCGGGCGCGCAGCGGCCAGGGCCGCCGGGTACGTGCGGCCCGGCGGCCCTGTGACGTGCGGGAACGGGGGTGCGCGGCCACTACTCCCCCGGCTTGATCAGATAGCCGGCCCCGCGCCTGGTGTGGATCATGGGCGTGCGTCCGGTCTCCAGCTTGCGCCGCAGGTAGGAGATGTACAGCTCGACCACGTTGGCCTGGCCGCCGAAGTCGTACGACCACACCCGGTCCAGGATCTGCGCCTTGCTCAGCACGCGCCTCGGGTTGCGCATCAGGTAGCGCAGCAGCTCGAACTCGGTGGCGGTCAGGTGGATCTCGTCCCCGCCCCGGGTCACCTCGTGGCTGTCCTCGTCCAGCGTGAGGTCCCCGACGACCAGCACGGACTCGCTGCGGGCCGCAGCCGCCGCGCCCGAGCGCCGGACCAGGCCGCGCAGCCGGGCCACGACCTCCTCCAGGCTGAAGGGCTTGGTCACGTAGTCGTCGCCGCCGGCGGTCAGGCCCGCGATGCGGTCCTCGACCGCGTCCTTGGCGGTCAGGAAGAGCACCGGCACGTGCGGCAGCTCGCGGCGCAGCCTGCCGAGCACCGTCAGACCGTCCATGTCCGGCAGCATGATGTCCAGGACCACCACGTCGGGCCGGAACGCGCGGGCCGCACGCACCGCACCCGCGCCGTCCCCGGCGCTGCGCACGTCGCAGCCCTCGTAGCGCAGGGCCATGGAGAGCAGCTCGGAGAGCGCGGCCTCGTCGTCGACGACGAGGACCCTGCAGGGCCCGCCGTCGGGGCGGACGAGCTGCGTGGCGCGGGACGCGGACGTGGTGTGAGTGGTCGCCGTCATGGTGCCCAGGCTGGCCGGGGCCGCTGAGAGCCCTCTTGCGCCAGTCTGTGAATTTCCTGAGAAAGGCCTCAGCAGCCTCCCGGTTCCGCCAGGCCGAAGAGGCGGGCGCCGTTGTCGTGGCAGACGGCGCGCAGCCAGTCGTCCCCGAGCCCGAGGCGCTCCAGGGCCTCCAGCTGGTGCTCGTACGGGTAGGGGATGTTGGGGAAGTCGGTGCCGAGCAGGATCCTGTCCCCCAGGCCGGCCAGCCGGTCCCGCGCTCCGGGCGGGAAGGCCGCGAGCCGCTCGGCGAAGTCGGTGAAGGCCATGGTGGTGTCCAGCCGGACCTCGGGGTACGCCCCGGCGAGGGCGAGGAAGTCCTCGTACTCCGGCATGCCCAGGTGCGCGATGACCAGGGGCAGCCGCGGGTGGCGGGCGAGCAGCCGGGCGACCGGCTCGGGCCCGGTGTGCTTGCCCGGGGCCGGGCCGGAACCGCAGTGGATCACCACGGGCAGGCCGGCCTCGGCGAGCAGGCCCCAGACGGGGTCCAGCAGGTCGTCGTTGGGGTCGTAGCCGCCGACCTGGAGGTGCGCCTTGAAGACCCGGGCGCCCTGCTCCACGGCCGCCCGCACGTACGCCGCCGCCCCGGCCTCCGGGAAGAAGGTCGCGGTGTGCAGGCAGTCGGGGGTCCGGGCGGCGAACCCGGCGGCCCAGGAGTTCAGCCAGGCGGCCATGTCCGGCTTGTGCGGGTAGAGCATGGAGGTGAAGGCGCGCACCCCGAACCGGCGCAGGAGCGCGACGCGTTCGTCCTCCTCGTGGCGGTAGGTGATGGGCCACTCGACGCCGGTCAGCGGCCCGGCCGAGTCGAAGTAGTCCCAGACCTTGGCCAGCACCCGCTCGGGCATGAAGTGCGTGTGGACGTCGACCAGGCCGGGGATCCCGAGGCGCTCCCGGAACCGGCGCACCGCCTCGGCGGTGGCCCCGGCCGTGTCGACCGCGGTGCCGCCGGCCGCGCCGTCGGCCGGGACCCGCGTGCCGGCCCCGGACGGAGCGTGCGCCGGCTCAGCGCTCCCGCACAAAGCCGTGGCTCCGCTCGACCGTGCCGACGTGCAGGGTGTAGCTCTCGTACCACTCGTCGCGGCCGCGCTTCTGCGCCTGCCGGTGCTCCAGGTCCGTGCGCCACTGCCGCAGCGCCTGCTCGTCGCGGAAGTACCCGACGGTGATGCTCAGGCCGCCGGGCGTGTGGGCGTTCTCGTGGCCGAGGTAGCCGGGTATGGACCTGACCAGCTCATCCATCCGGGTCGAGGTCTCGGCGTAGCCGGCGGGCTCCTGGGTGCGGACCGAGGTGAACACGGCCATCAGGTAGGGGGGTTCGAAGGCGGGAAGCGGCTGGATGCTCATGCCGACCACCTTCCGGTGCGGAAGATCCCGGTGTCCACGGTCGCCGCCCGAAGGGATCCAAGATTTGACCTTGCCGCTCAGAACAGCCCCTCCTGCTCTTCCGGCGGCTCCTTCGCCTCCTCGGCGGGCCGCACCGGTACGGACGTCCGCGCGCCCTCCCCGGCGGCGGCCAGCGCCCAGCCGCTGAGCAGCCGCGTGTCCACGACGAGCCCGTCCGCGAGGTGCAGGTCCGGCCCGGCGGCTCCCGCCAGGAAGCCGGCGACCGCTCCGCCCGGCACCAGCCCCGCCACGACACCGGTGGGCCGCGGGAGCCCGTCGAGTCCGAACGCGGCGGTGTGATCCGCCACTTCGCAGGGCAGCCGCTCCAGGGTCTCGGCCCAGCCGGGCAGCGCGGTGGCCCGCCCGTGCAGGACGGCGACCTCGGCCGCCCGCTCGGCGAAGGGCGGCAGCACCGCCCGTACCGCCCGCTTGCGCGCATACGGGATCCGGTCCGGCACCCCGAGCGCCGCCCGCAGCAGCTCCTCCGTGCGCCGGGCCGCCATCAGCGGGCCGCGCCCGAGCCAGGTGTACGCGACGGCCCCCTGCTCCAGCAGCCGGGCGGCGCCCCGCTCCTCCGCGGTGATCCCGACCTTGGTCATCCCGGGGCCGAACCAGGCCAGGTAGACGCGGTACGTCCGCGGGTCCGCGGCATTCGTGTCCGCCGCCACCGAGAAGGACCGGTCCAGCCGTGCGCACTCGGTGCACTGGTCGCGCCCCGCGCCCGCCGGGATCTCCCGCGCGCCCGGGCAGGGCGTCCACCGGCCGGCCCGCCGGACCCCCACGCAGCGCCGGGCGCCCTCGGCGGTGAAGGCCAGCCGCCGTCCGGCGGCGAGCGGGCTCTCGCGGCTGCCGCGCCCCGGGGCCGCCCAGGTCAGGGCCGGTCCGGCAGCCGTCCAGCGCATCCCGGTGCACCACCACATGCGGATCCCTCTCCCGCCGACCGTCAGGGCCCAGGGCGCCACGGGACGCCCCGAATCCCCCCTCCACGCCGAGGAAACGACAGAGGGCCCCGGACTTTCGTCCGGGGCCCTCTGGCTGGTGCACTCGGCAGGATTCGAACCTGCAACCTTCTGATCCGTAGTCAGATGCTCTATCCGTTAAGCTACGAGTGCTTGTGCTTCCCGGGGTTTTTCGCCCCGTTGGCCTTGCGAGAACAACAATACATGGACCTCGCCGGGACGCGAAATCCGTTATCCAAACCGCCCCTGACCTGCGAAAACGCCAAACCGGAGGTCTGTCGGGGCGGGCCGGGCCCTGCCGCTGCGGAGGCGCGGGAGGGCGGCCGCCGCGAGGGCCGGCGCGACGGGTCGGGCCGCGGGGGGCTCGTGGGGGTAGTGCGCGCGGG
>NZ_JBIVYX010000011.1:128368-148705 GCF_044759225.1 Streptomyces sp. NPDC101132
CGTCTGGCGGGGCGGGCCGGGCCCGGCGCCGGCGGGGTGACGGGACGGGGGCGGCCGCGCCGCCGGGCCCCCCCCCCCCCCGCAGGGCCGGTCGGCACCCAGGGCCGGCCGCGCGGCGGCACCCAGGCGTGGAACCGGACGGAGCAGCATCCCCGCCTCCCGGAGCCGGGAACGACCGAAGCCCCGGTCCTGAGGACCGGGGCTTCGGTGATCACAGCGCGGAGGCGGAGGGATTTGAACCCTCGATGGGCTTTAAGACCCAAACCGCATTAGCAGTGCGGCGCCATAGACCGGACTAGGCGACGCCTCCAGCTCACCCTCGCGTACGGGGGTGCGTGCAGATGATGACACAGCTCACTGGCTGGTCACCAATCCACCCCCACGGTACAAGGCGCGGGCCGATCAGAGCAAAGCCTTAGCCGGGTGAGTGCGGACCGGGTCCGGGCGGTGCGGAGGCGCGGAAGGGCGCGCGGCGCGGCGCCGCGCAACGTCCACCGCCCCGGCTCGTTGGGCACGCGTACGACCGCCTGCCCTCCGGGAGCGTCATGCTGCGCCACCTCGCCCTCGCCGCCTTCGCGTCCGCCGTAGCCGCCGGGCCCCTGCCGCCGCTGCCGTCGCTCGGGCTGCTGGATCCGCCGCCCGACCAGCTGACCGTCGCGGTCTCCGGGAGCGGGAGCTCGCTGGACGGCACGTACACGCTGGAATGCGCCCCGCCCGGCGGCAGCCACCCCAAGGCCGCCGAGGCCTGTGCGCGGCTCGACCGGCTGTCGGACGAGAAGGACGACCCCTTCGCGCCCGTCTCGAAGCGGCAGTTCTGCACGATGGTCGACGGCGGGCCGGCCCGGGCCCGGATCACCGGCACCTGGCGGGGCAAGCGGATCGACGCCGTGTACGACCGGAAGAACGGTTGCGAGATCAATCGGTGGAAGGAATTGGAACCTGTCCTTCCGACGGCGCGCTCCTGACCAGGCACGGCGCGCGGAAGGCGGCCCGATCCGGTGAGAGCTCCCCCTCATCCGCCGCCGCCCGCCGGGCGGGTGCCCTTAGACTCCTCCCGTGACATGCCGGTAGTCAGGGAGGAACCGTCCACGTGAGCAGCAGGCCATCCCGAGGCGCTGCTCGCCTCGCAGCGATACTCGACGCACTGCCTGACGCGCTCCTGCTCGTCAACGCCAACGGCACGGTCGTCAACGCCAACTCCATCGCGCTCGAGGTCTTCGAGTCCCCCGGCACCGGTCTGGTCGGGCGCGGGCTCCTGTCGCTGCTGCCCGAGTTCGACTCCAAGCTGATCCCCGGTTCGATGCGCCGCCCCGGCGACGAGGAGCCCGGCCGCACCAAGCCGAAGCGGATGACCGCGCGGCGCACGGACGGCAGCGAGTTCCCGGTCGAGGTCACCAGCGCGGGCCTGGAGGACGGCCGGGACGCGTACGCCGACCAGCACCGCTACACCGGCGACGAACTGCTCATGCTGGTCGTACGGGACCTTTCCGGCACGGTGGACACCGAGGCGGAGCTCGCCCGTTCGCAGCGGCAGACCGAGATGATCCTGCGCGCCGCGGCCGAGGGCGTCGTCGGCACGGACACCGACGGGCGCGTCGTCCTGGCGAACCCGGCCGCCGCGCAGATCCTCGGCTACCGCGCCACCGAGCTCGGCAACCGCGAACTGCACTCCCTCGCGATCCACTCGCGCGCCGACGGCTCTCCGTTCCCGTACGAGGAATCCCCCCTCGCCGACACCCTGCGCTCCGGGCGCAAGCACCGGGTGCGCGGCCAGGTGCTGTGGAACAAGGCCGGGCAGGCCGTGCCCGTCGACCTCACCACCTCGCCCGTCCGGGACGGGGACCAGCTGGTCGGCGCGGTGATGACGTTCACCGACCGGCGCCCCTACGACGCTCTCGCCGCCCGGCACGCCCAGCTGCTGGCGGTCCTCGGCGACGCGCTGCGCGGCCCGTTGGAGGAGCTGCGCGGCGAGCTGGCCACGCTGGCGGCGGACGACGCCGGCCAGCTGTGGCCCGAGGCGAACCAGCTGCTGCACCATCTGGCCGCCGGCTACTCCCGGATGACGACCCTGGTCGACAACGTGCTGGGCTTCCAGCGGCTCGACGCGGGCACGGAGAAGCTGGCCAAGAAGAAGGTGCTGCTCGACGGGGTCGTCGCGGCAGGTGTCGAGGGTGCGGTCGAGCTGATCGGGCCGGGACGGGCCCAGTTCGCCGTGCACGCTCCGACGATCGAGGCCGAGGTCGACGCGGACCGGCTGGCGACCGCCCTCGCCCACCTGGTCGCGGACGTGGCCGGGGTCGACTCCACCGGCAAGGCCCCGGTGGCCGCCGGGGGCTACATGGACTCCACGGTGGTCGTGGCCGCCGCGCAGCGCGGCAAGGTCGTACGGATCGAGGTCCGCGGCCCCTACGCGGGCGGGAACCCGGTGCACGAGCCGATCGTGCGCGGCATCGTCGCCGCGCACGGCGGGGTGCTGCAGACCGTCGAGGTGCCGGGTGCGCCCGGCGGCGCGTACGTGCTGGAGGTCCCGCTGGGCGCCGGCGCGGGCACCGTCACGCTGCCCGAACCGGAGCCCGAGCCCGCCGCTCCCGCCGAGCCGAAGGGCAGGCGTGCGCGGCGCGGCGTCGACGCGTTCCTGGAGGACGAGCCGCCGGCTCCCGCGGAGGGCGGTGCGCTGGAGCTGCCGTCGGGCCGTCGCCGGGCGCCCGCCGCGCCGGCCGCGGCCTCCGGTCCGGCCGAGCTGGCCCAGTCGCCCGTGAACCCCGCCGGTCTCGCGACCGGCCGGCGCCGGGGCCGTGCCGGTGACGAGGCCGAGGCCGCTGCCGGGGCGGGACCGCAGCTGCCCGCGCTCCCGGCGGCCGGCGGCGACGCGGTCCCTGCCGGTGGCAGCGGGCGGCGCCGGGCGCTGGCCCTGTCCTCCGGTGAGCCGGAGGCACCGCAGGACGAACCCCGTGGCCGCCGCCGGGCCCTGGCCCCGCCGCAGCGGCCCGAGCCCGCGCAGCCGGTGGCTCCTCCCGGCGGCTTCGCGCTGCCGGGCGGGCCTTCCGCCGCCGCGCCGACGCCGGTGCCGCCGGGTGGTGCGGGTCCGGTGCCGCCTGGTGGTGTGGGTCCGGTGCCGCCGGCCGGCGTGGGTCCGGTGCCGGCGAACGGTGTGGGTCCGGTGCCGCCGGCCGGTGTCGGTCCGGTGCCGCCCGCCGGTCCCGGACAGGCCATGCGGGTGCCGCCCGGCTACAACGCGCCGGGGGCGGAAGGCGCCGTGGGGACGAACGTGCCGGGCGCGCCGGTGGATCCGGCCGGCGGTCTTCCCGTACCGCCCGGCCTCGCCGTGCCCGGTGGTCCCGCAACTCCCGCCGCGCGGAACGCGGGTGGCCCGGAGGCCGCTCCCGCGCCGCAGGCGCCCCCCGCCCCGGTGCAGCCGAGTGCTCCGGTGCCCCCGGCCGGCATTCCGGTTCCGGGCGCGTCCGGGCCCGGCGGTGCTCCGGTGCCGCCCGGTGTTCCCGTACCCCCCGGAACGCCCGTACCGCCCGGTGCCCCGGTGCCGCCCGGCGCAGGCTTCGCGCTGCCCGCCCAGCAGGCCGCCGCGCCGGCCCCGGGTACGCCCGCCACTCCCGCCGCAGACACCCCCGCGCCGGGCGTTCCGGTTCCGGTCGCCCCGGCCGACGGCACCCCCACCCCCGGCATCCCGGTGCCGACGCAGCCCACTGCCGAGGCCGTGGAGGCCGACCGGGGCGCGCCGGTCGCCGCCGGTGCCGGACAGCCCGCCGGGCGGCGGGCCCGCCGCGCCCTGGGCAGCCCGAACCCGGAGAGCCACGGCACCGCACTGGCCGAGGACGACCACACGCCCCCGCAGCCGCATCCGCTGCCCGAGGCGGGGGCCGCCCAGGCGACCGGGCGGCGCCGCGCGCTGCCCGCCACACCGGCCTGGCCGGTGCCCGCCGCGCGTAACGCGCCCGAGGACGCCGACGCCGGCGGTCCCGTACCGCTGCCCGGTGCCCGGCAGGCGCAGGACACTCCGGCCGGTCCCATCAGCGTGCGCACCCTGGGGCAGGGCGTGGCCCTGGCCCAGCCGGCCGGTGCGGACGCACCGGCCCCCGCCGGCACCCAGGACACCGGATCGGGCCGGCGCCGCCGGCTGGCCGAGCAGCCCGAGCCCGGACGCGCCTTCGCCATAGGAGCACCGGAGGCGGGCGCGGCCGAGGGCCCCGAACCGCTCGACGGGCCCGGCGGAGCCGTCGAGGTGGTCAACCGGCCCGTTCCGCAGCCCGTGGACGACGAGCTGCCCCCCGAGCCGCTGGACAACCCGCGCCGCCTCCTGGTGTGGCCGGCGCCCGACGTGCAGACCCAGCAGGCGCTCAGCGACCGGGGCTACCGGCCGGTGATCGTGCACTCCCGCGAGGAGGTGGACGCGCAGATCGCCGCGTTCCCCGCCGCGCTGTTCGTCGACCCGCTCACCGGGCCGATCACCCGCACGGCACTCCAGTCGCTGCGCCAGGCCGCGGTGGCCGCGGAGGTTCCGGTACTGGTGACGGCCGGTCTGGGTCAGGCCACCCGCGAGGCCGCGTACGGCGCGGACCCGGCCGTGCTCCTCAAGGCGCTGGCGCCGCGTGACAGCGAGCAGCACCCGTCGCGCGTGCTGCTCATCGAGGAGCACGACGAGATCGCCGGGGCCCTCGCGGCCGCGCTGGAACGGCGCGGCCTGCAGGTCGCCCGGGCCGGGGCGGACACCGACGCGGTCCAGCTGGCCACACAGCTGCGCCCGAACCTGGTGGTGATGGACCTGATGCAGGTGCGCCGCCGCCGGGCCGGGATCGTGGACTGGCTGCGGGCGAACGGGCAGTTGAACCGCACCCCGCTGGTCGTCTACACGTCGGTCGGCATCGACAAGGACGACCTGTCGGGCCTGGCCTCCGGCGAGACGGTGCTCTTCCTGGCCGAGCGGTCGACGACCGCCGAGGTGCAGGGCCGCATCGTGGACCTGCTGGCCAAGATCGGTACCAATTAGCCACCCTGCTGCCATGGCGAAGACCTTGGGCAAGACGCAGGACGGCGTACCGGGCGGAGCCCGCGGCACGGCACGGACGCGGTCGCGGGAGGAACAGCCGACGACCGTGCCCGCCGACAACGGCGAGGTGACGCTGCTGATCGCGCGGCAGGTGGAGCCGGGCTATGAGGCGGCCTTCGAGGAGTGGGCGCGCGGGATCCTGGAGACCGCGACCCACTTCGAGGGACACCTGGGGTACGGGCTGTTCCGCCCGGCGTCGGAGGGCGCGCCCTGGTTCCTCGTCCACCGCTTCGTGGACGACGCGGCGTTCGAGCGGTGGCAGGAGTCCCCCGAGCGGGCGCGCTGGTTCGCGAACTGCGAGGGCCACCACCACACCGAGATAGCCCGGCGGGAACTGACCGGCATGGAGACCTGGTTCGCGAAGCCGGGCACGACCCGGCCCGCGCCGCCCCGCTGGAAGATGGCAATCAGCTCGGGGCTGGCCATCTTCCCGATCTCGCTGGTGGGCAACGCGGTGCTCGGGCCGGTTCTGGTGGACCTGCACTTCGTGCTGCGGACGGCGGCCTTCGCCGCCGTGTTCAGCACCCTGATGACCTATGTGGCCATGCCGGCGGTGAGCAGGCTGCTGCGGGGCTGGCTCAGCCCTTCGTGACCCGGGTCCGCGGGACCGTCGGGCCGAGCCGCGTCCGTCCGCCCGTCGGTCAGCCCTCGACCAGCGTGACCTCCAGCTCGCCGTCCGCGTACTGCTTGCGGATCACCTTCTTGTCGAACTTGCCGACGCTGGTCTTCGGGACGGCCGGGACGAGGGCCCAGCGCTCGGGCAGCTGCCACTTGGCGATCGACTCGCCGAGGAAGCTGCGCAGGGAGTTGTAGTCGACGGTGGCGCCCTCCGCGAGGACGACGGTGGCCAGCGGACGCTCGCCCCACTTGTCGTCGGGGACGGCGACGACCGCCGCCTCGGCGACCTCGGGGTGGGCCATCAGCGCGTTCTCCAGCTCGACGCTGGAGATCCACTCGCCGCCGGACTTGATGACGTCCTTGGCCCGGTCGGTCAGCGTCAGGTAGCCGTCGGGGCTGATCACGCCGACGTCGCCGGTCTTGAGCCAGCCGTCGGCGCTGAACTTGTCCTCGGGCCGGTGCGGCTCGCCGGAGGCCCCGCCGTAGTAGGAGCCCGCGATCCAGGTGCCGCGGACCTCCAGCTCACCGGCCGACTCCCCGTCCCAGGGCAGGACGTCGCCGCCGGGGCCGATCAGGCGCGCCTCGACTCCGGCCGGGAAGCGGCCCTGCGTGATGCGGTACGGCCACTCCTCCTCCGCGCCGAGGCCGGCCGGGGGGTGGGCCATGGTGCCGAGCGGCGAGGTCTCCGTCATGCCCCAGGCGTGGCAGAGGCGGACGCCGAGCCGGTCGTACGCCTCCATCAGCGAGGGCGGACAGGCCGAGCCGCCGATGGTGACCTGCTTCATGCAGGAGATGTCGCGCGGGTTGGCGGCCAGTTCGGCCAGCAGCCCCTGCCAGATGGTGGGGACGGCCGCGGCGTGCGTGGGCTGCTCGGCGACGATCATGTCGGCGATCGGGCCGGGCTGGAGGAAGCGGTCGGGCATCAGCATGTTGATGCCGGTCATGAAGGTCGCGTGCGGCAGGCCCCAGGCGTTGACGTGGAACTGCGGAACGACCACCAGGGTCGTGTCCGCGTCCGTCAGGCCCATGGACTCGGCCATGTTGACCTGCATGGAGTGCAGGTAGATGGAGCGGTGGGAGTACACCACGCCCTTCGGGTCACCGGTGGTGCCGGAGGTGTAGCACATGGCCGCGGCCTGGCGCTCGTCCAGCTCGGGCCAGGCGTACGCCTCCGGGCGGCCCGCCAGCAGTTCCTCGTAGTCGTGGACCCGGACGTTCAGCCCCTCCAGGCCCGACCGGTCCCCGGGGCCGGCCACCACGACGTGCTCGATCGTGGGCAGGTGGGGGAGGAGCGGGACGAGCAGCGGCAGCAGGGTGCCGTTCGCGATGACGACCTTGTCGGCCGCGTGGTTCACGATGAAGACCAGCTGCTCCGGGGGGAGCCGCAGGTTGAGGGTGTGCAGCACCGCGCCCATCGAGGGAATGGCGAAGTAGGCCTCGACGTGCTCCGCGTTGTTCCACATCAGGGTGGCGACACGGTCGTCCTGCTGGACCCCGAGCTCGTCACGCAGGGCGTGGGCGAGCTGTCCGGCGCGGGCGCCGATCTCGGCGAAGCTGCGGCGGTGCGGCTCCGCCTCGCCTGTCCAGGTGGTGACCTGGGAGCGGCCGTGGATCGTCATCCCGTGCTTGAGGATGCGGGTCACCGTCAGCTGTACGTCCTGCATGGTGCTCAGCAAAGCGTCCTCCCGTGGGCGCTGCGCGGGCGGCAGAGTGGATGCTGCCGATTCTGCGCACGCGGCGCGCGGCCTGTCACTACCCGGGAGTACAAACGGCGGCGGGAAAGCATGTGTGGTTCCGTGCACAGATCGGGCCTGTTCAGACGGTGCACGGCGCACAGCGGAGGACGTCACGTCACGGATGTTTCACGTGAAACGTCCGTTCGACCCAGCCGAGGTGTTTCACGTGAAACACCCGCGTGGGTCAGGCGACCCCGGAACGGACGGCCCGGGACCGGCGGCTCAGCGGACCGGCGTCAGCTCCGGGTCCTCGCGGAGCTTGACCAGGGCGCGGGAGACGGCGCTCTTCACCGTGCCCACGGACACCCCGAGCAGCTCGGCGGTCTGCGCCTCGCTGAGGTCCTCGTAGTACCGCAGCACGACCATGGCGCGCTGCCGGTCGGGCAGCCTGGTGACCGCACGCCACATCGCGTCGCGCAGGGCCTGGGCCTCGGCCGGGTCGGCGGCGGGCAGCACCTCGGGCTCGGGCAGCTCGTCGCAGGCGAACTCGTCGACCTTGCGCTTGCGCCACTGCGAGGTCCGGGTGTTGACCAGGGCCCTGCGGACGTAGCCGTCGAGGGCGCGGTGGTCCTCGATGCGCTCCCAGGCCACGTAGGTCTTGGTGAGCGCGGTCTGGAGCAGGTCCTCGGCGTCGCACGGGTTGGCGGTGAGCGAGCGCGCGGTCCGCATCAGCGCCGTGCCCCGGGTTCGTACGTACGACGAGAACGACGGGTAGGAGGCGGTCGTGCAGACGGGGGTGGTCATGTCTCAACGCTAGGAGCGGGCGGGCGCGCGGGGATCGGCCCGAAGTGCCGAAGCCGTGTCCGTCTCAGGTTGTAGGGGTGGGGCTCTCCCGACCTCCTGAAGGTGGAGGAGACCGGGAGGGCCCCGGCCCCGTCAGCCGTCCGCGCCCAGGATCAGGCCCGAGGTGGGGACGCCCGTGCCCGCGGTCACCAGGGTGGTGGCGGCACCCCGGACCTGGTTCACCGAGGTGCCCCGGAGCTGCCGGACGGCCTCGGCAATGCCGTTCATGCCGTGCAGGTACGCCTCGCCGAGCTGCCCGCCGTGGGTGTTGAGGGGGAGGGCGTCCGCGGCGACGTGGTCGGCGGCCTCGCCCGGGCCGCAGAAGCCGAACGCCTCCAGCTGCATCAGCACGAACGGCGTGAAGTGGTCGTAGAGGATGCCGACGTCGATGTCGGAGGCCCGCAGCCCGCTGGTCCGCCACAGCTGGCGCGCGACCACGTCCATCTCCGGCAGGCCGGTGAGGTCGTCGCGGTAGAAGCTGGTCATGGCCTCCTGCCGGCGGCCCGCGCCCTGGGCGGCGGCGGTGATGACGGCCGGCTTCTGGCGCAGGTCCCGGGCGCGCTCGACCGAGGTGACGACCAGGGCCTGTCCGCCGTCCGTCTCCTGGCAGCAGTCCAGCAGCCGCAGCGGCTCGACGATCCAGCGCGAGGCGGCGTGGTCGGCGAGGGTGATCGGCTTCCCGTGGAAGTAGGCGGCGGGGTTGTTGGCCGCGTGCCGGCGGTCGGTGACGGCGACGTGTCCGAAGGCCTCGGGCGTCAGACCGTAGGCGTGCAGGTAGCGCTGTGCGGCCATGGCTACCCACGAGGCCGGGGTGAGCAGTCCCCAGGGCAGGGACCAGCCGAGTGCCGCGCCCTCCGCCGACGCCTCGCGCTGCTGCACGCCCGAGCCGAAGCGACGGCCCGAGCGCTCGTTGAAGGCCCGGTAGCAGACCACGACGTCGGCGACCCCGGTGGCGACGGCGAGTGCGGCCTGCTGGACGGTGGCGCAGGCCGCTCCGCCGCCGTAGTGGATGCGGGAGAAGAAGGACAGCTCCCCGATCCCGGCCGCCTGGGCGACGGTGATCTCGGGGCTGGTGTCCATCGTGAAGGTGACCATGCCGTCGACGTCGCCGGGGGTCAGGCCCGCGTCGTCCAGCGCCGCGTGCACGGCCTCGACGGCGAGCTTGAGTTCGGAGCGGCCGGAGTTCTTGGAGAACTCGGTGGCGCCGATCCCGGCGATGGCGGCGCGGCCGCCGAGGGAGTCGCGGTTGCGGACGCTCATGCCGTCACCCCGGCGGCCACCTCGGCCGTCACCCCGGCCGCCACCCCGGCCGTCACATCGGCCGTCACCTCGGCCGTCACGGTGCCGGTGACGTGGTGGCCGATGCCGTTCACGCCGACGATCCTGATCTCCACGGTGCGGTCCTGGACGGCCGTGACCGTGCCGGTGAGCGTCATCGTGTCCCCGGGGTAGTTGGGGGCACCGAGGCGGATCGCGACCCTGCGCAGCACGGCGCGGGGGCCGAGGTGGTCGGTGACGTACCGGCCGACCAGCCCGTTCGTGGTCAGGATGTTCATGAAGACGTCCGGGGAGCCCTTCTGCCGGGCGAGCTCCGCGTCGTGGTGGACGTCCTGGTAGTCGCGGGAGGCGATCGCGCCGGCCACGATCAGCGTGCGGGTGACCGGTATCTCCAGCGGTGGCAGGGTGTCGCCGACCTTCATGCCTGCTCCTTCGCGGGGGTGGGGGCGGCGAGGACCGCGCCGAGTTCGGCCAGCAGCTCGGCGCCGCAGCCCAGGTGGGCGGCCAGCTGGCGGCCCCAGAGGAAGTGCCGGTGGACCGGGTGGTCCAGGTCGGCGCCCATGCCGCCGTGCAGGTGCTGGCCCGCGTGGACCACGCGGACGCCCGCTTCCGCCGCCCACCAGGCCGCGGTCAGCGCGTGTTCCCGGGCCGGCAGCCGCTCGTCGGTGCGCCAGCCGGCCTCGTACGCCGTGACCCGGATGGCCTCGGTGTCCATGTGGGCGTCGGCGGCGCGCAGCATGACGCCCTGGTTGGTGGAGAGCGGGCGGCCGAACTGCTCCCGGGTGGAGGTGTACGCGACGGCCCGGGCCAGGGAGCCGGCGCAGACGCCCGCCTGGAGGCCGGCGAAGGCGGTGCGGGCGGTCGCGAGCACCTCGTCGTACGCGCCCGGGGCGCCGAAGGGCTCCGCCTCGGTGCCGTCCAGGGTGAGCCGTCCGGCGGCCCAGGGGGCGGTCGTCTCCACCGGCTCGGTCCGCGCGTCGGCGGTCCGTACCAGCCACAGCGCCCGGTCGGCGTCCGGCACCAGCACGTGCGTGGCGTCGCGCAGCCAGGGCACGGCCGGGACGGTGCCGGTGAGCCGGCCGCCGGCGGCGCGGACCGTACCGCGCCCGGGGAAGGCGCCGGTGGCCACGGCCGTGCCGTCGCCGAGGGCGGGCAGCAGCTCGGCGCGCTGCGCCGCGCTGCCGTGGCGGGCGAGGGCGAGGACGCCGTAGACGGCGGTGGCGGCGAGGGGCACCTGCGCGGTGGTGCGGCCCTGCTCCTCCAGCAGGAGGACCAGGCCGAGCAGGCCGATCTCCTCGACGGCCGCGACGAGCCCGGAGGTGCAGAGGGCCTTCCAGAGTTCCGCGTCGGTGGCGGTGCCGGCGGCACCCAGGCGCTCGTGGGTGGAGAGGTCGCCGAAGATCTGCGCGGCGAGTTCCGCGGCGGCGCGCTGCTCCTCGGTCGGCGTGAAGTCCATCAGCCTTCGCTCCCTCGGAAGACGGGCAGTTCGAGGTCGTCGTCCACCCGCAGGAACTCCAGCCGGACGGGCATGCCGATGCGGACCTTGTCGTAGGGGACGCCGGTGATGTTGCTGATCATCCGGACGCCCTCGGCGAGTTCCACCAGTCCCACCGCGTAGGGCGGGTCGAAGGCCGGGAAGGGCGGGTGGTGCATGACGACGTACGAGAAGACCGTGCCCGTGCCACCGGCCTCGACCGTGTCCCAGTCCGGGGAGCCACAGGCGTTGCACCCGGGCAGCCAGGGGAAGCGGAGGGCGCCGCAGCCGGTGCAGCGCTGGATGAGCAGCCGGTGCTCCCGGACCCCGTCCCAGAAGCCCTGGTTGTCGCGGTTGACGACGGGGCGGGGGCGGCGGGGCGGGGCGGCGTCCTTCGGGGCGGGGCGGGTGGTCTCGGTGGCGCGGGCGGTCTCGGTGGCCGGGACGCCCTCGGTGGCCCGGGCCGGCCGGTCCTCCCGGCGCGCGGGGGCGTACTTGAGGATGCGGAAGCGGTGGGTGCCGGCCGGTTCGCCCCCGGCGCGCACGTCCATGCGGGTGGTCACGAAGTGGCCGCTGCCCAGCTTGGTCGTCTTGAGCGGGGACACGGACTCGATCACCGCGTGGAAGGTGATCTCGTCGCCGGGCCGCAGCGGGCGCAGGTACTCCTGCTCGCAGTCGGTGGCGACGACCGACGTGTAGCCGGCGGCGTCCAGCAGCGCGAACAGCTCGTCGTAGGCGGAGGACCGGTCCGTGTGGCCGGACAGCCCGCCCATCGTCCAGGCCTGGAGCATGGTGGGCGGCGCGATGGCGTCGTCCCCGGTGTACGCGGGGTTGAGGTCGCCCATCGCCTCGCACCAGTGGCGGATCATGGCCAGGTTGACGAGGTCCTTGCCCCGGCCCGATTCCGCCGCGGGCCTGCCCTCGAACTCCTTGAGGAGGTCGTGGAGGCCGTCCGCCCCCTCCTGCGTGCGCACCGCGCGCTCCCCGCCGCTCACCGCTTCCTCCCCTTCATGCCGAGGCGCATCATGGCGACGATCTCGCGCTGGACCTCGCTCACCCCGCCGCCGAAGGTGTTGATCTGCGCGGCGCGGTTCATGCGCTCCAGCTCGCCGTCGGTCGTCGCCCCGGGCGACCCGGCCCGGATGAGGCCGGCCTCGCCGGTGATCTCCTGGCAGATCCGGTAGACCTCGACGGTGGATTCGGTGCCGAGGAACTTCACCCCGCTCGCGTCCCCCGGCGCGAGGGTCCCCGCGCCCACGTCCTGGACGAGGCGCCAGTTGAGCAGCCGTACGGCGGCGAGCCGGGCGTGCGCCTCGGCCAGCCGGAACCGCACCCAGGGCCGGTCGGCCGGCCGCTCGCCGGTGACCGGGTCGGCGGTGCGCGCGTGGGCGAGCGCGGCCTCGTAGAACTCCTCGGACTGCATCCCGATGGCGGCCAGCGCGACGCGCTCGTGGTTGAGCTGGTTGGTGATCAGGCCCCAGCCCTGGTTCTCGGCGCCCACGAGGTTGGTGGCGGGGACGCGGATCCCGTCGTAGTACGTGGCGGTGGTGGTCAGGCCGCCGACGGTCTCGATCGGGGTCCAGGAGAAGCCGGGGTCCTCGGTGGGGACGAGGATGATCGATATGCCCTTGTGCTTGGGCGCGTCCGGGTCGGTGCGGCAGGCGAGCCAGATCCAGTCCGCGTTCTGGGCGTTGGAGGTGAAGATCTTCTGGCCGTCGACCAGCCAGTCGTCGCCCTCGCGGACGGCCCTGGTGCGCAGCGAGGCGAGGTCGGTGCCGGCCTCGGGCTCGCTGTAGCCGATGGCGAAGACGATCTCGCCGCTGAGGATCCGGGGGAGGAAGTAGGCCTTCTGCTCGTCGGTGCCGTACTTCATCAGGGTCGGGCCGACGGTGTTGAGCGTGACCATCGAGACGGGCGCGCCCGCGCGGTACGCCTCGTCGAAGAAGACGAACTGCTCGTCGGGGCCGCGGCCCTGGCCGCCGTACTCCACGGGCCAGCCGAGGCCGAGCAGCCCGTCCGCGCCGATCCGGCGCAGGAGCGCGCGCTGGCGCTCGGGGTCGTCGGCCGGAGGGGGGCCGTCCGGCATCAGCCCACGGAAGTAGGAGCGCAGTTCCGCGCGCAGGGACAGCTGTTGTTCGGTCGGGGCGAGGTGCACGGCGGGCGGCCTCCCGGACGTACGGGTGTGGGTTTCTGACTCTCCGTCAGATCCCGTACGACTGTCAAGGAGTCTCCCGGCCGGCAGCCCCGGGTGCGTGGAAGCGGCCGCGCGGAAGGGGTGCGCGCAAGCGGTACGCGGAAGGGCTGCGCGGAAACGCCCGCGGGACCGGACCCCAGCCAGTCCGGTCCCGCAGGCGCTCAGGGCTGGGACAGGGCTACCACCAGGGGTGGAAGTTCACCGCCACGTTGGAGTTGTTCTGGTGGATCGCGGTGAACGCGGAGCCGTTCACCTGAGCCGTGTTGTTCTGGTTGGAGGCACCGGAGCCGGTCGCGACCTGCTGCGAGGTGGACGAGTTGCCGTTGTTGTCGCCACCCACGCCACTGCCGAAGATGCCCGCGACGCTCGCGTTCGATCCGTTGTCCGCGTACGAGCCGACGCCGATGTCGGCCTGCGCGACGCCGGTGAAGAGAGCGGCGGCGAGCGGCAGCGAGGCTACGGCGGCGATGACGCGGGCGGTACGGATGCTTGCCATGTTCTTGATCCTCCAGGGAGCGTAAGTACGGTGTTTCACAAGGCAGTTGGCCGACCACCTTGTCGTCTTTCCGTGCTGACGACGTCGCGAGACCAGAGTTGCCCACCGAATCCCCGGCGAACCACCCCGTTGTCCCCGATTCCCTCTCAAGCATGAGCAACATCGGATAAACCCCGGTCACGCCCCCAAACCGGCACTTCCTGGGCTTCCGAGAGCTCGAAACCCTTGCGCGGCAAGAGGTGAAGCGTTCCGTCGGCATCCTGTTGCCAGGGCCTCGGCGCTCGTCCCGGCATGGCTCCGGTCGACCGCCTCCGGACCGCGTCCCGTAAGGGATGCGCCCCCTGTGCGCCCCGGCGCACCGCTAGGCGGTCAGTTCGTACCGCTCGGCGTCGGACGACACACCCGAGCTGCTGCGGCGTACCGCGGGGGAGGCGCCGTGGGCCTCGGCGCGGATCCGCTGCTTGATGGTGGGCGGCAGCGCGGTCCGGCCGGCGCGGGAGCGGCGGGAGCGCCGGGAGGACGGGATCCGTACGGAGGGGACCGCGGCGGCGGTGCGGGCCACGGGGGCCGGGGCGACGGCGACCGCCCCGGCGCCGCGCGACCGTCCACGGAAGAGACCGAGGAGAACGGCGGCGACGGCGGCGAAGAAGGCGGTCCAGAACGAGGTGGCACGGCTGCTGGTCATGACTGCTCCTCGGGTCCCAAATTCCGACGGGCGGATCTGCATACATTCGTCATGATGTGCCCGCAACCCGCAGCCGTCGGCGCCCCACCCCGATCTTCCGACAAACACCACCCGCCTGGCCCCACCCGTCCCGCCGGCGCCTGCCCGTGGTCCGCGCCCGGGGGGGCCGGGCGCCGGCTGCGCAGGCGGAATCGGGGCGTTGCGGCGACCATCGAATGGAGTCGGTGGCGTCAGAGCGGGCAGCAGGGTCCGCGGGCGGGCGGATGTCGTATGTGCCTGAAGAACTCGAAGGCGGACGGGGCCCCCGGCAGCGGGCGGGGCGTCCGATGAGCGCGGGCCGGGGCGGAGGGCCCGCGGGCGGAGGCACCGCGGGCGGAGGCACCGCGGGCGGCGCCGCGGCGACGGCCGGAGGGGTGCTGGCGGCGACCTGCGTGTCCGCCTTCGTCGTGAACGCGAACACCTCCGCGGTGAGCATCCTCCTGCCCGCCATCAGCGAGGACACCGGCGCCTCCCTGGCCACCCTCCAGTGGGCGGTGACGGGGTACTCGCTGGTCGGCGCGGCCGTGATCGTCACCTCGGGCGCGCTGGGCGACATCTTCGGCCGCCGCCGGATCTTCGTCGGCGGTCTGCTGCTGTTCGTGGTCTCGTGCGTGCTGATCGCACTGGGCGACGGCGCCGGGGCGGTGATCGGCGGCCGCGCGGTCCAGGGCGCGGCCGGCTCGACGATCCTGGCCTGCGGCCTCAGCCTGCTGTCGGCGAACGCCTCGGGCGAGGCGCAGATGCGTTCGGTGTCGCTCTGGGGCGCCGCCTCGGCCGCCGGCGCCGCCGCGGGGCCACTGCTCGGCGGTGTGCTCGTCGACGTCACGGGCTGGCAGGGCCTGTTCTGGATCGACGCGGCGATCGCGGCCGCCTGCGTGCCGCTGACCCTGCGCACCGTGCCGGAGTCCCGCGACCCTTCACGTCCGCGCTCCGTCGACCTGGCGGGAACGGCACTGGTCGCCGCCGTCCTCGTACCGTTCGTCTTCGCGGTGACCGAGGGCGCGGACTGGGGCTGGCTCAGCCTCCCGACCCTGGTCTGCTTCGCGGTCTCGGCCGTGGCGGTCGTCGGCTTCGTACTGGTGGAGCAGCGCGTACGCACCCCCCTGATCGACCTGGCGCTGCTGCGCAACAAGTTCCTGGTCGGTTCGAGCGTCGCCATCCTGGTCGTCGCCGGGTGCATCAACGCCGTCATGTACGTGTGCAGCCTCTACTTCCAGAACCCCGACGGCCTGGGCATGTCACCCCTGGAGGCGGGCGTCGCGACGCTGCCCGCCGCGGCCGGCATCGTGGTGACCGCTCCGCTGATCACGCGGTTCGTCGACCGGCTGGGCGCCCGCAGGGTGATCGCGGGCGGGTTCGGGATCGCCACCGTGGCGCTCGCGGTGTTCGCCTTCGTGGACGCGTCCTGGGAGTACGCCACGTTCGTCGTGCCCCTGGTCGTGCTCGCCGTCGGCCTGGGTCTGGCCAACGGCCCCGCGTCGTCCGTCGCCACCGCCTGCGTCACGGACGACCAGGTCGGCGCCGCCTCCGGCATCTCCAACATGGGCCGCTACGTCGGCTCGGCCGTCCTCACCGCCGTCACCGCGGCACTCTTCAGCTCGGTCTACGCGCACCAGTACGCGAGCGGCACGGCCGTGGCGGACGCCCTTGCGGCCGGGTTCTCCCGCGCCGCCATCGGCCTCGCCCTGTTCTGCGCGTTCGGCGTCGCCCTGGCCCTCCTGGTCGGCCGCATCCGGCCCACGGGCCCGACCACACCGGCCCACTACGCGGCAGCGGCGGCAGCCACGTCCCACACCATCCCCACCGGCCCGCCGAACCGCCCCACCACCACCCCACCACCCTGACCAAAGAAGGGGCGCCCCTCACGGAGGAGCACCCCTTCGAAACCGGCACGAGCGCCGGCGTACTGCGGTGGGTGTGGGATTTGAACCCACGGTGGCTTGCGCCACGACGGTTTTCAAGACCGTTCCCTTAGGCCGCTCGGGCAACCCACCCGTGCGCCGCCGGTGGGGCGGAGCGGGCTACAGCCTAACGGGTCCGGGGAGGGTCTTGGGGGCTCAGGAGGTCTGGGCCGTGTTGTAGATCGCCTGCGCCTCGGCGCCGAAGTACGGGCCGAACATGCGGTTCGGCAGGAAGGTGTAGCCGAAGCTGTTCACCGAGACCTGGAGGCCGGTGCCCGTCGACTCGTTGAAGTTCGAGAACCACGGGCCGCCGCTGGAGCCGCCGGTCATGTTGCAGCCCAGGCTGTGGTCCTTCGAGAGCAGGAAGTCCTTGCCGCTGTTGCCCGAGCAGTAGACCAGCTTGGACCCGTCGTACGGGGCGGCCGCCGGGAAGCCGAAGGCGTACATCGGCTTGTTGTAGCCGCCGTTGAACTGGATGCCCTGGGCCCCGACGACCGTGCTGAGCTTCTGTCCGTTCAGCGGCGCGACCACCGCCAGGCCGACGTCGTAGTTGATGTCCTCGCTGGCCACCCACTGCGGGGTCGCGAAGGTCTTCGTCGCCGACCACTGGCCGTACGGCGCGTTGCCGTTGTCGTACGCCGGCACGAAGACCCAGTTGGTGTGCCAGGCGCCCTGGTACTTCACGCAGTGCCCGGCGGTGATCACCGTGCTGCCGTTCTGGCTGGTGACCGAGTCGCCCGAGCAGGAGGCCGTACGCCCCTGGAAGGTGAAGAACACGCGGCCCGAGGTGCGTACGACCGCCCCGCCGCCCGTCCAGGCCCCGCCCGCCTGCGGGAACGCGGTCGGAGAGGCGGCGGCGGTCGCCGGGGTGGGCGCGACCGTGGTCGGTACGCCCGTGGTCTTCGGGGTCTTGAGGACCGTCCCGGGCGCGAGGGTCAGGTCCAGCGGCTGTGCGGCGCGCATCCGTTCGGCCGTCCAGAAGCCCGCGGTGTGCTGCGGGCGGAAGGACGTGGGGGCGTCGGCGGCACCTGCGGGCGCGGCCGAGACGATGCCCGCGATCAGGGCGCCGGCGGCGAGCAGGACGGATGCGGCAGTGCGATGGCGTCTCACGCATGACTCCTTCGGCCGTGCCCGGCGGCCGGAGCGGTCCGGGCAGGGTGGGGGATGAAGAGCGGTGCGGATCGGCGTGCGGTACTGCGCTCGGCAGCGTGCCACGACGACGCGTCGCTTGTCAGGTGCGCGTCGTCTCAGTCCTTGAGATCCGGCCAGGGATTGGCCGGATCCCCGTGGTCATACGGTCAGCAGGACGCCCGCGTACGAGACCCCGGCGACGACCGCCCAGGCGCTGAGCCCCAGGAGCGCCGCACGGCCACCCGTCCGCACCAGCGTCGGCAGGTGCACCGCGCTCCCCAGCCCGAACAACGCGGCGGCCAGCAGTCCCTCCTGGGCGCGGTGGGCCACGTCCAGCGCGAGCGGCGGCAGCACCCCCGTCGCCCGTACGAGCGCCGCGACCAGGAATCCCGCCACGAACAGCGGCACCGGCGCCGGACGCTTCCCCGAGGCCGTACGCACGCCCGCCCGACGGGCCCGCATCGCGAAGGCCACCGCGGCCACCAGCGGGGCGAGCAGCGCCACCCGCATCAGCTTGACCAGCACCGCCTCCCCCAGCGCCCCGGCGCCCGCGGTCTGCGCCGTGGCCACCACCTGACCGACGTCGTGCACGCCGGCCCCCACCCAGCGGCCGAAGGCCAGGTCCCCGAGCCCCAGCGGGCCCTGGAGCAGCGGCAGTACGGCGATCGCCAGGGTCCCGCACAGCGTCACCAGCGCCACGGAGGCGGCCACGTCCTCCTCGTCGCTCCCGGACACCTCGCTGACCGCACCGATGGCCGAGGCCCCGCAGATCGAGTACCCCGTCGCGATCAGCAGCGGCTGGTCCCCCCGCAGCCCGAGCCGCCGGCCCAGCCACAGGGTGCCGAAGAAGGTGGCCGCCACCACCGCGAACACCATCGCGACCGTGCCCCACCCGAGCCGCAGCACCTGGTCCAGCCCGAGCCCGAGGCCGAGCAGCACGATGCCGATGCGCATCAGCCGGCGCCCCGCCAGCGAGAGCCCGGGGCGTCCGGGGCCCCGTACGAAGCCCCGCACCCGCGGCAGGTGGGCGGCCGCGATGCCCAGCACCACCGAGGCGGTCAGCATCGGGACGGCAGGCACCAGCGCGTGCACCCCGAAGGCCAGCCCCGCGCCCAGCACCGCGGTCAACAGCCCCGGCCAGCTTCGTGTTTCACGTGAAACAACCGCAGGCATCCGTCCGGTCGCTTCGGCGCGCGGACGGTTCAGCAGCGCCATCAGTCGGCCGGAAGGGCGTAGACGCGGCGGACACTGCTGCCCAGGCGGGCTATGTCGGCGCCGTACACGTGGATGGATATCGCGGTCGAGCCGCAGGAGTTGTGCACCTTGTGGATGTCTCCGGGCGGCGCGAAGCCGCAGACCTCCCCCTGGCCGTTGACCACTTCCTCGGTCGCGACCAGCCGGGCGGCCGTGCCCGCCCCCGGCGCCAGCCGGTAGCGCCGCTCGCTCTCCTGGCCCTGGTGGACCCCCGCCACGCACCACGACACGTGGTCGTGGATCGCGGTCTCCTGGCCGGGCAGCCAGACCAGCGCCACCACGGAGAAGCTGCCGTCCGCCTCGGCGTGCACGATGTGCTGCCGGTAGCGGTCGGGGTCGCCCTCCCGCTGTTCCGCGGTGAGCAGGTCCTCCGCGCCCAGATGGGGCGCGAGCCGCTCGCCGACCAGGTACGCGGTGAGGTCGGGGGCCAGGCCGCGGTCGGCGACCGTGCGGATCTCACCGATCAGAGCGGCCATCCGCGCGGTGACGCGGGCCGCGGGCCGGTAGGCCGGGGATGCCGTGGTGATGGTCATGAGGGCAGCGTCCTGCTGCCCTTCCATCACGTCCAACACCAGTTCTGACCTGAAATCCCAAGCCGTGCTTATGGATCCGGCGCCGCCGGAGTCAGCAGCCGACCCGGTTCGCCGACAACCGGCGCAGCTCCTCCAGGACCACCGAGGTCGCGGGGACCTTCAGGTGGTCGGCGTGGACGTACGCGGAGATGTGCCGGCGCGCGGCGGGCTGGAGCACGCGCCCGCAGACCCTGCTCAGCGAGAGCGAGGGCAGCACCAGGGCGGGGGTCATCGCCACGCCCAGCCCCTGGGCGACCAGGCTCTGCACCACCAGGTTGTCGTCCGTCGCGAACACGATGTCGGGGACGAACCCCAGCTCGGCGCACTCGTGCAGCAGGTTCGCGCGGCAGCGGGGACAGCCCGCTATCCACTTCTCCTCGGCGAGGTCCGCGAGGTGTACGGCCCTGCGCCGGGCCAGCCGGTGCCCGTGCGGCAGCAGCACGGTCAGCTGGTCCTCCAGCAGCCGGACCTCGGTGACCTCGTCCGGCACCTCCTCGTGCAGCCCGGGGTAGGTGAAGGCGAGGGTGATGTCGCACTCGCCCCGCTGGAGCCGGTGCAGGGACTCGGGCGGCTCGCCCTCCAGCAGCTCGACCGTGATGCCGGGGTGGTCCTTGGCCAGCCGGCTCAGGGCCTCGGGCACCAGGGTGGCGTTGGCGCTGGGGAAGCCGCACAGGCGCACGCGGCCGGTGCGCAGTCGTGCGTACGCCTTCATCTGCTGCTGGGCGGCGGAGAGGCTGCCGAGGATGGTCTCCGCGTGCCGGGCCAGGGACTGTCCGGCGTCGGTGAGCTGCATCCGCCGGCCGACCCTGGTGAACAGCGGGGTGCCGACGGCGCGTTCGAGGGCCTTCATCTGCTGGGTGACCGCGGGCTGGGTGTAGCCCAGCGCACGGGCGGCCGCCGAGTAGGAGCCGGCCGTCACGACCTCGTGGAATGTCCGGATGTGCCGCGAATCGAACACGCCCGAAGCATAAGCGGACGTTGGGAGGGGCCGGGGGGGGGGGGGCGCCCCCCCCCCCCCCCCCCCACCGCCCCCCCCCCCCCCGGGGGCCGGGGGCCGTCCGCGCTGAGGCCCCCCGCCGGCCCCCCGCCCCCCTCCGCCCGGGCACGGCCGCGC
>NZ_JBIVYX010000011.1:148715-259153 GCF_044759225.1 Streptomyces sp. NPDC101132
CGGGGGGGGCCGCCGTTTTGGCCCCGCGCTCCAACTCCGGGTGTTTTGGGCGTTGTGGCGCCCTAACCCCCCCCCCCCCTATATTGGGCGTGGGGGGGGGGGGGGGGGGGGGGCCCCCCCCCCCCCCCCCCCTCCACTTCAGGACCGGCTCCGGCCCGGGGCCGGAGGAGACGTCCTAGCTGTCGCCCTCCCGGGCGCCCAGGACCAGGTCGACGGTGCTGCTCCGGCCGTCGCGCACGTACGTGACCTTGACCGTGTCACCCGGCTTGTGGGTCCAGATCTCGCTGATCAGGGTCGGGCCGCTGTCGATCGGCTTGCCGTCGAGCTGCGTGATCACGTCACCGGCGCGCAGACCCGCCTTGGCCGCCGGGCCGTTGGGGCCCACCGGGGCGGCGCCGCCCACGCCCTGCTCCGAGATCTTCGCGCCGTCGGCCCGGGCCTGGAGGTCCACCGAGGCGTCGATGATCGGGTAGACCGGCTTGCCGGTCTTGATCAGCTGCTGTGCGACGTTCTTGGCCTGGTTGATCGGGATGGCGAAGCCGAGGCCGATCGAGCCCGACTGGGAGGCGCCGAAGCCGCCGCTGCCGGCCGACTGGATCGCGGAGTTGATGCCGATGACCGCGCCGCGGCCGTCGAGGAGCGGACCACCGGAGTTGCCCGGGTTGATCGAGGCGTCCGTCTGCAGGGCGCTCATGTACGAGTTCTTGCCGCCGCCGCCGTCACCGGAGGCCACCGGGCGGTTCTTGGCGCTGACGATGCCCGTGGTCACGGTGTTCGAGAGGCCGAAGGGGGCGCCGATGGCGATCGTCGAGTCCCCGACCGCGACCCTGTCCGAGTCGCCCAGCGGGAGCGGGGCCAGCCCGGCGGGCGGGTTCTTCAGCTTCAGCACCGCGACGTCGTAGCCCTGGGCGCGGCCGATCACCTCGGCTTCGTACTTCCGGCCGTTGGAGAAGGTCGCGGAAAGCTTTCCTCCGTTCGCCGCGGAGGCCACCACGTGGTTGTTCGTGAGGATGTGGCCCTGCTGGTCGTAGATGAAGCCGGTGCCGGTGCCGCCCTCGCCGTCGCCGGCCTGGGCCTCGATGGTGACGACGCTCGGCAGCGCCCGGGCGGCCAGGCCCGCGATCGAGTTCGGCTCGCGCTTGAGGTCCTTGGGGGTCTCGCCGGCCGCGACGGTGGTGGAGGAGATCCCCCCGTCGTTCCGCTCGGCGGCCCAGTAGCCGATGCCGCCGCCGATGCCGCCCGCGAGCAGGGCGGCCGCCAGCACCGCCGCGACGAGGCCGCCGCGCCCCTTGGGCTTGGGGGCGGGGGCCGGGTGGGCGCCCCAGACGGGGGCTCCGCCGCCCGTGCCTCCGGCGCCGTACGCCGGCAGGGCCGGGGGAGGCGGCGGCCAGCCGGCGGCGCCGTGGCCGGGCTGGGCGCCGTACGCGGCCTCGGCGCCGTACGCCGCCGGAACTCCCTGCGCCGCCGGAGCGCCCTGCGCCGCCGGGGCACCCTGCGCCGCCGGCCCGGCCGGCATCTGCTGGGTCGGGCTCTCCGGCGCCTGGGCGGGCGGCATCTGCTGGGTCGCCGCTTCCGGCGCCTGGGTGGGCGGCAGCTGCTGCGTCGGAGCCTCCGGTGCCGGCTCGGGGGCAGGAGCGGCCGGCACGGGGGGTGCGGACGGGGCCGCGGGGGGCTGCTGGGCCGCGTTGCCCTCGTTCTCGGTGCTCACGGCTCTCTCCTCGTCAAACACGGTCTGTCGGGTACGGTCGGTCTGCGCACGTTCCCGGGCAAAGCTTTTCCCATGGTCTGTCAGAGCACTGTAAGCCGGACCTGTGCATCCGACGCCGATCTTTATCTCCGGCATTTCCGGCACCTTCCCCCGTCCGGGGCCGCGCCGTACCTCCCTCTGATGGCACCATGACGCGGTGACCCACGCACCGCACCCGACCGACCCGCGGCCCATCCAGGTCGTCGCCCACCGCGGCGCCTCCGAGGAGGCTCCCGAGCACACGCTGGCGGCGTACCGCATGGCCATCGAGCAGGGGGCCGACGCCCTGGAATGCGACGTGCGGCTGACCGCGGACGGGCACCTCGTGCTGGTCCACGACCGCCGCGTCAACCGCACCTCGAACGGCCGCGGAGCGGTGTCCGCCCTGGAGCTCGCCGATCTCGCCGCGCTCGACTTCGGGTCGTGGAAGGACCGGGAGGAGTCGCCGGACTGGGACGCCGACGAGGCGGGGGAGCCCGACCCGGAACGCACCTCGGTGCTCACCCTGGAGCGGCTGCTGGAGCTGGTCGCGGACGCGGGGCGGCCGGTGGACCTGGCGATCGAGACCAAGCACCCGACCCGCTGG
Organism: Streptomyces sp. NPDC101132; assembly: GCF_044759225.1. Lineage (NCBI taxonomy): Bacteria > Bacillati > Actinomycetota > Actinomycetes > Kitasatosporales > Streptomycetaceae > Streptomyces > Streptomyces sp. NPDC101132. The sequence goes on from NZ_JBIVYX010000011.1 coordinate 151,049, forward strand.
GCCGGCCAGGTGGAGGAGCGGCTGCTCTTCCTGCTCAAGCGCTTCGGGCTGGACGCGCCCCCGGCCGGCGGCCACTCGCCGGTCCGGATCATGAGCTTCTCGGCCCGCTCCCTGCACCGCGTGCGGGCGGCCGCGCCGACCATCCCCACCGTGTACCTGATGCAGTTCATCTCACCGCGGATGCGGGACGGCCGGCTGCCCGCGGGTGTACGGATCGCCGGCCCGGGCATGCGGATCGTGCGGAACCACCCCGGGTTCGTGAAGCGGCTCCAGGCACAGGGCCACTCGGTGCACGTCTGGACCGTGAACGAACCGGAAGACGTTCAGCTCTGCGCTGATCTGGGTGTGGAAGCGATCATTACGAATCGACCCGGGCGGGTTCTGTCCCAACTCGGGCGCTAATCACATGGGTTGCACCCCCCACTTCCGTGACAGGGTGTGCCCCGGCGCATCCGCTCCGCGTTCGGTCGTCATGAATGCGTCAGAGGCCTCCGCCTGCGCGGTTTCCGGTCCAGGCCATTGGGGCATCCAGACCATGGCGTGGGGCTAAGGAGGTTCCGGGGGTGGCGTTGGTGGTGGCACAGGAAGTGCCCACGTCGTCGAGCATGGCCGTACCCCATGGTCCTGCGGGCGTGGGAGAGGCGAGACACCGGATGCGCGCACAGCTGCGCCTCAGCGGGGTGTCCGAATCGGTCGTCGACGATGCAGTCCTGATCCTTTCCGAACTGCTCAGCAACGCCTGCCGGCACGGCAGGCCGCTGGGCTCGGACGAGGTGGGGGACGGCGACGTACGGGCCGCTTGGCGGGTCGACGCACGAGGCCGTCTGACGGTCGAGGTCACGGACGGGGGCGGTCCCACCCGGCCCGTTCCCTCGACGCCCTCGGTCACCGCGCGCGGCGGCCGCGGGCTGAACATCATCAGTGCGCTCGCCCAGGACTGGGGCGTGCGCGACGGTGCGGCGGGCGAGGTCACGGTGTGGGTGACCGTCGCGGCAGGACACCGTCACGAGGATTTCGCTACGCGCGTCACCGCGCCGGCGCTGGACTTCATATCGGCCATCGCGGCCCTCGACGATCTGGAGTCCTGTCCGCTGACCCGGGACGGCTGACGGCGCGCCCGGTACGGGACGGGACCCGAGGCACGCGTTCCGCTTCCAGCCATCCCGGAGATCCCGGCACGAACGGCTAGGCTCGCGCCGACAGAGCCTCAGCACGACGCCACAACCGGGAGACACCCACGATGGCCAAGAAGCGCCCGCAGACCAAGGGACCCCAGTCCACGGCCGGAAAGCCGCAGCTCACGGATGGCGAGATCCCCGTGGTGGGCGCCCGGGAACCCTGCCCGTGCGGCTCCGGCCGCCGCTACAAGGCCTGTCACGGGCGGGCTGCGGCGCACGCCGTGACCGAGCTCGTCCAGCGCCCGTTCGAGGGGCTGCCGGGCGAGTGCGACTGGGTCGCGCTGCGCGAGCTGGTGCCGGCCGCGACCGTGCCGCTCTCCCTCAAGGGCGGGCTGCCCGAGGGCGTGCCGTCGGTGACGCTGGCGACCGTGCTCCCGATGGCGTGGCCCGCGCTGCGCCGCGAGGACGGTTCGGTGCTGCTCGGTTTGCAGAACGACACGTCTTCGGGTGACCTCGGGCGGGATCTCGCCGACACCCTGGAGCGCGCTCTCGCCACGGAACCGGGTAATCCGGTTTCCCCCCGGCGCGTGCCCGCCGAGGGTCCCCGACTTCAGGATCTCCTCGACCCCGAGGGCGTTTTCGAGCCGGTTGTGCACACGGGATTCGAATTCTGGATTCCGGACACGGAGAACGCCGCGAACGCCTCTCCGGAGGTCGCCGCCTCACTGGAACGCGCCAACGCCGCCGCCATCCCCACCGTCAAGCTGACCGGCGTGGACGCCGCCTACTGGTGCGAGACGCCGGAGAAGAACCACCTCCGGTGGGTCATGCCGCACGCCGAGGAGAAGCTGCTCGACGCGCTGGCGCGACTGCACGCGGCGGGCGAGACCTCGATCGGCGAGGGCACCCGGCTGGTCGGCTCCTTCCGGGCCCACGGCCTGATGGTGCCGGTGTGGGACCTGCCCACCGGGGTCACCGCGGCGGACGTCGAGAAGCCGGCGGCCGAGTTCGCGGAGCGGCTGGCGAACGCCCTGGCCACGAACGCCCCGCTGACTCCCGAGGAGCGCCGGGCGCGTGGCGGCCTCACCAACCGCCAGGTGACGCTCAGCTGATCAGCGGGCATCAGCAGTCCGACCAGCCGGTTTGGTGACTCGGGTCACAACTCCCGCTAATGGTCGGCAAATCGGTGTCCGAATATCCGAGATCGAATTTGCGAACACGCGATCTCTTGTTACCGTTCTTGTAGCCCGGTCGCTGGTGCATCCCCCGTCGCCAGCGACCGGGCCCTTCCATTTCAACGCTCGGTCACGGGTTCCGAGTTGCTGCCGGCCCGGAGCAACAGCGGCCCGTTCACATCCGGTACGGCAAATTCCGCCACCGCCGAGTACTCCTCCAGCCCTCGCCCGCGCCCCTGCGCCGCCCCGGCCGGAGCCTCCTTGGGCGTCTCGCAGGTCCCCGGTTCGTCCCCCGCGGTGAGCGGGCAACGGATCTGCACGGTCCGACCGGCCGGACCCATCAGCGTGAGTACGGCGTCCAGCGGGCGCCCCGTCGCGTTGCGGTAGTACGTTCGCGCCCACACCCGGCCCGCCTCGCCCAGCACACAGGTCTGCGCCTCCACGCCCTCGGGGGAGGAGAGTTCCGGTCCGCACCGGGTGTCGGTCTCGGGGGCCTTCGGCTCCGGCCGGGCCCCCTCCGCCCGTGCCCCGCCCCCGCGTTCGTCGTCGCGCAGCCCGAGCGAGGTGAGGAGCCCGCCCCGCCCCTCGTCGGACAGCGGCCCAGCCGTCGCCGCGGCGAGCGGCAGCGCCAGGGCGATCAGCACACCGACGCCGATGCCGGTCACGCGGAGGTTCATCCGGCGAACATAGCGAGGCGGGCACGGACGCCGGCCGGCCGCGCGCCCAATTGCCCTGGAACGGCGCCCCGCTCACACCCGTTCGAGTGACGGCACGAGCGCACGAGGGCGCACTACGCCGTCCCGGGGTGCGGCTCAGTAGGCGAGCCGGCTGCCGCCGCCCGGCGCCCCGCTGCTCGCCTCGACGAGTGCGTCGACCACGGCCTCGACGTCCGGCAGCCAGGGACGCGCCGAACCGGCCAGCGGTGCGCGCTCCCAGCGCACCCCGCCGCCGCCCGCCTCCGAGGGCGGCAGCAGGAGGTAGCCGCCCTCGCCGTGGAACCGCAGGGAGGCCGGCACGCAGTCCTTCGCGTAGAGCAGCTCGCCGAGCGTCTCCATCGAGTACGGGGCCACGAGCAGGGACATCCGGGTGGGGGTCGCCACGACCGGCCCCAGCCGCATGCCCATCCGGTCGAGCCGGGCCAGCGCCTCGGCGCCGGCGGCGACGGGGAGGCTGACGGCACAGGGCGCGTTGCCGCCGGTCGCGAGGATCACCGGGGCGGTGGGGCGGTTCGTCCACCACCAGCGGACCATGCGGGCGTCGGTCGTGGCGGCCAGCAGCCCGGGGTCGTAGGGATGCGCTCCGGGCACCACGCAGTCGGGGTCGGGGCAGGCGCACCGCGCGTCCTCGGCCGGGCGGCCGTCGGCCGCGCGGGCCTGGCCGACGCCGGGGATCACCGGCCACTGCCATTCGGTCGCGCAGGTCAGCGCCGTGCCGAGGAGGGCGGGGGGTCCGCCGCGCCGGGAGAGCCGAAGCCGCTGGAGACGCCTTCCGAGGATCTCGCGCATGAGCGCTCGTTCCTTTCCGTTGAACGCCGAGGGCCACATCACACCATGTATCCGGTGTTTCACCACACGTACACGTTTCGCGTCACTGTCCGCTTTGATGAGGTTTACGCGGTTCGTGCAGTTCTTACTGGCTTGCGGGGCCGGTAACTCCCCCGGCAAACCGCCGGGGAGCCCCCAGGTGTGGCCGACGCGCGACTCGCGCCGCCTGGTTCCACGGGTCCGCCCAACTGACCCTGGCCATCACCGATTACGTACCCATCACGCACGATATGACGCTCTGCTGAACCAGTTCAGTCGACCGCAAAAGACGTCCGCTCCGGGCATTTTTCAGCCAACTTTGAGCCTTACGTGTACGGCGAGTTGTCGTCCCACGGACACCAGGATTCCCACCTGGGCAATGCTGGACATCGATCCACATCTGCGTGTAGATGTGGATCCATTGACGGCGGCGCAGAGGGATCTGGGGGTCGCGATGTTTTATGGCGAATCGCACCAGGTGGAAAGGCGGCTGCCATGAGCATCCCGCACCTGCCGAAAGTGGCTGGAATCGATCCAGCGGTTCCGGCACCCCCGCACACTGTCGCGCCCTCGCCCGCCCGCGCGACGCCTCCCGCCCCTTCCGCGCCGGCCCCGGGGACCGTCATCCAGGACCGCCTGGCCGGCTGGGTCTCGGACCTCACCACGCTCCACGAGCTCACCGAGCGCCTCACCCGCGCCGCTGACCTCGAAGAATCCCTCCAGGAACTGCTGCGCGCAGGCGCCGCACTGGTGGGCGCCCGCCGCGGACTCGTCGTCCTCGAACCCTCGGACGGCCTCGGTCCGGCCAGCACCATCGGGCTCGGGCTCGGCCGCGCGGACCTCGGGCACATCGAGACCGTGCCGCGCAGCGCGACCACGTACGGCCGCATCCTCGACGGCCTGCCGGACGCGCACGGCGGCACCGAGCAGCTGCCCGACCCGGACGCCACCGCCGGCCAGGGCGGGCACTCCGTCCCGGTCGACCCCCGCCTCCGCGAGGTCGCGGCCCGCCTCGGCTACGCCGCCAGCTACGCCCTCCCCCTCGCCACGCAGACCACGGGCCGCCTGGGCGCCGCCGTCTGGCTGTACGACGAGCACGCCGAGCCCACCGAGCGCCAGCGCCACCTGATCGAGCTGTACGTCCGCTACGCGGGTGAGCACCTGGCCCGCGTCGTGGAGGTGGAACGGGCCCGCACCCAGGTGCGCACCATCGCCGAGGAGCTGCTGCCCAGCCGTCTGCCCCGGGTCTCCGGCGTCCGGCTGGCCGCCCGCCACCGCACCGGCCCGCGGGGCGGCGGCGACTGGTACGACGCGCTGCCGCTGCCCGAGGGCGCGCTCGGGCTGGCCGTCGGCTCCGTCACCGGCTCGGGGCCCAGCGCCATCGCCGCCATGGGCCGCCTGCGGGCCTCCCTGCGCGCGTACGCCGTGATGGAGGGCGAGGACCCGGTCGCCGTGCTCTCCGACCTGGAGCTGCTGCTGCGGCTCACCGAGCCCGCCCGGTCCGCCACCGCCCTGTTCGCGTACTGCGAGCCCGCGCGCCGCAAGATCGTGCTGGCCGGCGCCGGGCACACCCCGCCGCTGCTGATCGGCGAGCGCCGCACGGAGTACGTGGAGACCTCGCTCTCGGCGCCGCTCGGCATGCTCTCCTGCTGGGAGGCCCCCAGCGTGGAGATCGAGCCCGGACCCGGAGAAACGGTGCTGCTGTACACCGACGGGCTGCTGCACCGCACCGGCGACTCCATGGACCGGGCCTTCGCGCGGCTCCACGCGGCCGCCGCGAGCGTCCCGCGGACCGTCCGGGACGACCCGGCGGGGATCTGCGACCACGTGCTGCGCACCGTGCTGCCCGAGGGCCGCGACGAGGCGGACTCGGCGGAGGACATCGTGCTGCTCGCGGCCCGCTTCGACTGACCCGGCCCGCCGCGGCGTCCGACGATCTTGGTAATGGGTCCAAGGGCCCTGGGACCCCTTCCGCACGACCGTACGATGGACGGGGTTCAGTGTCGTACCAAGAGGAGGCGGACCGTGTCGGAAGAGCTCACCCCGGCCCAGACAGATGTTGCTGCTGACGCAGCGGGCCCGGAAGAAGAGCAGCCGAAGAAGCACAAGCAGCGGAAGAACGGTCTGTACCCGGGCGTCTCCGACGAGCTGGCCGAGAGCATGCGCACCGGCTGGGCCGACACCGAGCTGCACGGCCTGGAGCCGATCCCGCAGGCGCAGCACACCGCCGCCCGCCGCGCCGCGCTGTCCGCTCGCTTCCCGGGTGAGCGCCTGGTGATCCCCGCGGGCCGGCTGAAGACGCGCTCGAACGACACGGAGTACCCGTTCCGCGCCGCGACCGAGTACGCGTACCTGACCGGTGACCAGACCGAGAACGGCGTGCTCGTCCTGGAGCCCACCACCGACGGTCACACCGCGACGATCTACCTGCTGCCGCGCTCGGACCGCGAGAACGGCGAGTTCTGGCTGTCCGGCCAGGGCGAGCTGTGGGTCGGCCGCCGCCACTCCCTGACCGAGGCCGAGCAGCTGCTGGGCATCCCGGTGAAGGACGTGCGCAACGTCGCCGACGAGCTGCGCGAGGCCACCGGCCCGGTCCGCAACGTCCGCGGCCACGACGCCGTGATCGAGGAGGCGCTGACCGACAAGGTCACCGCCGAGCGCGACGAGGAGCTGCGCGTCTACCTCTCCGAGGCCCGCGCGGTGAAGGACGAGTTCGAGATCGGCGAGCTGCAGAAGGCCGTCGACTCCACCGTCCGCGGCTTCGAGGACGTCGTGAAGGTCCTCGACAAGGCTGAGGCCACCAGCGAGCGGTACATCGAGGGCACCTTCTTCCTGCGCGCCCGCGTCGAGGGCAACGACGTCGGCTACGGCTCCATCTGCGCGGCCGGCGCCCACGCCTGCACCCTGCACTGGGTCCGCAACGACGGCGCGGTCCGCTCCGGCGACCTGCTGCTGCTCGACGCCGGCGTGGAGACGCACAGCCTCTACACCGCCGACGTCACCCGCACCCTGCCGATCAACGGCACGTACACCGAGATCCAGCGCAAGATCTACGACGCGGTGTACGAGTCCCAGGAGGCCGGCATCGCGGCCGTGAAGCCGGGCGCCAAGTTCCGCGACTTCCACGACGCCTCGCAGCACGTCCTCGCCGAGAAGCTCGTCGAGTGGGGCCTGCTGGAGGGCCCGGTCGAGCGCGTCCTGGAGCTCGGCCTCCAGCGCCGCTGGACCCTGCACGGCACCGGCCACATGCTCGGCATGGACGTCCACGACTGCGCCGCCGCGCGCACCGAGGCGTACGTCGACGGCACGCTGGAGCCGGGCATGTGCCTGACCGTCGAGCCGGGCCTGTACTTCCAGGCCGACGACCTGACCGTGCCGGAGGAGTACCGCGGCATCGGCGTCCGGATCGAGGACGACATCCTGGTCACCGAGGACGGCAACCGGAACCTGTCGGCCGGCCTCCCGCGCCAGGCCGACGAGGTCGAGGCGTGGATGGCCCGCCTGAAGGGCTGACCCGCCAGGACCACCCCGGACCACCCGGACCACGCGGACCGGCCGGCAGCGGCCGGTCCGCTCCGGTGACACCCGGACACGACCGTGGGCGAGGACCGTACGCGGTCCTCGCCCACGGTCGTCCGCGGCTCAGGAGGCCTTCAGCAGCGCGCCTTCCCGCCACTTGAGGATCTTGTCGAAGCTGACCACCGCGCCCTGGCCCGGCCGGTTCCGGAACCGCACGTGGTCCGCCAGCTGCTCGATCAGGCACAGGCCCCGCCCGCTCTCGGCGAGCGCGGACCTGCGGGCCGTGCCCACGTGCTCGGGGAAGCCGGGGCCCGAGTCGGTGACTTCGATACGGCAGGTGTCGCCGTCGAGGTACGCGGTGACGCGGTACGCCCCGGTGTCCGGCGCGGCACCGACGAGGCCGCCGTGCTCGACCGCGTTGGCACAGGCCTCGGTGAGGGCCACGGACAGGTCGTACGAGATGTCGGGGTCCACCCCGGCGGTCTCCATGGTGCCCAGGAGCAGCCGTCTGGCCAGGGGAACGCTGGCGGCTTCGCGGCGCAGGTGCAATGACCACCAGATGCTCATGCTCCAGCCTCCCGGCCGCGGCTCGACATACCGTTACCTATTGCCGCACACGGCACGCGATAAGCCCCTGAGCGACGCCGGAGCGCCCGTTCGGCCGATGCGCGTCCCCTTCTCGGCGGTGTATGTGGGCCGGGAGGGGGAAGCGACGAGCACGTACCAACAGGACCTTCCGGACCTGCCGTATGGAGGGCCGGGGCGCAGTGCGATGATGGCCCGGCCATGCCTCACCCCCGCACGACACGCACCGGAACCGGTCTCCGGCTCATGAGGGCCGCGGTGTTCACCGCGGTCTGTGTCGTGCTGTCCGGCGCGGGACACGCGCTGGCCTCCTGCGCGACCGTCCCGCTGTGGGCGCTCTGCGCGGGGTTCCTGGCGGTGTTCGCCTGCGCGGCACCGCTGGCGGGACGGCGGCGCTCGCTGCCCGGGATCGCCGGCGCGCTGGCCGGCGGACAGCTGGCACTCCACGCGCTCTTCGGCCTCGGCCAGCACCGGGCCGTCCCGAAGCCGGTGCCCTCCCCCGACGAGTCGCTCGCGGCCCTCGCCGCGCGGCTGGTCTGCGGGGGCAACACCGTCCCGCTCAGTCCGGCCGAGGCCAGGCAGGTCCTGCTGGTCGCGGGCATCGACCCGGCGACGGCCGGCGGCCACGTCCACGCCCACGCGGGCGGAGCGGCGGAGACCGTCGCGCCGGCCCTCACCCCGGACACCGGGCTGTTCTCGCTGCCGATGCTGCTCGGGCACCTGCTGGCCGCGCTCGCCGCGGGCTGGCTGCTCGGGCGCGGGGACGCGGCGCTGCTGCGCCTGGTCCGGCTGTCGGCCGAGGCGGGATCCGCGCGGTCCCTGCGGGCGGCGCTGGCCTTCGTACGCGCGCTGCGCCGGGGACTGCCCGGCGCGGAGGCCCGTACGGCGGGGCTGCCGCGCGGCGAGGAGGAGCGGCGGGTCCCGGTGGGGCGGGAGGCGCTCCAGCACACGGTGATCAGGCGCGGGCCGCCCGCGGCGTACGCACTCGCAGCCTGACGCGGTACCCGGCTCCCCGGGACGATCCACACGGGAGCGGTGGTGCCGCGGCGTCCGCGCGCACCCGCGCGCCGTCCACCGTTCCCACTGCCAGTGGAGCTCTCTGCCATGAAGACCTCTCGCGTCTCCTTCGTCGCCGCCCTCGCCGCCGGTTCCGTCCTGCTGCTCTCCGGAACCGCCTTCGCACACGTCAGCGTGCAGCCCGGGCAGGCCGAGAAGGGCGGCTACGCCACGATCAACTTCAAGGTCCCCAACGAGCGCGACAACGCCTCCACGAACAAGCTGGAGGTCACCTTCCCCGCCGACCACCCGCTCGCGTCCGTGATGCCGCAGGACGTGCCGGGCTGGCAGGTCGAGGTCACCAAGAGCAAGCTGGCCAAGCCGCTGACCATCCACGGCAAGCAGATCACCGAGGCCGTCACCAAGGTCACCTGGACCGGCGGCAAGATCGCCCCGGGCCGCTTCCAGCAGTTCCCGCTCTCCGTGGGCCAGCTCCCCGAGGACGCCGACCGGATGGTCTTCAAGGCGATCCAGACGTACGACAACAACGAGGTCGTCCGCTGGATCGAGGAGCCCAAGGACGGCGCGGACGAGCCGCAGAACCCGGCACCGGTCCTCAAGCTGACCGAGCCCACCGGCGAGGGCCACCACGGCGGCGCGTCCGGCGGCAAGGACGACGCCAAGCAGACCGACGCGAAGGACGGGAAGGACGGCGCCCACGGCGACGAGCACGCGAGCGCGTCCGGCTCCTCCGACACCACCGCCCGCGCGCTGGGCATCGCCGGCATCCTCGTCGGCGCCGCGGGCGTGGCGTTCGGCGTGCTGTCGCGCCGCCGCACCTCCTGATCCGGGTGCGGGCGGCCCGTACGGGCGTACGGGCCGCCGCACCCGAGCACTTCCCACCCCGATCAACAGGGACGAATCCCCCATGCACACCACACGTGTGACGGCCGCCGCTCTCGCGGTGGCGGCCGCGCTCACGCTGTCCGCCTGCGGCAGCGACTCCGACAAGGGCTCTCCCGTCGCGGAGGTGAGCGCCTCGGCGAAGACCAAGGCCGCCACCGTCCTCGACCGGCCCTTCGAGAAGCCCGACCTGGTGCTGACGGACACGCACGGCAAGCAGTACAGCCTGCGCGAGCAGACCAAGGGCAAGCCGACGCTCATCTACTTCGGCTACACCAACTGCCCCGACGTCTGCCCGCTGACGATGAGCAACATCGCCATCGCCAGGAAGGCCCTTCCGAAGGCCGACCAGGACAAGCTCCAGGTCGTCTTCGTCACCACGGACCCGGAGCGGGACACCCCCGACTCGCTGGGCAAGTGGCTCAAGGCGCAGGACCCGGCCTTCATCGGGCTGACCGGCGACTTCAACACGATCCAGGCCGGCGCCCGCAGCATCGGCATCGGCATCGACCCCCCGAAGAAGGAGAAGGACGGCAGCGTCGTCTCCATGCACGGGGCCCAGGTCATCGCGTTCTCCCCGAAGTCCGACGAGGGGTACGTCCTGTACGGCGAGGACACCACCGCCGAGGACTACACCCAGGACCTGCCGAAGCTCATCAAGGGAGAGAACCCGTGAACCACCGCACCACCCTCCGCACCGCCCTCCTCGCCGCCACCGCCCTGACCGCGTCCTTCGCGATAGCCGGCTGTGCCGCCGAGGACTCCCCGGCCGGGGGCTCGGACGGCAAGCCCGCCCTGAGCGTCAGCGGGGCCTTCATGCCGGAGCCGGTCAACGGCGACATGGCGGGCGGCTTCCTGGTCGTCGAGAACGGCTCGGACACCGCCGACAAGCTCACCTCGGTGACCAGCACGCTCTCGGACGACGTGCAGATCCACGAGACCAAGAACCAGAAGATGCAGCAGGTCCGGTCGATGGACGTGCCGGCCAACGGCGAGCTCCGGCTGGAGCGCGGCGGCAGCCACATGATGTTCATGGGCCTGAAGAGCAAGCCGAAGGTCGGTGACAAGGTCGCGGTCGAGCTGCACTTCGAGAAGGCGGACCCGGTCAAGGTCGAGCTCGACGTGAAGGAACGGACCTACAACCCGAAGCACCACTGACGGACCGAGGGACTGACACGCCATGACGGCCACCGCCCCCGCCCCCGCCCGATCGCTCAGGCCCCGGCGGCCCGGGCAGCCGCTGCTCCGGCAGCCGGCGCTCCGACGGCCCCTGCGCCCGCAGCAGCTGCTCCGGCTGCTGCTGGTCGCCGCGGCCCTGCTGGGCTCGCTGGTCGCCACCGCCGCACCGGCCGTGGCGCACGCCGCGCTGACCGCGAGCGATCCCAAGGACGGGTCGGTGGTCGCCACGGCCCCCGCCCAGGTCACGCTCTCCTTCTCGGAGCAGGTGGCCATGGGCGAGGACTCGATCCGGGTCATGGACCCCAGCGGCAAGCGGGTCGACACGGGTGAACAGCGGGACCTGTGCGACGGCACCACCGTCAGGTACGGGGTCCAGCTGCACGCCGGCCTGCCCAACGGCACGTACACGGTGGCCTGGCAGGCGGTGTCCGCCGACAGCCACCCGATCTCCGGTGCCTTCACCTTCTCGGTGGGCGCGCCCTCCACGACCACGGTGACGCTGCCGGAGCAGGAGGCGGGCGGCGGTCCGGTGGGCTTCGCCTACGGCGTCGCGCGCTACGCCGCCTACGCGGGCTTCGTGCTGCTGGTCGGCGGCGCGGCCTTCGTGCTGCTGTGCTGGCAGCGCGGGGCGGGGGTCAGGCCGGTCCAGCGGGTGGTGCTGTACGGCTGGGTGACGCTGACCGCTGCGACGCTGGCGATGCTGGCGCTGCGTCATCCGTACACGGGCTCGGGGAAGTTCGCCGACGCCTTCGACCTGTCCGGGCTGAAGGCGGTGCTGGAGACCAAGACCGGTGCCTCGCTGGTGTCGCGGCTGCTGCTGCTCGGCGCCACCGCGCTCTTCCTGGCCGTGCTCTTCGGGGCGTACGCGCGCCGGCAGGCGGCCCGGGAAGGGGTGGCGGACGCCGAGACGGCCGAGCGGCTCCGCAAGGAGACCGGCGACCTCACCTTCGGTCTGGGCGTCGGCGGCGCGGTGGTGGCCGGCGGCATCGCAGCCACCTGGGCGCTGTCCGAGCACGCCTCGACCGGCGTCCAGCCCGGCATCGCGATGCCGGTGGACATCGTCCACCTGCTGGCCGTCGCCGCCTGGCTGGGCGGTCTGGTCGTGCTGCTGGTGGCCCTGTACCGGGTGCCGGGCATCGAGCGGGCCGCCGTACTGCGGTTCTCCCGGGTGGCGTTCGTCAGCGTGGCCGTACTGGCCGCGACGGGCGTCTACCAGTCCTGGCGGCAGCTCGGCAGCTGGTCGGCCCTGACCGGGACGGCGTACGGGCAGCTCCTGCTGGTGAAGGTCGGGCTGGTCGCGGTCCTGGTGGGCGTGGCCTACCTGTCCCGGAAGTGGACGGCGCGGCTGGGCGCGGGACCGGCGGAGAGCGAACAGGGCGCGGGCCAGGGGGATGTTTCACGTGAAACACACCCCGAGGCCGAGGCCAAGGCCGGGGTCGATTCCGAGCCCGAGCCCGAGCCGGTGACCGTGCCCGCGGACCCGAAGCGGGCCGCGCAGCTCGCCCGTCAGCGGGCCGCCCTGGCCACCGCCCGGGAGAAGAAGGTCCGCGACGCGGACCCCGGCCGGGCGGGGCTGCGGCGCTCGGTCCTGACCGAGGCGGGGGTGGCCGTGGTCCTGCTGGCCGTCACCACCGTGCTGACGAGCACCGAGCCCGGCCGGGCCGCGGAGCAGGAGGCCGGGCGGAGCACGGCCACCAACTCCACGGCCGTGCCCAACCGGCCCATCAAGGTCACCCTCCCGTTCGACACGGGCGGCGAGGACGGCCAGGGGTCGGCACGGCTGGAGCTCGACCCGGGCCGGACCGGGGCCAACACCCTGCACCTGTGGCTCGCCCGGACGAACGGCAAGCCGCTGGACGCGCCCGAGGTGAAGGTGGCGTTCACGCTGCCCGCCAAGGACATCGGCCCGCTGCCGCTGGCCCCCGACCACGCGAGCACCGGACACTGGACCGCCTCCGGGGTCCAGCTCCCGCTCGCCGGGACGTGGCGCATCGACCTGACCGTGCGCACCTCCGACATCGACCAAGTGACCGTGCAGAAGACAGTGAAGATCGGCTGACCAGCGTGACCGACAGCGTGACCCACATCGAGATCTCCAGGCGGCGGCTGCTCGGCACCGTCGGTGCCGCGGGTGCCGCCGGGCTCGCGCTGGGCGCGGCGGGCGGGGCCCTGGGCGCCTCCGCCCTCGCGGACGGCGAGGCCACGGGCGGCGGTGCGGCCGGGGCCCTGGCCTCGCTGGGCGCCACCGAGGTGCCCTTCCACGGGGAGCACCAGGCGGGGATCACCACCCCGATGCAGGCGAAGGGGCACGTACTGGCCTTCGACCTGAAGCCGGGGGCGGGCCGCAAGGAGGCGGCCGCGCTGCTGCGCCGCTGGTCGGAGACGGCACGGCTGCTGATGGCCGGGTCCCCGGCCGGTTCCGGGGACACGGGGGTCGCTCTGGACGCCGGCCCCTGCTCGCTGTCGGTCACCTTCGGCTTCGGCCGCACCTTCTTCGACCGCACGGGCCTGGCCGCGCGGCGCCCGGCCGCGCTCGACCCGCTGCCGGAGTTCTCGTCGGACCAGCTCGACCCGCGCCGCAGCAACGGTGACCTGTGGGTGCAGATCGGCTCGAACGACGGGCTGGTGGCCTTCCACGCGCTGCGCGCGATCCAGAAGGACGCCGGGGACGCGGCCGCGGTCCGGTGGCAGATGAACGGCTTCAACCGCTCCCCCGGCGCCACGGGCAGGCCGATGACGGCCCGCAACCTGATGGGGCAGATCGACGGCACGGGCAACCCGAAGCCCTCCGAGCCCGACTTCGACCGCCGGGTGTTCGTGCCGGCCGCCGGGCCGGGCCCGGCCGAGCACGCGTGGATGGCCGGCGGCTCGTACGCGGTGGTCCGGCGGATCCGGATGTTGCTCGACGACTGGGAGAAGCTGTCCCTGGCGAAGCAGGAGCAGGTCATCGGCCGGAAGAAGGCGGACGGCGCGCCGCTGACCGGCGGCACGGAGACCACCGAGATGGAGCTGGACCGGATCGGCGCGGACGGGAAGCCGGTGATCCCGTCGAACGCCCACGCGCGGATCTCGGCTCCCGAGCAGAACGGCGGCGCGGCGATGCTGCGCCGGCCCTTCTCGTACCACGACGGGATCGGGACGGACGGGACCCCGGACGCGGGCCTGCTGTTCATCTGCTGGCAGGCCGATCCGCTGCGCGGCTTCGTCCCGGTGCAGCGGAAGCTGGACCGGGGGGACGCCCTGTCGGCGTTCGTCCGGCACGAGGCCAGCGGGCTGTACGCGGTACCGGGCGGCCCGAAGCCCGGCGAGTACGTGGGCCAGCGGCTTCTCGAAGCGTGAACGGCTCCGGCCGCCGGTCCCCGGGAGCACTAGGCTGATCGCATGTCGGCCACCCGCTTCACGTATCTCGGTCCCGAGGGCACCTTCACGGAAGCCGCCCTCCGCACGCTGCCCGAAGCCGCCACCCGGGAGCTCGTTCCCATGGTGTCGGTGCCCGCCGCGCTCGACGCGGTGCGCAACGGGGAGGCCGCCGCGGCACTCGTCCCGATCGAGAACTCGGTCGAGGGCGGGGTGACGGCGACCCTCGACGAGCTGGCCGCCGGCGAGCCGCTGATGATCTACCGCGAGGTGCGGCTGCGGATCGCGTTCGCGCTGCTCGTGCGGCCGGGCACGAAGCTGTCCGAGATCAAGACGGTCACCGGGCACCCGGTGGCGCAGCCGCAGGTCCGCAACTGGCTGCGGGCCAACCTGCCGGACGCCGTCTGGGAGTCGGCCGCCTCCAACGCGGACGGGGCGCGGCTGGTGCAGGAGGGCCGGTACGACGCGGCCTTCGCGGGTGAGTTCGCGGCGGCGACGTACGGCCTGGAGCCGCTGGTCACCGAGATCCACGACGCCGAGAACGCCGAGACCCGGTTCGTCCTGGTGGGACGGCCGGCCCGGCCCTCCGCGCCGACCGGTGCCGACAAGACCTCCGTGGTCATCTGGCTCGGCGACGACCACCCGGGTGCCCTGCTGGAACTGCTCCAGGAGTTCGCGGTGCGCGGGGTGAACCTGATGCTGATCCAGTCCCGGCCGACCGGCGAGGGCATCGGCAACTACTGCTTCGCGGTGGACGCCGAGGGTCACATCTCGGACCGCCGGGTGGGCGAGGCGCTGATGGGCCTGAAGCGGATCTGTCCGAACGTCCGGTTCCTGGGGTCGTACCCGCGGGCGGGCGTCTCGGCCGCCGATGTGCGCGCGCCGCGGCCCGGGACTTCGGACGGTGACTTCACGGCCGCGTCGGACTGGCTGACTCGCTGCCTCGACGGCCGCGCCTGACCGGTCCGGCGGCTCCGTCCCCACCCCCGGGATTGTCCACAGAGTTATCCACAGGGAGGCTTCTCGACCTGGGGACAAGTCGACATCCGAGCACGACATCGTCGACAAATCGGTCGACGGAACCGGGTGACACCCCGACTCCCGGGAGATGAACGCCGTCACCCTCGCACCGTTGATCAACTCTTTGGGGCGAGCCATTCCCACCCGAATGAGTGTGTGATGGGGGTTTGGGCCGAGATTCCTTCGCCTCGCGAAGGGCTGGAGAAAGATCGCAATTCACATCCACAGCCCGCCCCCACAGCCTGTGGATAACGCACCCTTCCTGTGAATTCCTGTGGACAACCGGACCCCGGCGACCCGCTCCCCCCAAGGGGTCCGACGGCCGGAGGACCGTCACCCACCTGTCCCGCCGCGCCCCTTTTCGGAGAAAGGGCACCCTTTTATCGACTTCGGCGGAGGGATCGGTTCCGGCCACACACCCCCAGATTTCCATTCACGGCAATTAGGACATAGTGACACGCAGCGTGATATCGGTGTCCGGCCCCGAAGCCCAGGCCGGTAGCCTGGTGGGGTGATTGACCTCCGGCTGCTCCGTGAAGACCCTGACCGTGTCCGCGCCTCGCAGCGCGCCCGTGGAGAGGACGTCGAGCTCGTCGACGCGCTGCTCTCCGCCGACGAGCGCCGCAGGTCCTCCGGCGTGCGCTTCGACGAACTGCGCAACGAGCAGAAGTCGCTGGGCAAGCTCATCCCCAAGGCCTCCCCGGAGGAGCGGGCCGAGCTCCTGAAGCGCGCCGAGCAGCTGAAGACCGACGTCAAGGCCGCCGAGGCCGAGCAGAACGAGGCCGACGAGGCCGCCAAGGCACTGCTCCTCCAGCTCGGCAACATCGTGCACCCCGACGTGCCCGTCGGCGGCGAGGAGGACTTCACCGTCCTCGAGACCCACGGCACGATCCGCGACTTCGCCGCCGAGGGCTTCGAGCCCAAGGACCACCTGGAGCTGGGCGAGGCGCTGGGCGCCATCGACGTCGAGCGCGGCGCCAAGGTCTCCGGCTCCCGCTTCTACTACCTGACCGGCGTCGGCGCGCTCCTGGAGCTCGCCCTCGTCAACGCCGCGATCGCCCAGGCGACCGAGGCCGGCTTCATCCCGATGCTCACCCCGGCGCTGGTCCGCCCGCGCGCCATGGAGGGCACCGGCTTCCTCGGCCAGGCCGCGGAGAACGTGTACCACCTGGAGAAGGACGACTACTACCTGGTCGGCACCTCCGAGGTCCCGCTCGCCGCGTACCACATGGACGAGATCATCGACGCCGACAAGCTGCCGCTGCGGTACGCCGGCTTCTCCCCGTGCTTCCGCCGCGAGGCCGGCACGTACGGCAAGGACACCCGCGGCATCTTCCGCGTCCACCAGTTCGACAAGGTCGAGATGTTCTCGTACGTCGCGCCGGAGGAGGCCGAGGCCGAGCACGCGCGGCTGCTGGCCTGGGAGAAGCAGTGGCTGAACTCCCTGGAGCTGCCCTTCCAGGTCATCGACGTCGCCACCGGCGACCTCGGCGCCTCCGCCTCGCGCAAGTTCGACTGCGAGGCGTGGATCCCGACCCAGGGCAAGTTCCGCGAGCTGACCTCCGCCTCGAACTGCGACGGCTTCCAGGCCCGCCGCCTGTCGGTGCGCGTCCGTGACGGCAAGAAGATCCAGCCGCTGGCGACGCTGAACGGCACGCTGTGCGCCGTTCCGCGGACGATCGTGGCGCTGCTGGAGAACCACCAGCAGGCCGACGGCTCGGTGCGGGTGCCCGAGGTCCTCCGCCCCTACCTCGGCGGCCGCGAGTTCCTGGAGCCGATCTCCAAGTGAGTTTCCCGTACCGGCTGATCGCGACGGACCTCGACGGCACGCTGCTGCGGGCCGACGAGTCGATCTCGGAGCGGACGCGCGAGGCGCTCGCCGCGGCCACCGCGGCGGGCGCGGCGCACATCGTCGTGACCGGACGTTCGGTGCCCTGGACCCGCCACATCCTCGACGACCTGGGCTACCAGGGGCTCGCGGTGTGCGGCCAGGGCGCGCAGGTGTACGACGCCGGGGCCCACAAGCTGCTCACGTCGGTGACGCTCGACCGGCAGCTCGCCGGGCTGGCGCTCGCCAAGATAGAGGCGGAGCTGGGCCCGGTGGCGCTGGCGGCCAGCCGGGACGGCATCGACGGCGAGGTGCTGGTCGGACCGGGCTATCGGGTGCAGGAGGGTCCCCTCCCGCACGTGTTCCTGGACGACCTGGCCCAGCTGTGGACGGCGCCGCTGAACAAGCTCTACATCCAGCACCCCGGCATGGACGACGACGCGCTGGCCACGGCCGCGCGGCAGGTCGTGGGCTCGCTGGTCGACATCGTGATGGCCGGTCCCGGCGTGGTGGAGATCCTCCCGCTGGGGCTGACCAAGGCCACCGGGCTGTCGCTGGCCGCCCGGCGGCTGGGCGTGAAGAAGGACCAGACGATCGCGTTCGGCGACATGCCGAACGACGTCCCGATGTTCGGCTGGGCCGCGCACGGCGTGGCCATGGCCAACGCCCACCACGAGCTCAAGGCCGTCGCCGACGAGGTGACGACGTCGAACGAGGAAGACGGCATCGCGGTGGTGCTGGAACGCCTGCTCGGCGCCGCCTGACCCGTACGCGACGCGCTCACCGGAGTCCGGGGCCGCCCGCGCCTTGCGGCGCGCTCGAAGCGGCTGCCCCGGACCCGGATCGTTCCCCCGCGGGTTTCACTCTGCCGTCGGCGGCCCGTACGTACCAGCGAATTTCCCGGCCCTGCCGGCCCTCCCGGCCCCTTCAGGGGGCGGGTTCGTCCTCGCGGGCGAGGATGTCCGGGTGGGGGTGCGCCGGGCTGCGCGTGAGGGGCCAGGACAGCAGGCCGATCGCCAGCGAGATGGCGTGGCCGAGGTCGGTGAAGGTGCCGCCGGTCAGCAGCGGTACAGCGAAGAAGGCGACCGCCCCGACGAGGTAGAACCAGCGCCAGGGGCCGGGCAGCCGGTACGTCAGGACGCCGACCGCGGCGGCGAGTCCGTAGCTCACTCCGATGTCGACCACGTGGGCCATGCTGCGCGGTGCGCGGTCGTCCCGGATGGCCATCAGCACCACGTCCTGACTGACCAGGGTGGCGACGACGTGGGCGGTGGCCACGATCACCAGCCAGCGCAGGGTGCCGAGCCAGCGCTCCACGTTCGCATGGAAGACCTCGAAGAGCACCGCGTACAGCAGCAGCGAGGCGGGGTTCTCGATCCAGAAGGCGCTGCCGACCAGCGCCTCGACCGGGTGCTTGACCAGCTCGTGGATGTTGCTGCTGTGGCGGTGCAGCAGGAAGTGCTCGGTCCGGTCCGGCACGATCACCACGACGAGGCTGGTGAACGCGATGACCGCGAGCCATACGTGCGTACCGGGCGAGGACCGGATCCAGGACCGCACGGGCCGGGACGGTTCGGGTCCGGAGTGAGACGTCATGATCCGATCATCACTCCGGACCCTGTGGTCCGCCCGGTACGCCCGCGCGGAGGGTCACCTCCCCGGGGCGCGCGGCCGGATGAGGGGCACTCACCCGGCCGCGCCGCGGCTCACTCCTCCCCGGCGAGAGTGAGGCGGCGCAGCTTCTGGCCGGCGAACCAGGTCGCCACGACGGTCACGGCGGCCAGCAGGACCGCGGCGGTGGGCAGGCCGACCGCGGAGTCGACCACGCCCGGGCCGGTGACCTTCTCGGCCAGGGCCAGCGACCACTGCTGGACGCTGAGGGTCTTGGCGCCCGGCACCAGGGAGCCGAACAGGGACTCCCAGACCAGGGCGTAGACCAGGCCGAAGACCACCGCGTGGCGGCTGACCGTGCCGAGGAGCAGGAAGAGCGCGCTGTACGCGATGGAGGCGACCAGGGTCGCGACGGTGAAGGCCACCGCGATCTGCTGGCCGTTGCCGTTCAGGATCAGGCCGGCGAGCAGGGTGGGGACCGCCGAGAAGACCATGGTCACGGCGATGGCGACGGTCAGCTTCGTCATGATGATCGTCGGACGCTTCACCGGCTTGGCGAGCAGGTAGACGATCGAGCCGTCGTCGATCTCCGGGCCGATGGCCCCGGTGCCGGCGATCACGCCGATCAGCGGCACCATCGTGGCCAGCGCGAAGCCGCCGAGGAGGCCCGCCGCGGTGGTGTCGTCCGCGCCGTTGAGGAGCCGGACGGCGACCGCGATGACCAGGAGCAGGGCGGGCAGCGCGAAGAGGATCAGGGCCCGGCGGCGGCCGAGCAGGGCCCGGTAGGTGAGGCGGGCGACCGTGGGGTTGTACATCGATGCCAGCTCCTTCAGGCCGCTACGAGGTAGGAGAAGACCGACTCGAGGGACTCGTCGGAGGGCGAGACCGTCAGCAGCCGGATGCCGTGCTCGCGGGCGACCCGCGGCAGCAGCTCGGTGAACCGGCCGAAGTCGACGGCCTGGATGCGCAGGGCGCCCTCGGCGTGGTCGACCTCGATCCCGGCCGTGGACGGGTCGGCGATCAGGGCCGCCGCCAGCGCGCGGTCGTCGGAGGAGCGGACGAGGTAGCGGTGGGGGCGGTCCGTCATCAGGCGGCGGATCTTGCGGAAGTCGCCGGAGGCGGCGTGCCGGCCGGCGACGACGACCTCGATGTGGGAGGCGAGCTGCTCGACCTCCTCCAGGATGTGGGAGGAGAAGAGGACCGTGCGGCCCTCGTCGCCCATCCGCCGCAGCAGGTCCATCAGCTGCATCCGCTGCCGCGGGTCCATGCCGTTGAACGGCTCGTCGAGCAGCAGCACCGACGGGTCGTGGACGAGCGCGGATGCCATCTTGACCCGCTGCCGCATGCCCTTGGAGTACGTGGCGATCTTGCGGTCCTGCGCGTACTCCATCTCGACCGTGGCCAGGGCGCGCTGCGCGGCCCGGGCGTCGAGCCCGTGCAGTTCGGCGTTGGCGACGACGAACTCACGGCCGGTCAGGAAGTCGTACATGGCCTCGCGCTCGGGCACCACGCCGACGTGCTGGTAGATCTGCTCGTTGCCCCAGATCGGGGAGCCGTCGAGGGTGACGGTGCCCGTGGAGGGCGCCAGGAAGCCGCCCATCATGTTGATCAGGGTGGACTTGCCGGCGCCGTTGGGACCCAGCAGACCGGTCACCCCGGGGCGGATGCTCATCGTGACGTCGTTGACGGCGACGACGTTGCCGAACCAGCGCGACGCGTGGTCGATGTCGATGGTGGTCACAGTCCGGCCTTCCGGTAGCGGGCCATCAGGACGCCGTACGAGCCCGCGATGACGCCGAGGATGACGAGCAGGTAGACGAAGCCGACGCCGGTGGAGGGGACCACCTCGCCCGGGAAGGCGGAGTCGGCACCCAGGAACACCGACTGGAAGCCGCTGATCAGGGTGATCGGCGAGAACAGGCCGAGCCACTCGATGGGGCCCGGGGCGCCGGTCTCGTGGGCGATGACCTGCACGGTCGAGACCGCGCCGAAGGGGATGACGAACAGCGCGATGACGGCGGCGACGCCGAAACCGCGGCGCGGCGTGAGGGCGGCCATCACCAGGCCGATGCCCGAGAAGAGGAGCGAGAGCAGGAGCACCGAGACCAGTCCCTGGGCGAACCCCTTGGTCTGGTCCGCGAAGTCGAATTTGGCCAGCAGCGCGCCGATGTACATGATCAGCAGCGGCGTCGCCGTGAGGACGAAGAGCGCCGAGGCCATCGCCGCGAACTTCGCGAGGACGTAGTCGACGCGCTCGATGGGCCGCGAGAAGTACAGCGGCACGGTCTTGAAGCGCAGGTCGCGGGAGACCGACTGGGGGGCCTGCGACGCGACGTAGAGGCCGATCACCATCTGGAGGTACAGGGCGTAGCCCGTGTACTTGATGGGCAGGTCGGTCGAGCCCGGTACGGCGATGGCCACCGCCACGATGATCGCGGCCGGCGCGCACATGATCCCGAAGAGGAGCATCGGCAGCACCTTGGACTTGGCCGAGCGGCCCAGGCCGTACGCGCCGCGCAGCGACTGCGAGTACAGCGAGCGGCGGGCGTAGGCGCGGCCGAGGCGGGCCCCGTCGTAGGAGCGGTAGCCGATGTTGTGGATCTGGGTGGAGGTCTCAGGCGCCATGGCTCCCGGCTCCCTTCCGGTCCTTGAAGACCTCCGCGATGTGGTGGCGGCGCTGCTCCATGCGGACCAGGCCCAGGCCGAGGCCGGCGACGGTGTCGCGCACCGTGTCGTACGTCTGCTCGCCGGTGGCCTCGACGAGGAGGACGTGGCCCGCGCCGGGCAGGCCCTGCTCCGTGCTCACGTGGAGCGTGACGCCCGCGGCGACGAGGGCCTCGCGCAGGGCGCGGGTGCCGTCCGGGTGGGCGTCGGAGTCGGTGACCTCGACCGCGAGGGTGGTCGTGGTCTGCGTGAAGTCGCTGGTGGAGCTGGAGCGGAGCAGCTTGCCGCCGTCCACGACGACGACGTGGTCGCAGGTGCGCTCCAGCTCGCCGAGGAGGTGGGAGGTGACCAGCACCGAGATGCCGAAGTCGGTGTAGACCCGGCGGATGAGGCCGAGCATCTCGTCGCGGCCGACCGGGTCCAGGCCGTTGGTCGGCTCGTCGAGGAGGACCAGCTGCGGGTCGTGGACCAGGGCCTGGGCGAGCTTGACCCGCTGCTTCATGCCGGTGGAGTAGCCGCCGATGGGGCGGTACCGCTCCTCGTACAGGCCGACGTGCCGCAGCGTGTCGGCCGTGCGCTCGCGCGCGGCCGTCGGCGGCAGCCCGGACATGCGCGCCATGTGGACGACGAACTCGGTGGCCGAGACGTCGGGCGGCAGGCAGTCGTGCTCCGGCATGTAGCCGACGCGCTCCCGGATGGCGCCGCCACTGGTGGCGACGTCCAGCCCGAGCACGGAGGCACGGCCCTCGGTGGCCGGGGAGAGCCCCAGCAGGATCTTGATGAGCGTGGACTTGCCGGCTCCGTTGGCGCCGACCAGGCCGGTTACGCCGGGGCCGATGTCCAGGGAGAGCCGGTCAAGGGCGGTCACTTCCGTGTACCGCTTGCTCAGGCTTTCGGTCGCGATGACAGTCACGGTTCGACGGTAGTGGCGCAGGCCACGCGGATCGTCACTCTGTAGCGGGTTACCGTTCTCCGCCTTGGGTCGTACATGCCCGTAGGGGAGGCAGGACCCGAGAGCTACCCCGGAAGGCCGCCGAAAGGTTTTCCACAGGTGTGTGCACGGCTCTTGACGTCATCTCCAGGCATTGTCACATTCATCAGTGTCAACTTACGGGCACGTACGGCTACCGGGACGGGGCTGGCATGGCAGGGGACGGGTTCCAGGAGTTCCGCGGGTTCAGGGAAGTGCAGCGGCTCGCCTACGAGTGCGCCGAGGCGGTCGCCGCGCGGCTGCGGCCGGGCGTCACCGAGCGGGAGGCGGCGCGGATGCAGCGGGACTGGCTGCGCGAGCGCGGGGTGACCGACTGGTTCCACCTTCCCTTCGCCTGGTTCGGCGACCGGACCGCGTTCACGGACTTCAGGATCCCGCTCCAGTTCTTCCCGACCAACCGGCGGCTGGAGGCGGGGATGCCCTTCATCCTCGACATGGCCCCCGTTTACAAGGGCTACACGGCGGACATCGGCTACTCGGGCTCCCTCGGGCCGAACCCCGTACAGGACCGGCTGATGGCCGACCTCAGGGCGCACCGCGAGCTGATCCTGACGCAGGTCCGCGAGCGCCGGTCGCTGCGCGAGATCTACGAGGACGTGGAGCGGCTGATGATCCGCCAGGGGTACGCCAACCGCCACCGCGCCTATCCCTTCGGCGTGATCGCGCACAAGGTGGACCGGGTGAAGGAGCGGCGCTGGTCACCGACGGCCTTCGGGTTCGGCACCCAGTCGCTCAAGGGGCTGGTGAGCGACGCCCTGCACGGGCACCGTGAGGGCTGGTCGCCGCTGTGGAGCCCGTACAAGTTCTCGGACCACCCCCCGCAGCCGGGGCTGTGGGCGGTCGAACCCCACCTGGGCTTCCGGGGCACCGGCGCGAAGTTCGAGGAGATCCTGGTCGTCACCGACTCCCGGGATCCCGAGGAGAGCGCCTACTGGCTGGACGACGACCTGCCGCACGTGCGGCGCTGGGCAGAGGAGAAGGCAGCGTGAGCATGGCCGTTCTGGGCGGGGCGCGGGAGCGCCGGATACACACAGGGGGCGTCGAGCTCTGCGTCGCGGAGCTCGGGGACGCGGGCCGGCCGACGGTCGTGCTGGTGCACGGCTACCCGGACAGCAAGGAGGTGTGGTCGGAGGTCGCGGCGCGCCTGGCCGAGCGCTTCCACGTGGTGCTGTACGACGTGCGCGGGCACGGGCGGTCCACGGCTCCGGTGCCGCTGCGCGGCGGGTTCACGCTGGAGAAGCTGACGGACGACTTCCTCGCCGTGGCCGACGCGGTGAGCCCGGACCGCCCGGTGCACCTGGTGGGCCACGACTGGGGCTCGGTGCAGGCCTGGGAGTTCGCCACGGTCAAGCGCACCGAGGGCCGGATCGCCTCCTTCACCTCGATGTCCGGGCCCTCCCTGGACCACTTCGGACACTGGATCAAGAAGCGGATGGCGCGGCCCACCCCGCGCCGGGCGGCCCAGCTGCTCGGGCAGGGCGCCAAGTCCTGGTACGTCTACATGCTGCACACCCCGGTGCTGCCGGAGCTCGCCTGGCGCGGCCCCCTCGGCAAGCGCTGGCCGGGGATCCTGGCCCGGGTCGAAAAGGTGCCGGCGGGGGAGTACCCGACGGCCTCGCTGCCCTCGGACGCGGCGCACGGCGCCTGGCTCTACCGCGACAACGTCCGCGCCAGGCTGCGCCGGCCGCGCGCCGACGCGTACGCCCACACCCCGGTCCAGCTGATCACGCCGACCGGTGACGCCTTCCTCTCGGAGCGGCTGTACGACGACCTGGAGCTCTGGGCGCCGAACGTGCTGCGCCGCACCCTGCCGGCCAAGCACTGGGTGCCGCGCACCCGGCCCGACCAGCTGGCGGCCTGGATCGGCGAGTTCGTCGAGGCGCAGGAGGACCGGGCGGCCGCCGGTGCGGCGGGTACGACGGCCCCGGCGGCGGCCACCGGCCGGTACGCCGACCGGTTCGGCGGCCAGCTGGTGCTGGTGACCGGGGCCGCGAGCGGCATCGGGCGGGCCACCGCCTTCGCGTTCGCCGAGGCGGGGGCCCGGGTCGTGGCCGTGGACCGGGACGGCGAGGGCGCGGCGCGCACCGCCGAGATGGCCCGGCTGCTCGGCTCCCCGGAGGCCTGGGGCGAGACGGTGGACGTCAGCGACGAGCAGGCGATGGAGCAGCTGGCCGCCAAGGTCGCGGCGGAGTACGGCGTGGTCGACGTGCTGGTGAACAACGCGGGGATCGGACTGTCCGGGTCGTTCCTGGACACCACCGCGGAGGACTGGAGGAAGGTCCTCGACGTCAACCTCTGGGGCGTCATCCACGGCTGCCGGATCTTCGGCAGGCAGATGGCCGAGCGCGGCCAGGGCGGCCACATCGTCAACACGGCCTCGGCCGCCGCGTACCTGCCGTCCCGGACGCTGCCCGCCTACAGCACCTCCAAGGCCGCGGTGCTGATGCTCAGCGAGTGCCTGCGGGCGGAGCTGGCCGGCAAGTCCATCGGCGTCTCCGCGATCTGCCCGGGCATCGTCAACACCAACATCACCGCCACCACCCGCTTCGCCGGGGTCGACGAGGCCGAGCAGAAGCGCCGTCAGCAGAAGTCCTCGCGCCTCTACGGCCTGCGCAACTTCCCGCCGGAGAAGGTGGCCGACGCGATCCTCCAGGCCGTGGTGAAGAACCAGGCGGTGGTGCCGGTGACCCCCGAATCGCGCGGCGCCCTGTGGATGTCCCGGTTCACTCCCCGGACCCTGCGGGCGATCGCCCGGCTGGAGCCCAGGCTGTGACCGCGTACGCCACCCGCAGAGAGCCCGGCACGGCCATACCCTGCTGATTCCGCCGGTCGTACCATCCCTCGCAGGAGGGCTCGCCGCACAGGGCGGCCGAGCACCTGGCGGCCCCACCGGCCGCCCGGGCCGCGGCGGGCGGTGCCGGCGGGCGGCGATGTCGTAGGGAGTGCTGAGTGTCCGAGCAGGCGGTGGCGGAGTACCGGATCGAGGATCTGGCGCACCACAGCGGAGCCACGGTGCGCACCATCAGGGCGTACCAGGACCGCGGGCTGCTGCCGAAGCCGGAGCGGCGCGGCCGGTCCAACGTGTACCGGGACACGCACCTGGCCCGGCTGCGCCAGATCGCCGACCTGCTCGACCGCGGCTACACCCTGGCCTCCATCAAGGAACTCCTGGAGGCCTGGGACGCGGGGCGGGGCCTGGGCGGCGTCCTCGGTCTGGTGGCCGAGGTGCACGGGCCCTGGACCGACGAGGAGGCCGCCCGGATCACCCGGGAGGAGCTGAACGACCGCTTCGGGGGCAGGCCCGACGACCGGGCCGTCGACGAGGCGGTCGAGCTCGGAGTGCTGGAGCGGGTGCCGGGCACCTCGGACGAGTTCCTGGTGCCCAGCCCGCAGGAGCTGGCGGTGGCGGCCGAACTGCACGCCGCGGGCGTGCCGCTGGACGCGATCACCGGGCACCTGCGCGAGCTGCGGGGGCAGGTGGAGTCGATCGCCTCGCGGTTCCTGGACTTCACGACCGAGCACGTCTTCGCCCGGTACCTCGGCTCGCACCCGCCGACCGACGCGGACGCCGCCGAGGCGGCCACGCTCGTACGCCGGCTGCGGCCGCTGGCCCAGCAGACGGTCGACGCCGAGCTGGCCCGCGCCATGCGGCTGTTCGCCACCCGCCACCTCCAGCGGCACCTGGGGGCGGCCGGCCAGCCGGTGTCCCCGTCGGGCCCGTCCCCGGTGGCGCTGCCGGCCGAGACGGTGCGCGCGGTGCAGGAGCTGGTGGGGCCGGCCCACGTGGCGGCCTTCGTACGGGCCGCCACCGAGCGGGAGCTGCAGGCCCGGACGATGAACGAGCTGGCCTCACGGAAGGGTGACTGACTTACCCACAGGGTTGCCCACAGACGATCACTCAATCGCCGACATACCCCGGCAAATGGGCTGTGGATAACCGACCGTGACTGTGGATTGCGTCAACTCGCCGCACGATAGGCGGTGTTGATGGGCGTCACCTCGGCGTCGCGCGCCCGCTCCCGCCCGTACAGGACCAGCGACAGCGCCAGGCCGAGTCCGCCGCCGACCAGCTGGGCGGCCACGAAGCCGGGCACGGAGGCGGGGGCGATCCCGGTGAACGAGTCGGAGAAGGCGCGGCCGACCGTGCCGGCCGGGTTGGCGAACGAGCCGGACGAGGTGAACCAGATCGCCGCGGCGATGTACCCGGCCACCGCGGCCGGGACCAGCCGCGGCCGTCCGATCCTCCCGAGCCCCTGGATGACCAGCACCAGCCCGGCGGTGGCCACCACCTCCCCGACCAGCAGGTGCGCACCGTCCTTGGCCTGCGCGGCGAACGCCCCCGGCGTCCTGCCGAACATCACCTCGGCCAGCACCGCTCCGGCCACGGCACCCACGGTCTGGGCGACCACGTACACGCCCGCCGCGCGCCCGGTCAGCCCCTCACCGCCGGTGCGCCGGGTCCACCAGGAGACGAGCGTGACGACCGGGTTGAGGTGGGCGCCGGAGAGGGGCCCGAACAGCGTGATGATCAGCCCCAGGCCGATGGCGGAGGCGGTGGCGTTGGCGAGCAGCGCCACGCCCGTGTCCCCGCTGAGCGCGGCGGCCTGGATGCCGGAGCCGACGACGATCGCCAGCAGCGCGGCGGTACCGGTGAACTCGGCGGCGGCCCTGCGTGGCAGCGAGGCGGAAGCGGGCATGGTGGTGTCCCCCTGGAACGGATGGGTCGACGGTCGTCGACGACGAAGTGGTGGGTGGACCCGGCGACGGATGTCTTCACGTGCGGAGTCCTAACGGAAAATGTATTTCGTATCTTGGAAGTGCGATAGAGGGGGTCCACCCCTCGTCCGCCGCCGGGTCGGCCCGGCCTGGCGGCGGCAGAACCGGAAAAGGGCATGCCGGGGCCCCTGCCCTGCGGGCACGCTGGGCCCATGGACGAACGCCGCACCGTGAAGGTGTCGAAATATGTCTCGAAGCACCTGAGACATCAGCCGGAACGCATCGGACTGGTGCTCGACGCCCAGGGCTGGGTGGAGATCGACGACCTGCTCGCGGCCGCGGCCGCACATGGCTTCGCCTTCAGCAGGGCCGAGCTCGACCACGTCGTGGCCACCAACGACAAGCGCCGCTTCGCCGTGGAGGGCACCCGCATCCGCGCCAGCCAGGGCCACACGGTGACCGTCGACCTCGGCCTGCCCGAGGCCGAACCGCCCGCGTACCTCTACCACGGCACCGTGCCCGCCGTGATCACGGCGATCCGCACCGAGGGGCTGCGGCCCATGCGGCGCCACCACGTCCACCTCTCCGCCGACCGGGAGACCGCGACGCGGGTGGGCGCGCGCCGGGGCCGTCCGGTCGTGCTGAGCGTGGACGCGGCGGCGATGCGCGCCGCCGGTCACTCCTTCCGGATCAGCGAGAACGGCGTGTGGCTGGTGGACGCCGTGCCGCCGGAGTTCATCCGCTTCCCCTGACCCCGGCCCGCCCGCAGGAACGCGCCGGACCACAGCGGCGGCCGTACGGTCCGGTCCGTCAGCCCGCCCGCAGGAAGGCGCTGGTGGCGACCGTGCCCACCAGCCGCAGCCGGGTGCGCCCGGCCAGGTGGGCGTCGGCGGCCGCCTGGACCCCGGGCCACCGCGCGTCGCCGTAGTCGTCGAGCACCACGACCGCCCCCGTGGCCGCGATCTCCTCGGCCCACTCCAGGTCCCGCGCCACGCCCTCCTCGGAGTGGTCACCGTCGATCACGATGACCCCGTACCGGCGGTCGGAAAGGGCCTCGCGCACCGCCGGGTCCTGCGAGAACCCGCGGTGCAGCCGCAGCCGGTCCGGGTGCACGCCCGCCAACAGCAGGTTGGCCCGCACGACGTCCTCACTGATCGGCGTGCCCGAGGGGTCCCGGCTGATCTCCACCCCGGGCTGGAGCTGTACGGGTGCGATCGGGTCCACGATCGTCAGCCGGTAGCCGAGCCCCCGGCGCAGCAGCTGGCGGGCCATGCCGCCGGCGAAGAGCCCGTACAGCGTGCCGATCTCCAGGATCTCGCCGTTCGGCGGGCCCAGCAGCGGCGTGGTGGTGAGCTTCCCCAGGATGTTCACGGTGGAGCCGGCGATCCGCCCCACGCCCCGGGACTCCAGCTCCACCAGCGTCCGGAAGGCCTGCGCCGTCTCGGTCCACGCCCCCGGGCGGCCCGCGACGGCCGCGATCTCGTCCGACAGCTTCCTGAAGACCTCACGGCTCGGCATCCGGTCGTTGAGCCGGCCGTCCTTGCCGTAGAGCAGGTCATGGGTGAACGGCCGGGCGTGCTGGGTGGCCAGCTGCTCCTGCGTACGGCGGAGCTCCTGCCGCAGGGTGTCGATCTGCCGGTCGGCCGCCCGCAGCCGCCGATCGATCCGCCGGTCGATGCGGTCGATCAGGGGCTGGAGCAGACGCCGCGCGGGACGGGCGCGGAGTGGCACATCGGTCATGGGGTTCTCCTGGATGCGGACCGTTTCACGTGAAACGAAGCTATTGACTGCCCCGCATCCAGCCCAAGGGCCATGGGGTGAAGTTCGCGCGCTGTCACCTCGTCAACCCCCGCCCATCCGCGAGCCGTTCACACACCGTCCATGCGCGACGCGCCCGGCCCCCGCCCGACCGACGCACACCGCCACGGCAATCCCCGAGGTGTGCGCCGGTACGACCCCCTGCGCTGTTGCCCGTCCCGCCCGTACCTCAGCCCAGCCGGCCGAGCGCCTCCGTGGCGATCTCCTCGAAGACGGCCTGGTCGGCGGCGAAGTCGGAGTCGGCGATCGGCCAGTGGACGACGATCTCGGTGAAGCCGAGCTCCCGGTGGCGGCCGGCGAAGTCCACGAAGGCCTCCACGGAGCCCAGCAGCGTGTTCCGGTCCGGCGTGAAGCCCGTGAGCAGCACCTTGTCCAGCTCGGCGACGTCCCGGCCGATGTCCGCGCAGGCCTTGCCGAGCTTCTCGACCTGGCCGCGCAGGGCCTCCACCGACTGCTCCGGAGTGCCGTCCTCGTAGAGCTTCGGGTCGCCGGTGGTCACCCATGCCTGGCCGTACCGCGCCGCGAGCTTGAGGCCGCGCGGCCCGGTCGCGGCCACCGCGAAGGGCAGCCGCGGGCGCTGGACGCAGCCCGGCACGTTGCGGGCCTCGTCGGCGGAGTAGTGCGTGCCGGTGTGGCTGACCGCGTCCTCCGTCAGCAGCCGGTCCAGCAGGGGGAGGAACTCCCCGAACCGGTCGGCGCGCTCCCTCGGGGTCCAGGGCTCCTGGCCCAGCACGGTGGCGTCGAAACCGTTGCCGCCCGCGCCGATGCCGAGGGTGACCCGGCCGCCGGAGATGTCGTCGAGGGAGATCAGCTCCTTGGCGAGGGTCACCGGGTGCCGGAAGTTCGGCGAGGTGACGAGAGTGCCCAGGCGCAGCCGCTCCGTGGCGGTCGCGGCGGCGGTGAGGGTCGGCAGCGCCCCGAACCAGGGCCCGTCGCGGAAGCTCCGCCAGGACAGGTGGTCGTAGGTGTACGCGGCGTGGAAGCCCAGCTCCTCGGCGCGCTGCCAGCGCTCGCGGCCCCCCTCGTGCCAGCGGTGGACGGGCAGGATCACGGTGCTCAGACGCAGGCTCATGCCCACGAGCCTACGACCGTCCCGGGGACCCCACCGAACACCGGCGTCCCGGCGGCACCGGGGCGCGCCCTGGCCCAAGGGGGCTCGGGTGTTCGACCTGTCGCACGTACCCGCGCCGTCATGGGCGAAGATGGACGGGTGACCGCAGCTCCCAAGCACCCCCGGGCCCCTCGGCTGATCGCCACCGACCTCGACGGCACCCTGCTGCGGGACGACAAGACGGTCTCGGACCGCACGGTCGCCGCGCTGGCCGCGGCCGAGGCCGCCGGCATCGAGGTCTTCTTCGTCACCGGCCGCCCGGCCCGCTGGATGGACGTGGTCAGCGCCCACGTACACGGTCACGGCCTGGCCATCTGCGCCAACGGCGCCGCCGTGGTCGACCTGCACGCCGGACGGAAGATCATCGAGGTACGGCCCCTCGACCGGCCCGTCGCCCTGGAGGTGGTGCGCACCCTGCGCGCCGCCGTGCCCGGCACCTCCTTCGCGGTCGAGCTGACCACGGGCATCAACTACGAGCCCGCCTACCCGCCCTTCTTCCTCGACCCCGGCGCCACGGTCGCCGTCGCGGAGAAGCTGCTGCACGAGGAACACAGCACGGCACCGGTGCTCAAGCTGCTGGCCCACCACGCCGAACTCGCCCCGGACGCCTTCCTCGCCCTGGCCCGGGAGGCGGCCGGCCGGCACGCCTCGATCACCCGGTCCAGCCCCACCGCCCTGCTGGAGATCAGCGGGCCCGGGGTCTCCAAGGCCAGCACCCTGGCCATGTGCTGTGCCGAGCGCGGCATCTCCGCCGACGAGGTGGTGGCCTTCGGCGACATGCCGAACGACATCGAGATGCTCACCTGGGCCGGCACCTCGTACGCCATGGGCAACGCCCACCCGGACGTGATCGCGGCCGCCTCCGGCCGTACCGTCGCCAACACCGAGGACGGCGTGGCCGTCGTCATCGAGCGCATGCTGGCCGAGCGCGGGGCCTGACGGAGCCCGCCGGCCGGGGGCCGGATGCAGCGCGACGGCGCGAGCGTGACCGCGCCGCCCTACAGCGGCGCCTCCCACACCAGCCGCGTCCCGCCCCCGTCCTCGCCGAGGCCCGGCCCGTACCAGCTGGCCCCGCCCAGGGACTCGGCCCGGCGCCGCAGGTTCCGCAGCCCGCTCCGGCGCCCGCCCTCCGGGATGCCGACCCCGTCGTCCGCCACCTCCAGCCGTACCGCCGGCCGCCCGTCCGCCAGCTTGGCGGTGGCGTCGACGAGCACCTCGATCCGGCCGGCCTCGGCATGGCGGAAGGCGTTCGACAGCGCCTCCCGCAGCGCGGCGATCAGGTTCTTGCCCACCAGCTCCCCCACCACGGCGTCGACCGCGCCGAGGAAGCGGTGGGACGGCTTGAAGCCCAGCGGCACCGCGGCCATGTTGATCTCGCGCAGCACCCGGGTGCGCAGCCCCGAGGGCGCCTCCGCCGGGCCCTGCTGGAGCGCGAAGATCGCCGTACGGATCTCCTGGATCGTCACGTCGAGCTCGTCGACGGCCTTCCCGACGCCCTCGCGCACCTCGGGCACGATCGACCTGCGCTGCGCGCCCTCGAGCATCATCCCGGTGGCGAAGAGCCGCTGGATCACCAGGTCGTGCAGGTCGCGGGCGATCCGGTCGCGGTCCTCGTAGACCGCCAGCCGCTCCCGGTCGCGCTGCGCCTCGGCCATCATCAGCGCGAGCGCGGCCTGCGAGGCGAACTGGGTGGCGAGGGTCCGCTCGGCCTCCGTGAACGGCCGCTTGCCCCGCGCCCGCGGGGTCACCAGGGCGCCCAGCACCCGGCCCCCGCTCTGCAGCGGGAGCATCATGCAGGGGCCGTACTGGCTGGTCAGACGGCTGATCATGCGGGGATCGGCGGAGACGTCGTCCACGAAGACCGGCTCGCCCGCCATCAGGCTGTCGACCACCGCGCTCTCGGCGGGGACGACCACGCCGAGCGAGGTGGCCGGGTCGTCGGAGGAGACCGCGACGATCTCCATGCCTCCGTCCTCCGCCGGCAGCATCACTATCCCGGCAGCCGAGTCCGCCAGGTGCCTGGCCTGCTCGGCCACCACCGCCAGCGCGTCGTCCGCGTCGCCGCCGGAGAGCAGCGCGGTCGTGACGGCGACGGAGCCGTCGATCCAGCGCTCCCGCTGGGTGGCCGCCTCGTAGAGCCGGGCGTTGCCGATCGCGATGCCCGCCTCGGTGGCCAGCACCCGGACCATGTGCAGGTCGTAGTCGTTGAACTCGACGCCGCCGCGCTTCTCCGCGAGGTAGAGGTTGCCGAAGATCTCGCCCTGCACGCGGATCGGTACGCCGAGGAAGCTCCGCATCCGCGGATGGTGCGCCGGGAAGCCCGCGGAGCGCGGGTCGCTGGTCAGGTCGGCGAGCCGGACCGGCTGCGGATCCCTGATCAGCGCACCGAGCAGGCCCCGCTTGCCGTCGGGGCGGTGGCCGATGCGCCGGGACGTCTCCTCGTCGATGCCGTACGTGACGAAGTCCGAGAGCCCTCGGCCCTCGACGTCCACGACCCCGATGGCGGCGTACTGCGCGTCGGCCAGTTCGGCGGCCGTCTCGCAGATGCGGTCGAGGGTGGAGTGCAGCTCGAGGCCCGTGCCGACCGACCGCATCGCCTCCAGCAGCTGGGGGACACGGGCGGTGAGCTCGGTGGACAGTCCCTGGAGGCTCCGTGTCGCCTCGGTGGCGGCTTCGAGCGGGTCCGGGGATTCCTGCGACTCCTGCACTGACATGACCTTGAGCCTAGTTAGTCCCTTTTACTGGGGAAAGTCGGCCATGGCGGTGCTGCGGCCCCCGCCGGCCCGGCCGGACAGCCGGTCCGCCGCCCACTCCCGCTCCAGCATCCGCCGCAGCGGTCCCTCGGCCTCCGCCAGCGCCGCGTACCCGCCGCGCTGCACGATCCGGCCCCGGTCCAGGACGACGACCTCGTCCACCGCGTCGAGCCCCGCCAGCCGGTGGGTGATCAGCAGCGTCGTGCGGCCCTCGGTCGCGGTCAGCAGATCGGCCGTCAGGGCGTCGGCGGTCTCCAGGTCGAGGTGTTCCGCGGGCTCGTCCAGCACCAGCACCGGGAAGTCGGCGAGCAGGGCGCGGGCCAGGGCCAGCCGCTGGCGCTGGCCGCCGGAAATCCGTTCGCCGTGTTCACCCACCGGCGTGTCCAGGTCCAGGGGGAGCCGGGCCGCGGCCAGGGCCTCCCGCAGTTCGGCGTCGGTGGCACCGGTCCTGGCCAGCCGCAGGTTCTCCCGTACCGAGCTGTCGAAGATGTGGGCGTCCTGCGCGCACAGGCCGACGAACCGGCGTACGGCGTCCTCGTCGAGGGCCCGGGCGTCGGTGCCGCCGAGCGTGTACGAGCCCTCCTCCGCGTCGAGGAAGCGCAGCAGCACCTGCGCGAGCGTGGTCTTGCCGGAGCCCGAGGCGCCCACCACGGCGATCCGCCGGCCCGCTTCGACGGTGAGGTCGATCCCGGCGAGCGCGTCGCCTTCCTGGCCGGGGTACCGGGCCCGCAGGCCCCGGAGCCGCAGCGGGAAGGGCGAGGCCGGCGGACGGACCGGAGCGAGGGTCCGTACGGGCGCGGGCGCGTCGAGCACCTCGTACACCCGCTCCGCGCTACGCCGGACGCGCTGGCGGTACTGCACGGCCAGCGGCAGCGGGGCCACGGCCTCGAAGGCGGCCAGCGGAGCCAGGACCACCACGGCCAGGGCCACCCCGGACAGCCGGCCGTCGGCCACCGCGCGGACCCCGGCCAGGGCCGCGAACACCACGGTGAGCCCGCAGGCCAGGGCGGTCAGCCCGGAGCCGAGACCGGTGGCGGAAGCGCCGCGGCGGGCGATCCGGGTGAGGAGGGAGTCGGCGGCGCGGACCCGCTCCTTGCGGGCGGCCAGGGCTCCGGCGACGGTGAGCTCAGCGGTCCCGGAGAGCAGATCGGCCACCTGGGTGGCCAGCTCGCCCCGGGCGGGCGCCAGACGGCGCTCCGCGCGGCGCGCGACCGTGCCGCTGAGCAGCGGTACGCCGGCCCCCGCGACCAGCAGGCCGACCGCGAGGACCGCTCCGGCGGCCGGCAGCAGCCAGGCGGTGAAACCGACGGACGCGGCACCCACGAGGACGGCGGTGCCGAGCGGCAGCAGCCAGCGGAGCCAGTAGTCCTGGAGCGCGTCGACATCGGCGACCAGCCGCGAGAGCAGGTCGCCGCGCCGGGTGCGGCGCAGTCCCGCCGGGGCGATGCGTTCGAGCCGGCGGTACACGGACACCCGCAGGTCGGCCAGCATGCGCAGCACGGCGTCGTGCGAGACGAGCCGCTCGGCGTACCGGAAGACCGCCCGTCCGATGCCGAAGGCGCGGGTCGCGGTGACCGCCATCATCAGGTAGAGCACGGGCGGCTGCTCCGAGGCCCGCGAGATCAGCCAGCCGGAGACCGCCATCAGGCCCACGGCCGAGGCGGTGGCGAGGCTGCCCAGCCCGAGGGCACCGGCGAAGCGCCCCCAGCGGCGGCGCGCCTCGGTGCGCACCCGGGCCAGCACCGGCCGCCCGGCGCCCCGCACGGCCCCCGCGACGTCGCCCGGAGCCGCGCCCGGAGCAGCGAGGTACCCGGCGTCACCCGTCGCGCCCGGTGCCGCGAGATCCCCGGCCTCACCCATCGCGTCCGGCACCCCGAGATCCCCGGCGCCGGGCGTCACGCCCGCACCGGTACGGCCCTCCGCACCCCGCGCCGCGCCCGAACGCTCCACCGCGCCCGGCACGCGGACCACGGCCCCCGCCCCGTACCCGTCGGCGCCGGACCCCAGCCGCACCACCCGGTCGGCGACCGACAGCAGCGCGGGCCGGTGCACGACCAGCAGCACCGTGCGCCCGGCGGCGAGCCGTCGTACCGCCTCGACCACGCCCGCCTCGGTCTCCCCGTCGAGCGCGGCGGTGGGCTCGTCCAGCAGCAGCACCGGCCGGTCCGCGAGGAACGCCCGAGCGAGGGCCAGCCGCTGGCGCTGGCCGGCGGACAGCCCCACCCCGCCCTCGCCCAGGACCGTCCCGGCCCCCCGGGGCAGCGCGGCCACGAAGTCCCGCGCCCCGGCGTCGCCCAGGGCCCGCTCCACCTCCGCGTCGGTGGCCCCGGGCCTGGCCAGCCTGACGTTCTCGGCGATCGTCCCGGCGAACAGGTACGGCCGCTGGGGCACCCACGCGATCCGGGCCCGCCACTCCTCGGGCGACAGCTCCGCCAGGTCCGTCCCCCCGACCAGCACCCGCCCGGTCGTGGGCCGCACGAACCCCAGCAGCACCTGGAGCAGCGTCGACTTGCCCACGCCGCTCGGACCGGTGAGGGCGACGGTCTCCCCCGCCGCCACGGTCAGTGAGACGGCGCCGAGCGCGTCGGCCTCCCGCCCCGGGTACCGCACGGACACGCCCTCGACCCGCAGCCCGGAGTCCGCCGGCACGGCCGCGGTCCCGCCCGCCCCCGGCACCGGGGTCTCCAGCACCTCGAAGATCTCCTCGGCGGCCGCCAGCCCCTCGGCGGCCGCGTGGTACTGCGCACCCACCTGACGCAGCGGCAGGTACGCCTCGGGCGCCAGGATCAGGATGACCAGGCCCGTGTACAGGTCCAGCTCGCCGTGGACCAGCCGCATGCCGATCGTCACGGCCACCAGCGCCACCGACAGGGTGGCCAGCAGCTCCAGCGCGAAGGAGGACAGGAAGGCGATCCGCAGGGTCCGCAGCGTCGCCCGCCGGTAGTCGGCGGTGATCGCCCGGATGGACTCGGCCTGCGCCTTGGCCCGCCCGAACACCTTCAGCGTCGGCAGACCCGCGACCACGTCGAGGAAGTGCCCCGACAGCCGGGAGAGCAGCTGCCACTGACGGTCCATCCGGGCCTGCGTGGCCCAGCCGATGAGCACCATGAAGACCGGGATCAGGGGCAGCGTGACCACGATGATCGCGGCGGACACCCAGTCCTCGGTGACGATCCGGGCCAGTACGGCCACCGGCACCACCACGGCCAGCCCGAGCTGCGGCAGGTACCGCGCGAAGTAGTCGTCGAGCGCGTCCACACCCCGGGTGGCCAGGGCCACCAGCGAACCCGTGCGCTGTCCGCTGAGCCAGGAGGGGCCCAGGTCGGCGGCCCGGTCCAGCAGCCGGCCCCGCAGCTCCGACTTCACCGCGGCGCTGGCGCGGTGCGCGGCCAGCTCGGTCAGCCAGGACACCAAGGCGCGCCCGAGCGCCACGCCCGCGAGCAGCAGCAGCGGGGTCCGCAGTTCGGTACCGCCCAGCCCGCGCTGGAAGGCACCGACCACGACCTCGGCGATCAGCATCGCCTGGCCGACGACCAGCGCCGCCCCCACCAGGCCGAGGACCACCGTCGCCACGAGGAAGCGGCGGGTGGACCGGGCGTACCGGAGCAGACGCGGGTCGATCGGTTTCACGTGAAACATCCCCCTCGGCGGGAGGCCGGGGGCGTCGGACGGGACGCCCCCGGCACGGGGCGGACAGGCTCGGGACCCGGCGGGACCCGGCGGGACCCGCGGGACCTAGTGGACCGGGTCGGCGATGTGCTGGGTGCCGATCCGCTTGCGGAACACCCAGTACGTCCAGCCCTGGTAGAGCAGCACCACCGGCGTGGCCACGGCCGCGCACCAGGTCATGATCTTCAGGGTGTAGGCGCTGGACGAGGCGTTGGTGACCGTGAGGCTCCACGCGTCGTTCAGCGAGGACGGCATGACGTTCGGGAAGAGCGTCAGGAAGAGCATCGCGACGGCGGCCGCGATCGTGATGCCCGACAGCGCGAACGACCAGCCCTCCCGGCCCGCGACGATGGCTCCGACGGCACCCACGAGGGCGAGCACGGCCACGACCATCGCGGCCAGGCTCTTGGCGTCGCCCTTCGAGACCTGGGTCCAGATCAGGAAGACCAGTGCGAGCACCGCCGTCACCAGGCCCAGCCGCAGCGCGAGCTTCCGCGAGCGGTCCCGGATGTCACCGACCGTCTTGAGCGAGGTGAAGACCGCGCCGTGGAAGGTGAACAGGGTGAGCGTGACCAGACCGCCGAGGATCGAGTAGACGTTCAGCAGGTCCCAGAAGGTGCCGACGTACTCCATGTCGGCGTCGATCTTGACGCCCCGCACGATGTTGCCGAAGGCCACACCCCACAGGAAGGCCGGGACCAGCGAGGTCCAGAAGATCGCGTGCTCCCAGTTGGTCTGCCACTTCTCCTCGGGCCGCTTGGCCCGGTACTCGAAGGCGACGCCCCGCACGATGAGGCAGACCAGGATGACCAGCAGCGGCAGGTAGAAGCCGGAGAACAGGGTGGCGTACCACTCGGGGAAGGCGGCGAAGGTCGCGCCGCCCGCCGTGAGCAGCCAGACCTCGTTGCCGTCCCAGACCGGCCCGATCGTGTTGATCAGGACCCGCTTCTCGGCCCGGTCCCGGGCCAGCAGCCTGGTCAGGACGCCGACGCCGAAGTCGAAGCCCTCCAGGAAGAAGTAGCCGGTCCACAGGACGGCGATGAGTACGAACCAGACGTCGTGGAGTTCCATAGCGCGATCCCCTCGGCCTCAGTACGAGAAGGCCATCGGCCGGTCGGCGTCTTTGTCGTCGCCGCCGATCTTGGTGGGCGGGTTGAGATCGGACTCCGTCAGCTCGGGCGGTCCGGCCTTGACGTACTTCACCAGCAGCTTGACCTCGATCACCGCGAGCACGGCGTAGAGCAGGGTGAAGACGATCATCGAGGTGAGCACCTCGCCCTGGGAGACACCGGGCGAGACCGCGTCCCGGGTGCGCAGGACGCCGTAGACGACCCACGGCTGGCGGCCCATCTCGGTGAAGATCCAGCCCCAGGAGTTGGCGATCAGCGGGAAGCCGAGCATCCACACCGCCAGCAGCCAGTACCACCGCGTCAGACGGGCGCCCAGCGGCTGCTTGAAGAGCACGAGGTTCGGCACCTCGTCGTCGCCGGTGCGGTGGGCGGCCGGCAGCATGAACTTCCGGCGGGTCAGCCAGAGGCCCACGGCGCCGAGTGCGAGGGACGCCATGCCGAAGCCGATCATCCAGCGGAAGCCCCAGTAGGCCACCGGGATGTTGGGCCGGTAGTCGCCGGGCCCGTACTTCTCCTGCTCGGACTTGTTGACGTCGTTGATGCCGGGGACGAAGGAGTCGAAGTCGTCGTTGGCGAGGAAGGACAGCAGGCCCGGGATCTCTATGGCCACCTTGTTGTGGCCCTCGTCCACGTCGCCGTAGGCGAAGACGGAGAACGGGGCGGGGGCCTCGCCGTCCCAGAGCGCCTCGGCGGCGGCCATCTTCATCGGCTGCTGCTTGAACATGACCTTGCCGAGCAGGTCGCCGCTGATCGCGGTCAGCAGGCCGGCGATCACGATGGTGACCAGGCCGAGCCGCAGCGAGGTGCGCATCACGGGGATGTGCTTCCTGCGCATCAGGTGGAAGGCCGCGATGCCGACCATGAACGCACCGCCGGTCAGGAAGGCCGCCGAGAGCGTGTGGAAGACCTGGGTGAGCGTGGTGTTCTGGCTGAGCACCGCCCAGAAGTCGGTGAGCTCGGCCCGGCCGTTCGCCTTGTTGATCTTGTAGCCGACCGGGTGCTGCATCCAGGAATTGGCCGCGAGGATGAAGTACGCGGACAGGATGGTCCCGATGGAGACCATCCAGATGCAGGCGAGGTGGATCTTCTTGGGCAGCTTGTCCCAGCCGAAGATCCACAGTCCGATGAACGTGGACTCGAAGAAGAAGGCGATCAGTGCCTCGAACGCCAGCGGGGCACCGAAGACGTCACCGACGAACCGCGAGTAGTCCGACCAGTTCATGCCGAACTGGAATTCCTGCACGATGCCGGTGACGACACCCATCGCGATGTTGATCAGGAACAGCTTGCCCCAGAACTTGGTGGCCCTGAGGTACTTCTCGTTCTCCGTGCGGACCCAAGCCGTCTGCAGTCCCGCGGTGAGGGCGGCGAGGGAGATCGTCAGGGGGACGAAGAGGAAGTGGTAGACGGTGGTGATCCCGAACTGCCAGCGCGCCAGCGTCTCCGGCGCCAAAGCTAGGTCCACGTCGTCTTCTCCTTACGGTCGCCGTGGTCACATCGGCAGTTTGCCTGCTTAATACCGCTCAATACGGGAGGAAGCAGGACACGCTTGTGAACGCGTTCACATTCACAAGCATTATGTCGTACCGGTTCCGCGATCTTTCATCCGGGGGGTACACCTCTAGCCAAGAAATTCAACATATTGTTGAATTCGGCCATGCAGATACGAATCTCCTGGCCCGCGGGCCAGCTCACCGCCACCCTCGACGAGACGCCGACCAGCAAGGCCCTGGCCGCCGCGCTCCCCATCCACGCCTCCGCGAACACCTGGGGCGAGGAGGTCTACTTCGACACCGGCGTCTCCGTGGCCCTGGAGGACGACGCCCAGCAGGTCGTCGAGCCCGGCACGGTCGCGTTCTGGACCGAGGGCGACGCGCTCGCGCTCCCCTACGGCCCCACGCCCATCTCCCGCGGGGGCGAGAGCCGCCTGGCGAGCCCGTGCAACGTACTCGGCTCGTTCGACGGCGACCCCCGCCTCCTGGCCACCGTCCGCGACGGCGACCCGGTCCGCGTGGAGCCGGCGTAACCGCCGGCCCCCGCGGACCGCACACCCGACGACCGCGGCCCCCGGAACGATGACGTCCGGGCACCCGGCCCCAGGAACTACAGCTCCTTGCGGAACGCCTCCGCCGCGTGCAGGAAGAGGTCGTTCGCCTCGGTCTCACCGATCGTGACCCGCAGGCCCTCACCGGGGAACGGCCGGACCACCACACCGGCCTTCTCGCACGCCGCCGCGAACGCCGCGGTCCGCTCCCCCAGCCGCATCCACACGAAGTTGGCCTGCGTCTCGGGCACGGTCCAGCCCTGGTCGACCAGCGCCTCGTAGACCCGCTTGCGCTCGCACACCAGCGAACCCACCCGGCCGAGCAGCTCGTCCTCGGCCCGCAGCGATGCCACCGCGGCGTCCTGCGCCAGCTGGCTGACGCCGAACGGCACCGCCGTCTTGCGCAGCGCCGCGGCCACCGGCTCGTGGGCCACGGCGAAGCCGACGCGCAGGCCGGCCAGACCGTACGCCTTCGAGAACGTGCGCAGCACGGCGACGTTCGGCCGGTCGCGGTACAGCTCGATGCCGTCCGGCACCTCGGCGTCGCGGATGAACTCGCGGTACGCCTCGTCGATCACGACCAGCACGTCCGACGGCACCCGGTCCAGGAAGCGCTCCAGCTCGGCCCGGCGCACCACCGTGCCGGTGGGGTTGTTCGGGTTGCAGACGAAGATCAGCCGCGTCCGGTCGGTGATGGCGTCCGCCATCGCGTCCAGGTCGTGCACGTCGCCCTTGGTGAGCGGCACCTGCACCGACGTCGCGCCGGAGATCTGCACGATGATCGGATAAGCCTCAAAGGACCGCCAGGCGTAGATCACCTCGTCGCCCGGGCCCGCCGTGGACTGGATCAGGGACTGGGCCACGCCCACCGAGCCGGTGCCGGTGGCGATGTGCTCGACCGGCACGCCGAAGCGCTCGGAGAGCTCGGCCACCAGGCCGGTGCAGGCCATGTCGGGGTACCGGTTGAAGCTGTTCGCCGCCGCGACCGCGCTCTCCAGCACGCCCGGGAGCGGCGGATACGGGTTCTCGTTGGAGGACAGCTTGTACGCGACCGGGCCCCCGGCAGCGGCGGGCTTCCCCGGCTTGTACGTGGGGATGCCGTCCAGCTCGGCGCGCAGCTTCGGGCTCTTCTCGCTCACCGCAGGTCCTCCTCGACCTTCCCGTGCAAGTTCAATACTGCTCACCTTATGAGGATTCCGCCGTTCGGAGAATGGCTGGCAGAAGGAATGAGGGGAGCGCTTGCATATATGCGTGCGCCGGTGGCTTGCGCCGTGGCGCGCATCCCTCGTGAAGGTGAGTTGAGACCACTTCGAAACATCGACACTTTGGCATGCCCGTACCCGCCGACAAGCGGCAGCCCGGACCCCCAACCTGCAACTACCTCTATTTCCAAGGTCATTGGGGGTGGCGAACCATGCAGAAACGTGCCTGTCAACGACTGCATATGCACCCGGACCACCCACCCCCCCGAGCCCTACTATCGGCTCGCCATGACAGCAGCAGGGAAGCATCAGGTGAGCCGGACGGAGACCCCCCGGCGGGCCGCCCGGCAAGGACGGGCAGGCATCAGAGACGTGGCCGCCGCGGCCGGCGTCTCGATCACAACTGTCTCGGACGCGCTCAATGGCAAGGGCCGGCTGCCGGACGCCACCCGCCGCCACGTCCGCGAGGTCGCAGACCGGCTGGGGTACCGCCCCTCCGCCGCGGCCCGAACCCTCCGTACCGGGAAATCGGGCCTCATCGGCCTGACCGTGACGACGTACGGGGATGAACCTTTCACCTTCACGGAATTCGCGTACTTCGCGGAGATGGCGAGAGCCGCCACCTCCGCAGCACTCGCCCGCGGGTACGCGCTCGTCATCCTCCCGGCGACCTCCCGCCACGACGTCTGGTCGAACGTGGCGCTGGACGGGACCGTGGTGATCGACCCCTCCGACCACGACCCCGTGGTCACCGAGCTGGTCCGCCAGGGCCTGCCGGTGGTCTCGGACGGCCGTCCGGCGGGTTCCCTCCCGGTCACCGCCTGGGTGGACAACGACCACGAGGCCGCCGTACTCGACCTGCTCGACCACCTCGCCGCCGCGGGCGCCCGCCGGATCGGGCTGCTCACCGGGACGACCACGGACACGTACACCCGGCTCTCGACCACCGCGTACCTCAACTGGTGCGCCCGGGTCGGCCAGGATCCGGTGTACGAGTCCTACCCCGCGCACGACCCGTGCGCGGGCGCGGTCGCCGCCGACCGGCTGCTCGCGCGCCCGGACCGCCCGGACGCCGTGTACGGCCTCTTCGACCCCAACGGCACCGACCTGCTGGCCGCCGCCCGCCGCTACGGGCTGCGCGTCCCGGACGACCTGCTGCTCGTGTGCTGCAGCGAGTCCACGGTCTACGCGAACACCGAGCCGCCCATCACCACGCTCTCCCTCAAACCGCGCCGCATCGGCACCGCCGTCGTGCAGTTGCTGATCGACGCGATCGAGGGAGTCGACGCCGGCCGGCCGGTCGAGCAGGTGATACCGACCGAACTCATCGTCCGCACCTCGTCCCAGCGCAGGCCTCCACGTACCACGGTCAGCCCGCCCCGATCCCCGGCACGGGACTGACGACGCGGC
Organism: Streptomyces sp. NPDC101132; assembly: GCF_044759225.1. Classification (NCBI taxonomy): domain Bacteria; kingdom Bacillati; phylum Actinomycetota; class Actinomycetes; order Kitasatosporales; family Streptomycetaceae; genus Streptomyces; species Streptomyces sp. NPDC101132. The sequence goes on from NZ_JBIVYX010000011.1 coordinate 193,371, forward strand.
CCGGATCCACAAGATCACCCGTCCAGACCACCCAAATCGGGAGAAACAACCAACGCGGTTCGTGTCCGTCCAGGATTCACCACCCCTGGTGCGTCACACAGAGCGAGCTGCATTCCTATGATGGGCGCACGACATCACGGACCCTCCGGCCAGGAGGGTCCGCAGGTGCACGGCAGCGCGAGGTGGTGGAGGGGTCGATGGCTCAGGGGGCAGGTCAGGGACCCGCGATGCGGACGGAGACGCTCCGGGATTTCCGCGTTCCCGCGGCCGAGTACACCCCCGAGTTCAATCCGTACGCCGGCACCCCCGGCCACCCGGCGCACCCCGCCGCCCACCACCCCGGAGCGGCTCCGGTGCAGCGGTCCGCGCCGCCGGAGCCCCACGCCTACCCGGCCCCCCCGACGGCACCCGCCGAGGACCCGGACGGCTACACCCCGACCCAGCGCGACCTCCCGGTCATCGGGCAGGGCGCACGCCCCGCCGGCGGTCCCGGCGACACCGTGCAGATCCAGCACGTCCCCGAGGAGCGCGCCGGCGGCCCCGGCCCCCTGTGGGTGGTCGGCGACGTGCACGGCTACCTCGACGAGCTGGTCGCCGAACTCCGCGCCAAGGGCCTGACCGACTCCGAGGGCCACTGGGCCGCGGGCAACGCGCGGCTCTGGTTCCTCGGCGACTTCACCGACCGCGGCCCCGACGGCATCGGCGTGATCGACCTGGTCATGCGCCTCTCCGCCGAGGCCGCCGCGGCCGGCGGCTACTGCAAGGCCCTCATGGGCAACCACGAGCTGCTGCTCATCGGTGCCAAGCGGTTCGGCGACACCCCGGTCAGCTCCGGCGCCGGCACCGCCACCTTCCAGGCCGCCTGGCTGCTCAACGGCGGCCAGCGCACCGACATGGAGCGCCTGGAGGACGTCCACCTCCAGTGGATGTCGCGGCTCGACGCGGCCGCCGTGGTCGACGACCACCTGCTGCTGCACTCGGACACGATCGCGTACCTCGACTACGGCGACTCCGTCGAGGCGGTCAACGACACCGTCAAGCAGGCCCTCAACCGCAACGACGCCAACGAGTGCTGGGACCTGTTCCGCAAGTTCACCAAGCGCTTCAGCTTCCGCGACGAGGAGTCCGGCCCCGGCGAGGTCCGCAGGCTGCTCGCCACGTACGGCGGCTCGCGCATCGTGCACGGCCACAGCCCCATCCCGTACCTCCTGGGCGAGGTCGGTTCGGAGGACGGCGAGGACTCGGACGGCCCGACCGTCGAGGGGCCGCACGTGTACGCCGACGGGCTCGCCATCGCGATGGACGGCGGGGTGACCATGGCCGGAAAGCTGCTGGTGGTCGAACTTCCGCTGCGCGACTGACTGTTCACCGTCCGGGGTATTTACCGAAAGCCCCTGTCACGGCACCACGTGGGCGCTCTACCATCGCTCTATCCGTAGCAGGCTCTCCTCCGTTTCCGCCGGACCTTCCTGTCTACGCGGGCAAACCGGCGCCGACGGAGCATCGGGGGATGCACATGACCAGCGCTCCGCACCTGCTGACCGAGGACCGGCCCGAGTTCCTGCGCCTGCTGGACGAGGTGCTCCGCACGGCCTCCGAGCGGCCCGACCTGGCCTCCGTCGGCGAACGGCTGAACACCGAACAGCTGCGCACGATGGCACTCAACGCGACCGGCATCCTGACCGCCGCGGCGGCTCCCGAGTACGAGCACTTCGTGAAGGTACGGGAAGACCTGCGCGACCCGGCGCGCCAGGAACCACGGGACACCGACGACGGCACCGGCGGGGCCGGGGCCAGCGCGGTGGTGGCGGTGCTGGCACCCGTGCTGTCCGTCACGGCCATGCTGATATTCCTGCTGGTCGGGTACTTCCTGAAGCTGCTGGACCCCGAACCGGCCTTCGCCCGGACGATGCTGACGGCGGGCTGGCTGTTCGGCGGACTGACCGTGGTCGCGATCCTGGTCGCCGCGGTCGGACTGCTGGTGACGGCGGTGCGGAACAGTTCCACCGAGGTCGTGGCGGAGGACCTCGACGCCGTACCGGAGGAGCTGGCCCGCGCGCGGGAGGCCTGGCTCAACGCGCTGCTGGAGCGGGGTGTGCTGCCGTTCCTGCGGGACGCGCTGGCCGACCCCCGGGATCCGGCGGCGCCGTCCTCGTACCGTCCTTCGGGCCGGATGCCGAGCCTCGGGTATTCGCGGCCGGACTTCACGTCCCCGGCGGGTGAGGACCCCACCCCCCGCCCGAGCTACACCAGTCCCGACTTCACGAGCCCGGACTTCGGCGGCCCGGACCGCCGACCGGACTGACGTCCACATGTTTCACGTGAAACACGGCTGTGCCGCGCCCGGCGAACCGGACGCGGCACAGGGGTTCAGGTCAGGGGTTCCGCTCAACCGACCTTGTGAAGAGCCTTGTTGTGGCCCTGAGCAGCGACGGCCGCGCGCAGGTCCTTGTGGACCATGTTGAGCGCGGTCGGCGGGATGCCATTCGAGCCGGGAGTCGGCGTAGTCAGCTGCTCCCAGTCCTCGTTGCAGTCGAGGCGACGGCTACCGAACGGCTCGGTGGGCATGCCCTCGTTGTTGATCTCGCAGGTCGTCTCCCACACCTCCCCGCTCTCGGTCAGTACCTGGATCGAGACGCCTGCGTCGCTGCTGGTCTGGGACGCGATGGAGATCGAGCACGCACCGTCGGGGAACTGGTTGCCGGTGCTGTCGGTCAGGTCGTACCAGATGAAGTCCGTCGGAGACGGCGTCAGGTCGCGGATGCCCGCGTACGCGACACCCCCGGTCAGGACGGCCTTGACCTCCTCACTGCCGCTCGGCTTGTAGGCGTCGACGTCCTGACAGATCGCCACACCCGTCGCACCGGTGGCGCCCGTGGCGCCCGTGGCACCCGTGGCACCCGTGGCACCCGTGGCTCCCGTCGCGCCCGGCGTGCCCGTGCCGTCGGCGCCGGTCGGACCGGTCGGGCCGGTGGCACCCGTGGCACCCGTGGCTCCCGTCGCGCCCGGCGTGCCCGTGCCGTCGGCGCCGGTCGGACCGGTCGGGCCGGTGGCGCCAGTCGGGCCGGTCGGGCCGGTGGCGCCGGTCGCGCCGTCACCCGTACCGGCCGGACCCGTCGGACCCGTCGGACCCGTCGCGCCGGTCGCGCCGGTGGCGCCCGTCGCGCCCGTGGCGCCCTTGCACTTGTCGTCGCCGCCACCGCCACGCACGTACTCGTCGTGGTCCTCGTGGTCCTGCCCGTGCAGGTACCTGTCCAGCAGGTGGCGGGCCAGCGGCATGCCGTGGCGCGGCCGCTCGTGCGGGCGCTCCTCCTTGCAGTCGCCGCTGCCACCCGCCGGCGCGACGGCGCTCACCTTCGGAGTGACCGCGTTGGCCGCGGCCACGGCGGGGCTGGCGAGGCCCACGAGCACGAGCGAGAGGGAGGCCAGGGCACCGCCCACCTGCCAGCCCCGGGTGCAGGGAACGGGACCCAGCTGCGTGGTCCTGCGCTCACGACTCATCAAAAACGCTCCTTCGGAGGGGATCTGCCGCCGGAACGGGTGACGTCCCGGTCGTGGGTTCGAGCTTCCTCCGGAGAGAACGGACGACGAGCAGTACCACTTGAGCGGGCGGATGCACGCGTCAACACTTCGGGCTATCAGGCACCCACCCGAGGGGGTGTTCCCGCCCGCAGACGCAGTAGAGGCTTCGGCGAGCCGTGGACAACGGCGTCACGGGGGTCACTACGGTCACGGACCGACACCGGCCCGGCCGCCCGTACGGCGGCCCGCACACCGTGGACGGGACCCTTGAGCACAGTCTGCCTGAACATGATCGTCAAGAACGAGGCGCCGACCATCCGCAAGTGCCTGGAGTCGGTGCGCCCCCTGATCGACACGTGGGTGATCGTCGACACCGGCTCCACGGACGGCACCCAGGACGTGATCCGGGAGTTCTTCGCCGACCTCCCCGGCGAGCTGTACGAGCGCCCGTGGCGGGGCTTCGACGGCAGCCGCACGGAAGCCGTCGAACTCGCCCGCGACCGGGCCGACTACCTGCTGTTCATGGACGCCGACGACGAGATGCGCATCGAGCCGGGCTTCCGCATGCCCGAGCTCACCCACGACGCCTACCAGCTGGCGGTGCACCACGGTCCGGTCATCCACTGGCGGCACACGCTCGTCGCCACTCGGCTGCCCTGGCGCTACGTCGGGGTGCTCCACGAGTACCTCGACTGCGGCGGACCGCACAGCAAGGACGTGCTCGAAGGGATCAGCCTGCTCATCGTCGGCGGCGGCGCCCGGCAGCGGGAGGGCGGCGAGCGGGAGAAGTACCTGCGGGACGCGAAGATCCTGGAGGAGGGGCTCGCCAAGGAGCCCGGCAACGCGCGCTACGCCTTCTACCTGGCCCAGAGCTGGCGCGACGCCGGCGAGAAGGAGAAGTCCCTGGCCGCCTACGACCGGCGCGCGGCCATGGACGGCTGGGTCGAGGAGACGTACCTCGCCCGGGTGTACGCCGCGCGGCTCGCCGCCGAACTGGAGCGGCCGGCGGCCGAGGTCATGGACCGCTACCTGCGCGCGTACGAGAGCCGGCCCACCCGTGCCGAGGCCATCGGCGACCTCGCCCGGCTGTGCCGCCTGGAGGGGCGCTGGCCCCTGGCCCACCTGTTCGCCCGCCGTGCGGTGGCCGTCCCGCGCCCGGAGGACATCCTGTTCGTGGAGTTCGCCTGGCACGACTGGCGCGCGCTCGACGAGCTGGCCGTCGCCGCCTACTGGACCGGCGAGTACCAGGAGTGCCTGGACTGCTGCGAACGGCTGCTCGGGGACGGCCTGTTGCCGGAGGACCAGCGCGAACGGGTCACCGCGAACCGCGACTTCGCCCGCGCGAAGCTCGGCTCGGCGTACCAGACCGTCGCCTGACCGGCGTACGCCCGGCGCCACCGGGAAGGTGCCGCCGGACGGGCCCGCGACTCCCCCCATAGGGTCGCGGGACCGTCCGGTGCGGCTGCGGCGGCCGGTGGGTCAGTCGGCCAGCGGCAGGTAGACGCGGTTGCCCGCGGCGGCGAACTCGGCGGACTTCTCCGCCATGCCGGCCTGGATCTCCTCGGCCTTCAGGTCCCCGCCGTGCTCGCGCCGGATGTCCTGCGAGATCTTCATGGAGCAGAACTTCGGGCCGCACATCGAGCAGAAGTGCGCGGTCTTGGCCGGCTCGGCCGGAAGCGTCTCGTCGTGGAACTCGCGGGCGGTGTCCGGGTCGAGGGCCAGGTTGAACTGGTCCTCCCAGCGGAACTCGAAGCGCGCGTCGGACAGCGCGTCGTCCCACTCCTGGGCACCCGGGTGGCCCTTGGCCAGGTCCGCGGCGTGCGCGGCGATCTTGTACGTGATCACCCCGGTCTTGACGTCGTCCCGGTTCGGCAGGCCCAGGTGCTCCTTGGGCGTGACGTAGCAGAGCATCGCGGTGCCCCACCAGGCGATCATCGCGGCGCCGATGCCCGAGGTGATGTGGTCGTACGCGGGCGCGACGTCCGTGGTCAGCGGGCCGAGCGTGTAGAACGGCGCCTCCTCGCAGATCTCCTGCTGGAGGTCGATGTTCTCCTTGATCTTGTGCATCGGGACGTGGCCCGGGCCCTCGATCATGGTCTGTACGTTGTGGCGCTTGGCGATCGTGTTCAGCTCGCCCAGCGTCTTCAGCTCGGCGAACTGCGCGGCGTCGTTGGCGTCCGCGATCGAGCCGGGGCGCAGGCCGTCGCCGAGCGAGTACGTGACGTCGTACGCCGCCAGGATCTCGCAGAGCTCCTCGAAGTTCGTGTAGAGGAAGTTCTCCTTGTGGTGCGCGAGGCACCAGGCGGCCATGATCGAGCCGCCGCGCGAGACGATGCCGGTCTTGCGGCGGGCGGTGAGCGGCACGTACGGCAGCAGCACGCCGGCGTGGACGGTCATGTAGTCGACGCCCTGCTCGGCCTGCTCGATGACAGTGTCCTTGTAGATCTCCCAGGTCAGCTCCTCGGCCTTGCCGTCGACCTTCTCCAGGGCCTGGTAGAGGGGCACGGTGCCGATCGGGACGGGGGAGTTGCGCAGCACCCACTCGCGGGTGGTGTGGATGTTGCGGCCGGTGGAGAGGTCCATGACCGTGTCGGCGCCCCAGCGGGTGGCCCAGGTCATCTTCTCGACCTCCTCCTCGATGGAGGAGGTCACGGCGGAGTTGCCGATGTTGGCGTTGACCTTCACCAGGAACTTCTTGCCGATGATCATCGGCTCGATCTCCGGGTGGTTGACGTTCGCCGGGAGCACCGCGCGGCCGGCGGCGATCTCCTCGCGGACGACCTCGGGGGAGACGTTCTCGCGGATCGCGACGTACTCCATCTCCGGGGTGATCTCACCGCGGCGGGCGTACGCGAGCTGCGTGACGGCCTGGCCGTCGCGGCCGCGGCGCGGCAGGCGCGGGCGGCCCGGGAAGACCGCGTCGAGGTTCTTGAGGCCGCCGCGGGGCGAGGTGTGCTTGATGCCGTCGTCCTCGGGGCGCACGGGACGGCCCGCGTACTCCTCGGTGTCGCCGCGGCCGATGATCCAGTTCTCGCGCAGCGGCGGCAGGCCGCGGCGGACGTCGGTCTCGATCTGCGGGTCGGTGTACGGACCGGACGTGTCGTAGAGCGTCACGTCCTTGCCGTTGGTGAGGTGGACCTGGCGAACCGGCACGCGGATGTCGGGGCGGGAGCCCGCGACGTAGCCCTTGTGCCAGCCCGGCTGGCGCTCGCTCTGGCCGTCCTGGCTGATGGCAGGCGTGCGTGCATCCTGAATGGTCATGAGACCCATCTCCCTACGCCGGCATTACCCGGTAACAGGTTCGGCGGTCGACGCAGCCTCCTCCCGTACCCGTCGTCTTCGACGCGCGTACGGTGATCAGCGCCCTCTCAGCCCGGTGCTCCGAGCTCCCGCGTTGTGCAAAGGTGCCCCCACGCTAGCGTCATCTGTGGCGCGCTGAACAGTGGGCCCCCTCAACTCTTGCGATGATCGGCCGGTGACCACACCGCCGCGGCCTCCCGTCGACCCCCATGACCCCACCGGCCACTCCGGCCCCTCACAGGGCTACGCCGGGCCAGGCGACCCCGACTTCGGGCACGGGGCGCACGAGGGCGGCGGGCACGGGAGCGGGCACTCGCACGGCGGCACCGGCGGGCATGGCGGGAACGCTGGGCACGGCGGGAACGGCGGGCACTCCCACGGCGGCCACTCCCACGGCGGCCACTCGCACGGGCACGGTCCGGCGGCCCCCGTCTCGAAGCACCTGCGCAAGGTCATCGCCGCCGTGCTGATCCCGTTCGCCGCCGCGGTCGTGGTGGGCCTGGTGGTGCTGTGGCCCGGCGGCGCACCCTCGCACGAGCGCACCGGGGTCGGCTTCGACCGCCAGACGCAGGAAGGGCGGGTGGCCACGCTTCAGCGGGTGGACTGCAAGGAGGTCAACGTCGCCCAGGTGCCGCCCACCGGGGACACCTCCACGCCCGAGGGGCGCGAGGCGCAGCAGCGGCAGACTGGGCAGTGCGCGAAGGCGACGATCGAGGTCACCACCGGTCCCGACAAGGGGCGTACATTCCTGGAGATCGTCCAGCCGGGCGCTCCGCGGCAGTTGACCGAGGGTCAGGAGGTCGTGGTCGCGTACGCGCCGGACGCCCCCCGCGACCTCCAGTACTCCGTGGTCGACGTCAACCGTGAGCTGCCGCTCGCGCTGCTGGCCGGCATCTTCGCGCTGGCCGTGGTGCTGGTGGGGCGGATGCGCGGGGTGTTCGCGCTGGTCGCGCTCGCCGTCAGCTTCGCCGTGCTGGTCCTCTTCATCCTGCCGGCGATCCTCCAGGGGTCGAACCCGCTGCTCGTCGCGGTGGTCGGGGCGAGCGCCATCATGCTGATCGCGCTCTACATGTGCCACGGCGTGACGGCACGCACGTCCGTCGCGGTCCTGGGGACCCTGGTCTCGCTGCTGCTGATCGGCGTGCTCGGGTCCGGGTTCATCGGGTCGGCGTTCCTGAGCGGGAACACGGATGACAACACGGGTCTGATCCACGGGCTCTACCCGGAGATCGACATGAGCGGCCTGCTGTTGGCAGGTGTGATCATCGGGTCCCTCGGCGTGCTCGACGACGTGACCGTCACGCAGACGTCGGCCGTCTGGGAACTGCACGCGGCGGACCCCACGATGGGGCCACGGGCCTTGTACCGCGCGGCCATCCGGATCGGCCGCGACCACATCGCCTCGGTGGTCAACACGCTGGTGCTCGCCTATGCCGGCGCGGCCCTGCCCTTGTTGCTGCTGTTCTCGATCGCACAGAGCAGTGTGGGTTCCGTGGCCAACAGCGAGCTGGTGGCCGAGGAGATCGTACGGACCCTCGTGGGCTCGATCGGGCTCGTCGCGTCCGTGCCGGTGACGACGGCGCTGGCCGCCCTGGTGGTTTCGGCCGACCGGCCGGTGTCCCCGTCCGCCGCCCCGGCCGGGGGGCCGGGACGAACGGGCGGACGGGGTCGCCGCCGTAAGCGCTGAGTGACCGCCGGGAGGGACGGACGGGTCACGGGGTGGGGACCGGGCGGCTCAGCGCGTCGGCACGCTGAGAGTCGCTCGTCGTACGCGAACCGCTCGGGACGCACGCGTACGGACCGGTTCCCGCCGGCCGTGGTTCAGCCCGCGTTCTGCTCGTTCTGCTGCGTACGCGTCTCGGCAAGGATCTTGTCGAGGGCTTCGTCGAGGTTCTCCTCGAAGTCGCCGAGGTTGCGCTCCTGACCGAGCGGCACCAGCCGGTCGGTCCGGTCGAGGAACGCGACAAGAGGGGCCGCACTGGCCCGGAACAGGGCTCGGTCGGTGCCGACCTGGAGCCTGATGTGGACATCGGACAGCTCCTCGGGGTCGGTGGGGGCGATGTGCACATCGCCGTCACCGCATGGCTTGTTGATGCCGTCGAGAAGCAACTCCCGGCCGAACGCCCAGGTCACGGGCGCGTCGCCGGGAAGGTGGAAAGTCAGGCGTACTGCGTAGGGGTCACGAGCGTCGTACCGGAGCTCCACCGGGATCCGGAACGAGAGCTCCTCGGAAACGAGGAAGCTCATCATGACTTCTGCCTGTACCGACTCGCGCATTGCCTACCCCGCTGTTGTGGAAGTGGCCAGGAATGATCCCCCAGGGCTCTCTTGACAAGGGTGGTGGAAGCGCCATCGGATCACAAGGAGTGAGTTTTCAGATACTGATAGAGAACGAGAGTGAGCTCAACAGCGCGCCTACTTCACTCCGTAGCCGATCAACCACATAGAGCAACCGGTCTTGCTGGTGGAGGGGGAGAGAAATCGCCATGGTCGCGGCGGCGTCACCGGCCGTGATGGGAATGGCCGCGCAGACCGTTCCCAGGGCGTATTCCTGACGCTCGATCACGGGCTGCATCCGCTGCTGGGCGGTGATGCGCTGCTCCAGGGCGCGCAGGTCCCGGACCGTGTACGGGGTGACGGCCTCGACGGGGTGCCGGTCGAGGTACTCGCGTCGGGTCTCCTCGTCGAGCTGGCCGAGCAGGCACTGCCCGATGGCGTGCGCGTGGCCGGTGGCGCGGAATTCCGCCCATTCCTCGACGGCCGGCATGCCGGGGGTGTCCGAGACGCCCACGACCTCGATCTCGCCCTCGCGGAAGACCGCGAAGTAGATGGGGGCGCCGATGGTGTCGCGGAAGTGCGCGAGGGAGTCGAGGATCATGCTGCGACGTTTCTGCTGTAGTCCGCCACCGGCCAGCCGACCGGCTGCGTCGCCCAGCACGAACACGCCGCCCTCGCGGCGGAGATAGCCCTCGTGGGTGAGGGTCCGGAGCAGGTGGTACGCGGTGGGGAGCGGGAGTCCGGCTTCGCGGGCCAGCTGCTTGGCCGGGGCTCCCTCGCTATGGGACCCCACGGCTTCGAGCAGTCTCAGCGCCCTCTGAACCGAACCGATCAGGGTCGGCACAGCGGCGTTGTGAACCGAAGACAAAGCTCACCCCCAGGCGTGGCGGCGGGCTCTGGGGGCCCGCCGCTGCGGGGGCCTCCCCCGCAGCGACCGCACTCCTGGGGGTCATGCTCGGTGGCTCTTCACACAAAGCCCCTGGGTCAGAGGGGTTACCGGCCGCACGGCGCCCAGGGGACGGCACAGATTGCCACTGTATCCGCCGATTCCTGGCCTGCGGGCGGTTTGGGCGGTCACGTTCCCTCAGGCGGGCTAACGCCCGTCCCGCGGGAGCGCCGCTTACCAGTCGCCGCGCGTGGCCGTGCTCTTCGTCCCCGTGAACTTGCGGACCACGAAGACCAGACCGCCGACGAGGGCGACGAAGACGAGGACCTTGAACACGATGCCGATGAGCGCGGTGAGGAAGGAGGTGATCACCCCGCCGAAGACCAGCAGCGCGAGGAGCGGGACCGCGACCCACTTCACCCACCAGGGCATGCCTGCGAATATCTCCCGGATGCCGTCCATTTCCTCTACCTCTTCCCTTCGGATTCGTTCCTGGCTTCGATGCTAGGAGCGCGGCGAAGGGAACGGAGGCTCCAGAGCCCTTGGAGTCCCCTGATCCAACCCCTAGGGGAGCAGCCCCCTCAACCCCGATCAGGCCTCCGGCGGCGAGAAGACCACCAGCACCTTGAGGTCCTCGGAGATGTGGTGGAACTTGTGCGGCACCCCGGCCGGCACGTACACCACGCTGCCGCGGGCCACCGTGGTCGTCTCGTCCCCCACGGTGATCGACGCGCGGCCGCTCACCACGAAGTACACCTCGTCCTGGCGGTGCGGCTGCTGCGGATCGCTCTGCCCGGCGTCGAGCGCGTACAGCCCGACCGACATGTTCCGCTCCCTCAGGAACTGGAGGTACGCGCCCTCGTTGGCCGCGCGCTCCGCCTCGAGCTCGTCCAGCCGGAATGCCTTCATCGCCTTGCGCCCCTAGTGTTTCCCGGATCCGCTGTTCTGCTGATGTCCGTCACGGATCTTCTCTGCCACGATCAGACACATGACGAATTTCCTAGTCAAGACGATCGCGAACGCGGGCGCGCTGGCCGTGGCCATCTGGCTGGTCGACGACATCACGCTGACCGGCGACAGCACGGGGGGCAAGGCGCTCACCCTCCTGCTGGTCGCGCTGGTCTTCGGACTGGTCAACCTCCTGGTCAAGCCGGTGGTGAAGCTCCTCTCCCTGCCGCTGTTCATCCTCACCCTGGGCCTGTTCACCCTGGTCGTGAACGCCCTGATGCTGCTGCTGACCTCGTGGCTCGCCGACAAGCTCAACCTCGACTTCCACGTCGAGGGCTTCTGGACCGCGGTCGTCGGCGGCCTGATCATCAGCGTGGTCTCGTGGGCGCTGAACGTGCTCCTGCCCGACAACGACTGATCGGCACCACCATGGGAAGGACCGCCGCATGAACGCCCGGGACACATACGGCGACGGCACCCGCGCCGTCCGCGCCGGGGTCCCCGAGCCGGTCAAGAACGAGCCGGTGCTGCCCGGCCCGGCCTTCGCCGCGCACTTCCACCTGCCGGGCGAGGTGGCGGGTCCGTACACGTACGGCCGTGACACCAATCCCACGTGGACCCTGCTGGAGCGGGCCATCGGCGAACTGGAGGCGCCCGGCCACGACGACGCGGACACCGTGGTCTTCGCCTCGGGCATGGCGGCCGTCTCGGCCGTCCTGCTCTCCGGCGCCCGGACCGGCGACACCGTCGTACTTCCCTCCGACGGGTACCAGGCCCTGCCACTGCTGCGCGAGCAGCTGGAGGCGTACGGCGTGCACGTGCGCACCGCACCCACCGCCGGCGAAGCGCAGCTGGACGTCCTGGACGGCGCGGCACTGCTGTGGATCGAGACGCCGTCCAACCCGGGCCTGGACGTCTGCGACGTCCGGCGGCTGGCCGAGGCCGCACACGAGCGGGGCTGCCTGGTCGCGGTCGACAACACCCTGGCCACGCCGCTGGGGCAGCGGCCCCTGGAGCTGGGCGCGGACTTCTCCGTCGCCAGCGGGACCAAGGGGCTGACCGGCCACGGCGACCTGCTGCTCGGCTACGTCACCTGCCGCGACCCGGAGCCGGCGGCGCGGGTGCGGCGCTGGCGCAAGGTGGTCGGCGCGATCCCCGGCCCCATGGAAGCCTGGCTGGCGCACCGCTCGATCGCCACGATCCAGCTGCGCGTCCAGCGGCAGTGGGCCAACGCCCTCGCCGTCGCCGAGGCCCTGGAGGGGCGGGCCGACGTCAGCGGTCTCCGCCATCCCGGGCTGCCCTCCGACCCCTCCCACAAGGTGGCCGCCCGGCAGATGTGGGGCTACGGCGGGGTGGTGTCCTTCACCCTCCCCGACCGCGCCACCGCCGAGCGGTTCCTCACCGCCCTGCGGCTGGTCGAGGACGCCACCAGCTTCGGGGGCGTGCGGTCCACCGCCGAGCGGCGCGGCCGCTGGGGCGGGGACGCCGTGCCGGAAGGGTTCATCCGCTTCTCCGCCGGCGTCGAGGACACCGAGGACCTGGTCGCGGACGTGCTCAGGGCCCTGGACGCGGCCGGCCCCCGCTGACCTGCGGACACGCCCAGCACGGCAGGACGCTCCGAGCCTCCCCCCTCATGGCTCGGAGCGTCCGGGGTCCCGCGCGGTCAGGGCGCTAAGAACCACGCGGACAAGGCTAGTTGACTCTGCGTCAGAGTCCAATCACGTTAACGACAGCGACCTATCGACATATTTATAGTGGGGAGTCCGCCGGGAGCCCGTGGGGCGACGTCTACCGCAGAGGGGCAGCCATGGACCTCTCCCTGCTGCGCACCTTCGTCGCCGTTCACCGCGCCGGGTCGTTCACCAGGGCCGCCGCGCTCCTCGGCCTGTCCCAGCCCGCGGTGACCTCCCAGATCCGCACCCTGGAGCGGCAGCTGGGCCGGCCGCTGTTCCTGCGCCGGGCCCGCGGGGTCACCCCGACGGCGGTCGGGGACGAGCTGGCGCACCGGGCCGCCCCGCACCTGGACGCGCTGCTGGAGATCACCGGCACGGGTGCCGACGCCGCCGGCCCGGGCCTGCGCTCCCTGCACCTGGCCGGGCCGCCCGAGTTCGTCTCCCTGCGGGTGATCCCCGCGCTCGCCCCGCTGGTCGAGGCGGGCCAGACGCTGCGGACCTCGTTACTCGCGGACGCCGACGAGATCCTGGAGGGCCTGGCCGCAGGACACCACGATCTGGTCGTCACCACGGCCCGGCCCCGCGGGCCGCTCTTCACGGTGCACGCCCTGTGCGACGAGGAGCACGTGCTGGTCGGCGCCCCCGACTGGGCCGCGTACGCCGACCCGGTCGCCCTGCGCGAGAAGGGCCCCGGGGTGCTGGCCGGGCTCCCGCTCGTCGAGGTGCACGAATCGCTGCCGCTGGTCACCCGCTACTGGGCGGCCGTCTTCGACGCCCTGCCGGGCTCGCCCGCCTCCGTGGTGGTCCCCGACCTGCGGGGGGTGCTGGCGTGCGTGACGGCGGGAGCGGGGCTGGCCGTGCTGCCCCGGTACCTCTGCGAGGAGGCGCTGGCACGGGGACAGGTGGTGGCGCTGATCGAGCCGCCCGTACCGCCGCTGCGGACGTACTTCCTGGTCGCGCGGGCGGGGACGCTCGGACTGCCGCACCTCGCCCGCGCCCACGAGCGACTGCTGACGGAAGCTGGGGCCTGGTGAGTTTCAGACGGGGTGTCCTGGGCCACTCTTCTCCCATGACCGAACGTCCCGTGGTCAAACGCACCGCCCGCGCCATCCTGCTCGACGGTGAAGACCTGATCCTGATCAAGCGCACCAAGCCCGGGGTCGATCCCTACTGGGTCACACCAGGCGGAGGAGTCGAACCCACCGACGCCACCGTCGTCGACGCCCTGCACCGGGAGGTGCACGAGGAACTCGGCGCGAAGATCACCGACGTCGTGCCCTGTTTCGTGGACACCGTGGAGCACATCGCCGAGGGTGGCGTGACCGGGGTCAAGGTGCAGCACTTCTTCGTCTGCCGCCTGGAGTCCATGGACCTCTCGAAGCGGCACGGCCCCGAGGTCGACGAGCCGCAGGGCGAGTACGAGATCGTGCGCGTGCCCTTCAGCCGCGTCGGGATCGCCGCCGTACACCTCGTCCCGCTGTCCCTGCGGCACTACCTCGACGGCAACATCGAGGGCGTGCGCGCCATGCACGCGCTCGACCTGGGCTGACGCGGCCCGGGCGTCCCCGGTAGGCCGGCCGGCTCGTCGGGCGGCCGGGCCGCCCGGACCGCTCAGTCCGCGGACACCAGTTCCTCGACGGCGTCGTGCCGGATCCGCTCGCCCGGGATGCCGATGCGCTTGAGGGCGGCCACTCCGCTGCGGATCATGGCGGGAGGTCCGGAGATGTAGGCGTCGTAGGAGTTCCACGGCCCGTGCTCGCCCATCGCCTGCGGCAGCTGGCCCGTCAGGCCGTCGGAGACCACCGGGCGCACGGACAGCCACGGGTGGGACTGCTGGAGGCCGAGGAGCGTGTCGATGTCGTACAGGTCGACATCGCTGCGCGCCCCGTAGAAGACCTCGACCGGGCGGCGCTCGCCGCGCTCGGCGACGTCTTCGATCATCGCCTTGATCGGAGCGATGCCCGTGCCTCCGCCGAGGCAGAGCATGCCGTTGTCGGTGGTGTGGTCGACCACCATGGATCCGGCGGGCGGCCCCAGGCGCAGGACGTCGCCGGGACGGGCGTGCCGGACGAGGGCGTTGGAGACCCAGCCGGCCGGGACCGCCTTCACGTGGAAGGACAGCAGGTTGTCGCCGCGCGGCGCGGAGGCGAAGGAGTAGTGCCGCCAGACCCGGGGCCACCAGGGCGTCTCCAGGCTCGTGTACTGCCCGGCCAGGAACGGGTACGGCTGGTCCGGGCGGACGGTGACGACGGCGATGTCGGGGGTGCGCAGCTCGTGCGAGACCACCTCGGCCTGCCACCACGCCGGCCGCTCCCGCTCGTCCTCCGCCGCCGCGTCGATCATGATCTGGGAGATCGCGGTGTACGCCCGCACCCAGGCGGCCTCGGCTCCCGGGCCCCAGGTGTCCGCGGCGTACCGGGACAGCGCGCCGATCAGGGCCTCGCCGACCGCCGGGTAGTGGTCGGGGAGGGTTCCGTACTTGCGGTGGCCGCTGCCGAGACGGCGCAGGTACGGGGCGAGGACGGCCGGGTTGTCGATGTGCTCGGCCGCGGTGAGCAGCGCCTTGAGGAGGCGGTCCCGCTGGGCGTCCATCGCCGCCGGGAACATCGAGCGGAGGTCGGGGTACCGGGTGAACACCAGCGCGTAGAAGTACGAGGTGACCTTGTCGGCGATGGGCGCGATCTCCGCCAGCGTGCGGCGGATGAGCACGGCGTCCGGCGAGGGCTCGGTTCCGCCCGCCAGGGGGTCGGCCGGCTCGTCGGGCGCGGCGCCCTCCGTGGCGTCCCGCCCGGCGCCCGTCGGGGGCGGCAGGAGCGGTTCGGCCGCGGGGGACGGCACGACGGGGGAAGGGCGGGAGGCGGGCCTGGGTTGCGGGCGGCCCACCTTGCGTATCTGGGCCATACCCCTGGCCGGTCTGGTGGGCGGAGCGTCCATGCGGTGCCTCGCTTCGAGCAACTCGGTCGGTAGCAACTCGTTCGTATGCGCGCGCCTCGGCCTCGAATCCGTGATTCCGGGCTTTCGCAGCATGCCAGCCCACTACCGCAGTCGGCGCAAAACGCGGAAACTCCGCGTTTCACGCCGAATTTGGGGTTAGGATCCGTCCCCCGCACGCCTCGGCGCCTGCACCAGGCGGTACGCCTCCCGCAGGTCGAAGCCCTGGTAGACATGGGTGGCGACGGCCGCCAGGTGGGGTCGGGCGTTGACCGCCACCGAGACCGGAACGGCCTCGAAGAGCGCCGCGTCCGTGGCGGAGTCCCCGTAGGCCACGCAGTCCTGCCGGCTCACGCCGAAGCGGGCGCAGAGGCGGTCGGCCACCTCCACCTTGCGCGCGGGCGTGAGGATTCCGGCGATGTCCATGGGCCGGGTGAAGGGGACCGAGGGGAAGACCGAGCCATGGGCGGCGTGGGCTCCCCACTCCAGGAGGAGTTCCACGAAGAACGACGGGGACAGCGAGATCACGGCGCAGTAGTCGCCCCGCTCGCGGATCTCCTGCCAGACCTCCCTGATGCCCAGGAGCCAGGGCGCCCCGTCGAAGGCGGCACGGACGTGCTCCGCCGTGAGCTCGGTCCAGAGCGCGTGCAGGCGTACCGCGAAGTCGGGGGGTCCGATCCGGCGGGCGCTGAACTCCGCTTCCAGGACCGCGATCTCCGCCGAGAGACCGAGCTGGCGGGAGATCTCGGCGGGGGCGGCCGTCCCGTGCATGAGCGTGCCGTCGAGATCGAAGAGGTGGAGTGCCGTCATGGCAGTCGAGGCTAGACGCTGCCCGCCGTCGTGTTTCACGTGAAACATCGTGATCTTGGAAGAAGACTCGCGGGACGCGGGTGAAATCGGCTGGACTGCCACCCGGTGGTGATCCAGGCTGATCGGATGCCCTCATCATCGCTGTCCACACCGCTGCCGACCCTGACGATCCGCACGCTGACCGTGGAGGACGTGCCCCGCTGTGCCGACCTCTCCGAGGACCGCGGCTGGCCTCGCGAGGAGCACAAATGGGGGCTGCTGCTCGCGGCGGGCACCGGCTACGGCGTCGATGCCCCGGACGGCCGGGGCCTGGCCGCCGCCTGCGTCGTGACCCGGTACGGCAGTACGGGCACCGGCCCCGAGCTGGCGGCCATCGGCATGGTGCTGGTCGCCGAACGCTTCGCACGACAAGGGCTGGGGCGGTGGCTGATGACCGCGGTCTGCGAGGAACTCGCTCCGGTACCGCTGACCCTGCACGCCACGCCCTACGGACGGCCGCTCTACGAGGAACTGGGCTTCGCCACCCCCGGGCGCGCGGAGATGCTGATGGGTCACTTCGAGGCCCCGGCCGGCCCGGGCGCCCGGTCGGGCGTGAGAGTCCGGCCGGCGGTCGCGGGGGACCTGCCCGCCATCCTGGGGCTGGATGCCGAGGTGTTCGGCGCCGACCGCACCCACATGATCACGCGCCTCCCCGCGTTCTCGGACCGGCTGCTGGTCGCCGAGGACGGGGCGGGGAACCTCATCGGCTACGCGTCGGCCTGGCCCAACATGGACACCCACGTCGTGGGTCCGCTGATCGCCCGGGACACGGAGACGGCAAAGGCGCTGGTGAGCGGGCTGGCCGCCGGAACGGACCGGCCACTGCGCACGGACGTGGACGTGCGCCACGAGGAGCTGCGGGACTGGCTCAAGGCCCGGGGTCTGGAATCGATCGCCTTCAACGCGGTGATGACCAAGGGCCTCCCGGACCTGCCCGGGGACTGGAGCCGTCGCTTCGCCCCCCTGACCGTGGCGGCGGGATGAGCCTAGGCTCGCGATCATGAACGAATCGAAGCAGTTGGAGATCCGCCCCGTCCGTGAGGCCGACCTGCCGGCCATCGTCGCGATGCTGGCGGACGATCCACTGGGCGCGAGCCGCGAGACCCCGGACGACCTCGGTCCGTACCGTACGGCCCTGCGGCGGCTGACGGACGACCCGAACCAGCACCTCGTCGCCGCGGTGCGCGGAGACCGGGTGGTGGGGACCCTCCAGCTGACGGTGATCCCCGGGCTCTCCCGGACCGCGGCCACCCGGGCGCTGATCGAGGGCGTCCGGGTGCACGCCGACGAACGCGGCAGCGGGCTGGGCACCGAGCTGATCGAGTGGGCGGTGGCCGAGGCCCGCCGGCAGGACTGCGCCTTGGTACAGCTCACCTCGGACGCGACGCGCGCCGACGCCCACCGCTTCTACGAGCGGCTCGGGTTCACGGCCTCGCACGTCGGGTTCAAGCTCCAGCTCTGACCGGGCCCTCCACCCCTACCATCCTGGGCATGGGCAAGAGCCTCCGCACGATCACCGATGCCGAGCGCCGGGCGCGGCTCGGCGTCCGCCACCGCCTGGCGCCCTCCACCCGTGCGGCGACCGTGGCCGCGGCGGCGGACGCGGTCGTCGCCCTGCACGCCACGGATGCGGCGACGGTCTTCCTCTCGGCCCGGGCCAGGCTGACGGACCCCGACGTCACCGCGATGGAGCGCGAGTTCTACGAGGACCTCGCGGTGGTCCGCCTGCTGAGCATGCGGAACACCCTCTTCGCCGTCTCGCGCGAACTGGCCCCGTACGTGGACGCGTCCACGGCCCGGGCGATCGCCGCCAAGGAACGCTCGACGCTGCTCAAGCACTTCGAGGAGGACGGCCAGGGGCTGGACGCCGCCTGGCTCGCCCGGGCCGAGGCCGCCACGCTGGCGGAGCTCGACGCGCGGGGCCCGCTGACCGGCACCCAGCTGTCCTCGTCCGTGGAGGACCTCCGCCGGAAGATCACCGTGTTCCCCGGCAAGAAGTACGAGACCGTCCAGGGCGTGGCCACCCGGGTCCTCCGGGTGCTCGCCGCCGAGGGCCGGATCCGGCGGGACCGGCCCCGGGGTACCTGGACCTCCAGCCAGTTCCGCTGGACGCACTCCGAGCCGTGGCCGGCGCTCCCCGTCGCGCAGGCCCGGGCCGAACTCGCCCGCCGCTGGCTGTGGGCCTACGGCCCGGCGACCGAGGCGGACCTGAAGTGGTGGACCGGCTGGACGCTCACCGAGACGCGCAGGGCCCTGGCCGCCGCCGGCGCGGAGGAGGTGCTGCTCGACGGCGGCGCCGGTGCCCTGGTGGCACCGGGCGACGCCGGCCCCGTGGCCGCCCCCGAAGCGTGGGCCGCCCTGCTCCCCGCGCTGGACCCCAGCGGGATGGGCTGGGCCGGCCGGGGCTTCCACTTCGACCCCGGCCACCGCGCCGCGCTCTTCGACCGGGCCGGCAACATCGGCCCCTCGGTCTGGTGGAACGGCGAGGTGGTGGGCGGCTGGGCGCAGCGCGCCGACGGGGAGGTCGTGTGGCGGCTGCTGTCGGACCGCGGGTCCGAGGCCGCGGCCCGGATCGGCGCCGAGGCCGCCCGCCTCGGCACCTGGCTGGGCGGGGCCCGGGTCACCCCGCGCTTCCGGACCCCGCTCGAACGCGAACTGGTCGCCTAGCACGCCCGCTTCGGCGGTCTACAGGCCCTGCTGCGAGCCGCGCCAGCCGCGGGGGTCCACCCCGCCCGGGACCGGAGCGGTCTCGTCGTACGGCGTCCTCGTGAAGCAGAACGAGCCGAGATCGAGATGGCTCAGGGTGCCGTCGGGTCGCCGCACCGCGCGGAGGGTCTCGCCCGCGTAGTAGCCGTTCACCCCCGTCCAGGTGCCGTCCTGCCCGGCGCGCAGCCGGCTGGCACGGCCCTGCCCGCCGAGGGGGGCCAGCTCCAGACTCCCGTCCCGCGTCAGGCGCAGCAGGAAGGGGGCGGTGCCCCAGTACCAGGGGCCGGTCAGCTCCAGCAGCGCCTGATCGGCCTCGGGCGCGGGGCGCCAGGGCTCCGGGATCCGCGGCTCCGCCTCGGCGACGATCCGTACGAGATCGGTGGCGAGGGTCGAAGCCGGCAGCCCCGAGGTGCAGTTGGCCAGCACCACGGCCGCCACGTCGTCCGCCTCACTCAGCCAGAGGCCGGCGACGAACCCGGGCAGGGAGCCACCGTGGCCCACCAGCGTGCGGTCGCCGGACCGCTGGATCTGGAGCCCCAGCCCGTACCCGAGGTCGGCCAGGCCGGGCTCCGGCGGCGACAGGGCCACCCGCATCTCCCGTACCGTCTCGGCACCCAGCACCCGGTCGTCGCCCCTGAGCAGGAAGGCGGCGAACCGCGCCAGGTCCTCGGTGGTCGACCACAGCGCCCCGGCCGGCGCCATCAGACCGAGGTCCTCCAGCGGCTCGGGCAGCATCACGTCGGCCCACGGGTGCACGGCCCAGCCGCCCGCGTGCGGGGCCTCGGGCAGCGCGCTCGTACGGCTCAGGCCCAGCGGCTCCAGCACCTCGGCCCGCAGCACCTCCTCCCACGTCCGCCCCCGCACCGCGGCGACCAGCGCGCCCAGGAGCGTGTACCCCGGGTTGGAGTAGTGGTGCCGTCGCCCCGGGGCGTGCTTGAACGGGTCTCCCCCCAGTACGTCGGCCAGTTCCGGCCGCAGCGATCCCGGCGAGCGCTCCCACCACGGTCCGGGCGTCTCGGCCGCCAGGCCGCCCGCGTGGCAGAGCAGCTGACCGATGGTCACCTCGCCCGCCCCCGTACCCGGCAGGTGCTTCTCCAGCGGGTCCGACAGGTCGAGCAGCCCCTCGTCGCGGAGCCGCAGCACCAGCACGGCGGTGAAGGTCTTGCTGATCGAGCCGATCCGGTACTGCACCCCGCCGTCCGGGGCGTGGTCCTCGACGCACGACCTGGCCCCCTCCCACACGGTCGCGCCGCCCCGGACGACGGCGGCGACGAGCGAGGGCGCCCGCCCCTCGGCCTGGGCGACGGCGATCCGGTGCAGCAGGGCGCGCCGGGTCGTGGGCAGCAGCTCTTCAGGTACGGAAGTCATGCCCCCGAGCTTCGCATCAGACCTCCTCGGCGTCGTGCACGAGGAGGGCGATCTGGACGCGGTTGCCGAGACCCAGCTTCGCCATGATCCGGGAGATGTTGGTCTTGACGGTCGGCAGGCTCATGTACAGCTCCGCGGCGATTTCGGCGTTGGTCTTCCCCGTACCGACCGCGACCGCCACCTCCCGCTCCCTGGCGCCCAGTCCGGCGAGCTGCTCACGGGCCCGGGCCGCGCGTCCCGGCTGCCCGGAGCGGCCCGCGACCTGGGCGATCAACTGCTGCGTGACGGCCGGGGAGAGGACCGGCTCCCCCGCGGCCACGCGGCGGACCGCATCGACGATCTGCGCGGGCGGGGTGTGCTTGAGGACGAAGCCTGCGGCTCCCGCGCGCAAGGCGCGCAGCACGTGCTCGTCGGTGTTGAAGGTGGTCAGGACGATCACCTCCGGCGGCCGGGGCCGGGCGCGCAGCGCCTCCGTGGCGGCGAGCCCGTCCACCCCGGGCATCCGGATGTCCATCAGCACCACGTCGGGGGCCTGCGCGTCCACCAGCGCGGCCACCTCGGCCCCGTCGGCCGCTTCCGCGACCACCTGGATGTCGGACGCGCCGCCGAGCATCAGGCGCAGGCCCGAGCGCACCAGCGGATCGTCGTCGACGAGGAGGACGCGGATCGCCGACGGCTCGGTCACGAGGGGACTCCAGGGGTGGGCTGCGTACGGGGCGGGTTCCACGGTAGCCACGCGTACAGCCGGAACTCGCTGCCCTCCGTGCCGTGTTCCAGCCGGCCGCCCGCCAGCCGCACGCGCTCGGCCAGCCCGACGAGGCCGTGTCCCGTCCCCGGGATGGCCCGCTCCCGGCCGGCCGCGCCCAAGGGGTTGCGCACCTCCACTTCCAGTCCGGTGCCGGGGGCCCCGCCGACCCGCACGCCGACCCGGGAATCCGGTGCGTGCTTGCGGGCGTTGGTGAGGCCCTCCTGGACGATCCGGTACGCGGTGCGGCCGGTCGGCGCGGGGACCTCGCCGGCGTCGTCCACCGCCAGGTCCAGTCCGACGGACGCGCCGGCCTCACGGGATTCGGCGGCGAGCCGCGGCAGGTCGGCCAGCGTGGGCTGGGGGCGCTCACCCGCGTCCGCACCCGCCGGGGCCCGCAGGACGCCGATGATCTCGCGCAGGTCCTCCACCGCCTGGTGGGCGCTGTCCCGGATGACTCCGGCGGCCCGGCGCACCTCGTCCGGCGACGCACCGGCGTTGTATTCCAGTGCCCCCGCGTGGACGCTCAGCAGGGACAGCCGGTGGGCCAGCACGTCGTGCATCTCACGGGCGATGGACTCGCGCGCGGTGCGCTGCGCCTCCGCCTCTGCGCGCTCGGCGCGGTCCCGCAGTTCGGTGATCAGGCCGCGCCGGGAGCGTACGTACAGTCCCCAGCCGCAGGCGGCGGCGACCAGCGCGAAGTAGACCACGCCGGAGGTGAAGACGGGCAGGGGGGCGTCAGGCCGCCGGATCAGGAACACCGGCAGCGGGGCGACCGCGACGGCGGCGACCCAGCGCGTGACCCGCAGCGGCTGCGTCGCCGCGACGGTGAACACGGCCACCAGGGCGGGCCCCGTGACGAAGTGCGAGAACATGCCGGCGACGAGGAGTGCGACGGCCAGCGGGACCGGGCGGCTGCGGCGCAGGAACAGCGCCGCGCAGGCGAGACCTCCGACCAGCGAGTCGTGGAACAACGCCTGCTCGGAGAGTTCCCGGCCGGCCAGCGCCTCCTCCGCCGTGACCAGGGAGAAGACCGCAGCGAAGATGACGAAGCCGAGGTCGGCCAGACGGTCTCGGGCGGTGGGACGGGTCATGCCGGCAATCTAGGCCGCCCCCGGAGGCGTGGGCCGCCCCAGGGGCGAGGCCGATACCTTCGGACGACAGCCCGGCGGCCCGCAGGCACTTTGGTCGCACCGGCGTCACCCACCGCCCGATACCGGCATCCGGCGGGGCTCCCTAGCGTCGGGGACATGAAGAAGATCCTCGGTTTCCTCGCCTTCGTCCTCATCGCCGGCGGCATCAGCGGGCTGGTCCACGAGTGGTTCGGCGGCTTCCGCCTCTTCGGCTTCCTCCGGTACCTCAGCCCGGCCGGCTACGAGCCCTACGTGAACATCGCCTACGTCGTGGTCGGCGTCGCCGTCGCCCTGTACGCGGACTCGCTCAAGGACACGCCGTCCCGTTGAGGGGACGGGGTGCGGCCGCATGCACCACGCTGGTCCGTACGCCGGGAACCCACGGACGGAAGGCCGGACCATGCGGAAACTGATCTACGGCATGAACCTGACCCTGGACGGCTACATCGCCGCTGCCGGCGACGACATCGGCTGGAGCGGACCGCCGAGCAACGAGCTGTTCCGGTGGTGGCTCGACCACGAGCTGGCGAGCGGCCTGACGCTGTACGGGCGCAAGCTGTGGGAGACGATGAGCGCGTACTGGCCGACCGGCGACCGGCAGCCCGGTGCCACCCCGGACGAGATCGAGTTCGCGCGGAACTGGCGGGACACCCCGAAGGTGGTGTTCTCCTCGACGCTCCGCGAGGTCGGCTGGAACGCCCGCCTGGTCACCGGCGACGCGATCGCCGAGATCACCCGGCTCAAGGCGGGGGACGGCGCCCCGATGACCATCGGCGGCGCGACGCTCGCCGGGTCGGTCATGCGCGCCGGGCTGATCGACGAGTACGTGATTGCCACCCACCCGGTCCTGGTGGGCGGCGGCACGCCGTTCTTCCCCGCGCTGGACGCATGGATGAACCTGGACCTGCTGGAGACGCGGACGGTTGCCGGCGGCGTGGTCCTGACCAGGTACGGGACGAGGAGCTGAGCGGCGACGGCGGCCCCCGGACGGGGTGGAGCCGAAATAGATAGTCTGCAACGAAACTATCTGCTACGGTCCCCTTTATTGCGACGACGGGCAACGAGAGGCTGACCGACATGAGCGAGCAGACCGCCACGGGGACCACCACCGGCACCACCACCGGCACCACCCGGAACGACGGCCCGGCCCCTCGGGTGCTCACCGACCAGGAGCTCTCCCGGCTGTTGGGCCGGCAGCAGTTCGGCGTCCTCGCGAGCGTCAGGAGCACCGGCCACCCGCACCTGTCGACCGTCCTCTACGACTGGAACGCCGAGGAGCGCGTCCTGAGGGTCTCCTCCACCGCCGACCGCCTCAAGGTCCGCCAGTTGCGCCGCGATCCGCACGCCGCACTGCACGTCAGCGGCCCGGACGTCTGGTCGTTCGCCGTAGCGGAGGGAGAGGCGGAGATCGCGGATCCGGCCGACGGGGCGGCCCCCGGCGAGCAGCCGCTGCCGGACCGGCGCGTGACCATCCTGCTCCGGGTCTCGCGCCTGTACGGGACCGCCCTGGACGTCCCCGCCAAGGACTGAGGAACCGCGCCCCGGCGGAGCCGGAGACCACGAAGACCGCGACCCTGGGGCGGGTCGGGTCAGGTGTTGGCCATGTCGACGAAGCGGGAGTAGTGGCCCTGGAAGGCCACGGTGATCGTCGCCGTCGGACCGTTTCGGTGCTTGGCGACGATCAGGTCGGCCTCGCCCGCGCGGGGCGACTCCTTCTCGTAGGCGTCCTCGCGGTGCAGCAGGATGACCATGTCGGCGTCCTGCTCGATGGATCCCGACTCACGCAGGTCGGAGACCATCGGCTTCTTGTCGGTGCGCTGCTCGGGACCACGGTTCAGCTGCGAGAGCGCGATCACCGGGACCTCGAGCTCCTTCGCGAGCAGCTTGAGGTTTCGCGACATGTCCGAGACCTCCTGCTGGCGGCTCTCGGGGCGCCGCGCGCCCCCGGACTGCATCAGCTGGAGGTAGTCGATGACGACGAGCTGGAGGTCGTTGCGCTGCTTCAGGCGGCGGCACTTGGCGCGGATCTCCATCATCGACAGGTTGGGGGAGTCGTCGATGTAGAGGGGCGCGGCGGAGACGTCGGGCATCCGGCGGGCGAGCCGGGTCCAGTCGTCGTCGGTCATCGTGCCGGAACGCATGTGGTGCAGCGCGACCCGGGCCTCCGCGGACAGCAGGCGCATCGCGATCTCGTTGCGGCCCATTTCGAGGGAGAAGATCACGCTGGGCATGTTGTTCTTGATCGAACAGGCCCTGGCGAAGTCGAGCGCCAGGGTGGACTTGCCCATCGCGGGGCGGGCCGCGATGACGATCATCTGGCCGGGGTGGAGGCCGTTGGTCAGGGAGTCGAGGTCGGTGAAGCCGGTCGGCACACCGGACATCTGTCCGCTGCGGGAGCCGATCGCCTCGATCTCGTCGAGGGCGCCCTCCATGATGTCGCCGAGCGGAAGGTAGTCCTCGGAGGTGCGCTGCTCGGTGACGGCGTAGATCTCGGCCTGGGCGCTGTTGACGATCTCGTCGACGTCGCCGTCGGCCGCGTAGCCCATCTGCGTGATCTTGGTGCCGGCGGCCACCAGCCGGCGCAGCACCGCCCGTTCGTGGACGATCTCGGCGTAGTACTCGGCGTTGGCCGCGGTGGGCACCGACTGCACGAGGGTGTGCAGGTAGGCCGCGCCGCCGACCTTGGTGATCTCGCCGCGCTTGGTGAGCTCGGCGCCGACGGTGATCGGGTCGGCGGGCTCGCCCTTGGCGTAGAGGTCCAGGATCGCCTGGTAGATCGTCTCGTGCGACGGCCGGTAGAAGTCGTGGCCCTTGAGGACCTCGACCACGTCGGCGATGGCGTCCTTGGACAGCAGCATGCCGCCGAGCACGGACTGCTCGGCGTCGAGGTCCTGCGGGGGCACGCGCTCGAAGCCGCCACCGCCGCCGTCCCAGGAGCCGCCCTCACGGCCGCGCTCGTGCTGCTCCTCGCCACGGCGCGCGCCGTTGGCCCGGCGGGGCCGGGAGACCGGGAGAACGTCGCTGGGTCCGCTGTCGGCCCAGGGGTCGTCCATGGGCTCGGGAATGCTCACCGGGCCGTCTCCTCCCGTCCGCCGCGCGGACCTCGCCGTGTCACTCTTTCTACGACACGGCTCTGACATTTCAGGCGTCCGAATCGCGCTCCTCCGGGGCACTCTCCCCGGCTTCCGGCGGGGGGTGGGCCCCGGCCGGCAGGTACCGGAAGAGAGGCGGGACGACGGACAACGGTAGGCCCGCGGGCACCGTCAGCCAATCTGGTTATCCACAGGCTGTGTGGATGAGCGCGCCAAGTCTGTGGGTAACTCTCCGGATCCTGTGTACGGACCGGGGGACGGCACTGTGGACAAACTCATACCGGATCCCATCGCACCCCACCTGACCTGGACTTTCCCCACACGGCGCCTGTGGGGGACAAAAAGTTTGGCGAGGGTTTCAAGATCGGCGCGAACGGCGCACGAGGAGTGTCGCACGACACCCTGAAGTAATGGTCACTTGGCCATTGCGTCTATTACCTGTGGAAGATTAGATTGAGCACATGACACAAGCGCCCCCAGCACCCGAGGCAAGGCCCCGGCGGCACGACCGCGAGATCCTCGCGCTCGCCCTCCCGGCCTTCGGCGCGCTCGTCGCCGAGCCGCTCTTCGTGATGGCCGACAGCGCCATCGTGGGCCACCTCGGGACGTCCCAGCTGGCGGGCCTCGGCGTGGCTGCGGCGCTCCTCACCACAGCCGTCAGCGTCTTCGTCTTCCTCGCGTACGCGACCACCGCGGCCGTCGCCCGACGCGTCGGTGCCGGCGATCTCGGCGCGGCGATCCGCCAGGGCATGGACGGCATCTGGCTCGCCCTGCTGCTCGGAGCCGCGGTCATCGCCGTGGTCCTGCCCACGGCACCCTGGCTGATCGGTCTGCTCGGTGCCTCCGACACCGCGGCGCCGTACGGCGTGACCTACCTGAGGATCTCCGCCCTCGGCATCCCGGCCATGCTCGTGGTGCTGGCCGCCACCGGGGTGCTGCGCGGCCTCCAGGACACCCGTACGCCCCTGTACGTCGCCATCGGCGGGTTCGCAGCCAACGCCGCCCTGAACGTGGGCCTCGTCTATGGTGCCGGACTGGGCATCGCGGGCTCCGCCTGGGGCACCGTGATCGCCCAGTGCGGCATGGCCGTCGCCTACCTCGTCGTGGTCGTGCGCGGCGCCCGGCGCCACGGCGCCTCGCTGCGCCCCGATCCGGCCGGCATCCGGGCCTGTGCGCAGGCCGGCGCGCCCCTCCTGGTCCGCACGCTCTCCCTGCGGGCCGTATTGGTGATCGCGACCATGGTGGCGGCACGGCTGGGTGACGCCGAGATCGCGGCCCACCAGATCCTGCTGTCCCTGTGGAGCCTGCTCGCCTTCGCCCTCGACGCCATCGCCATCGCGGGACAGGCCATCATCGGCCGCTACCTCGGAGCCGGCGACACCACGGGCGCCAAGGCGGTGTGCCGTCGGATGGTGCAATGGGGGATCGTCTCGGGCGTGGTCCTCGGCCTGCTGGTCGTCGTCGCCCGCCCGCTCTTCATCCCGCTGTTCACCAGCGATCCCCGTGTCGAGAGCGCCCTGCTGCCCGCCCTCCTGGTGGTCGCCGTCTCACAGCCCGTCTCGGGCATCGTGTTCGTTCTCGACGGTGTGCTGATGGGCGCGGGGGACGGCACCTACCTGGCCTGGGCCATGCTGCTGACCCTGGCCGTGTTCACCCCGGCCGCGCTGCTCGTGCCCGCCCTCGGCGGCGGCCTCACAGCACTGTGGTGGGCCATGACGCTGATGATGCTGGTGAGGATGGC
This sequence comes from Streptomyces sp. NPDC101132, assembly GCF_044759225.1. NCBI lineage: Bacteria > Bacillati > Actinomycetota > Actinomycetes > Kitasatosporales > Streptomycetaceae > Streptomyces > Streptomyces sp. NPDC101132. Next base: position 220,542 of record NZ_JBIVYX010000011.1, read on the forward strand.
GACCCTCCAGCTGCGCGCCCGGTCGGGCCGCTGGTTGGTCACCGGCGCCACCCGCTGAGGCCGGTCACGGCCGCCCTCCCCGGCGTCCCGCTGTCCGCCGGTTCGGATGTTTCACGTGAAACGGAGGACGGGCGGACACCGACGGGCGATGTTTCACGTGAAACGACGAAGGGCCGCACCCCGGAGGGTGCGGCCCTTCGTGCGCGGCACTTAGGCGGCGACGACCTCGACACCGAGCTGCGCGACAACCTCGGCGTGCAGACGCACGGAGACCTGGTGCGCACCCAGGGTCTTGATCGGCGAGCCCAGCTCGACGCGGCGCTTGTCGACCTTCGGGCCACCGGAGGACTCGATCGCCGTGGCGATGTCGGCCGGGGTGACGGAACCGAAGAGGCGACCGGCGTCACCCGAGCGGGTGGCCAGGCGGACCTTCAGACCCTCGAGCTGGGCCTTGACCTCGTTGGCCTGCTCGATGGTCGCGATCTCGTGGATCTTGCGGGCGCGGCGGATCTGCGCCACGTCCTTCTCGCCGCCCTTGGTCCAGCGGATGGCGAAGCCACGCGGGACCAGGTAGTTGCGAGCGTAGCCGTCCTTGACGTCGACGACATCGCCGGCGGTGCCGAGGCCAGAGACCTCGTGGGTCAGGATGATCTTCATTGGTTGGTCACCCTTCCCTTATCGCGCGGTGGACGTGTAGGGCAGCAGCGCCATCTCACGGCTGTTCTTGACGGCCGTGGCGACGTCACGCTGGTGCTGCGTGCAGTTGCCGGTCACGCGACGGGCACGGATCTTGCCGCGGTCGGAAATGAACTTCCGCAGCATGTTCGTGTCCTTGTAGTCCACGTACGCGGTCTTGTCCTTGCAGAACGCGCAGACCTTCTTCTTAGGCTTGCGCACAGGCGGCTTCGCCATGGTGTTTCTCCTGTGTGATCAAGAAGTTTGGGTACGGGCTGCCCTAGAAGGGCGGCTCGTCCGAGTAGCCACCGCCGTTGCCGCCGGAGCTGCCGCCCCAGCCGCCACCGCCGCCGCCCTGCTGGCCACCGGCCGGCGCGCTGGACGCCCACGGGTCGTCGGAGGGAGCTCCGCCGCCCTGCGGACCGCCGCTGGGGGCTCCGCCCCAGCCGCCGCCACCGCCGCCGCCCTGCTGGCCGCCACCGCCGTAGCCACCCTGACCACCACGGCCGGCGGTCTTGGTGACCTTGGCCGTGGCGTTGCGCAGGCTGGGGCCGACTTCCTCGACGTCCAGCTCGAAGACCGTGCGCTTGACACCCTCGCGGTCCTCGTACGACCGCTGCCTCAGCCGGCCCTGCACGACGACGCGCATGCCGCGCTGAAGCGACTCGGCGACGTTCTCGGCCGCCTGCCGCCACACCGAGCAGGTCAGGAACAGGCTCTCGCCGTCCTTCCACTCGTTGGTCTGGCGGTCAAAGGTGCGGGGGGTGGACGCGACACGGAACTTCGCGACTGCCGCCCCGGACGGGGTGAAGCGCAGCTCGGGGTCGTCGACGAGATTGCCGACGACCGTGATGACGGTCTCGCCTGCCATGGATGAACCTCTCGGCGGGGATTGCTGCTGGCTGCTTGTGCTACTCGAACCCGATTACCTCTGAGCGGAAGCTCAGTGGGTCTCGGGGCGGAGGACCTTGGTCCGGAGGACCGACTCGTTCAGGTTCATCTGGCGGTCGAGCTCCTTGACGACCGCAGGCTCGGCCTGCAGGTCGATGACCGAGTAGATGCCCTCGGGCTTCTTCTTGATCTCGTAAGCGAGACGACGACGGCCCCAGGTGTCGACCTTCTCCACCTTTCCGTTGCCCTCACGGACGACGGAGAGGAAGTTCTCGATCAGCGGGGAGACAGCGCGCTCCTCGAGATCGGGGTCGAGGATGACCATCACCTCGTAGTGACGCATGTGGAACCCACCTCCTTTGGACTCAGCGGCCACGGTCGTTCCGTGGCAGGAGGGTCGTGATGCGTGCCGCGCGGCGTCCCCAGGACCGAATGGCCTGAGAGCAGACACCGCGCAGACCGTACAGAGTACCTGCTCACCTCCTTCCGGTTGAAATCCGGCAGCGAGGGGCCACAATCTGTACACAACGGGTGTGCGCGGTGCTATGCCCGGCAGACGGCCGGGCGGCCCCGCGGCACCACTCTCCATCGCCGGGAGGTGCCCCCATGGCACAGGCAATGCGACCCCAGTCCCAGATCTCCCTCTTCGCGACCGACGGCAAGCCGCACCCGCTCCAGGACACCCTTCTCGCGATCACGCTGGTGCTCGGCGCCGTGGCGTTCGTCACCGCGTTCTTCCACAACCTGCACCTGCTGAGTTCGTGGGCCGGCCTGATCGGCATCGTGACGGGCGCGTACGGACAGTTCATCTCCGAGACGACACGCGAGCGCTTCGGCATGGTTCTCGGGCTGGGTGCGTCCGCGATCGGCTTCGGCCTCGGCATGGCGCACGGCGGCCTTTTCGGCGGCCTCATGGGCTGACCGGGGCTCCTCCGCGGCGGGGCGCCACCGGACGGCCGGACACGTGCACGGGACGTCCCCCAGATGGGTGGCGCCCTTGTCGCAGTAGGCTTCGCGCCATACCAGCGAAGCCGCCGGAGGAGACGCCCCGCATGAGCCTGTCCCTGAGGACCATCAGCCGAGAGCAGCATCTGGCTTACATCCAGAGCCTGCCCTCGGCGAGCCACTGCCAGGTCCCGGCGTGGGCCGACGTGAAGAACGAGTGGCGTTCGGAGAACCTCGGTTGGTTCGACAAGAGCGGCGAACTCGTGGGCGTGGCCCTCGTGTTGTACCGCCAGCTGCCCAAGGTGAAGCGCTACCTCGCGTACCTCCCCGAGGGCCCCGTCATCAACTGGTACGCCCCCAATCTGGACGAGTGGCTCCAGCCGATGCTGGCCCACCTCAAGCAGCAGGGCGCCTTCACGGTGAAGATGGGCCCGCCGGTCGTCATCCGCCGCTGGAACGCGGCCGCGATCAAGTCGGGCATCCAGGACCCCGAGGTCAAGCGCCTGCGTGACGTCGAGGCCACGCACATCGAGCCGCGAGCCTTCGAGGTGTCCGACAAGCTGCGCCGGATGGGCTGGCAGCAGGGTGAGGACGGCGGCGCCGGTTTCGGCGACGTCCAGCCCCGGTACGTCTTCCAGGTGCCGCTGGCCAACCGCTCGCTCGACGACGTCCTCAAGGGCTTCAACCAGCTCTGGCGCCGCAACATCAAGAAGGCCGAGAAGGCCGGCGTCGAGGTCGTCCAGGGCGGCTACGACGACCTGCCGGAGTGGCAGCGCCTGTACGAGATCACGGCGGAGCGCGACAAGTTCCGCCCCCGCCCGCTCAGCTACTTCCAGCGCCAGTGGACGGCCCTCAACTCCGAGGACCCGAACCGGATGCGGCTCTACCTCGCCAAGCACGAGGGCGAAGCGGTCGCCGCCGCCACCATGCTGACGGTGGGCCAGCACGTCTGGTACTCGTACGGCGCGTCCGCCAACCACAAGCGCGAGGTCCGCCCCTCGAACGCGATGCAGTGGCGCATGCTGCGCGACGCCTACGCCCTGGGCGCGAGCGTCTACGACCTGCGCGGCATCAGCGACTCCCTCGACGAGAACGACCACCTCTTCGGCCTGATCCAGTTCAAGGTCGGCACGGGCGGCGAGGCCGTCGAGTACGTCGGCGAGTGGGACTTCCCGCTCAACAAGCTGCTGCACAAGGCCCTCGACATCTACATGTCGCGGCGCTGACCACAGCACCCCACCCCTCACACACTCGAGAAAGGTTCCGGTCGGGCATGGCGCTCACGCTCTACGTCGACACCGCGCGCTGGCGTGCGCACCACAAGCAGGTGCTGGACCAGTTCCCCGGACTGATCCCCGTCTGCAAGGGCAACGGCTACGGGTTCGGTCACGAGCGGCTCGCCGAGGAGGCGACGCGGCTGGGCGCCGACGTCCTGGCGGTCGGCACGACGTACGAGGCCGCTTCGATCAAGGACATGTTCAGCGGCGACCTGCTGGTCCTCACCCCGTTCCGGCGGGGCGAGGAGCCGGTGCCGCTGCCGGACCGGGTGATCCGTTCGGTGTCCTCCGTGGACGGCGTCCGCGCCCTGGTGGGCGTCCGCGTGGTGATCGAGTGCATGAGCTCGATGAAGCGGCACGGCGTCGCCGAGCACGAGCTGGGCCAGCTCGCGGCCGCCATCGAGGACGTCCGTCTGGAGGGCTTCGCCCTCCACCTGCCGCTCGACCGCCCCGACGGCTCCGACGCCGTCGAGGAGGTCATCGGCTGGATGGACCGGCTGCGCGCGGCCCGGCTGCCGCTGCACACCATGTTCGTCAGCCACCTGCGGGCGGAGGAGCTGGTCAGGCTCCAGCAGCAGTTCCCGCAGACCCGCTTCCGGGCCCGCATCGGCACCCGGCTCTGGCTGGGCGACCACGACGCGACCGAGTACCGCGGCGCGGTCCTCGACGTCACGCGGGTCTCGAAGGGCGACCGCTTCGGCTACCGGCAGCAGAAGGCCGCCTCGGACGGCTGGCTGGTCGTCGTGGCCGGCGGCACGTCGCACGGCGTGGGCCTGGAGGCCCCCAAGGCCCTGCACGGCGTGATGCCCCGGGCCAAGGGCGTCGCCCGGGCCGGCCTCGCGACCGTCAACCGGAACCTTTCGCCTTTCGTCTGGGCCGGCAAGCAGCGCTGGTTCGCCGAGCCCCCGCACATGCAGGTCTCGATCCTCTTCGTGCCCTCCGACGCCACGGAGCCGACGGTGGGCGACGAGCTGGTGGCCCACCTCCGGCACACCACCACGCAGCCGGACCGGCTGGTCGACCGCTGACCCGGGCGGGCGGGCCCGCCGTACGTCAGTCGCGTACGGAGGCCCCCCAGTCCACCCGCTGTCCCTCCGAGGGCGCCGCGTCGTGCGGCGCCCTCGCGGCGTGTCCGAGCACGAACACGTCCGGTGCCCCGTCCAGCACGCCCCCGGAGGGGTCGTCGGAGCCGTCCCGGCGTACGACGTCCCGCTCGGGCAGCAGGATGTCGCGCACGACGACGGCGCAGAGGTAGAGCGTCGCGAGCAGATGGGCGGCGATGGCCAGGTGGTAGCCCTCCAGCGGCAGCCCCTTCGCCCCTTCGCCACCGGTCGTGCCCGCCAGGTAGAACCAGATGCCCAGGAAGTAGAGGACCTCGCCGGCCTGCCAGACGAGGAAGTCGCGCCAGCGCGGCCGGGCCAGCGCCGCGAGCGGGACCAGCCAGAGCACGTACTGCGGCGAGTACACCTTGTTGGTCAGGATGAAGGCGGCGACGACCAGGAAGGCCAGCTGGGCGAAGCGCGGACGGCGCGGCGCGGTCAGCGTGAGCAGGCCGATCGCACCGCACAGGCCCAGCATGAGCAGCGTGGCGTACGTGTTCACGTCCTCCAGCGGGTTCCCGGTGCGCTGCGAGATGATCAGCCAGAGCGAGCCGAAGTCGACCGGACGCTCCTGGCTGAAGGTGTAGAACTTCTTCCACCCCTCCGGTGCCAGCATCATCACGGGCACGTTGACCAGCAGCCACGCCGTGGCCGCGCCGAGGGCGGTCCGGCCGAACTCGCGCCACTTCCCGGTCCGCCAGCAGAGCAGGAACAGCGGGCCGAGGAGCAGGACGGGGTACAGCTTCGCGGCGGTCGCCAGGCCGATCAGGACTCCGGCGGCCAGCGCCCGGCTCCGGGACCACATCAGCATCGCGGCGGCCGTGAGGGCCAGGGCGAGCAGGTCCCAGTTGATCGTCGCCGTGAGCATGAAGGCGGGGGCCAGGGCCACCAGCAGGCCGTCCCAGGGCCGGCGCCGGTGGGTGCGCGCCACGCAGACGGCGATGACGACGGCGCAGGCCATCAGCATGCCCGCGTTGACCATCCAGTAGATCTGCTCGCGGTGCTGCATGGAGCCGCTGCCGGGGGTCAGCCAGGAGGCGACCTCCATGAACAGACCCGTGAGCACCGGGTACTCCAGGTACTGCATGTCGCCGGCGAGCCGGTCGAAGTACGGGGTGAGGCCGTCGGAGAAGCCGCGCGCCACGTAGAGGTGCGGGATGTCCGAGTAGCAGGCGTGGGTGTACTGCGCCGTGGCCCCGCGGAACCACGCCCAGTCGTAGCAGGGCACCTTCTGGACCATGCCCAGCGCGAACATCCCGATGGTCACGAGCGCGATGACGCGGACCGGGGTGAGCCAATGGCCGCCGAGCAGCGCGCGGCGTCCCAGCGGGCCGCCGAACAGCACGCTGCCGGCGGCGGCGACCTCGTCCTGCTGGGTGGGCAGTACGGGGCGGTCCTCGTGCACCTTCGTCATGCGCTCATCCTGCCGTACCGGCTTCGGAACGCCGAGGGCCGTCGCACCGGGTGGTGCGACGGCCCTCGTACGTGTTGCGCCGTGCCGGCTGCCGGCGGCGGGGGACTAGTTGTCCGTACCGCCGAGGAGGCCGCCGTTGTTCCCTCCGCCGTTCCGTCCGCCACTCGGCTTGCTGAACGTCGGGCTCGGGAAGCCGGAGGGGTCGCCGTCCCCGCCGCCGTCGTTGCCCTCGGTGGTGCCGGAGTCGGTGCCGCCGTCCTCACCGCAGTTCCAGTCCTGCGGGCCACAGGTGGGCTTGCCGGGCTTGCGGGTGCGGGTCGCGGTGGGCGAGGGGGACTCGCTCGGCTCCGGCGAGGGGGACTCGGAGACGGTCATCGAGGGGGTCGGCGACGGCGTGGGACCGCCGTCGCCGTCGGCCTCGACGCCGATGTCCTCGGCCTCGGGGAAGTCCAGCTCGGGCTGGCCCTTCAGGGCCGCCTTCATGTACGTGGTCCAGATCTCGGCCGGGATGTCACCACCGTGGATCGAGGAGACGCCGCCGGTGCCGTTCATCGACATCAGCTCCTTGTCCTCGCTGGTGGGGTCGGTACGGAAGAGCGTCACGGCCGTGGACAGCTGCGGGGTGTAGCCGACGAACCAGGCCGACTTGTTCTTGTCGGTGGTGCCGGTCTTGCCGGCGGCCGGCCGGCCCAGCTTCTTGACCTTGGTACCGGTGCCCTGCTTCACCACGTTCTCGAGCACCTTGGTGATGTTGTCCGCGACGGAGTTGTCCATGGCGCGCTTGGCCGCGGGCTTCTCGAAGCCCTCCAGGGGGCCGTCCTTGGTCTCCACCTTGGTGACGGAGTAGGGCTCGTGGTGCGTGCCGGACGCGGCGAAGGTGGCGTACGAGTCGGCCATGCGGATCGCGCTCGGGGTCGAGGTGCCGAGCATGAACGAGGCGTCGTTGTTCGGGTTCATCGACTCCTCGAGGATGCCGGTGGACTCGGCGACCTCGCGGACCTTGCTGTGGCCGACGTCGAAGCCGAGCTGCACGAACGGCGTGTTGATCGACTTCTGCATGGCCTCGTCGAGCGTGACCATGCCGTAGCGGGTCGGGCTCTCGTTCTTCTGCCGGAACGGACGGCCGTTGCTGCCCATGACCGGGTCGCCGTCGCGGTTCTTGATGACGATCAGGTCGTTGCCGTTGTACTTGCTCTCCGGGGAGAGGCCCTCGCCGTCGGTGTTCTGGGTGCCGTACTCCATGGCCGCGGCCAGCACGTACGGCTTCCAGGTCGAGCCGACCGGGACACCGGAGGTGTTGGCGTTGTTCGTGAAGTGCTTCTTGTCCATGCCGGCGCCGCCGTATATGGCGACGATCGCACCGTTCTTGGGGTCGACCGAGGCCGCACCGAACTGGACGTACTTGTCCGTCTCGGGGCGCTCCTTCTCGTCCAGGAACTCCTCGCGGGTCTGGTCCACGGCCTTGGCGAGGGCGTCGACCTTCTTCTTGTCGAAGGTCGTGTGGATCTGGTAGCCGCCGTGGTCGAGCTGGTTGATCGTCATGCCCGACTTCTTGAGCACGTACTGCTTGGCGATCTCGACCAGGTAGCCGGTCTGGCCCCTGAGGGACAGGGCCTCCGCGGGGGGCTGGATCTTGGGGAAGGTCCGGTACTTGTTGCGCTCCTCCTGCGTCATCCGGCCGACCTCCACCTCCCGGTCCAGCACCCACTCCCAGCGGCGCTTGGCGCGGTCGGTGTTGGCCTTCGGGGTGGCCGCGGCGCCGATGCCGCCGTCCGGGTTGTAGAGGTTGGGACCCTTGAGCATCTGGGCGAGGAAGGCGCACTCGGAGGGGTCGAGCTGCTCGGCGTTCTTCTTGAAGTACGCCTGTGCGGCGGCCTGGAGGCCGTAGGCGCCCCGCCCGAAGTAGGCGGTGTTGAGGTACCCCGCCATGACCTTGTTCTTGTCGCCGGTGTAGCCCAGCTTCACCGAGATCAGCAGCTCGTGGGCCTTGCGCGTGAGCGTCTGGTCCGCGTCGAGGAAGGTGTTCTTCACGTACTGCTGGGTGATAGTCGAGCCGCCCTGGGTCGAGCCGCCCTTGGCCATGTTCCACACGGCACGGGCGATGCCCATCGGGTCGACGCCGTGGTCGGTGTCGAAGGACTCGTTCTCGGCCGCGATGACCGCGTCCCGCATCTCCTTCGGGATCTTCTCGTACGGGACGATCTGCCGGTTGCGCTCGCCGCCGACGGCGGCCATCTGGGTGCCGTCGGCCCAGTAGTAGACGTTGTTCTCGGCGACAGCCAGGTCGTTCACGTCGGGCTCGCCGACCATGGCCAGCGCAATGCCCGTGGCAGCGGTCATGGCCGCGAAGAAGCCGAGCGCGGTACCGCCCACCAGCTTCCAGGACGGGACGAAGCGCTTCCAGCCGTCCTTGTCGGAGCGGGGGTAGTTGATGAACCGCTTGTCCGGGGTACGGCCGCGCCCGGCGCCCTGCTCCGGCGCCCGCCTGCGGCTTCCACTTCCGCGCTGCGCGGCCCGGCGGGCCTCGGCGCGGCCGCCGTACGCGGGCTCCTGCCCGTGCGGAGGGCGGCCGTACGGATCCTGTCCGTACGACTGCTGCCCGTAGGGACCTGAGGGCGACGCGGTGGGCACGTCCCGCCCGGTCGCGGCGCGGCGGCCGGAGCCCTGCTGGGCGGCCCGCCGGTTGGCGGCGCGTCCCCCGCCCTGCGGCTGCGGGGGTTTGCGACGGTGCTCGCTCATCGAACGACTACTCCTCGGACAGGCGAGTGCGCCTGGAAGCGGCAGGTGAATTCCGGTTCCACCGGAGTCATGGCGCACAGACTACGCACGGTCAAAACCCTCGCAGTGCCGAAGTTCACCCCAAATCAGGCAACTTGCCCCCAACGAATTGATGATGTGACGCCGGTCACCATGTCTCCCCTTGCCGAGTGCGACGCCCAGTTCTATCGTCTGGATGTATCGAGCCGATACATCAGCTCGGCATAAGGGACTAGGGGCAGAGGAGGCATCGGCGGGTGAGCAGGCGCTCCGGCATCCTTGAGTTCGCCGTCCTCGGTCTGCTGCGCGAATCCCCCATGCACGGCTATGAGCTGCGCAAACGGCTCAATACCTCGCTGGGGGTGTTCCGGGCGTTCAGCTACGGGACGCTCTACCCCTGCCTCAAGACGCTGGTCGCAAACGGCTGGTTGATCGAAGAGCCGGGCAGCGCCCCGGAAGACGCTCTCGCCGCTTCACTCGCAGGGCGCCGCGCCAAGATCGTCTACCGGTTGACGGCGGAAGGTAAGGAGCACTTCGAGGAGCTGCTCTCCCATACCGGCCCCGACACCTGGGAAGACGAGTCCTTCGCCGCCCGCTTCGCCTTCTTCGGCCAGACCGAGCGGGAAGTCCGCATGCGGGTCCTCGAAGGCCGCCGCAGCCGGCTTGAAGAACGGCTGGAGAAGATGCGGGCCTCGCTCGCCAGGACGCGAGAACGGCTCGACGATTACACGCTTGAGCTGCAGCGTCACGGCATGGAGTCCGTGGAGCGCGAAGTGCGCTGGCTGAACGAGCTCATCGAGAGCGAGCGGGCGGGAAAGGATCAGATGCGATCCGGCCCGTCCGACGACACTGCAAAGTGAGGCCTGCGTCGTGCAGGCCTCGTCCGAGAACAAACAGGGAGCAACCGGAATGGGTTCGGTTCGCGTAGCCATCGTCGGCGTGGGCAACTGCGCCGCCTCGCTGGTGCAGGGCGTCGAGTACTACAAGGACGCCGACCCGGCGTCCAAGGTCCCCGGCCTGATGCACGTCCAGTTCGGCGACTACCACGTGCGTGACGTCGAGTTCGTCGCCGCGTTCGACGTGGACGCGAAGAAGGTCGGCCTCGACCTGGCGGACGCCATCGGCGCCAGCGAGAACAACACCATCAAGATCTGCGACGTGCCCGCCTCGGGCGTCACCGTCCAGCGCGGCCACACCCTCGACGGTCTCGGCAAGTACTACAAGGCCACCATCGAGGAGTCCGCCGAGGCGCCGGTCGACGTCGTCCAGATCCTGAAGGACCGCGAGGTCGACGTCCTCGTCTGCTACCTGCCCGTCGGTTCCGAGGACGCCGCGAAGTTCTACGCGCAGTGCGCCATCGACGCCAAGGTCGCCTTCGTCAACGCCCTCCCGGTCTTCATCGCCGGCACCAAGGAGTGGGCCGACAAGTTCACCGAGGCCGGTGTCCCGATCGTCGGTGACGACATCAAGTCGCAGGTCGGCGCCACCATCACGCACCGCGTGATGGCGAAGCTCTTCGAGGACCGCGGTGTCATCCTCGAGCGCACCATGCAGCTGAACGTCGGCGGCAACATGGACTTCAAGAACATGCTCGAGCGCGAGCGCCTGGAGTCCAAGAAGATCTCCAAGACGCAGGCCGTCACCTCCCAGATCCCCGACCGGGACCTGGGCGAGAAGAACGTCCACATCGGCCCGTCCGACTACGTCGCGTGGCTCGACGACCGCAAGTGGGCCTACGTCCGCCTCGAGGGCCGTGCCTTCGGTGACGTTCCGCTGAACCTCGAGTACAAGCTCGAGGTGTGGGACTCCCCGAACTCCGCCGGTGTCATCATCGACGCCCTGCGCGCCGCGAAGATCGCCAAGGACCGGGGCATCGGTGGCCCGATCCTCTCCGCGTCCTCGTACTTCATGAAGTCCCCGCCGGTCCAGTACTTCGACGACGAGGCCCGCGAGAACGTCGAGAAGTTCATCAAGGGCGAGGTCGAGCGCTAGGCAAGACCGGTGTGTCCCGCTCTGTGCGGGCTCCTCACCCGATCTTCCGCGAGGGGTCCCCGGGCAATGTGCCCGGGGACCCCTCGCGTGTGTGACCCTTGCCCTCATGCCTGTCGTACGTGATCTGCGCGTACTCCTGCGCGTGAGGTATTTCCGCCGCCTGCTCGCCGTACGACTGCTCTCCCAGTCGGCCGACGGCGTGTACCAGGTCGCCCTGGCCACGTACGTGGTCTTCTCTCCGGAGAAGCAGACCTCGCCCGCGGCCATCGCCTCGGCGATGGCCGTCCTGCTGCTGCCGTACTCGGTCATCGGACCGTTCGCCGGAGTCCTGCTCGACCGCTGGCGGAGGCGCCAGGTCTTCCTCTACGGCAACCTCCTGCGGGCCCTCCTGGCCTGCGGCACGGCCGGACTGGTCCTCGCCTCCGTCCCCGACTGGCTCTTCTACGCCTCCGCCCTCTCGGTGACGGCCGTGAACCGCTTCGTGCTGGCCGGCCTCTCCGCCTCGCTGCCGCGCGTCGTGGACACCGACCGGCTGGTGATGGCCAACGCGGTCTCTCCCACCGCCGGCACCCTGGCGGCCGTGGCCGGCGGAGGTCTGGCCTTCGCCGTACGGCTGCTGGCCGCCGACTCCAACGCCGTGGTCGTCCTCGTGGGCGCTGCCATCTACCTCGGGGCCGCTCTGGCCTCGCTACGGCTCCCCATCGCCCTGCTGGGCCCCGACCGGGACCTCGGACACTCCCATCCCTCCGTGCTGGACGCCGTGGTGCTGACCGTCCGCGGCATGGCCGCCGGTCTGCGGCACCTGGGGGAGCGCCGCCCGGCCGCCTGGGCGCTGACCGCCATGACGCTGATGCGCTTCGCCTACGGCGCCCTCACGGTGATGCTGCTGATGCTCTGCCGCTACGCCTGGTCCACGACCGAGTCCGAGGGGCTCGCCCTCCTCGGCATCGCGGTCGGCGTCTCCGGCGGCGGCTTCTTCATAGCGGCCGTGATCACACCTTGGGGAGCGGGGCGCTTCGGCACGCTCGGCTGGATCACCGGGCTGGCAGGGGTCGCGGCGGTGCTCGTGCCCGCCCTGGGACTGCCCTTCGCACCGGAGCCCATGCTGGTCGCCGCGTTCTTCCTGGGCGTGGTCACCCAGGGAGCGAAGATCTCCACCGACACGGAGGTGCAGTTCCGCGTCGACGACGCCTTCCGCGGCCGTGTCTTCGCCGTCTACGACGTGCTGTTCAACGTCGCCTTCGTGGGGGCGGCGGGCGTGGCCGCGCTCATGCTGCCGCCCGACGGCAAATCCGTCCCCCTGATCGTGGCCGTGGCCGTGATCTACGGTGCGGTGGCCCTGGCGCTCGTACGGCGGGGACGACGGCCCGAGCGATGTTTCACGTGAAACGGGGCGATGTTTCACGTGAAACATCGCCCCGGGTTCAGCCCTGGCCGGCCCACCACTCCTTGAGGGCCGATACGGCGGCGTCGCGCTCCATCGGACCGTTCTCCAGCCGCAGCTCCAGCAGGAACTGGTAGGCCTTGCCGATCACCGGTCCGGGGCCGACGCCCAGGACCTCCATGATCTCGTTGCCGTCCAGGTCAGGACGGATGGCGTCCAGCTCCTCCTGCTCCTGGAGCTGGGCGATCCGCTCCTCCAGCCCGTCGTAGGCACGGGACAGGGCGTTCGCCTTGCGCTTGTTGCGGGTCGTGCAGTCCGAGCGGGTCAGCTTGTGCAGCCGGTCCAGCAGCGGGCCCGCGTCACGCACGTACCGGCGTACGGCGGAGTCGGTCCACTCGCCCGTCCCGTAGCCGTGGAAGCGCAGGTGCAGCTCCACGAGCCGGGAGACGTCCTTGACCATCTCGTTGGAGTACTTGAGCGCGGTCATGCGCTTCTTGGTCATCTTGGCGCCGACCACCTCGTGGTGGTGGAAGGAGACCCGCCCGTCCTTCTCGAAGCGCCGCGTGCGCGGCTTTCCGATGTCGTGCAGCAGGGCGGCCAGGCGGAGGACCAGGTCCGGTCCGTTCTCCTCCAGGTCGATCGCCTGCTCCAGGACGATCAGGGAGTGCTCGTACACGTCCTTGTGCCGGTGGTGCTCGTCGCTCTCCAGCCGCAGCGCGGGCAGCTCGGGGAGGACGTGCCCGGCGAGGCCGGTGTCCACGAGCAGCCCCAGGCCCTTGCGCGGGTGGGAGGCGAGCAGGAGCTTGTTCAGCTCGCCCTGCACGCGCTCGGCAGAAACGATCTCGATGCGGTCCGCCATGGCGGTCATCGCGGCGACGACCTCGGGGGCCACCTCGAAGTCGAGCTGCGCGGCGAAGCGGGCGGCCCGCAGCATGCGCAGCGGGTCGTCGGAGAAGGAGTCCTCCGGGGTGCCGGGGGTGCGCAGGACCCGGGCCGCGAGGTCGTCGAGACCGCCGTGCGGATCGATGAACTCCTTCTCCGGCAGGGCCACGGCCATCGCGTTCACCGTGAAGTCGCGACGGACCAGGTCCTCCTCGATGGAGTCGCCGTACGAGACCTCCGGCTTCCGGGAGGTCCGGTCGTAGGCCTCCGACCGGTACGTGGTGACCTCGATCTGGTAGCCGTCCTTCTGCGACCCGACCGTGCCGAAGGCGATGCCCACGTCCCAGGTGGAGTCCGCCCAGGGGCGGACGATCTTCAGAACGTCCTCGGGACGGGCGTCCGTGGTGAAGTCGAGGTCATTGCCGAGCCGCCCCAGCAGGGCGTCCCTGACGGACCCGCCGACGAGGGCGAGGCTGAAGCCCGCCTCCTTGAAACGGCGGGCGAGATCGTCGGCGACGGGCGCGACGCGCAGGAGCTCGCTCACGGCGCGGTGCTGCACCTGGCTCAGGGCGCTGGGGTTGTCTTCGTTGGCGTTCGGCACAACAGAAAAGGGTACGTGCCCCTCCCCCCAGGAGCTCCCCCGTTTACCCGCTGTGAGGCCCCGGACACCCCCCGAGCCCACCCGTTCATGTGGAGCAGTCCGCGGCACTCCGGCACAGCGGGCCTCGTTACCATGCGTGGACGCACAACCGACGACCACTGACACGACGAGGACGGGCGATCGCGTGGCCGAGGCGGCAGACAACCTGGGGGACTCCCCCGCCCCTGCCCGCCGCTGGCTGCGCCGAGCAGTGGTCCTGCTCGCCGGTACCCCCGTCCTGGCCGGTCTGATCTACGTGCCGGCGGAGTCCCCGGCCCAGGCCGCACCGGCCGCCAACGGCTCCTCCTCGGTCGACGTCTCCCTCGACTCACTGGCCCCCAGCGCGCCCGTGAAGAGCGACACCCTCACGATCTCCGGCACCGTGACCAACCGCGGCAAGGAGACGGTCACCGACGCGCACGTCGGCCTCCGGGTCGGCCAGCGGCTCACCGACCGCGGGACCATCGACGACGCGGCGGAGCGCGGCGGCTTCCGGCCGGGCAGCGACTCCCCGGAGGTCGCCGGCTCCGCGGTGAAGATCTCGGCCCTGCCGCCGGACGTCGCCCAGCCCTTCACCCTGAAGATCCCGGTCAGCAAGCTCGGCCTCGGCGAGGACGGCGTCTACCAGCTGGGCGTCTCGGTGTCGGGTGAGACCGACAGCCGGCCCGACGAGCAGGTGCTCGGCATCGAGCGGACCTTCCTCCCCTGGCAGCCCGAGGCCGCCGCCAAGAAGACCCAGGTCAGCTACGCCTGGCCGCTCGTCTCCGCCACGCACCTGCTGGCGCAGACCGGTTCCGACGAGCTCCAGACCCCGGTCTTCCGCAACGAGGACCTGGCGGCGGAGCTGCGTCCCGGGGGCCGTCTCGAACAGCTCGTCTCGCTCGGCAGCCAGCTCCCGGTCACCTGGGTGATCGACCCGGACCTCCTCGCGAGCGTGGCCGCCATGGCCGGCAACTACAAGGTGCTCATGGAGGACGGCGAGACCGTCCGGGGCACGAACCAGGTGGTCGCCAAGCGGTGGCTGGCCGCACTCGAAGCCGCGGTGCAGGGCAAGAAGGTCGTCGCCCTGCCGTTCGCCGATCCCGATCTGGCCTCGCTCGCCCACCGCGGCAAGAACGTCTCCGGATCGCTCGGCCAGCTGCGTCCGGCCACCGACAAGGCACGGCAGGCCGTCGAGACGGTGCTCCACGTCGAGCCGTCGACGGACTTCGCCTGGCCCGTCGACGGCGCCCTGGACCCGGCGATCGTCAACGTGGCCACCTCGGCGGGCGCGCACAACGTGCTGGCCCGCAGCGACACCTTCCAGGAGACCGGCGGCCTGGGATACACACCCACCGCCGCGCGCCCCATCGGCGCGGGGGCCACGGCCGTGGTCGCCGACGCCCGGCTCTCCAAGGCCTTCGAGGGCGACATGCTGAGCTCGGAGAAGTCGACGCTCGCCGTGCAGGAGTTCCTGGCGCAGAGCCTCGCCGTCAACCTCCAGGACGTCGACGCCCAGCGCAGCATCGTGATCACCCCCCAGCGGATGCCCACGACCAGCCAGGCGCAGTCGATGGCGGAGGCCCTGGGTGTGCTCGGAGGCGGCCGCTGGACGCAGGCGAGCGACCTGGAGGCGGCGGCGAAGGCGAAGCCCGACCCCCGGGCCACCACGCTGGTCCCCGGAGCCGGCCAGTACCCGAACTCCCTGCGGAGGCAGGAGCTGCCCCAGGCGGCGTTCGAGAAGATCCGCACCACGCAGATCACGCTCGACCACTTCAAGGTGATCCTCTCGCTCCCCGAGCGGGTCGACATCCCCTTCGGGAACACCTTCAACCGGGAGATGTCCACCTCGTGGCGGGGGCGTCCGGACGAGGCGCGGGCGTACCGCGACGGCGTACAGGACTACCTGATCGAGCTGACCCGGCAGGTCAAGCTGATCCCCAAGACGAAGGCCCACCTTTCGGGCCGCAGCGCGACCATCCCGGTGACGGTGCAGAACGGCCTGGTCCAGGACGTGCACGGGCTGGTCCTGCGGCTGAAGTCCACCAACCCGACCCGCCTGATGTTCGGCGACAAGGGCGAGGCGGACCAGGAGGTGGACGTCCGCGGCGGCCACAGCCAGTCCGTGAAGTTCACGGCCAACGCGACCGCCAGCGGTCCCGTGGAGGTCGTGGCGCAGCTCTACACCAAGGACGGCATCCCCTACGGCGAGGAACGCCGCTTCAAGGTCGAGGCCACGGAGATCACCTCGACCGTGCTGCTCGTCATCGCGGGCGGAGTGCTGCTTCTCGTGCTGGCCGGGGTGAAGATGTACGCCAGCCGCAAGAGGGTCGCGGCCAGGGCCGCCGCCGAGGAGAGCATGCAGCCGAGTGACCCGACGCCGGACACCGGACCGGAAAGCAACAGCTCCTCCGGCACGGGTGAGACAGTGGACCGTTGAGCGACACCGTGGCCGGCCGGGCCTGGGGACGATGAGGTGGGGTTTCGATGAACGCGCCGTACGACGGTGACCGCGCGCAGGGCGCGAGCGGCACCAGAGAGACGGGCCAGGACGCACCCGTACCGGGGCAGGTCCCGCCGCCCGCCGCTCCTGCCCAGGACCCGTACGTCCAGGAGGCCTACGAACAGGACCCGTACCGTGCCCAGGACCTGGCCGCCCAGGACCCGGTGACCGAGGCGCTGTACGACCGCGCGGCGCACCCGCCGCCGGCACCCGGCACGTTCCGGGAGCCCGGTCCGCTGTACGACCGGCCGGCCGCGCCCGCTCACTCACCGGACCCGCGCGTCTGGGCCCAGACCCCGCCGCCCGAGCCCGACGGCCCGTCCCGCCACCTTCCGTACGGCGACCACGCCACCACCACCCAGTTCGTGGGCGTGGACGCGCTGGTGACCAAGGCCACGGACGCCCGGCCCGAGCCGGACGCCTTCGCGCACCTCTACCGCGACCAGCAGGCGGCGCCGGCCGCGCCCGCCGAGGACGCCCCGGTGGCCGCCCCGGCCCCGAGCAAGCCGGCCGGCCGCGCGGCGAGCCTGCTGAAGTCCAGTGCGCTGATGGCCGCGGGCACGATCGTCTCCCGCATCACCGGCTTCCTGCGCACCCTGGTCATGGCCACCGCGATCGGTGTCGGCACGTTCAACGACACCTACCAGATCGCCAACACCCTGCCGACGATGATCTACATCCTCGTCGGCGGCGGCGCGCTCAACGCGGTCTTCATCCCGCAGCTGGTCCGGGCGATGAAGAACGACGAGGACGGCGGCGAGGCCTACGCCAACCGGCTGCTGACCCTGGTCGTGGTGCTGCTCGCGGGCGTCACCACCGTCTGCGTCCTGGCCGCCCCGCTGTTCATCGCGATGATGTCCCCGAAGATCGCCTCGGACCCGCAGCAGAACGAGGTGGCGGTCGCCTTCGCCCGCTACTGCCTGCCGACCATGTTCTTCATGGGCGTCCACGTGGTGATGGGTCAGATCCTCAACGCCCGCGGCCGCTTCGGCGCGATGATGTGGACCCCGGTCCTCAACAACATCGTCGTGATCGCCACCTTCAGCGCCTTCATCTGGGCCTTCGGCGGCTTCACCAGCACCCACGTCAGCGCCGCCTCGGTGACCCCCGAGGGCGTGCGGCTGCTGGGCATCGGCACCCTGCTGGGCCTGACCGTCCAGGCCCTGGCCATGGTCCCGTACCTGCGCGAGGCGGGCTTCAAGCCCCGGCTGCGCTTCGACTGGCGCGGCCACGGCCTCGGCAAGGCCGTCGGCCTCGCCAAGTGGACCTTCTTCTTCGTCCTCGCCAACCAGGTCGGCCTCGTGGTCGTCACCCAGCTCGCCACCTGGGCGGGATCGGTCGCGGACAAGCAGGGCCACTCCGGTACGGGCATCACCGCCTACAACTACGCGCTGGCGCTCTGGCAGATGCCCCAGGCCATCATCACCGTCTCCGTGATGACCGCGGTCCTGCCCCGCATCTCGCGGTCCGCCCACGACGGGGACGCCGCGGCGGTCCGCGACGACATCTCGTACGGCCTGCGCACCTCGGCCGTGGCGATCGTGCCCTGTGCGTTCGCCTTCCTGGCGCTCGGCGTTCCGATGGCCACGCTGCTGTACGCGGGCTCCGGCAGCGGCGCCCAGAACATCGGCTACGTGCTGATGGCCTTCGGCCTCGGCCTGATCCCGTACTCCGTGCAGTACGTGGTGCTCCGCGGCTTCTACGCCTACGAGGACACCCGGACCCCCTTCTACAACACGGTCATCGTGGCCGCCGTGAACGCGGCGGTCTCGGGTCTGGCGTTCGTGGTCCTGCCCGCCCGCTGGGCCGTGGTCGGCATGGCCGGCGCCTACGGCCTCGCCTACGCGGTCGGCGTGGGTGTCGCCTGGCGCCGCCTGCGCACCCGCCTCGGCGGCGACCTCGACGGCTCCCACGTGGTGCGGACGTACGCGCGCCTCGCCGGCGCCTGCGTCCCGGCGGCCGCGCTCGGCGGCGGTGTGGCCTTCGCCGTCATCCGACTGCTCGGCAGCGGAGCGCTGGCCTCCCTGGCCGCCCTGCTGGCCGGCGGGGTCGTGCTGATGGGCGTCTTCTTCGTGGCGGCCAAGCGCATGCGGATCGAGGAACTCAACGCGATGGTCGGGATGGTCCGCGGACGTCTGGGCCGCTGAACGCTCCGGCTGCCGCCGGGCGGGGTAGTCCCCGGCCGGCGGCCCGGGGAGTAGGTCCAGCACAACCTTCCGCCGCCAACGCGTGTCGTGCATAGCGGCGGACTGTGGGCACAATTGGCATGGCTTTGCAGACTGGCCGACAGCGCGCAACGGATGGGGAGGCAGGAACGACGGTGGCGGAACGTAGCACGGCTGCCGTCGACGTGGCCGACAACAGCGGCGGCGAGCCGCTGACCGCCAAGGCGGAGAAGGCCACGGCCGACGGGGCGGCAGACACCCAGGAATCCCGGCAGGCGACGGACAAGACCACGGCCGAGACGGAGGGCGAGCGCGGCAGGAGCGCGGCCTCCGCACCCGAACTGCACAGCGGCCACAAGCTGGCCAGACGCTACCGCCTCGAGGAGTGCGTCACCCGTCTGGACGGTTTCAGCTCCTGGCGTGCCATGGACGAGAAGCTGCGCCGGGCCGTGGGGGTCCACCTGCTGCCCGCGGACCACCCCCGCGCCCGGTCCGTGCTCGCCGCCGCCCGCTCCTCCGCCCTGCTCGGGGATCCCCGCTTCGTGCAGGTCCTGGACGCGGTCGAGGAGAACGACCTCGTCTACGTCGTCCACGAGTGGCTGCCGGATTCCACGGAGCTGACCGCACTGCTCGCCGCGGGCCCGCTGGAGGCCCACGAGTCGTACCAACTGGTCACCCAGGTCTCGCAGGCCATGGCCGCGGCCCACCGGGAGGGTCTGGCCCACCTGCGGCTGACGCCCAGCGCGATACTCCGCACGTCCACCGGCCAGTACCGGATCCGGGGACTGGCCGTGAACGCCGCGCTGCGCGGGATCAGCAGCGACACCCCGCAACGGGCGGACACCGAGGCGATCGGCGCGCTGCTCTACGCCTCCCTCACCCAGCGCTGGCCGTACGAGAACGACGCGTACGGCCTGTCGGGCCTGCCCAAGGGCGTCGGCCTGCTGCCCCCGGACCAGGTCCGGGCCGGGGTGCACCGGGGACTGGCCGAGATCGCGATGCGGGCCCTCGCCAACGACGGCGCCACCGCCTCTCGCCAGGAACCGCCCTGCACCACCCCGGAGGAGCTGGCGAAGGCGGTCGCCGCCATGCCGCGCATCCGCCCCCCGGAGCCGACCTTCGCCGCCCCGCCCGAGTACCAGCAGACCACCTACCAGCAGGGGACCTACGGGCGCGCCGCCGCCCGCCCCGGCGGCGTCACCCAGGTCATCGCGACGGCACCGCCGCCCGCGCCGCTCCAGAGCGGCACCGGCCGCGTGCTCAAGTGGGGCGTGGCCGCGCTGCTGATCGCCGCGCTCGGCCTGGGCAGCTGGCAGCTGGCCGACACCATCCTCGACCGCAAGAGCGGGGGAGGGACCACCCAGTCCCAGACGGAGGAGGGCGAGGAGGGCCCGAAGAACAAGGAGCCCATCCCGCTCGCCGTCAAGGGTGCCGACGAGTACTTCCCCGACGGCACGTCACAGAACCGGGACGGCGTGGCCAACGCCTACGACGGCGACGCCTCCACCTACTGGCGCTCCAAGAGCTACGTCGACGGACCGAAGCTCGCCCCCTTCAAGGAGGGGGTCGGCCTCGTCTTCGACCTGGGCTCCGAGAAGGAGGTCAGCGCCGCGTCGATAGCACTCCGCTACAGCGGTGACCACACCACGGCCACGCTCTACGCGGTCGACTCGATGTCCACCAGTGCCGCCCTCGACCCGAAGAAGAAGATCGCATCGGGTACCACGTCGGGCGACAAACTGGTACTCAAGGCCAAGGAGCCGAAGAAGACGCGCTACGTGGTCCTCTGGCTGACCGACGTGCCCAGGTCCGGCAGCGACGAGTTCAGCCGGTCCGGCTACAAGCAGGGCATCACCGACGTGAAGTTCACCGGCTGACAGGACGACAGGGGGAGGGGGCTCACCGTTGGACGACGCCGCATCCGGGGGCATCGGCGACCAGGAACTCCTGGCCAGACATGTCGCCGGCGATCCCGAAGCCTTCGGTGAGCTGGTACGCCGTCACCGCGACCGGCTCTGGGCCGTCGCCCTGCGCACCCTCGGGGACCGTGAGGAGGCGGCGGACGCCGTGCAGGACGCCCTCGTCTCCGCCTACCGCGCCGCGCACACCTTCCGGGGCCAGTCGGCGGTGACCACCTGGCTGCACCGCATCACCGTGAACGCGTGCCTGGACCGGGCCCGCAAGGTGGCCTCGCGCAGGACCTCCGCGGTGGACGATCCGGAGGCCTTCGAAAGGCTCCTGGAGCCCCATGAGTCGGCCGAAGCGCCCGCCGAGCGCCAGGACCTCCACCGTGAGCTGCTGGCCGCTCTCAACACCCTTCCCGCCGAGCAGCGTGCCGCCCTGGTCCTGGTCGACATGCAGGGTTACCCGGTGGCCGAGGCGGCACAGGTGCTGGACGTCCCGACCGGCACCGTGAAGAGCCGCTGTGCCCGGGGCCGGGCAAGACTTCTTCCCCTGCTCACTCATCTGCGCTCGAATGCCGGGGATAACAGTGCCGCTGACCGGGGAAGGAACCGGTCGCAGGGGACACCCGTCCCACCAGCAGCAGAATCCAGGGACCCAGATGCTGTGAAGGGCGGAGGTGGGCGAGCGTGACTTCCACGACCGGCACGATCCGGCACCCGGACGTCTCGGAGATCTCCGATCTCACCGAAGGCCTCCTTTCGCCGGCCAGGACCACCGAGGTGCGCACGCACCTCACCGCATGCCCGCTGTGCGCGGACGTCCGGGCGTCCCTGGAGGAGATCCGAGGCCTCCTGGGCACCCTCCCGGGACCACAGCGCATGCCGGCGGACATCGCCGGACGCATCGACGCCGCCCTGGCGGCCGAGGCGCTGCTGGACACCATCGCCCCCGGCGACACGGCCCACGAGCCCTCCGCCCCCGTGCGGACCGCTGCGGATGTTTCACGTGAAACATCGGCCGCCCCCGTGGCTCCGAAGAAGGCCCCCTCCACCCGTCCGGCAGGCCGCGCCGCAGGAGCGACCGGGCCCGGCCGCGCTCGGAGCCGTCGCAGGGTGGCCGTCCTCACCGGCATCGCGACCGCCGCGGCCTGTGCCGTCGGGCTCCTCCTCTTCCAGAACCTCGGCATGAACGGCGCCTCGGACACCAAGAAGGACGCCACCGCGGTCAGCTCCGCGGACGGTCCGGGCGAGTACAGCGCCGCACGCCTGCCCGCCGACGTCGAGCGGCTGCTGGGCGGCGACCGGAACGCCCAGGCACCCTCCGGCACCGCGAGCACCTTCGACGAGCGGACGGCCCCGAAGCCCGAGCTCATGGAGACCGGCAAGCCCATGGCCGGGACGCTGCCGGCGTGTGTGGTCGCGGGCACGGGCCGGACGGACCCGCCCCTCGCCGCCGAACGGGGGATCTTCCAGGGGCACGACGCCTATCTGGTGCTCCTCCCCCACCGCGGTGACGCCTCTCGTGCCGATGCCTACGTGGTGGATTCGGCCTGCACGGTCTCCGATCCCACCGGCCGCGGACAGGTCCTGCTGACCGGTACCTACCCCCGGACCTGACAGCCCCGGTCCACGGGGCGGACAACCGGGGAATGCGGGCGCCGTAGGATCCGTTGGGTGGGGTGAGACCAGAGACCGGCCCCCCGGTAGTCAGCAGGCAGTCCGCAGAGACGAGGAAAGCACCCGTGAGCGACGTCCGTAACGTGATCATCATCGGCTCCGGGCCGGCCGGTTACACCGCCGCCCTGTACACCGCACGCGCATCGCTCAAGCCGCTCGTCTTCGAGGGTGCCGTCACCGCCGGTGGCGCGCTGATGAACACCACCGAGGTCGAGAACTTCCCCGGCTTCCGTGACGGCATCATGGGCCCGGACCTCATGGACAACATGCGTGCCCAGGCCGAGCGCTTCGGCGCCGAGCTGGTGCCGGACGACGTCGTCGCCGTGGACCTCACCGGTGAGATCAAGACCGTCACCGACACCGCGGGCACCGTCCACCGCGCCAAGGCCGTGATCGTCACCACCGGCTCGCAGCACCGCAAGCTCGGCCTTCCGAACGAGGACGCCCTGTCCGGCCGCG
The DNA here is from genome assembly GCF_044759225.1 of Streptomyces sp. NPDC101132. NCBI lineage: Bacteria > Bacillati > Actinomycetota > Actinomycetes > Kitasatosporales > Streptomycetaceae > Streptomyces > Streptomyces sp. NPDC101132. The sequence goes on from NZ_JBIVYX010000011.1 coordinate 243,186, forward strand.
GCGTTTCGTGGTGCGCGACCTGCGACGGCTTCTTCTTCAAGGACCAGGACATCGCCGTCGTCGGCGGCGGCGACACCGCGATGGAGGAGGCGACCTTCCTCTCGCGCTTCGCCAAGTCGGTCACCATCGTCCACCGCCGTGACAGCCTGCGCGCCTCGAAGGCCATGCAGGAGCGCGCGTTCGCCGACCCGAAGATCAAGTTCGCCTGGGACAGCGAGGTCGCCGAGATCCACGGCGAGCAGAAGCTGTCGGGTCTGACGCTGCGCAACACCAAGACCGGCGAGACCTCCGAGCTCGCGGTGACCGGTCTCTTCATCGCCGTGGGCCACGACCCGCGCACCGAGCTGTTCAAGGGCCAGCTGGACCTGGACGAGGAGGGCTACCTCAAGGTGGACGCCCCCTCGACCCGCACCAACCTCACCGGTGTCTTCGGTGCCGGTGACGTCGTGGACCACACCTACCGCCAGGCCATCACGGCCGCCGGCACCGGCTGCTCCGCCGCGCTGGACGCGGAGCGCTTCCTCGCGGCCCTCTCCGACTCGGAGCACGCGGCCGCGACCGTCTGACCGCCTTCCCCCACACCCCACCGCAGTAAAGAAGAAGGAGGCCCCAGTGGCCGGCACCCTGAAGAACGTGACCGACGCGGACTTCGACGAGGTTGTGCTCAAGAGCGAGAAGCCCGTCCTGGTCGACTTCTGGGCGGAGTGGTGCGGCCCGTGCCGCCAGATCGCTCCGTCCCTTGAGGCCATCGCGGCCGAGCACGGCGACCAGATCGAGATCGTCAAGCTCAACATCGACCAGAACCCGGCGACGGCCGCGAAGTACGGCGTCATGTCCATCCCGACGCTGAACGTGTACCAGGGTGGCGAGATCGCCAAGACGATCGTCGGCGCCAAGCCGAAGGCCGCTCTTCTCCGCGACCTGGACGGCTTCATCGAGGCCAAGTAAGACCCTCCTGTTTCACGTGGAGCCATGTTTCACGTGAAACATCGAAAGGGGGCCGCCCACCAGGGCGGCCCCCTTTCGCGTTCCGAGCCCGGGGCTCCCGCTCCCCGAAGCCTTCAGAGCGGACGCAGCACCGGCTCCTTGCGGGCCGCTCCCAGGAGACGGTCCAGGGCGAGCTCCACGTCCTCCTTCCAGGACAGCGTGGAGCGCAGTTCCAGCCGCAGCCTCGGGTGCACGGGGTGCGGGCGCACCGTCTTGAACCCCACCGCCAGAAGGTGGTCGGCCGGCAGCATGCACGCCGGACCATCCCACCGGGCGTCCCCGAATGCCTCGATGGCCTTGAAGCCCCGCCGCAGGAGATCCTTGGCGACCGTCTGCACCATCACCCTGCCGAGCCCCTGTCCCTGGTAGCCCGGCATGATCCAGCCCGTCATCAGCTGGACGGCATCGGGCGAGACCGGGCTCGTGGGGAAGGCGATGGCCCGCGGGACATAGGCGGGCGGCGCGTAGAGCACGAAGCCCACCGGCACGTCGTCGACGTAGACCACCCGCCCGCAGGAGCCCCACTCCAGCAGGACGGCGGAGATCCACGCCTCCTTCTCCAGCTCCGGGGTGCCGGCCTTTATCGCGGCTTCGCCGCTGACCGGGTCGAGCTCCCAGAAGACACAAGCCCGGCAACGCTTGGGGAGGTCCTGGAGGTTGTCCAGCGTGAGCGGTACAAGCCGACGACCCATGATCCGACAAACCCTCCTACGGCTCCGAGTCCCAGGCCCGCCGTCAGCAGGCCGGTGCGTCTCACCGATCGCATGGCCCCCGCCCCCTCTTCATGAGGTGTCTCCGAGTGGATACGCCATAGCTGATTGCATCGTAGCCACGGAGCCCTGGCGCCGACACCGACGAAAAGCAAAGGGCGGGCCTCAGCCCGCCCTTTGATCCGTCCGCGGCTCAGCTCTCGCTGTCGCCCTGCGCGAGCACACGCCCCTCACCAGGAGCCAGCGTGCTCAGGATCCGCTCCAGGTCGTCCATGGAGGCGAACTCGACGGTGATCTTGCCCTTCTTCTGCCCGAGGTCCACCTTGACCCGGGTCTCGAAGCGGTCGGAGAGCCGCGAGGCGAGCTCCGTCAGCGCGGGAGAGACCCGGGTCCCCGCGCGGGGACCCTTCGGCTTCACCGAGCTGGTCGGCTGCGACCCCATCAGCGTGACGATCTCCTCGACCGCGCGGACCGAGAGGCCCTCGGCGACGATGCGGTGCGCGAGGCGGTCCTGCTCCTCCGAGTCCTCGACGGACAGGAGCGCACGGGCGTGGCCCGCGGACAGGACGCCCGCGGCGACACGGCGCTGCACCGGGGGAGACAGCCGCAGCAGACGCAGCGTGTTGGACACCTGCGGACGGGACCGCCCGATGCGGTCCGCGAGCTGGTCGTGGGTGCAGTTGAAATCCTGGAGGAGCTGGTCGTACGCGGCCGCCTCTTCCAGGGGGTTGAGCTGCGCCCGGTGGAGGTTCTCCAGGAGCGCGTCCAGGAGGAGCTTCTCGTCGTCCGTCGCGCGGATGATCGCGGGGATCCGCTCCAGGCCGGCCTCACGGCAGGCACGCCAACGGCGCTCACCCATGATGAGCTCGTAGCGCTCCGGGCCGAGCTGGCGCACGACGACGGGCTGGAGCAGGCCGACCTCCTGGATGGAGGTGACCAGCTCTGCCAGGGCGTCCTCGTCGAACACCTCACGCGGCTGGCGCGGGTTCGGGGTGATGGAGTCGAGCTCCAGCTCCGCGAAGGTCGCACCGGCCACCGCAGCGGCCTCGGGCTCGACGGCCGCCGGCTCCGGCACCTCCGTTTCACGTGAAACAGTCGCGTGCGGCAGGGTCGCCACCTTGGCGGCCGCCACTCCGCGCTCCGCCGTCAGCACCGGTACGGCCGCGGGCGAGGTCGACCCCGCACCCACCACCGGACCCGACTGTTCCTGCGGAGCCGCAGGGATCAGAGCGCCGAGCCCCCTCCCAAGCCCTCTACGTCGCTCACTCACTGGATCCCCTCCGAGATGTTCTGCGTGCTGTTACTGCCACCGCCCAGATGGGCGTGCTGGGCGTCGTACTGGATCCCCACTCCGCGCAGCGCGATCTCGCGCGCAGCTTCCAGGTAGGAGAGGGAGCCACTGGAGCCCGGATCATAGGTGAGCACCGTCTGGCCGTAGCTCGGCGCCTCCGAGATACGGACCGAGCGCGGGATGCTCGTCCGCAGGACCTCGTTGCCGAAGTGGCTGCGCACCTCTTCGGCGACCTGCGAGGCCAGCCGGGTCCTGCCGTCGTACATGGTGAGCAGAATCGTCGAGACGTGCAGGGCCGGATTGAGGTGGGCCCGCACCAGGTCGACGTTCCGCAGCAGCTGCCCCAGGCCCTCCAGCGCGTAGTACTCGCACTGGATCGGGATCAGCACCTCGGCCCCCGCCACCAGGGCGTTGACCGTGAGCAGGCCCAGGGAGGGCGGGCAGTCGATGAGGATGTAGTCCAACGGCTGCTCGTACGCCTGGATGGCCCGCTGCAGTCGGCTCTCCCGAGCCACCAGGGACACCAGCTCGATCTCGGCGCCCGCCAGGTCGATGGTGGCGGGCGCGCAGAAGAGGCCCTCGACGTCCGGCACCGGCTGGACGACCTCCAGCAGCGGCCGGCTCTCGACGAGCACGTCGTAGATCGAGGGGACCTCGGCGTGGTGGTCGATGCCCAGCGCGGTCGAGGCGTTGCCCTGCGGGTCCAGGTCGATGACCAGCACCCGGGCTCCGTGCAGCGCCAGCGAGGCCGCCAGGTTCACCGTGGTGGTGGTCTTGCCCACGCCACCCTTCTGGTTGGCGACCACGATGACCCGCGTCTGCTCCGGACGGGGAAGTCCTTCACCCGCACGGCCCAGGGCCTCGACCGCCAGCTGGGCCGCACGGCCGATGGGGGTGTCGTCCATCGGAGGCGGTGTTTCACGTGAAACATCTCCCGCCGCGTCCGCTGGGGATGCCCCCATCCCCGGGGACTCGGTGCGGGGTCCGGGGACCGGGTCGGCCACCGGCCCCGCGAGGTTGGCGTCGGACCGCACGGATTCACTCTCCTCGACTTCAGGCTCGGAATGAACAGAGCCTCCCATGTCTACGGGGGTGCGAACCAGCGGGGCCCGTACTCCTGTGGATGAATCCACAGATGTGGACAACTCCGCGACCCCCGTCTCCTGGCGGTTGCGGGGGGACGCAACCGCTCGGCCGCGGCTGATGATTCCGTGCAGCAGAGAGCGACGTTTCACGTGAAACACGATGCACGCGCGGGCACTTCATCCCGCTACGACACTCCGAAATCCATACCGTCGGGACCTCAACGGCGCCTGCGGGACCGCCCCACGCGCGCGGCCTTGGCCCGCTTCGCCGCGAACCGCACGCCACCGGGGCTCTCACCCACCTCGACCCGGACCACGGTGGACATCGGATCCACCACGCCCTCACCGACCTGGAGCACCGAGGTCTTCACCACACCGAGCTTGGAGAGCGCCGTCTTCGCGGCGAGCAGCTCCTCGTCAGCGGTGTCGCCCTTCAGCAGGAGCATTTCTCCGTACGGACGCAGCAGCGGCACACCCCAGCCGGCCAGTCGGTCCAGCGGAGCCACGGCACGAGCGGTCACCACGTGCACCTGCGGCAGCTTGCCCAGCATCTCCTCGGCACGGCCCCGCACCACGGTCACGTGGTCCAGGCCCAGCAGCTCCACGGCCTCCTGCAGGAAGTTCGTCCGCCGCAGCAGCGGCTCAAGGAGGGTGATCTTCAGGTCCGGCCGCACCAGGGCGAGCGGAATGCCCGGCAGTCCCGCGCCCGAGCCGACGTCGCAGACGGTGACGCCCTCGGGCACCACCTCGGCCAGCACGGCGCAGTTCAGCAGGTGCCGCTCCCAGAGGCGGGGCACCTCACGCGGACCGATCAGGCCGCGCTTGACCCCCGCGTCCGCCAGCAGCTCCGCGTAGCGGACAGCTTCCGGGAAATACTCACCGAACACCGTCCGCGCCTCTTCGGGCGCCGGGGGAAGCTCAGCTGCTGCCTCCGTCACGGGGGACCGTCCTTCCGTACGCACTGCGGTCGACTCACATGTGCTGGTTGAAATGCCAGGCTGACAAACTTCGGCCCCGTCTGCGATACAGACGGGGCCGACCACTCCACTATTCCGGTCAGGCCGGGAGCACAACGACGAAGCGCTCGGGCTCCTCGCCCTCGGACTCGCTGCGCAGGCCCGCGGCCGCGACCGCGTCGTGCACGACCTTGCGCTCGAACGGCGTCATGGGCTGGAGCTTCACCGGCTCGCCGGAGCTCTTCGCCTCGTCCGCGGCCTTGACGCCGATCGCCGTCAGCTCCTCGCGCTTCTTGGCGCGGAAGCCGGCGATGTCCAGCATCAGACGGCTGCGGTCACCGGTCTCGCGGTGGACCGCGAGCCGGGTCAGCTCCTGGAGCGCCTCCAGGACCTCTCCGTCGCGCCCGACCAGCTTCTGCAGGTCGCGGCTGCCCGAGTCGCTGATGATCGACACAGCGGCACGATCGGCCTCGACGTCCATGTCGATGTCACCGTCGAGGTCGGCGATGTCGAGCAGACCCTCGAGGTAGTCGGCCGCGATCTCACCCTCCTGCTCGAGGCGGGTGAGGGTGTCGCCACCCTCGGCGGCGGCGGAGGTGGTGCCTTCCGTCACGGGATGGACTCCTTCTTACTTCTTGGGAGAGGTCTTGGGGGTCTGGCGCTGCGACTTGCTCTGCCGCTTGGGCTGCTGCCGCCTGGCGGCGGAGCTGCTGGCGGAGTCCGCGTCGGCGGTGGCCACGGTGCTCTTGGAGACCGTGCCGTCCGCCTGGGCGGCCAGGCCCTGCTTGGCCAGGGCGGAGACGAACTTCCGCTCGTTGTCGTTGCGGTCCGGGCCCTTGGCCACGATCGCGGCGACGACGTTCTTGCGACGACGACCCTTGACGTTCCCGTGCGAGGCGACGTGCTTGAGCAGGCGCTGGAGGTACTGGTCCTGAGCCTTCGAACCCGGGGTGGGGTTCTGGTTGATCACGTACATCTGCTGGCCCATGGTCCACACGTTGGTGGTCAGCCAGTAGACGAGGACACCGACGGGGAAGTTGATGCCCATGCCCGCGAAGATCAGCGGGAAGATGTACATCAGCATCTTCTGCTGCTGCATGAAGGGGGTCTTGACCGTGAGGTCGACGTTCTTCTGCATCAGCTGGCGCTGCGTGTAGAACTGCGACAGCGACATCAGCACGATCATGACCGCGGTCACGATGCGCACGTCGGTCAGCGAGGCGCCCAGGGCCTCGACCTTCTCGGCGCTGTCGGTGAACTTCGCGGCGAGCGGGGCGCCGAAGATGTGCGCCTGACGGGCGCTGTCGAGCAGCGACTGGTCGATGACGCCGATCGGCTTGTTGTTCGCGATGTTGCTGAGTACGTGGTACAGGGCGAAGAAGAACGGCGACTGCGCCAGGATGGGAAGGCACGAGGAGAGCGGGTTGGTACCCGTCTCCTTGTACAGCTTCATCATCTCTTCGGACTGGCGCTGCTTGTCGTTCTTGTAGCGCTCCTGGATGGCCTTCATCTTCGGCTGGATCGCCTGCATGTTCCGCGTGGCCTTGATCTGCTTCACGAAGAGCGGGATCAGGCAGATGCGGATCAGGATCACCAGGGAAACGATGGACAGTCCCCAGGCCCAACCGGTGTCAGGACCGAAAATCGCCCCGTACAGACTGTGGAACTGGACGATGACCCACGACACGGGCGTGGTGATAAAGCTGAACAGACTGGCAATCGTGTCCACTAATCAGGCTCCTTGAGCATTGCGAGGTCTACGCAACGCACTGCGCAGTTGTTCGTGCCAACGCGGGCGTTTGCGAGGTGGGACGTGATCGACTCCGCCGGGGGACCACGGATTGCACCGCAGGATCCGCCAGGCGGTCAGAAGCGTCCCTTTCACCGCACCATGCCGGTCGATGGCCGTGTACCCGTAGTGCGAACACGACGGGTAGTAGCGGCACACCGGCCCGAGCAGCGGACTGATCGTCCACTGGTACAGCTTGATCAAAGCGAGCAGCGGGTACTTCATCGAGCCACGCCTCCCAGCAGCCGCAGCAGGGCGGCATCCAGGTCCCGGGCCAGTTGTTCGTGGTCGGCGTCGCCCGATCCGGGCAGCGCACGTACCACCACCAGGCTACCGGGGGGCAGCTCGGCGAGCCGGTCGCGCACCAGGTGGCGCAGTCTGCGCTTGACCTGGTTGCGGACGACCGCGCCGCCGACTGCCTTGCTGACGACGAAACCCGCACGCGTCGGGGAAGCTGAGTCCCCCGGCTCGTGCGGGTCCGTTGCACCGCTGGTACGTAGGTGGACGACGAGGAGCGGGCGGCCGGCCCGGCGGCCTCGTCGTACCGCGGTCGCGAAGTCCTCGCGCCGCCTCAGCCGATTTTCGGTAGGCAGCACGACGTCATGACCTGTGCGCGATTACGCGGACAGGGCGCTGCGACCCTTGGCGCGGCGGTTCGCGAGGATCGCGCGGCCGGCACGGGTACGCATACGCAGACGGAAGCCGTGGGTCTTGGCGCGACGGCGGTTGTTCGGCTGGAAGGTGCGCTTGCTCACTCGGGGGCTCCAGAAAATGAATCGTTGTGGCGGTACATCGCCTGGCTGTCACCGTGCGCCCACGAGGAACTATCGCGTGATCGCCCGAGTGGACACCGCTAAACGATCACAATCCGTGATCTTCGCCCATCGGTAGGCAGGCGGCAGCAGCCATCGACAACTCGACCTGGTTACGGTACGCGGGACTAGTCCATCCGGTCAAACCGAGCCGAGCCCGACCCGCACTGTGCACAGCCTGTGGACAACAACTTGAACCGCACGGGTCGCGCTGACTACCTTGGCTTGACCCCGCATTTTTTTGTCCCGACCGTCCCAAAGAACCACACATTCGTGGGACCTGTGAGAGAGCGTGCCCTGTGGCTGACGTACCTGCCGATCTTGCCGCAGTGTGGCCGAGGGTTCTCGAGCAGCTCCTGGGAGAGGGACAGCAGGGCATCGAGGCCAAGGACAAGCAGTGGATCGAGCGCTGCCAGCCGCTCGCGCTGGTCGCCGACACCGCCCTCCTGGCCGTCCCCAACGAATGGGGCAAGCGCGTGCTGGAGGGCCGGCTGGCCCCGCTGATCAGCGAGACCCTCAGCCGCGAGTGCGGCCGCCCGATCCGGATCGCCATCACGGTGGACGACTCCGTCGGCGAGCCGGCACCGGCGCCCGCGCCGCCCGCCCCGCAGGACCGTCCGCGCTACGACGACGGCTACGACCAGCTGCCCACGGCCCGTCCCGCCTACCCGGACTACCAGCAGCAGCGCCCCGAGCCCGGCGCCTGGCCGCGCCCCTCCCAGCAGGAGGAGTACGGCTGGCAGCAGCCGCGCCTGGGCGGCTTCCAGGAGCGGGACCCGTACGCGTCGCCCTCCGGGTCCGGCGGGTACGAGCAGCCGGGACCGTCCTACGAGCCCCGCCCGTACGAGCCGAAGCCGTACGAGCCCCAGCAGTACGAGCAGCCCGCGTACGAGCAGCCGTCCTTCGAGCAGCCCTCGTACGAGCCCAAGCCGTACGAGCAGCAGCGCGCCGAGCCGAAGGCCGCTCCGCCCCCGCCCTCGTCCGGCTCCTCCTCGGGCCCGGTCGAGCCGACGGCGCGGCTGAACCCCAAGTACCTCTTCGACACCTTCGTCATCGGGGCGTCGAACCGCTTCGCGCACGCCGCCGCGGTGGCCGTCGCCGAGGCGCCGGCCAAGGCGTACAACCCGCTCTTCATCTACGGCGAGTCCGGTCTGGGCAAGACGCACCTGCTCCACGCGATCGGGCACTACGCGCGGAGCCTGTACCCGGGCACCCGGGTGCGGTACGTGAGCTCGGAGGAGTTCACGAACGAGTTCATCAACTCCATCCGCGACGGCAAGGGCGACGCCTTCCGCAAGCGGTACCGCGAGATGGACATCCTGCTGGTCGACGACATCCAGTTCCTGGCGAGCAAGGAGTCGACGCAGGAGGAGTTCTTCCACACCTTCAACACGCTCCACAACGCGAACAAGCAGATCGTGCTGTCCTCGGACCGGCCGCCCAAGCAGCTGGTGACCCTGGAGGACCGGCTGCGCAACCGCTTCGAGTGGGGGCTGATCACGGACGTCCAGCCGCCCGAGCTGGAGACCCGGATCGCGATCCTCCGCAAGAAGGCGGTGCAGGAGCAGCTGAACGCACCGCCGGAGGTGCTCGAGTTCATCGCCTCCCGGATCTCGCGGAACATCCGCGAGCTGGAGGGCGCGCTGATCCGCGTCACGGCGTTCGCCAGCCTGAACCGGCAGCCAGTCGACCTCGGCCTGACCGAGGACGTGCTCAAGAACCTGATCCCGGGCGGCGAGGACACCGCACCCGAGATCACCGCCGGCGCCATCATGGCGGCCACCGCCGACTACTTCGGGCTGACGGTGGACGACCTCTGCGGCTCTTCCCGGAGCCGCGTGCTGGTCACCGCCCGGCAGATCGCGATGTACCTGTGCCGGGAGCTCACCGACCTGTCGCTGCCGAAGATCGGCGCGCAGTTCGGCGGCCGCGACCACACGACCGTGATGCACGCCGACCGGAAGATCCGCGCGCTGATGGCCGAGCGGCGCTCCATCTACAACCAGGTCACCGAGCTGACCAACCGCATCAAGAACGGCTGACCGCACCGCCTCAGGGGCGCTCCGGGACTCGCTCCCGGAGCGCCCTTCGCCGTTCCCGGGGGCCCTGCGGGGTCGTCCGGGGGCCGTGCCGAGGTCTCTGAGCGGTCCGTGGGAGGTCTCTGGGCGGTCTCTGGGCGGCCTTCGGAGCCCGATCCGGCCTCCCCACGGGCCTCGGCGATTCGCTAGGCCGTTCGCGTGAACAGCAGGATCTGTTCGATTAACCGCCTGGTTACGGGTGTCCTCCACAGATCTTGGACTTTTTCCCGTCCACACCCTGGGGACTCGCTCCGCCACCCACATTCCGTCCACAGGCAGCCCTGTTGATGGAGCATCAGGGCTGGTCAGGGGGCTGTGGAATTGTGCGCGACGACAGTCCACAGGCTGTGGACGATCATGCCGTCCACAGGGCCGTCCCCATGGTTGTCCACCGGTGGCCCACAGCCCGGGGCCGGTTGTCCCCAGCTTTCCCCAGCTTCTCCACACGGTTGTCCACTGTTCGGCAACCACACCGCCCCTCTCACCGCCCCGAGTGAAAGGCGTCACACCGATGTGGATGGTTTGCCTGTGGGGAAACGGGGTAAAGCTGGGGACAGAGCTGTGGAGTACCCCGGGTCACCTGGGGACGGACTGTGCAGAACTTTCGCTTCTCCACAGGAGACCCCTGTTGTCCACCGCCGCCGCCCACAGGACCGGTGGACAAAAAACGGTTGCTGACCTGCGCGGACGCGGTTATCCACGGAATCCACAGGCCCTACTACTACCCCCATAGACAGTTAGGCCTGGATCGGTTTTCAAGCAGGGCCTGTGCACAACTCGCCTCTCGGCTCTCCCGACGACTTCGGCTCGACTTGACGGGCAGCAGCACCGACTGTCGGCGCCGTACGTCAGACTGGTCTCCGGCATTCAGCCGACGACGAAGGCCAGCAGGGCGAGCCAGCAACAGCAGGAGGCGGTTCCGGTGAAGATCCGGGTGGAGCGCGATGTACTCGCGGAGGCGGTGGCGTGGGCGGCCCGTAGCCTCCCGGCCCGGCCGCCGGTGCCCGTTCTCGCGGGCCTTCTCCTGAAGGCCGAGGAGGGCTCGCTGAGCCTCTCGGGCTTCGACTACGAGGTCTCGGCCCGCGTCTCGGTCGAGGCGGACGTGGAGGAGGACGGCACCGTCCTGGTCTCCGGCCGGCTGCTCGCCGACATCTGCCGCGCCCTCCCCAACCGCCCGGTGGAGATTTCCACAGACGGTGTACGGGCGACCGTGGTCTGCGGCTCCTCGCGGTTCACACTCCACACCCTGCCTGTGGAGGAGTACCCGGCTCTGCCGCAGATGCCCACCGCCACCGGCACCGTCCCCGGCGAGGTCTTCGCGTCGGCCGCCGCCCAGGTGGCCATCGCCGCCGGCCGCGACGACACGCTGCCCGTGCTCACCGGTGTGCGCATCGAGATCGAGGGCGACCGGGTCACCCTGGCCTCCACCGACCGCTACCGCTTCGCCGTCCGCGAGTTCCTGTGGAAGCCCGAGAGCCCGGACGCCTCCGCCGTCGCCCTGGTGCCCGCCAAGACCCTGCTGGACACCGCCAAGTCCCTGACCAGCGGTGACACGGTCACGCTGGCGCTCTCCGGCTCCGGCGCCGGTGAGGGCCTGATCGGTTTCGAGGGCGCGGGCCGCCGCACCACCACCCGCCTGCTCGAGGGCGACCTGCCGAAGTACCGCACGCTCTTCCCGACCGAGTTCAACTCCGTCGCCGTGATCGAGACCGCCCCGTTCGTCGAGGCCGTCAAGCGCGTGGCGCTGGTCGCCGAGCGCAACACCCCGGTCCGGCTGAGCTTCGAGCAGGGCGTGCTGATCCTGGAGGCCGGCTCCAGCGACGACGCACAGGCTGTGGAGCGCGTGGACGCACAGCTGGAGGGCGACGACATCTCGATCGCCTTCAACCCGACCTTCCTGCTCGACGGCCTGAGCGCCATCGACTCCCCGGTCGCCCAGCTGTCCTTCACGACCTCCACGAAGCCCGCGCTGCTGAGCGGCCGCCCGGCCGTCGACGCCGAGGCGGACGAGGCGTACAAGTACCTGATCATGCCGGTGCGTCTGTCCGGCTGACGCGGGGCACCCCGGGCGGCGCCCGGGGGAAGGTGTGGATCCGCGTCCGGGCGTAGGCTCGGACGCGGGTACGAAACCGCACACACAGTTAAGGAACCACCTGATGGAGCTCGGTCTCGTCGGTCTCGGCAAGATGGGCGGCAACATGCGCGAGCGCATCCGCCGCGCAGGCCACACCGTCATCGGATACGACCGCAACCCGGACCTCGCGGATGTCCACAGCCTCCAGGAGCTTGTGGACGGTCTCCAGGCCCCGCGCGTCGTGTGGGTGATGGTCCCCGCCGGCGAGGCGACCCAGTCGACCGTCGACGAGCTGGCCGGCCTGCTCTCGCCGGGCGACATCGTCGTGGACGGCGGCAACTCCCGCTGGACGGACGACGAGAAGCACGCCGCCGAGCTGGCCGAGAAGGGCATCGGCTTCGTCGACTGCGGTGTCTCCGGCGGTGTCTGGGGCCTGGAGAACGGCTACGCGCTGATGTACGGCGGCGACAAGGAGCACGTCGCCCGGGTGCAGCCGGTCTTCGACGCCCTCAAGCCCGAGGGCGAGTTCGGCGCGGTCCACGCCGGCAAGGTCGGCGCCGGCCACTTCGCCAAGATGGTCCACAACGGCATCGAGTACGCCATGATGCAGGCCTACGCCGAGGGCTGGGAGCTGCTGGAGAAGGTGGACTCGGTCACCGACGTCCGCGAGGTCTTCCGCTCCTGGCAGGAGGGCACGGTCATCCGTTCCTGGCTGCTCGACCTGGCGGTCAACGCCCTGGACGAGGACGAGCACCTCGACAAGCTCAAGGGCTTCGCCCAGGACTCCGGCGAGGGCCGCTGGACGGTCGAGGCGGCGATCGACAACGCGGTGCCGCTGCCCGCGATCACCGCGTCGCTGTTCGCGCGCTTCGCCTCGCGCCAGGACGACTCCCCGCAGATGAAGATGATCGCCGCGCTGCGCAACCAGTTCGGCGGCCACGCGGTCGAGACCAAGAAGTAGTACGCCGTCCCCGTCCACAGGCTGGGGACGAACAGCAGGAGCCGGGGGAGGTCGGCCGCACCATGCACGTCTCGCACCTGTCGCTGGCCGACTTCCGCTCGTACGCCCGGGCCGAGGTCCCCCTCGACCCGGGCGTCACCGCTTTCGTGGGCCCGAACGGCCAGGGCAAGACCAACCTGGTCGAGGCGGTGGGCTACCTCGCCACGCTCGGCAGCCACCGCGTCTCCTCCGACGCACCGCTGGTGCGGATGGGCGCCGACCGCGCCGTCATCCGCGCCGCCGTCACCCAGGGGGAACGGCAGCAGCTGGTCGAGCTGGAGCTGAACCCGGGCCGCGCCAACCGCGCCCGCATCAACAGGTCCTCGCAGGTCAGGCCGCGGGACGTGCTGGGGATCGTCCGCACCGTGCTCTTCGCCCCCGAGGACCTGGCCCTGGTGAAGGGCGACCCCGGCGAGCGCCGCCGCTTCCTCGACGAGCTGATCACCGCGCGCTCCCCGCGGATGGCCGCCGTCCGCTCCGACTACGAGCGGGTCCTCAAGCAGCGCAACACCCTCCTGAAGTCGGCGGCCATGGCCCGCCGGCACGGCGGCCGCTCCATGGACCTGTCCACGCTCGACGTGTGGGACCAGCACCTGGCGCGGGCCGGGGCCGAGCTCCTGGCCCAGCGGCTCGACCTGATCGCCACCCTCCAGCCGCTCGCCGACAAGGCGTACGAGCAGCTCGCCCCCGGTGGCGGCCCGCTCGGGCTCACGTACCGCAGCTCGGTGGGCGAGCCGGTGGACGCGGCCGTCCACCGCACCCGCGAGGAGCTGTACGAGGCCCTGGTCGCCGCCCTCGGCGAGGCCCGCAAGCAGGAGATCGAGCGGGGCGTCACCCTGGTCGGCCCGCACCGTGACGAGCTGCTGCTGCGGCTGGGCGACCTGCCGGCCAAGGGGTACGCGAGCCATGGCGAGTCCTGGTCGTACGCGCTGGCGCTCCGGCTCGCCTCGTACGACCTGCTCCGTTCCGAGGGGAACGAGCCGGTGCTGGTGCTGGACGACGTCTTCGCCGAGCTCGACGCCCGGCGCCGCGAGCGGCTGGCGGAGCTGGTGGCGCCGGGCGAGCAGGTCCTGGTGACGGCGGCGGTGGACGACGACGTGCCGGACGTCCTGGTGGGCGCCCGGTACGCAGTCTCGAACGGCGAGGTGACCCGGCTGTGACGGACGGGGAAGGCACGGCGGGCGGCGGCGAGGAGCCCCGCAAGGTCCCGGAGCCCTCCGGGGTGGACCTGGCGCGCCAGGCGCTGGCGGCCGCGAAGGAGGCGGCGCGGGCCCGCGGCCAGGCCGTCGGCAGGGACGGGAAGAAGCAGCGGGGCGGGCTGCGCTCGGGCGCCCGGGCGGACGGCCGCGACCCGATGCGGCTGGGCACCGCGCTGTCCCGGCTCCAGACCGAGCACGGCTGGGAGAACCCCCTCGCGGTGGCCGGCGTGATGCGCCGCTGGCCGGAGCTGGTGGGCCCGGAGCTGGCCCGGCACTGCGTACCGCTGAAGTACGAGGACGACCCGGACAAGCGCGAGCTGCACGTGCAGTGCGACTCGGACGCCTGGGCGGCCCAGCTGAGGATGCTGAGCGCGCAGCTGGTCGCGCGGCTGAACGAGGACCTCGGGCAGGGCACGGTACGGCTGATCAAGGTGCTGTCGCCGAACACCGGCAGGCCCTCGTACTCGGGCCGGCTGAGGGCCCCCGGAACCACCCGGAACGACGGGAACCGGGGCTGAACCCAGCCCGTCAGGACACCTGAGGGACCCCTGTGGAGTGAGGTGTCCCTCACGGTAGCCGGAGGTTGACAGCCCGAAGCGCTGAAAGCCCGTGTGAGCCTCTTTGAGCCCCTTCCCGGATATGGGGAGTCGGACGACGGAGGTTCAGGGCGGCACATGCGGACTCAGGTACCGGCAAACCCCCATTCATGTCAGCGCTACCGGTAGACTGGTAGATAATCCCGCCCTGCTCGCGGGATCCCGCTGAAAACGCTGACAACGCAGATCGACGCAGCCGCTCCTGCTCGCACCGGTGCTTGCTCGGAGTCTGGCCTGTGCTGTGCCAGAAAGGGCGCTTCGTGGCCGATTCCGGCAACCCCAACGAGAACACTCCGTCCACAGCCGGCGAGAACGGCGAGGTCACCACCTCGTACGACGCCAGCGCGATCACAGTCCTCGAGGGCCTGGACGCCGTCCGCAAGCGACCCGGCATGTACATCGGCTCGACCGGTGAACGAGGACTGCACCACCTCGTCTACGAGGTCGTCGACAACTCCGTCGACGAGGCCCTGGCCGGCCACGCGGACACCATCGACGTCACCATCCTCGCCGACGGTGGCGTGCGCGTGATCGACAACGGCCGAGGCATCCCGGTCGACATCCACCCCGTGGAGAAGAAGCCGGCCGTCGAGGTCGTCCTGACCGTCCTGCACGCGGGCGGCAAGTTCGGAGGCGGCGGCTACGCCGTCTCCGGCGGTCTGCACGGCGTCGGCGTCTCCGTCGTGAACGCCCTGTCCAGCCGCGTCTCCGTCGAGATCAAGCGCGACGGCCACCGCTGGACCCAGGACTACAAGCTCGGTGCCCCGACCGCTCCGCTGGCCAAGCACGAGGAGGTCTCGGACTCCGGGACCTCGGTGACGTTCTGGGCCGACCCGGACATCTTCGAGACCACCGAGTACTCCTTCGAGACGCTCTCGCGCCGCTTCCAGGAGATGGCCTTCCTCAACAAGGGCCTCACCCTGAAGCTGACGGACGAGCGCGAGTCCGCGAAGGCCACCGTCGGCGCCGACACGGCCGAGGAGGCCGACGACAACGTCGCGCGCACGGTCTCGTACTGCTACGAGGGCGGCATCGTCGACTTCGTGAAGTACCTCAACTCGCGCAAGGGCGAGCTGATCCACCCGACCGTCATCGACGTGGCGGCCGAGGACCGGGAGCGCATGCTCTCGGTCGAGATCGCGATGCAGTGGAACAACGGTTACACCGAGGGTGTGTACTCGTTCGCCAACATCATCCACACGCATGAGGGCGGTACGCACGAGGAGGGTTTCCGTGCGGCGCTGACGTCTCTGGTCAACAAGTACGCGCGGGACAAGAAGCTGCTGCGGGAGAAGGACGACAACCTCACGGGTGAGGACATCCGCGAGGGTCTGACGGCGATCATCTCGGTGAAGCTGAGCGAGCCGCAGTTCGAGGGCCAGACGAAGACG
>NZ_JBIVYX010000012.1:0-25978 GCF_044759225.1 Streptomyces sp. NPDC101132
TGTGGTGTGTGGGGCAGGTGCTTGAGGCGTCGTGGCAGGCTGGACCGGAGGCAGGCCCGGGCCGGGGGTGGCCGAAGGCCAGGGGCGCAGCCCCCTCGCCCCCGGGGTGGGCCTGCCGCAGGGCCTGCAGGCCACGACGGGTCAAGCACCGAGGGGACCCACACACCACACGACCCACCCCCGAACACACCACACGACCCACCCCCGAAGCTCCGGCGAGCCAGAACAACCGGCAGCACCAGCTCACCCCACCCCCCTCACTCCACCACGTGCCGCCCCTCCGGCCGCGCGCTGCAGGAGCTGCGGAACGAGCAGTACGTGCAGTGCCGCCCGGTGGCCGGGGTGAACCGCTCGTCGAGCACCCGCCCGGCGGCACCCGCCAGCAGCTCGCCGACCCACTCGCCGGCCAGCGGTTCCTGCGCCTGCACCTTCGGGGCGTCTTCGCCGCCGTCCTTCTTGGCCGCGCCCTGGCGGAGCTGCACCAGTTCGGCGCCGCCGGGGGCGGGCCGTACCCCGGCGAACGCCTCGTCGACCGCTCCCTCGCGCACCGCCAGCTGGTACACGGCGAGCTGCGGATGCCGGGCGACCTCGTCCCGGGTGGGGGCGTTCTTGCCGGTCTTGAAGTCGACGACGTACGCGCGCCCCTCCGGATCGGACTCGACGCGGTCCATGGATCCCTTGATCCGGACCTGGTACTCGCCGGCCTCCAGCGTGACGTCGAACTCGTGCTCCGTGGCGACGGCCGTGCGGCCGCCGCGGTCGGAGACGTGCCAACGCAGGAAGCGCTCCAGCGCGGCGCGGGCGTTCTCCTTCTCCTGACGCGACTTCCAGGGCGCGTCGAAGGCGAGGGCGTCCCACACGGAATCCAGCCGCTCCATCAGCACGGCCAGGTCGGCCGGCGTGCGGCCCGAGGCGACCTCGTCGGCGAGTACGTGGACCACGTTGCCGAAGCCCTGGGCCGCGGTGGCGGGGGCGTCGGCCTTGACCTCGCGGCCGAGGAACCACTGGAGGGAGCAGGTGTTGGCGAGCTGGTCCAGCGCGCTGCCGGAGAGGGAGACCGGACGGTCGCGGTCGCGCAGCGGGACGCCGGCGCGGGTCGGCTCGTACAGCCCCCACCAGCGGTGCGGGTGGGCGGCCGGGACCAGCGGCTGGCCGTCGTCGTCGGCGAGCGCGGCGAGCCTGGCCAGCCGCCGGGCGGCGGCCTCCCGGAGCGCGGGCGAGGCGTCGGGGTCGACGGTGGTGGCGCGGAGTTCGGCGACCAGCGCGGACACCGCGAGGGGGCGGCGGGGCCGGCCGGTGACGTCCTTGGGCTCGACGCCGAGTTCGGTGAGGAAGCGGGAGGGCTGGTCGCCGTCGTCGGCGGGCGCCTTGACGGCGGTGACGACCAGCCGGTCGCGGGCGCGGGTGGCGGCGACGTAGAAGAGGCGGCGCTCCTCGGCGAGCAGGGCGCCGGGGGTGAGGGGCTCGGCGAGGCCGTCGCGGCCGATCCGGTCCGCCTCCAGGAGGGACCCGCGGCGGCGGAGGTCCGGCCAGAGGCCTTCCTGGACCCCGGCGACGACGACGAGACCCCATTCGAGGCCCTTGGAACGGTGGGCCGTCATCAGGCGCACGGCGTCGGGGCGGGCGGCGCGGCCGCCGAGGGTGTCGGCGGCGATGTCCTGGGCCTCGACCTCTTCGAGGAAGTTGAGCGCGCCGCGGCCGCCGGTGCGCTCCTCGGCGCGGGCGGCGGTCTCGAAGAGGGCGCAGACGGCGTCGAGGTCGCGGTCGGCGTTGCGGCCGCCGGGACCGCCGCGGCGGGCGGAGCGTTCGAGGCGGGTGGGCCAGGTGGTGCCGTTCCAGAGCTCCCAGAGGGCCTCTTCGGCGGTGCCGCCGCCTTCGAGGAGCTCGCGGGTCTTGCGGAGCAGCATGCCGAGGGTCTGGGCGCCGCGGGCGTACGCGGGGTCGTGGGCGGTGAGGCGCTCCGGCTCGGCGAGGGCGCGGGCCAGGAGTACGTCGCTGGGCGCGGGTACGCGGATGCCGGCGGCGCGCTCCTCGTCCCGCAGGGCGCGGCCGAGGCGGCGGAGGTCGGCGGCGTCCATCCCGGCCAGGGGCGAGGTGAGCAGGCTGAGGGCCGCCTCGACCCCGACCCACCCTTCCGCGTGCGCGGCCGCGCCACCGGCCCCGCTCCCGCTGCCGTGCTCGTCGCCCCCGGGAACGCCCGCCCCAGCCGAAGCCACGGCCTCCCCCGCAACGTCCGTCCCAGCCGAAACCGCAGCCTCACCCGGAACACCCACCCCAGCCGAAACCGCAGCCTCCCCCGGAACACCCGCCCCAGCCGAAACCGCAGCCTCCCCCGGAACACCCGCCCCAGCCGAAACCGCAGCCTCCTCCAGGCCTGCCTCTTCCAGGCCTGCCTCTCCCAGGCCCGCCTCCCGCAGGACCGCCTCTCCCCGGCCTGCCTCCCCCAGGACCGCCTCCCCCGGCCCCCCCGACGGGCGGCGGGTGGCTGCGGTGGCTGTCACGCGGAGGGCCGTCAGGAGAGGGGTGACGGCTGGTTCGTGGCGGAGGGGGGTGTCCGTCGCCGGGGTTTCGACCGGGACGCCCGCCGACGTCAGGGCGCGGCGCATCGCGGGGAGGCGGCCGCCCGCGCGGACCAGGACGGCCATGTCCTGCCACGGCACGCCGTCCTCCAGGTGGGCCCGGCGCAGCAGGTCGGCGATGTTGTCCAGTTCCGCGCCCGGCGACGGGTACGTGAAGACCTCCACCGAGCCGCCCGGCCGCACCGCCTCCAGCGCCCGGTGGGCCTGTACCGCGGCGGCCGGCAGCCGGGGGACCGGCATCCGCCGGGTCAGCAGCCGGGTGGCGGCCAGCAGGGCCGCCCGGGAGCGCCGCGAGGTGCCGAGGACCCTGACCGCGGCGCCCGGGAAGTCCTCCCGGAAGCCGAGGATGCCGTTCAGGTCCGCGCCGCGGAAGGCGTAGATCGACTGGTCGGGATCGCCGAAGGCCACCAGGCCCCGCCCGCCGCCCAGCGCCTTCAGCAGCCGGATCTGCGACGGGTCGGTGTCCTGGTACTCGTCCACGAAGACGGCGTCCCAGCGCCCCCACAGGCCCGCTTCCGCGCGCTCGGCCAGCAGCACGGCACGGTGCACCAGCTCGGCGTAGTCCAGGGACCCCTGGGCGTCCAGTACGTCGAGGTACTCGTCCAGGAACCGGGCCGCGGCGGCCCAGTCCGGCCGCCCGAGGCGCGCCGCGAAGGCGCCCAGCGCGTCCGGCGACAGGCCCAGCTCCCGGCTCCGGGCCAGCACGGCCCGTACCTCGTCCGCGAAGCCGCGCGTGGTGAGCGCCGCCCGCAGGTCGGAGGGCCAGGAGATGGAGCCCAGCTCCTTCTGGCCGGCCAGCAGCTCGCGCACGGTCAGGTCCTGCTCGGGACCCGACAGCAGCCGCAGCGGCTCCGCGAACAGGTCGGCGTCCTGGTGGGCCCGGACCAGCGCGTAGCAGAAGGAGTGGAACGTGGTGGCCTGCGGCGCCCGCGCGCCGCCCAGCCGGAGCGCCACCCGGTCGCGGAGTTCCACGGCGGCCTTGCGGCTGAAGGTCAGCACCAGGATGCGCGCCGGGTCCGTGCCCTCCTCCACGCGCGCCGCGACGGCCTCGACCAGCGTGGTCGACTTGCCGGTGCCCGGCCCGGCCAGCACCAGCAGCGGCCCGCCCCTGTGATCAACCACCGCACGCTGCGCTGCGTCCAGAACAGGTGTATCCACGTGTTCCGGCCCGGTGCGCACCAGCCGGTACGCGTCGGGAGTCCGCGTACGTCGGCTGGAAGGGGAGGAACTCACGTGGGTCGCCGGTCCTGGTTCGGGGTGTTCGGGGTGGTGCGAGCGCGCGCGCTCGAAGGGAAGACGCTACGCCAAACGGGCGGCGGAGCGCATCGCGCTCACGCCGGTCCGCTCATCCCCCGTACGGACGTGCGGACACCCGCGCGGGCGCCTCATGGCGGAAGCTGTCACTTGTGAGCATCCCGCGCCGGGCCCCCCGCCTGCCCGTCCCACCGCGCCCGTCTCATGTCGAGCCGCGGTACGTGCCCCTCGGCTCTCCGGCCCGCCTCCCGCAGCGGGGTGCCCTCCTCCCGGTAGTGCGCCAGCGCCCGCAGCTCGCTCCCGGGCAGCAGCACGCCGTCGGCCCGCACCACCCGCCACCAGGGCACCGCGGAGCCGTAGAGTGCCATGACGCGGCCCACCTGGCGCGGGCCGCCCTCCTCCAGCCACTCGGCGACGTCGCCGTAGGTCATCACCCGGCCGGGCGGAATCCGCTCGGCCAGGTCCAGCACCCGCTCCGCGTACTCGGGGTACTCGGGCAGGTCTCCGTCAGGCAGCTCCGCGCTCATCCGGCCCATGGTGCCGCAGGACACCGACAACCGGGGCGGCGAGGGCGCGAGCGGGCCTCCGGAGCCGGACTGCGGCCCTCCGGATGCCCGGCGCGCACCCTGATGCCTGCCCGGTCAGCCGGTCCGTGCCACCATCTTCCGGGCGGTGACTGGTGATACGAGAACAAGAAGAGATCCAAGAAGAGATCCGTAAAGAGTCGCGAGAAGACGCGTCGGACGACACACCGAGGGAGCAGGGCGTGAGCGCGCAGGGCCCCGACGAGGGGTTCGTCGACCCGCTTGAGGGCGACGAGCCGCTGCTCGCCGCGCGCGTCCACCGCCCCTCGGACCTGGTGCGGCTGCTGGTCGGCACGCTCGGGATCGTCGTGGTCCTGGCGATCGCCGCCTTCGCGCACGGCACGACCGTGGGCCTGGAGTCGGACATCCGCGAGGGCACCGGCCAGGCGCCCGACCTGCTGATCAAGATCGCGGGGCTGGTGTCCAGCATCGCGGTGCTGCTCGTGCCGGTGGCGTTCGCCATCGAGCGGCTGATCAAGCGCGACGGGCTGCGGATCGCCGACGGCGTGCTCGCTGCCGTGCTGGCGCACGGCGTCACCCTGGCCACCGACCTGTGGGTGGCGCGGGCCGCGTCCGACACCATCAAGGACGCGCTGACGATGCCGCAGGGCGCCGGCGGGACCTTCACCGACCCCGTGCACGGCTACCTGGCGCCGGTCATCGCGTACATGACGGCGGTCGGGATGACCCGGCGGCCGCGCTGGCGCGTGGCGCTGTGGGTGGTACTGCTGCTCGACGCGCTGGCGATGCTGGTCGGCGGGTACACCACCCCGTTCTCGATCATCCTGACCGTCCTGATCGGCTGGACCGTGGCGTACGGCACGCTCTACGCCGTCGGCTCGCCGAACGTCCGGCCCACCGGCCAGACCCTGCTCGCCGGACTGCGCCGGGTCGGCTTCCAGCCGGTGCGCGCCATGCGGGCGGAGGAGGAGCCGGAGCTCCCGGAGCACAACGACCGGGGCCGCCGGTACCTCGTCACGCTGGAGGACGGCGGGCCGCTCGACGTCACCGTCGTGGACCGCGAGCAGCAGGCGCAGGGCTTCTTCTACCGGGTCTGGCGGCGGCTGACGCTCCGCGGGATCACCACCCGCCGGAGCCTCCAGTCGCTGCGGCAGGCGCTGGAGCAGGAGGCGCTGCTTGCGTACGCGGCCATCGCGGCCGGGGCGAACGCGCCCAAGCTCATCGCCACCTCCGAGCTGGGTCCCGACGCGGTCATGCTCGTGTACGAGCACATCGGCGGCCGGTCGCTGGACGCGCTGCCGGACGAGGAGATCTCGGACGAGCTGATCCGCAACGCCTGGCAGCAGGTGCGCGCCCTCCAGTCGCGCCGGATCGCGCACCGCAGGCTGGCGGGGGACGCGCTGCTGGTGGATCGTTCCGGCAACATCGTGCTGACCGACCTGCGCGGCGGCGAGATCGCGGCGAGCGACCTGGTGCTGCGGATGGACATCGCGCAGCTGCTGACCACGCTCGGCCTGCGCGTGGGGGCGGAGCGCTCGGTGGCGGCCGCGGTCGCGGTGCTCGGCGGCGACGCGGTGGCGGACTGCCTGCCGCTGCTCCAGCCGATCGCGCTGACCCGCTCGACGCGGGCGACGCTGCGGCGGCTGGGCCGGGAGCGGGCGCAGCGCGAGCGCGAGGCGGTGCTGGCGGCCTCGAAGGCGGCCAAGGAGGCCAAGGAGCGCGAGCACGAGGCGGCGAAGGCCGGGAACCCGGTCGAGGCCGCCGCCGGCGGCGGCGAGCGGAGCAAGGTCGGCGCGAAGGTGTCCGCGGCCAAGGCCGACAAGGCCGAGAAGAAGGCCGAGAAGCGGGCGCTGGACGTGGCGCTGGAGGAGGCCCGCGAGGAGGACCTGCTCAGCCAGATCCGCGGGCAGGTGCTGCTGATCCGTCCGCAGGCGCCGGTGGAGCCGGCCCGGCTGGAGCGGATCAGGCCGCGCACGCTGGTGAGCTTCATCGCGGGCGCGTTCGCCGCGTACTTCCTGCTCTCGCAGCTGACGCACATCAACCCCGCCAAGACCGTGGCGGACGCGCAGTGGGGCTGGGTGGCGGTGGCGTTCGCGTTCTCCGCGCTGAGCTACCTGGCGGCGGCGATGAGCCTGCTGGGCTTCGTGCCCGAGCGGGTGCCGTTCCTGAAGACCGTCCTCGCGCAGGTGGCGGGGTCGTTCGTGAAGCTGGTGGCGCCCGCGGCCGTGGGCGGCGTGGCCCTGAACACGCGCTTCCTCCAGCGGTCCGGCGTACGGCCGGGCCTGGCGGTGGCGAGCGTGGGTGCCTCGCAGCTGTTCGGACTCGGCAGCCACATCCTGCTGCTGCTGGCCTTCGGCTACCTGACCGGCACCGAGAAGACCCCGGAGATGACGCCGTCCAGGACCGTGATCGCCGGCCTGCTGACGGTCGCGGTGCTCGTGCTGGTGGTCACGGCGGTGCCGTTCCTGCGGAAGTTCGTGGTGACGCGGGTACGGGCGCTGTTCGCGGGCGTGGTCCCGCGCATGCTGGACGTGCTGCAGCGGCCGCAGAAGCTGTTCACCGGCATCGGCGGCATGCTGCTGCTGACCGGCTGCTTCGTGATGTGCCTGGACGCCTCGCTGCGGGCCTTCGGGGGCGCGGAGTCGGTGAGCTACGCGAGCATCGCGGTGGTCTTCCTGGCCGGCAACGCGCTGGGCTCGGCCGCCCCCACGCCGGGCGGCCTGGGCGCGGTGGAGACGACGCTGACCCTCGGCCTGGTGGCGGTGGGCGTGGACAAGGAGATCGCCCTGTCCTCGGTCCTGCTGTTCCGCCTGATGACCTTCTGGCTGCCGGTCCTTCCGGGCTGGCTGTCGTTCAACTACCTGACGCGCAAGGAGGCGCTCTAGCGGTTCGGGGCGGCTCACGGTCCGGGGGGCGGGCCGGTCTGGGCGTCCGGCAGGTCTGGGGTTCCGGCCGGTCTCAGAAGATCAGGAGCAGGCTCGCCAACAGCACCAGGGACGCGGTCAGTTCCAGGGCGCCCACCACCGGCACCCCGACCCCTCGGCCCGGCAGGGACGCCGCTCGGGCCAGGTAGAGGGCGAAGGGCAGGGCGAGCCAGGGCGAGAGGCAGGCCGCCGCGGCCAGGGCGGCCGCGTGGTACGCGACCGAGGCGCGGCGGTACGTACGGGAGTTCCGCTCCCGGATCATCGTCTTCACGTACGGCACGGTGCCCGCGAAGTACAGCAGGCAGGCCAGCGCCGCCCGCCACCCGTCGGGCGCCACGGCGCCCCCGCCCAGCCGCAGCGCGACCAGCAGCATCCCGCAGGCCGGCACCACCGCGGCCAGGCCGTTGACCAGGGCCCGCTCGCGGTTCCGCCAGGCGTGGTACGTGTTCACCGCGACGAACGGCGCCGCGGCGAGGGCGGCCACCAGGAGCCACGGGTGCGCGACCGCGAGCGGCAGCGCGCACACCGCGAAGGCGGCGCCGGAGACCAGACCCGGCAGCGCGTGCCGGCCCGCGGCCCTGGGGTTGCGGGAGTTGCGGCGCAACCGCAGCCACTGCTGGCCGTGGTACGCGGCGACGTACCCCAGCAGCCAGGCGGCGAACAGCGCGAGGTGTGCCGGACCGGAGTCCGGGGAGAGGAACGTCCCCGCCGCGAAGGGCACGGCGAGCATCGCCCAGGCCCCGTGCTGGTCCGGCAGCCACCGCCGC
This sequence comes from Streptomyces sp. NPDC101132, assembly GCF_044759225.1. Lineage (NCBI taxonomy): Bacteria > Bacillati > Actinomycetota > Actinomycetes > Kitasatosporales > Streptomycetaceae > Streptomyces > Streptomyces sp. NPDC101132. The sequence continues at coordinate 8,070 of NZ_JBIVYX010000012.1, forward strand.
TTCCCGCCGCCACGCCCCGCCACCGCACGACCTTTCCGGTAATCGGCCCGAAGGGGAATTCCAGCGCGTGATTTCCCTGCCGGACCGGAGAATTGGGCCGGTCCAGCATTGCACCCGCACGGTCCCCGAAAGTCCGGAAAGAGGTCACCCACCGTCGGGACCTTTGTCCCCGGGGCGGCCCGATTTCCCCGGCGTAACGTCGAAAAGGGCCGTTTCCTCGGCCTCACCGGGCACCGCCCGGGCATCGCTGGAGGACCGTGTGTTGCAGGAGAACCAGGGGCATCAGGGCGCCGCGGAATCGCTGATCAGGGCGGGCAGTTTCTTCTCCCGCGCCGAGATCTCCGACGACCTCCGCACCGTCCACAAGACGGGCGGCCGGGCCGCCGAGGCCTTCTACCGGGACCGCTGGAGCCACGACAAGGTCGTGTATTCCACGCACGGGGTGAACTGCACGGGTTCCTGCCGGTGGAAGGTGTACGTCAAGGACGGGATCATCACCTGGGAGACCCAGGCCACCGACTACCCCTCGGTGGGCCCCGACCGGCCCGAGTACGAGCCGCGCGGCTGCCCCCGCGGCGCGTCCTTCTCCTGGTACTCCTACTCCCCGACCCGGGTGCGCTACCCGTACGTCCGCGGCGCGCTGCTGGAGATGTACCGGGAGGCGAAGGCCCGTCTGAAGGACCCGGTGCTGGCGTGGGCGGACATCCAGGCCGACCCCGAGCGGCGGCGCCGGTACCAGCGGGCCCGCGGCAAGGGCGGCCTGGTGCGCGCCACCTGGGAGGAGGCGACCGAGATCGTCGCCGCCGCCCACGTCCACACGATCGGGGAACACGGGCCCGACCGGGTCGCCGGCTTCTCCCCGATCCCGGCCATGTCGATGGCCTCGCACGCCGCCGGCGCCCGCTTCCACTCGCTCATCGGCGCGCCGATGCTGAGCTTCTACGACTGGTACGCGGACCTGCCGGTCGCCTCGCCGCAGGTGTTCGGCGACCAGACCGACGTACCGGAGTCCGGGGACTGGTGGGACGCGGCCTACCTGATGATGTGGGGCTCCAACGTCCCCGTCACCCGCACCCCCGACGCCCACTGGATGACCGAGGCCCGCTACCGCGGCCAGAAGGTCGTCACCGTCTCCCCCGACTACGCGGACAACACCAAGTTCGCCGACGAGTGGATGCACCCCCACCCGGGCACCGACGGCGCCCTCGCGATGGCGATGGGGCACGTCATCCTGAAGGAGTTCTTCGTCGACCGGCAGACGCCGTTCTTCACCGACTACGTGCAGCGGTTCACCGACCTGCCGTTCCTGGTCTCGCTCCGGGAGACCGAACACGGCCTGGTCCCGGGGAAGTTCGTCACCGCCGCCGACCTCGGGCACGAGACGGAGAACGCGCAGTGGAAGACGGTGCTCGTCGACGACGCCACGGGCGAGCCGGTCGTGCCGAACGGCACCCTCGGCCACCGCTGGGGCGAGGGCGAGGAGCCCGAGTGGAACCTCGACCTCGGCGACACCGTGCCCCGCCTGAGCCTCATCGGCGAGAACGGCACCGCCGAGGTCGTCCTCCCCCGCTTCGAGGACGACGCGGCCGGCAGCGTGGTCCGCGGCGTCCCCGTACGCCGCCTGGCCGGCCGCCTCGTCACCACCGTGTACGACCTGATGCTCGCCCAGTACGGCGTGGCCCGCCCGGGCCTGCCGGGCGACTGGCCGGCCTCGTACGAGGACGCGAGCCGGCCCGGCACCCCGGCCTGGCAGGAGACGCTGACCTCGGTCCCGGCGGCCCAGGCGGCCCGGGTGGCGCGGGAGTTCGCGGAGACGGCAGAGAAGTCCCGGGGCCGCTGCATGATCCTCATGGGCGCCGGCACCAACCACTGGTTCCACTCCGAGACCATCTACCGCGCCTTCCTCGCCCTGCTCACCCTCACCGGCTGCCAGGGCCGCAACGGCGGCGGCTGGGGCCACTACGTCGGCCAGGAGAAGTGCCGACCGGTCACCGGCTGGGCCACGCTGGCCGCCGCCTCCGACTGGTCGCGCCCCCCGCGGCAGATGATCGGAGCCGCCTGGTTCTACCTGCACACCGACCAGTGGCGGTACGACACGCTGCCCGCCGAGGCCCTGGCCTCGCCGCTCGGCGACGGCCGCTTCGCGGGGATGACCGGCGCCGACTGCCTGGCCGCGTCCGCGCGCATGGGCTGGATGCCCTCGTACCCGACCTTCGACCGCAACCCGCTGGACCTGGGAGCCTCACCGGACCCCGTGGCCGACGCCGTCCGGGAGCTGGAGGAGGGCACCCTCGGCTTCGCCGGCGAGGACCCGGACGCGCCGCGCAACTGGCCGCGCGTGCTCAACGTGTGGCGGGCCAACCTCCTCGGCTCCAGCTCGAAGGGCAACGAGTACTTCCTCAAGCACCTGCTGGGCACCCACTCCAACCTCCCCGGGGACGGGCCCCGCTGCACGCCCCGGGACGTCACCTGGCACGACGCGGACGTGGAGGGCAAGCTCGACCTGCTGATGACCATGGACTTCCGGATGACGTCCACGACGCTGCTGTCGGACGTGGTCCTCCCGGCCGCCACCTGGTACGAGAAGCACGACCTGTCCTCCACGGACATGCACCCCTTCCTGCACGCCTTCACCCCGGCCGTGGACCCGCCCTGGCAGGCGCGCTCCGACTACGACGCCTTCCTCGGCCTCGCCCGCCGCTTCGGCGAACTGGCCGCCGAGCACCTGGGCGTACGGAAGGACCTGGTCGCCACGGCCCTCCAGCACGACACCCCGGGCGGCGAGATGGCCCAGCCCGGCGGGGTGGCCCTGGACTGGTCGAAGGGCGAGTGCGCGCCCGTACCCGGCCGGACCATGTACAACCTGGCGGTCGTCGAGCGGGACTACGGCGCGGTGGGCGAGAAGTTCGCCGCGCTCGGCCCGCTGGTCGACTCCCTCGGCGTCACCACGAAGGCGATCACCTTCGACGTGGCCGACGAGGTCGGTTACCTGGGCGCGAAGAACGGCACGGTGCGCGGCGGAGTCGCGGACGGCCGGCCGCGGCTGGACACGGCCCAGCGGGCCTGTGAGGCGATCCTCTCCCTCTCGGGCACGAGCAACGGCCGGCTGGCCACCCAGGGCTTCGAGACGCTGGAGAAGAAGGTCGGCACCCCCATGGCCCACCTGGCCGCGGAGGCCGAGGGCAAGCGGATCACCTTCGCCGACACCCAGGCCCGGCCGGTCCCGGTGATCACCTCGCCCGAGTGGTCGGGCTCGGAGTCCGGCGGCCGCCGGTACACGGCCTTCACGGTCAACACCGAGCACCTCAAGCCCTGGCACACCCTCACCGGCCGCCAGCACTTCTTCCTCGACCACGACTGGCTGCACGAGGTCGGCGAGTCGCTGCCGGTCTACAAGCCGCCGCTGGACATGCACCGGCTGTACGGCGAGCCGCAGCTCGGGAAGGTGGACGAGAAGACGGTCGCCGTGCGGTACCTGACCCCGCACAACAAGTGGGCCATCCACAGCCAGTACCAGGACAACCTCTACATGATGACCCTGGGCCGCGGCGGCCAGACGGTGTGGATGTCCCCGCAGGACGCCGAGGCCATCGGGGTGCGGGACAACGACTGGATCGAGGCGGTCAACCGCAACGGCGTGGTCACCGCCCGCGCGATCGTCTCGCACAAGATGCCGCCCGGCACGGTCTACATGAACCACGCGCAGGAGCGCACGGTCGGCGTCCCGAAGACGGAGAAGACCGGCCGCCGCGGCGGCATCCACAACTCCCTCACCCGCGTGATGCTCAAGCCCACGCACCTCGTGGGCGGCTACGCCCAGCTGACCTGGGCCTTCAACTACCTCGGCCCGACCGGCAACCAGCGCGACGAGGTGACGGTCATCCGCCGCCGCTCGCAGAAGGTGGAGTTCTAGTCCTATGCGTGTCATGGCACAGGTCGCGATGGTCATGAACCTCGACAAGTGCATCGGCTGCCACACCTGTTCGGTCACCTGCAAGCAGGCGTGGACCAACCGGCAGGGCACCGAGTACGTCTGGTTCAACAACGTCGAGACCCTCCCCGGCCAGGGCTACCCCCGCCGCTGGGAGGACCAGGAGCGCTGGAAGGGCGGCTGGGAGCGCACCCGGTCGGGCCGGCTGCGGCTGAGGGCCGGCGGCCGCCTGGCCAAGCTGGGCAAGATCTTCGCCAACCCGGACCTGCCGGAGATCGGCGACTACTACCAGCCCTGGACGTACGAGTACAAGAACCTCACCGAGGCCCCGGCCGGCGACGACCTGCCGGTGGCCCGCCCGGTGTCGCAGGTCACCGGCGAGCCGCTGGACACCATCGAGTGGGGCCCGAACTGGGACGACAACCTCGGCGGCGGCCCGGAGCACGCCCCGAGGGACCCGGTGGTGGAGAAGCTCCGCGACGAGGTGGGCGAGAAGATCCGCTTCGAGTTCGAGCAGAGCTTCATGTTCTACCTGCCGCGGATCTGCGAGCACTGCCTGAACCCGGCGTGCGTCTCCTCCTGCCCGTCCGGCGCGATGTACAAGCGGGAAGAGGACGGCATCGTCCTGGTGGACCAGGACCGCTGCCGCGGCTGGCGGATGTGCGTCACCGGCTGCCCGTACAAGAAGGTCTACTTCAACCACGCCACCGGCAAGGCCGAGAAGTGCACCTTCTGCTTCCCGCGCGTCGAGGTCGGCATGCCGACCGTCTGCTCGGAGACCTGCGTCGGCCGGATGCGCTACCTCGGCGTGATGCTCTACGACGCCGACCGGGTCGCCGGGGCCGCGGCCGTCGAGGACGAGCACGACCTCTACCCGGCCCAGGTCGAGTGCTTCCTCGACCCGCACGACCCCGCCGTGGCCGCGGCGGCCCGGGCGTCCGGAATCACCGAGGAGTGGCTCGACGCCGCCCGCCGCTCACCCGTCTACGACCTGATCGCGACCTACCAGGTGGCGCTGCCCCTGCACCCGGAGTACCGGACCATGCCGATGGTCTGGTACGTGCCCCCGCTCTCCCCGGTCGTCGAGGCGGTGGCCGCCACCGGCCGCGACGGCGAGGACGCGGGGAACCTCTTCGGCGCGATCGACGCCCTGCGCATCCCCGTCGAGTACCTGGCCGAGGTGCTGACCGCGGGCGACACGTACCCGGTCGAGGCGGTGCTGCGCCGGATGGCCGCGATGCGCGCGTACATGCGGCGGATCAACCTCGGCGAGGAGCCGGACGAGTCCGTCGCGGAGGCGGTGGGCCTGACCGGGGCCGAGATGGAGGACATGTTCCGGCTGCTGGCCGTCGCCAAGCAGGAGGACCGGTTCGTGGTCCCCACCGCCGCCCGCGCCGACGCCGACGCGCTCGTCGGCTCCCATCCCCTGGAGCCCGGGTGTCCCGTCGCGGAGTCCGGCACTCCACGTGTGATGCTCAACCTCAGCCCCACCCGGAGGCGTTGATGTCCACCCCGTCCGCGGAGACCCTGACCCCCGATGCACTCGTACGACTCGTCGCCGGCCACTGCCTGCGGTACCCCGACTCCGACCTGTACGGCGCGCTCCCCGCGCTCCGTGCGGCCCTCGCCGGGGCGCCCGCCGAACCGGCCCGGCTGATCGGCGCGTTCCTCGACCACGCGGAGGCCACCGAGCCGCTGCGGATGTGCGCGGAGTACACCTCGACCTTCGACACCCGCAACCGCCGCTGCCTCTACCTGACCTGGTGGACCGACGGCGACACCCGGCGGCGCGGGCTGTCGCTGGTGCGGATCAAGCGGATCTACCGCGCCCACGGACTGGAGTTCACGGGCGAGGAGCTGCCCGACTTCCTGCCGGTGGCCCTGGAGTTCGCCGCCCGGCACCCGGAGGCGGGCACCGAGCTGCTCCAGGAGCACCGGGCCGGCCTGGAGCTGCTGCGGCTGGCGCTGTCCGCCGCGGACACCCCGTACACCCGGCTGCTCGAAGCGGTCTGCGCCACCCTGCCCGGCCCGTCCCCCGAGACCAGGGCCGAGGCGAAGGCGCTGGCACGGAACGGGCCGCCGCAGGAGCTGGTGGGCGCGGGCACGCCGCTGGAGCCGTTCGGGCCCGGAGGTACCCCCGCCGGTGGCCGGGCGAGCACCGGCCTGCCCTCCGACGCGCCCGTGGACCTGCCCTGGCCCGTGTCCGCCACGCCCGCCGCCCTGGAGAGGACGAGCGCATGACCGACCTGCTGCTGTGGGGCGTGCTCCCGTACGTCTCCGTCGCGCTGCTGATCGCGGGGACGGTCTGGCGCGCCCGCTACGACCAGTTCGGCTGGACCACCCACTCGTCGCAGCTGCACGAGTCCCGGCTGCTGCGGATCGGTTCGCCGCTGTTCCACTTCGGCATGCTGTTCGTGGTGCTCGGGCACGTGGTGGGCCTGGTCGTCCCGCAGAGCTGGACGGACGCGGTGGGGCTCAGCGACCACGCGTACCACCTGCTGGCGATGTCCACCGGCACGGTCGCGGGCGTGGCCGCCGCCGCGGGCATCGGGATCCTGGTCTTCCGGCGGTTCCGGGTACCGGCCGTGCGCCGGGCCACCCTGAAGAGCGACCACCTGATGTACACGGTCCTGCTCGGGGCGATGGTGCTGGGCCTGACGGCCACGGTGCTCAACTCCACCGGCGCGACGGGCGGGTACGACTACCGGGAGGGCATCTCCCCCTGGTTCCGCAGCCTGTTCGCCTTCCAGCCCGACTACCACCTGATGGCGGACGCCCCCCTGGCCTTCAAGCTGCACATCCTGTTCGGCTTCACGCTGTTCGCGCTGATCCCGTACTCGCGGCTGGTGCACATGTTCAGCGTCCCGGTGAAGTACCTGTTCCGGCCGTACGTGGTCTACCGCTCCCGGAAGCCCGGGCAGCCGGCGAACCGCGAGGACAGGCGGGGCTGGGAGCGGGTCTCGTGACCGGCGGCCCGCACCGGAACGCGCGGCGGATCGTGCGGCGCCCCCGGCACCCCGTCGCCGAGCGCCCCTTCATCGTGATCTGGGAGGCCACCCGGGCCTGCCCGCTGGCCTGCCTGCACTGCCGGGCCGAGGCGCAGACCCGGCGCGACCCGCGGGAGCTGGACGGGGCGGACGCCCGCCGGGTGATGGACCAGGTCGCCGCCTTCGGCCGGCCGTCCCCGCTCTTCGTGATCACCGGGGGCGACCCCTTCCAGCGGGCCGACCTGGGCGAGCTGGTCGCGTACGGCAGCTCCCTCGGCCTGCGGGTCGCGGTCTCGCCGTCCGGTACGCCCACGCTCACCCGGGAGAACCTGGTGGCCGTGCGCGACGCGGGCGCGGTGGCCCTCTCCCTGTCCCTGGACGGTTCGACGGCGGAGCGGCACGACGCGTTCCGGGGCGTGTCCGGGGTGTACGACTGGACCCTGGAGGGCTGGCGCACCGCGCGCGAGCTGGGCCTGAAGGTGCAGATCAACACCACGCTGACCCGGCGGAGCCTGCCCGACCTGGCCGACATCGCGGCGCTGGTGCGGCGGGAGGGCGCGATGCTCTGGTCCGGCTTCGTGCTGGTCCCCACGGGCCGGGGCGAGCAGCTCGCGGCGCTCTCCGCCGAGGAGGTGGAGGACGCGCTGCACTTCCTCCACGACTGCGGATCCGTGCTGGCCACCAAGACCACCGAGGGCCACCACTTCCGGCGGATCGCCCTCCAGCGGGCCGTCCTCGACCGGCACGGGGAGCGGCCGGCCCTCGGCCCCCTGTACGCGCGGCTGTCGGCCCGCGCCGCGGAGCTGGGGCTGTTCGAGGGCGAGCGGCGGGCGGTGCGGCGCCCGCCGATGGACGTCTCCTCGGGGCGCGGCTTCGTCTTCATCTCCCACACCGGCGAGGTGCACCCGTCGGGCTTCCTCCCCGTGTCGGCGGGCAACGTGAAGAACCATCCGCTGACCGGTATCTACCGCGGGTCGGCGCTCTTCACGACGCTGCGGGACCCGGCGCTGCTGCGGGGGAGGTGCGGGGCCTGCGAGTTCAGGTCCGTGTGCGGGGGCTCGCGGTCGCGGGCGTACGGGTCCACCCGGGACGTCCTGGCGGAGGACCCGTACTGCGCGTACCGGCCGGGCAGCTTCCCGTACCAGGAGGAACTGGCCGAAAGCATGAGCAATCAGGGCACCCCTCGCCCGTAGGGTCGAAGAGGGAACTCACCAGGAGCAGAGCATGCGTTCAGTGATCGTCGTCGGTGGTGGAATCAGCGGTCTGGCCGCGGCCTGGCAGCTGCGCGGACAGGCGGACGTGACCGTTCTGGAGAGCGCGCCCCGGGTGGGCGGCAAGCTGCGCACCGGCACGATCGCGGGCATCGCGGTCGACGAGGGTGCCGAGTCCCTGATGGCGCTGCGGCCGGAGGCCGTCGAGCTGGCGGCCGCGGTGGGCCTGGGCGACGCCCTGTGCGACCCGGCCCAGGCGCCGACCACGGTCTGGACCCACGGGGCGCTGCGCCCGCTGCCCGCCGGGCACGTGATGGGTGTGCCGACCGACCCCGGGGCCCTGGCCGCCTCCGGGCTGCTCTCCCCGGAGGGCGTGGCCCGGGCCGCCGCCGAGGAGACCCTGCCGGCCGAGCCGCTGACGGAGGACGTGTCGGTCGCCCAGTACCTCGCCGCCCGCTTCGGCCGGGAGGTGGTGGACCGGATGGTCGAGCCGCTGCTGGGCGGGGTGTACGCGGGCCGCGCCGACCGGCTCTCGCTGCGGGCCGCCATGCCGCGGGTGGCCGCGCTCGCGGAGCAGGGCGAGGCCCTGGTGCCGGCCCTGCGCCGGATGCGGGCCGCCGGCGCGCCGCGCTCGGCCCCGGTCGCCGTCCAGGGCGTGGCCGGCGGCACCGGGCGTTTCCCGGCCGCGGTCGCGGCGGCCTGCGGGGCGCGGATCCTCACCGGTACGACGGCCCGCTCGCTCGCCCTGACGCCGGCGGGGCGGTGGCGCGTCCAGGCGGTCACCGACGACGGCCCGCTGACCATGGAGGCGGACGGGATCGTCCTGGCCCTGCCGGCCTTCGCCGCGGCCGAGCTCCTGCGCCCGCACTCGCCGCTCGCGGAGGCGGAGCTCTCCGCGATCCCGCACGCCTCGACCGCCGTCGTCACCATGGCCTTCTCCCGGGCCCAGGCGCACTTCCTGCCGCAGGGCAACGGCTTCCTGGTGCCGCCCGTGGACGGCCACACCCTCAAGGCCGCCTCGTTCCTCTCCAACAAGTGGGCGTGGCTGGCCCGGGCCGCACCGGACGTGTTCGTGCTGCGGGCCTCGATCGGCCGGATCGGCGAGGAGGGTCTGCTCGACCGCCCGGACCGGGTGCTGGTGCGCCGGGCCATCGCGGAGCTGCACCGGGCGGTGGGCCCGATGGGCGAGCCGGTGGCCACCCGTGTCACGCGCTGGGACCGGGGCCTGCCCCAGTACGGCGTCGGCCACCGGGAGCGCGTGGCCCGCATCCGCGAGGCCGCCGGCAAGCTTCCCGCCCTGGCCCTCTGCGGTGCCGCGTACGAGGGCGTGGGTGTCGCGGCCTGCGTGGCCACGGGCCGCCAGGCCGCCCGCGACCTCCTGACCGCAGCAGCCTGACCGCCGCCTGACCATCACCGCCCGACCGTCACCGCCCGACTCCCGCCTCCTGACCCCCGCCGCCCGACGCCCGACGCCCGCGGGGCACTCGCATGGGTCACTCGTCGGGCGGAGCGGGCGGGGGGCGCGCAGGATGTGGCGTATGCCGACTTCCGCCCGCCTTCGCACCGCCGCGATCGCCGCCGCCGCGGCACTCCTGCCACTGGCCGGCTGCTCCGACGACAGCAGTGGCGCCAAGGACCTGAAGTGGGAGAGCTGTCCCGCCCCCTCCCCCGCGGAGGGCGAGGGTGAGGCGCCGGGCAAGGAGTGGGAGTGCTCGGCGCTCGACGTGCCGCTGGACTACGACGACCCCGACGGCGAGACCATCGAGCTGGCCGTCATCCGTGCCAAGGCCACCGACCCCTCCCGGCGCATCGGCTCCCTGGTCTTCAACTTCGGCGGGCCCGGCGGTTCGGGCGTGGCCGTCCTGCCCGGCGCGGCCAAGGACTTCCAGCGCCTGCGGGAGCGGTACGACCTGGTGAGCTTCGACCCGCGCGGTGTCGGCCGGAGCGCCGCGGTGCGCTGCGAGGACGACCGGCAGCTGGACGCGTACTACGCCTCCGACGCCACCCCGGTGGGACCGGCCGCCGAGCAGCAGTTCGTCGACGGCATCAAGACGTACGCCAACGCCTGCGAGCGGAACTCCGGCAGCGTCCTGCCGCACGTCGGCACCCTCGACGCGGCCCGCGACATGGACCGGCTGCGGGAGGCCCTCGGCGACGACAAGCTGCACTACTTCGGCATCTCGTACGGGACCGAGCTGGGCGGGGTGTACGCCCACCTGTTCCCGGACAAGGTCGGGCGGGCGGTGTTCGACGCGGTCGTCGACCCGACCAAGGACTCGGAGCAGAGCTCGCTCGGGCAGGCCAAGGGATTCCAGCTGGCCCTCGGCAACTTCGCCCAGGACTGTGTGGACCGGGGCGACGAGTGCCGGCTCCAGGGCAGCACGGCCAAGGAGATCGAGGACAACATCGTCAAGCTCCAGCGGTCCCTGGCGGTCAAGCCCATCCCCGGCAGCGGCGACCGGCAGCTGACCGAGACGCAGGCGACCGGCGGCATCGCCCAGGCCCTGTACTCGAAGGAGTACTGGCCGCTGCTCGAACAGGGCCTCGACGAGGCGGAGGGCGGGCAGGGCCAGCTGCTCCTGGCCCTCTCCGACGCGATGAACGGCCGCAACCAGGACGGCACCTACAGCAACATCGGCGCCGCCAACACGGCCATCAACTGCGCCGATTCCAAGGACCGGTACACGATCGAGCAGACCAAGGCGAAGCTGCCGGAGTTCCGCGCGGCCTCCGCCGTGTTCGGCGACTACCTGGGCTGGGCCATGATGGCCTGCAGCTCCTGGCCGGTGGCGGGGGCCTGGCAGACGCCCGACGTGAGCGCCCCCGGCTCCGCCCCGATCCTGGTCATCGGCAACACGGGCGACCCGGCGACGCCGTACGAGGGGGCCCGGCGGATGGCGCAGGAGCTCGGGCCCGGGGTCGGCGTGGAGCTGACGTACGACGGCGAGGGGCACGGGGCGTACAACAGCGGCGACCGCTGCGTGCAGCGGGCCGTGGACGGCTACCTGCTGGACGGGAAGGTGCCGAAGTCGAACACCACCTGCCCGGCCTGAGGAAGCGCCGAGGGGCCCGTACCGCCGCGTGCAGCGGTACGGGCCCCTCGGCGGGAGCCGCCGTCACCGGGCCCGGTCAGTGAGCCCGGCCGGCAGGCCCGGTCAGTAGATCGGCTTCTCGGGCTCGATCTGGTTGACCCAGCCGATGACGCCGCCGCCGACGTGGACCGCGTCCCCGAAGCCCGCGGACTTCAGCACCGCGAGGACCTCCGCACTGCGGACACCCGTCTTGCAGTGCAGGACGATCTTGCGGTCCTGCGGCAGGTCCTGGAGGGCGTTGCCCATCAGGAACTCGCCCTTGGGGATCAGCTTCGCGCCCGGGATCGAGACGATCTCGTACTCGTTCTGCTCGCGGACGTCGATGATCTCGATCTTCTCGTCCGCGTCGATCCACTCCTTGAGCTGCTTCGGAGTGATCGTGGAGCCGAGCGCCGCCTCCTGGGCCTCCTCGGACACGACGCCGCAGAAGGCCTCGTAGTCGATGAGCTCGGTGACGGTCGCGTTCGGGCCGCAGACCGCGCAGTCGGGGTCCTTGCGGACCTTGACCTGGCGGTACTGCATCTCCAGGGCGTCGTAGATCATCAGGCGGCCGACGAGGGGCTCGCCCGTGCCGGTCAGGACCTTGATCGCCTCGGTGACCTGGATGGAGCCGATGGACGCGCAGAGCACGCCCAGCACGCCGCCCTCGGCGCAGGAGGGGACCATGCCCGGCGGCGGGGGCTCCGGGTAGAGGCAGCGGTAGCAGGGGCCGTGCTCGGACCAGAACACCGAGGCCTGGCCGTCGAAGCGGTAGATGGAGCCCCAGACGTACGGCTTGTTGAGCAGCACGCACGCGTCGTTGACGAGGTAGCGCGTGGCGAAGTTGTCCGTGCCGTCGACGATCAGGTCGTACTGGCTGAAGATGTCCATCACGTTCTCGGCCTCGAGCCGCTCTTCGTGAAGGACCACGTTCACGTACGGGTTGATGCCGAGCACCGAGTCCCGCGCCGACTCGGCCTTGGACCGGCCGATGTCCGCCTGGCTGTGGATGATCTGGCGCTGCAGGTTCGACTCGTCGACCTCGTCGAACTCGACGATGCCCAGCGTGCCGACGCCGGCCGCGGCCAGGTACATGAGGGCGGGCGAGCCGAGGCCCCCCGCACCCACGCAGAGCACCTTGGCGTTCTTCAGGCGCTTCTGGCCGTCCATCCCGACGTCCGGGATGATCAGGTGGCGGGAGTACCGACGGACCTCGTCAACGGTGAGCTCAGCGGCTGGCTCGACCAGGGGTGGCAGCGACACGGGGACTCCGTAGATCGGTAAGTCTGAAACGGTTGTTCTCCCCGTAACACTGCCACGCCCTTCTTCATTCCGAGACACCCTGTCCGATACGCGAGACGATTTCGTCCCAGTACGCGGGCATCGCGGCCCAGGGGTCGGCCGTGCCGTGCCGGTCGGAGCGGTCGGTGAACCAGATCGTGCCGGCTCCCTGCCAGCGCGCGATGCGCATGGCCTCCTCCAGGTGGGTGCGGGGCACGCCGTGCACGAGGTGGCAGAACCGCTCGGGCGGGTACTCGGCGGTCCACTCGGCCACCTGTGACCAGCGGTAGTCCGCCCACCGCCCGGAGAAGGTGACGAGCTGGTCCGCGGCCTCCGCGTAGCCGGCGTACGGGTGGGTGCCGTGCCCGAAGACGATCCGCAGCCCCTCGCCCAGCGTACGGAGGGTCTCCGCGACCCGGCGCACGGCGGGCAGCTCGGCCCGGCCGGCGGGGGTCCGGCCGAGGTAGAACCCGTCGACCTGGTACCAGTCGCGGAAGGCGTGGGCGTCGGAGACCAGTTCCCCGAAGGACCGGCTCCCGTCCCGCATCGCGAGATGGCCGATCACGGTGCCGCCCGCGTCCCTGAGCCGGGCGACGGCCTCCAGGCAGTGCGGGTCGGGGCGGGTGCCGGGCCCGTCCGAGACGTTGAGGACGGCCCAGTGCAGGGGCGTGCCGGGGCGGCTGAGCTCGGCCCACTCGACGGGGGCGACGAGCGGGTGCGCGTACCCCGGGATGCCGAAGCCGAGCCGGCCCGCCCCGGTGGGAGCGAGGCGGGCGCCCGGGGTCGTCAGATGCGACACGCGGCCTCCATCCAGATGTCCGCGAGCGACTCCTCCAGGTTGATCCGGGGGCGCCAGCCGAGGCGGTCGCGGGCGGTGCGCACGTCGGCCTGCTGCCAGGCGCCGCAGCCGTCCGGGTAGGGGAACGAGCCGCCGGGCGGTCCGGCGGTCAGCTGCTCCGCGGAGGACTCCGAGCGCTGGGCGCCGATGGCGGCCAGGCCCATGGGGCGGGCGTGCGGGGGGCCGTCGATCTCGTGCAGGGCGCCGCCGTACCCGGCGACCCTGGCGAGCACGGCGGCCGCGTCGCGGAGCCGGACGGCGCGGCCGGTGCCGATGTTGACGACCCCCTGCGCGGCGGAGAGGGAGGCGGCGTGGACGGCGCGGGCCACGTCGCGGACGTCGACGAAGTCGCGCTGGACCCCGAGGCCGCCGAGCTTCAGCTCGCCGTCGCCGGACTGCATGGCCCGGCGCATGGCCTCGGCGAGCCGGCCCAGGGGCGAGCCGGCCGGCGTCCCGGGCCCGACGGGTGAGAACACGCGGAGCACGACGGCGTCGAGCCCGGAGCCGAGGACGAGCTCGGTGGCGGCGAGCTTGCTGACCCCGTAGGGGCCGCCGGGTCTGGGGACGGCGTCCTCGGCCGTGGAGGATCCGGGCTGGCTGGGCCCGTACTCGGCGGCGCAGCCGAGCTGGACGAGCCGGGCGCCGCAGCCGCTGCGGCGCAGCGACTCGCAGATGGTGGCGACGGCCACGGTGTTGTGGCGGGTCAGCTCACGGGCGCCGCCGCGCGTGGTGCCGGCGCAGTTGATCACGACGCCGGGGTGGACGGCGTCGAGGAACCGGGTGAGCGCGCCGGGGCTGCCCGTGGCGAGGTCGAACCGTACGTCGGCGTCGTCGCCGCGGCCGAGCGCGGTGAGCTGGACGGCCGGGTCGGCGAGCAGCCGGTCGGCCACGTAGCGGCCGAGGTATCCGTTGGCTCCGATCAGCAGCACCCTCATCGCGCGCCTCCTGCGTGCCGACGGGGCGTGGCGGGTGATTGGGGGGTCATCTCTCGTTCTCCTTCGGGGGTGTTGCGGTGGATTCGTGCGGGGTGGAGCGGCGGCGTCGGCTCCGCCGCTCCCTGCGGGGCGATCCGGCGGCCGCGTCCCCCGAGGGGTGCCGTGCCGCCGCTGCCGCCCCGCGGGACGTCTGCGAGTACCGCGGGGCCGGGACCGGCGGGGTGGTGCGGGTCCGCTGCCGGACCCGTGCCGGGCCGCCGGGGGCGGGTGCCGGTGCGCCGCCGTACGGGGCTGCCGGCCCGTGGGTGGTACGGGTTCCCGGGGGCCGGCGTCCCGGTGCCCGGGGGCCGGTACGGCACCGGGCCCCGGGGCGGGGCCGTCCGGGCGCCCGGTGTTCCGGCCCGGGAGGGGCGCGGTGGCCGGGGCGGGGGACCGAGGTCGGGGCGGACACCGCGGCCGCCTAGCGCAGCGCGTGCGCCGAGGCGCGGGAGAGGGCGGCGGCCGCGTGGCCCAGCAGGGCGAGCAGCGCGGCGCCGAGCAGGCCGGTCGTGGCGGCGTACGGAACGGGCTGCCCGAGCGCCGCGGCACCCAGCAGCACCGCCTCCGCCGCGCACACGGCACCGAGGGCGTTGCGCGCGGCGGCCGGGGAGCCGTGCACGGCGAGCAGCCGGGCCAGGAACAGCAGCACCCCGAGGGCCGTGCCGGCGGCGAGCGCGCCTCCGGTGAGGGCCAGCAGTCCGGCGAGGGCCGCCGCGAACAGCGCGCACACCCCGAGCAGCAGCGGGCGCGCCCCGGCGGCGAACTCCTCCAGCAGCCGGCTGGCGGCGAGTCTGCGCCGGGCCCGGGTCGCGAACAGCCCGGCGCACCAGGTCGCCGGTGCGGTGGCGAACGCGAGGGCGGTCAGCGTCCCGGCGGCGGCACCGGGCGGCGCACCCTCGGTACCCACCGCGTCGGCACAGACCACCCCGGCCGTCAGCGCGGCGGCCCAGAGCCAGGCGGTGGCTCCGGCCCGGCCGGCGACGCGCAGCGGCCCGGCCCGCAGGCAGCACACCAGGGCGACCAGGGCGAGGGCCCCGCCGGTGACGACGGCCGCGGTGCCGTCGGCCAGCAGCCAGGTGCCCGTCGCCAGGGTGCCCGGGAGGAGGGAGAGCCCGTACGCGAGTGCCCGGCGGCCGGCGGGCGGGCCCGCAGGGCCGCCGGCCACCGGGCCCGCGTCGGCGGCCGACGGGCCGTCGTGGCCCCGCACGTCCTGCCCCGCGGCGCCGGGGCGGCCCTGCCCGGCCCCGCGCGGCACCCGCGCGTACAGCTCCTCGGCCAGCGAGAACACGTCCCGGTGCCGGAAGCGCGCCGCGGTGCGGTCGGTGACGCCGTGGGCCTCCAGACCCGCCGCGATCTCCAGCGGGTCGACCGCCCGCTCGCACAGCTCCCGGTGACGGTGCAGCAGTACCTTGACGGGGTCGACCCCGCCGCGCCGCCGCGCCGCGGTGCCGGCGCCACGGCCGCCGGCACCCGGGCCCGCCGCGCCGCCCTCGCGCCCGGCGGCCTCGCGGGCCCCGGACACCGGCACGGTCACCGGCTCGGCCGCCGGCTCGACCGTCGGCACCGGGACGGCGACCGGCACCGGCACCGCGAGCGACACGGGATCGGCCACCGGCACCGCGAGCGTCGCCGGCTCGGCCACCGACGTGCCCCTGCCCGCACCCGGTCCCGCACCCGGTCCCATACCCGGGTTGACGGGGCCGTTGACCAGCCCGTTGACCGGGGCGTTGACGCCCGGCGCAGTGTCCGGCACGGGCAATCCGGGCCGCGCGTCGCGCCCCGCCGCCAGGATCTCCTCGGCCCTCGTGGGGTAGGCCTCCGGCCACTGGCCGCTCATGCCGTCGCCTCCGGGGTGCGGGTCCGGCCGGCCGCTCCGGCGGTCCACCGGCCCGGTACGCACGCCTCGGCCGGCAGCCCGAAGGGCACCTCCCCGTCGTCCGGGCGGGCCGGTGCGTGCGAGATCAGTTCCAGGTACAGGGCGCGGAAGGCGGCCACGTTCTGCTCCACCGTGAAGAGTTCGAGCGCGCGGGCGCGGGCGGCGGCACCCAGCCGCGCGGCCCGCTCGGGGTCCCGCAGCAGCGCCAGACAGGCGTCGGCGAGGGCGCGCGGGTTGCGGGGCGGCACCACGAGCCCGGTGCCGCCGATGACCTCGCAGACGGCACCGGCATCGGTGGACACGGTGGCCCGCCCGCAGAACATCGCCTCGACCAGGCTGATCGGGAAGCCCTCGACCACCGAGGACAGCACCACCACCCGCCCCGAGGCGTAGGCGTCGGCCGGCTGCGGCGCGGCCGGCCCGCCGATCTCCTCGAAGCTGACCGGGCTCTCGCCCACGGTCACCGCGTCCGCGGCCTCGTCCGGGAAGAGCTGGGCGGCCAGCGCGCGGCAGTGCGCGAGGTACGAGACGGCCTCGGGCGTGCGCGAGGGGGCCGCGAACAGCCGCAGCCGTGCCTCGGGTTCGGCCTTCCGCACCTCCCCGAAGGCGTGCAGCAGCGCGATCACGTCCTTGGCCGGCTCGACCCGGCCGACCCACACCAGCGTGAGCGGGTCGCCCTGGTCGGCGGCCTCGCCGACGGCGGCGAATCGGTCCGCCTCCATCCCCGGGTACACGGTGCGCACGCGGGCCCGGTCGGCGCCGCACCGCTCCTGCCAGCGCCTGGCGTGCGTGTTGCCGGGGGTGAGCAGGTCGCTGGTCCGGTAGACCTCGGCGGCCAGCCGGCCGTGGAAGGCGGCGAGCAGCGCGCGCACGGCGGCGGTCAGCGGAGCCCCGGCCCGGTCGAGGTAGTGCGCGCGCAGCGGGACGCCGTACTCGGTGACCAGCAGCGGGATGCCGAAGAAGCGTTTGGCCAGGAGTCCGGGCAGCGCGGCGACGCCGCCGGCCGCCGCGTGGCAGACGTCGACGCCGCCGAGGTCCTCGTACCAGTCGAGGGACAGCGGGCGCAGCGCCCGCTCCAGCTCGTCGGTGAAGTCGAGGAGGTCGGGCACCTGGGCGGTCTGGAGGGTGCGGTTCGCGCCGGGGGCCCGGCAGGCGGCCTCCAGGGCGCGGACGGCGGTCTCGGAGCGCAGCGCCGCGTACAGGCCGCCCTCCTCGCGGGCGAGTTCGGCCAGTCCGTACAGGCCCTGGGCGAAGGGTTCCGGGTGGCCGGCGCACACGCCGGCCACGAGGTCCCCGAAGTGTCCGGCGAACCGGCGGCGTTCGCGGCGGCCGTGGCTGCGGCCGTCGTCGTCGGGGGCCCACAGCGGGGCGGTGCGTACGCGGGTGACGTGCGGCGGCAGCGGGACGCGTCCCGCGCGCTCCTGTTCGGCGCTGCGGCTCAGCGCGTAGATCTCGAACTCGTGCTGCGGGAGTCCGCGCACGAGCCGGTCACACCAGAGTCTCGACTCACCCGTCGCATACGGATAACCACCCTCCGTGAGCAGTCCGATCCGCACGAGTGCACCCCCGATCTCCCGTATGAGGCGGCCGCCTTGGGTCGGGCGACCCGCCGCGGGATGAACTCAAGCGGA
This sequence comes from Streptomyces sp. NPDC101132, assembly GCF_044759225.1. Taxonomy (NCBI): domain Bacteria; kingdom Bacillati; phylum Actinomycetota; class Actinomycetes; order Kitasatosporales; family Streptomycetaceae; genus Streptomyces; species Streptomyces sp. NPDC101132. Next base: position 25,870 of record NZ_JBIVYX010000012.1, read on the forward strand.
TGCACCGGTGGGCGGGGGGGGGGGGGGGGGGCGCGGCCCCCCACCGGGGGGGGGGGGGGTAGACATAGTTGAGGCCAACCGAACCCCCGGCGCGCGAGTGCGCCCCCGG
>NZ_JBIVYX010000012.1:25988-252611 GCF_044759225.1 Streptomyces sp. NPDC101132
CCGACGGGCCGGTCGGGGCCGGGGGGGGGGGGGGGGCGCCGCCGGGGGTCTTCCCCCCCGGGGGGTGGCCGGGGGGGGGGCGGGGGGGGGGGCCCCCCCCGCCACCGGAAGGGGTGAAGTGTCGTAACTTTCGTGCGCGCACCGCGTTCCGGCGCGGTAGAAAGGCCCGCCGGGCCTCCGTTACGCGGGTACGGGCACCCGGCGGGCGGTGCGCCGCTCGGCGGCGAGCGCGGGGTCGAGGGCGGGCACGGCGGCCAGCAGCTGCCGGGTGTACGCGTGGGCCGGCGCCCCGTACACCTGCTCGGCCGGGCCCTCCTCCACGACCAGCCCGCCGCGCATCACGGCGACGCGGTCGCTGACCTGCCGCACGACGGCGAGGTCGTGGGCGATGAAGACCAGGGCCAGTCCCAGCTCCCGCTGGAGCTCCGCGAGCAGGGCGGTGACCTGGGCCTGGGTGGTGACGTCGAGCGCCGAGACGGGTTCGTCGCAGACGATCAGTCGGGGCCGGGGGGCGAGGGCGCGGGCGATGCCGACGCGCTGGCGCTGGCCGCCGCTGAACTCGTGCGGGTAGCGGTCGTAGTGGCCGGGGTCGAGGCCGACGCGCTCCAGCAGTCCGGCCACCCGGGCGCGGATCGCCGTCTCGTCCCGCTCCCCCGCGGCCCGCAGGGGGTCGGCGATGGACTCGCCGATGCTGCGGCGGGGGTTGAGGGAGGAGGTGGGGTCCTGGAAGACCATCTGGGCTCCGGGGGCGATGCCGGTGACGGCGAGGCCGTCGTGGCGCACGGTGCCCGCGGTGGGTTCCAGCAGTCCGACCAGCATCCGGCCCAGGGTGCTCTTGCCGCTGCCGGACTCGCCGACGACGCCGAGGGTCTCCCCGGCGCGCAGGGCGAGCGAGACCCCGCCGACCGCGGTGACCCGGGAGCGTCCGCGCCCGAACTCCCGCCGCAGTCCGACGGCCTCGACGACGGGCGCGCCGGCCGCGTCCGCGGGGCGGCCGGCCGCGGGAGCCGGGGACTCGCCGCCGGCGGCGCTCCCGTCGCGGGCCGGCGGGCGCGGCACCGCGGCGGCCGGCCGGTCCCGGGGCGCGTCCAGCCGGGGTACGGCGCCGAGCAGCGCCCTCGTGTACGGGTGCCCGGGCGCGGCCAGCACGTCCGCGGCCGGCCCCCGCTCCACGGCGGCGCCGGAGCGCATCACCAGCAGTTCGTCCACGCTTTCGGCGGCGACGCCCACGTCGTGGGTGACCAGCAGCAGGGCCAGCCCGCGCTCCTCCCGCAGGCCGTGCAGCAGGTCCAGGATCTGGGCCTGGACGGTGACGTCGAGGGCGGTGGTGGGCTCGTCGGCGACCAGCAGCCGGGGTTCGCAGGCGAGGGCCATGGCGATCAGGGCGCGCTGGCGCATGCCGCCGCTGAACTCGTGCGGGCGGGACCGGGAGCGGCGGGCCGCGTCGGGGATGCCGACCCGGTCGAGCACCTCGACGGCCCGGGCGCGGGCGGCCCGGCGCGGGACGTCGTGGTGGACCCGGTAGACCTCGGCGATCTGGTCGCCGACCGCGTAGTACGGGTCGAGGGAGCTGAGGGGGTCCTGGAAGACCATGGCGGCGGTGGAACCGCGCAGGGCGCGCAGTTCCGCGGGCCCGGCGGCGGCCACGTCGGTGCCGCCGACCCGGACGGTGCCGGTGAGCCGGGCGCCGGTGTCGCGGTGCAGGCCCAGCAGGGCGGCGGCCACGGTGGACTTGCCGCTGCCGGACTCGCCGACGATGCCGAGGGCGCGGCCCGGGGCGAGGGTGAAGGAGAGGCCGTCGACGGCCCGTACGTACGAGCCGGGCGCGCCGACCGGGAATTCGACGGTGAGGTCCGCGACCTCGACGAGGGGCTCCGTGCGGTGCTCGGTCATGCCAGGGCCACCCTTCGGTCGGCGGCGGCGTAGAGGAGGTCGGCGAGGGCGCCGGCGACGACGACGGCGGTCCCGATGACCAGGACGACGCCCACGACCACGGGCAGGTCCACGACCCGCACGGCGTCGATGAGGGTCTTGCCGAGGCCGGGGATGCCGAACAGGGACTCGGTCAGCACGGCGCCGCCCATCATGGTGCCGAGGTCGATGGCGCTGAGCGCGATGACCGGCGGCACGGCCCCGCGCAGGGCGTGCCGGGCGACGACCGCGCGCTCCCCCACCCCGTAGGCGCGGAAGGTGCGGATGTGGTCCTCCGCGAGGGTCTCCAGGGTGGAGCTGCGGGTGAGGCGGGCGTACTTGGCGCTCTCGAAGAAGCCCAGGGTGACCCAGGGCAGCAGGAGGTTCCAGGCCCACTGCTCGGTGTCCTCGGAGAAGGGCACGTAGGTCGGGAAGGGCAGCCACTGGAGGTACGCGCAGACCAGCATGAGCAGCAGCAGGCCGAGGATGAAGACGGGCGTGCCGGTGCCGGCCAGGGTGACCAGGGTGAGGACGCGCTCGGTGGGGCCGCCGCGGCGCAGCGCGGAGAGCAGTCCGGTGCCGACGCCGACGACCAGCCAGATGACGAGCGCGCCGAGGGCGAGGGAGAGGGTGGCGGGCAGCCGCTCCAGCAGGAGTCGGGTGACCTGCTGGTCGTTCTGGTACGAGAAGCCGAGGCAGGGCGCGTCGCAGTGCAGCACGCCGGTGCCGGCGGAGTAGTCGCGGCCGGCGGCCAGGCCCTGGAGGAAGTGCAGGTACTGGGCGACGACCGACTCGTTCAGGCCCAGCTGTTCGCGTACCTGGGCGATCTGCTGCGGGTTGCAGCGCTCCCCGCAGGCGAGCCGGGCGGGGTCGCCGGGTGCGAGGTAGAAGAGGAAGTACACGGCGACGGAGAGCACGAGCAGCACCAGGACGGCGCCGGCGGCGCGCTTGAGGACGAAGCGGGTCACTTCGCGCCTCCCTTCTTCGTGCCCACCCGCAGCCGGCCGGCCTCGCGCGGGTCGAGCGCGGTGCGCACGGCGTCGCCGAGGACGGTGAAGGCGAGCACGGTGACGAACAGCAGACCGGCCGGGAGGAGCACGTAGGCCGGGTCGGCGAGGAACCAGGTCTGGGCGGTGGAGAGCATCTGCCCCCAGGAGGGGGTGGGCGGTTTGACGCCGACCCCGAGGAAGGACAGCGAGGCCTCGGCGACGATGTTCACGGGCAGCAGGATCGCCGCGTACGTGATCACGGGCGCGGCCAGTGAGGGCAGCAGCTCCCGGCGGGCCACCCGGAGGGGGCCGTTGCCCGAGAGGCGGGCGGCGGCGACGAAGTCCAGCTCGCGCAGGCTCAGGGTCTGGGCGCGGACGATCCGCGCGGTGCCGCCCCAGCCGAGCAGGCCGATGAGGATCACCAGCAGCAGCGGGCGCGGGAAGTCGGGCGGGACGACGGCGGTGAGGGCGATGCCGAGGACCAGGGTCGGCAGGGCGATCATCACGTCGGTGGCCCAGCTGATGGCGCTGTCGAGGAAGCGGTTGCCGAGCGCGGCGGCGAGGCCGGCGAGGACGCCGACGGTGACGTTGACGACGGTGGCGCCGGCGGCGACGAGCAGGGAGACCCGAGCGCCGTAGACGAGCCGGGTGAACAGGTCGCGTCCGGTGCCCGGTTCGACGCCGAGCCAGTGGTCGGCGCTGATGCCGCCGAAGGAGCCGGTCGGGACGCCGCCGCGGGCCGAGTCCACGAGGTCGTCGTGGTAGGCGTTGGGGTCCTGGCCCGCGAGGTGGGCGAGCAGGGGCGCGGCGAGCGCGACGAGGACGAGCAGGGCCAGGACGGCGGCGGCCGCGAGGGCCGCGGGGCGGCGGCGCAGCCGGTGCCAGACCTGGCGGGCGGCGCCCGCGCCGGGGGCGGTGACCCCCGGCGCGGGCGCCAGTGCCTGGTGTACGGAGGTCACTTGACGGCTACCTGGGAGATGTCGAGGACGCCGGTCCAGTCGCTGATCACGACGTTCTTGACGGACTTGCCGACCAGCCGCTTGTAGACCGGGTGGAAGAGCGGGACGTCGAGCGCCTGCTCGCCGATCTTCTTGTCCAGGGCGCCCCAGCGCAGGGCGGCGGCGTCGAGGTCGGTCAGCTTGTTGATCTCGTCGATCTCCTTGTTGACCGCCGGGTCGTTCAGCTGCGCGTGGTTGTAGTTGGAGCCGTTGGTGACGATCTGCCGGCCGTCGAAGATCGGCGCCAGGAAGGGGCCGCCGGACGGCCAGTCGGCGCCCCAACGGGAGAGGAAGAAGCCGGGCGTGTTCTTGGCGTCCCAGCGGCGCTCGTTGAAGGCGTTGTTCTCCAGGCCCTCCAGCTTGACCGTGATGCCGGCGGCGGCCAGCGCCTGCTGGACGGCGGTGGCGACCTCGGGGCTGGTCTGGCGGTTCTGGGCGGTGGAGTGGGTCAGGGTGATGGTCAGGCCGTTGGCGAAGCCGGCCTCCTTGAGCAGCTCCTTCGCCTTGGCCGGGTCACCGGTCTTGCCGGCCGGGAAGTGGTCGTACGGGGTGAAGCCGAAGGACTTCTGCTCCGGCAGGAAGGTGGTGGCGGCCTCGGCGAGGGCGGAGCCGCCGGCGGCGTTGACCACGCTGGTGCGGTTGACGGCGTACGAGATCGCCTGGCGCACCTTGGGGTTGTCGAAGGGCTTCACCTTCGGGTTGAAGGCGAGGTAGTTGGTGTAACCGAAGTGGCCGGTGCCGACGCGGGAGGCGAGCTCCTTGTTGCCGGTGATCTGGGCGAGTTCGGCCGGGCCGAGGTTGGTGTCGGTGGTGACGGCCGCGGAGTCGGCGCCCGAGCTGGTGGACAGGCGCTGGTTGATGACGGCGGAGTCGAGGCCGGAGCGGACGTCGATGGTGTCGGGGTAGGCCTTGCGCTCGGCGTCGGTGGCCTCGGACCAGTGCGGGTTGCGCTCCAGGACCAGCCGCTCGCCGTCGTTCTCGTTCTTCACGACCTTGTACGGGCCCGAGGAGACGGGGTGCTCCTCGTACTTGGCGCCGGTGTCCTTGGCCTTGGGCACGGGGGCGAACTGCGTCTGGGTGGCGACGAAGGGGAACTCGCCCTCGGGCTTGCGGAGTTTGAAGACGATCGTCTTCTCGTCCGGGGTGACGATCGAGTCCAGGCCCTTCTTGTCCTTGTAGGGGCCCTGGTACTTCTCGCCGCCCACCAGCCAGTCGCGCAGGTAGGGGGCACCGCCCGACAGCTCGGCGGCGAAGGACCGCTCGATGCCGTACTTGATGTCGGCGCTGGTGATCGGGGTGCCGTCCTCGTACTTCAGCCCGTCCTTGAGCGTGTACGTCCACTCGGTGGCGTCCGCGTTGGGACGGCCGGTGTCGGTGGCGAGGTCGGGGACGACCTTGGTGCCCTCGGCGCCGTTCTCGCGGTTGCGCGTGGTGAGGGTGCGGAAGACCAGCGACGGGACGTTGCCGCCGCCCGAGGTGTAGAGGCGGGCGGGGTCGAAGTCGTTCTGCGGCTCGGCGTTGAGGACGGTCAGCGTGCCGCCCTTGCGGGGCGCGCCGGCGGCACCGGGCTCCGCGCCGTTCTTCTCCGTACCGTCCTGGGGCCCCGCGCACGCGGCGGCGCCCCCGGCCAGTACGAGGCTGACGGCGGCCGCGGCCATGCGGCGCGATGTGGCGGACTGGAAACGCATCGGAAAAGGGACCTCTCGGCGTGAAGGAATCGGTGAATTCGTTACGCCACGCGAGAGCGACTAGCGGAATGGGGGAAACGCCGAGCCGCGCCCACGGGCGTGCGGGGCCCGGGCGCGGCGGAAACGGGGAACCGTCGGAAGACGGACAGGGGTGTCGACGCGCGCGCTCAGGCTGCGGTCAGCTACAGAAGATGTCGGCCACGCTGTGCGCGGTCACGCCGAGCAGCGCCAGCTCGATGGCGGCGCTCGCGGAGGCGGCGTGGAAGGACGACATGCCGAGAACAATTACCGATCGGCTGACCGATGTCAACGCGATTGTCCGACGATACGTCAGATCTCCGGCGTTCCTCTTGTCAACTTCCGGGATAAACCCAGGGATTGGGCTGGCACTTCACGCCGTCGATATCCAGGGATTTCGTCTGCTGCTGCATGATCGGCGCGAGTGAGCCGGGTGTGCGGCAGTTCACGTGCCCGTGTCCGAGCCGGTGGCCGACCTCGTGGTTGATCAGCATCTGGCGGTACGCGAACATCCGCTCCGGCCCGTAGGTGGCGGAGCCCTGCGCCCAGCGGAACGCGTTGATCATGACGCGTTCGGTGGAGGCGGAGTCGCAGGACACGTTGTCGATGGTGGTGTCCAGGCCGGACTTGGCGCACCAGGTGCCGGTGGTGCCGGGGCTGGCGAGGGTGATGACGAAGTCCGCCTCGCCGGACGGGACGCGCTCGAAGGTCATCTCGCCGCCGTGGGCCCAGCTGCGCTTGTCGTTGAGGGTGCGCTGGACGGCCTCGGCGAACAGCTGCGCGTCCAGGTCGAGGCCCTTCTCGACGTCGACGCGGTACCGCACCAGGCGGCCCTTGCCTGGGGCCTTGGCGACGCCGGGCACGGTCTCGAAGTCGCCCGGGCCCTTGAGCTTGGGGTCGATGGGGTACCGGGCGGCCATCTTCTGCTCGTACGTCGGCTCGGCGGCCGGCGCGGCGGGCTGCTGCTTCGGGGTGGGCCGCTCCTCGGAGCGCGAGGCGGCCGACGCGGCGCCGCCGCGCTGCCCGGTGTCGCCGTCGGCCGACAGCACGCCGGTGGTGCGGGTCTGGTCGCCGGTGACCTGCCCGGCGACGATCACGGCGAGCAGCACGGTGACCGCGGCCGCGGCGATGCCGGTGTACGTCCGGCCGCGCCCGCCCTTGCGCTCGGCGGGTACGGCGGCCCGGCGGTGCGAGCCGGTCGCTCCGACGGCGTCGTCCTCGCGCCGTGGCCGCGGTATGGCCGCCCCGCCGGCCTCCGTGACGCGGGGCTGCGGGCCGGTGCCGGTGGTGCGGGGCGGCCCGCCGGTCACGGTGACGCGGGGTACGGCCCCGCTGTCCCGCACGGCGTCGAAGCCGCCGGAGTCGCCGACTTGGGGCAGCCGGCCGGTGTCCGTGACGCGGGGCATCGCGCCGGTGTCCGCGAGGCGCTGGTACACGCCGGGCCGGGCGAGGCGCGGGATGGCGCCGGTGCCGGCGACCCGGGGGTACGCACCGGTGCCGGTGACCCGGCGGTGCGCGCCGGTGTCGTGGGTGCCGGTGTCGTGGGTGCCGGGGAAGCCGCCGGTGTCCCGGGGGCCCGCGTGGTCGCCGGGGTGCCGGGTCCCGGCGTGGCCGCCGGCGTACGCCGTGTGCGGGTGCGCCCCGGTGTCGTGGGGCAGCGCGAAGCCCCCCGTGTCGTACAGCGCGTCGTACCCGCCGGTCTCGTGCACCACCGGGTGTTCGCCGGTGTCGGCGAGCCGCGGGAAGGCCCCGGTGTCCCCGCCGCCCGGGTGGCCTCCCGGCCGCGGTACGCCCGGGAAGCCCCCGGTCTCCGCGACACGCGGGTACGTCCCCGTGTCGTGGGCCGGGGCGAAGCCGGCGTCCTGCGGCAGCGCGAAGCCCGCCGTGTCGTACAGCGCGTCGTACCCGCCCGCCGCGTACCCGCCGGAGTACGCCCCCGCGGGCTCGACCCGCGGGAAGGCGCCCGTGTCCTGTACGTAGGGGAAGGCTCCGGTGTCGTGTCCCCCGGCGGCGTGGCCCCCGGCGTCCGGCACCCGCGGAAAACCACCCGTATCGGCGACGCGCGGTACGCCGTGCCAGTCGCCGTACACCGTGCCCGGCGCGGCGTCGGCCGTCCAATCCCCCGAGCCGGCGGCACCGGCCGCGCCGCCGGCGCCCGTACTGCCGGAGCCCGCGTCCCCCTGGGAGGGAGCGGGAGCGGCCGGGCCCTTCCTGCTATGTCGTCCCACCGGAACCCTCAGCCCCCGCCCGCTTCGGCGGCGGCACGCGTGTCCCGCAGCAGGTCACGGAAGGCCGTGGCGACGACCTCCGGGTACTCCATCATCGCGACGTGTCCCGCGTCCGGCAGCGTCAGCAGCCGGGAGCCGCGGAAGGCGGCGGCCGCCCTGCGGGCCATCCGGTACGACACGAGCTGGTCGCGCCCGCCGTACACCAGCAGCGTCGGCGCGAGCACGCGCTCCGCCTGGCGCCACAGCCCGTGCTGGCCGCCCAGCGTGTAGGCGTCGACGATCCCGCGCGAGGACCGCGTCATCGCGTCCCAGAAGTACGGCAGCCTCATGCGCCGCTCCATCTCCTCCACCGCGTGGCGGAACCCCTCGGGGGTGACCCGTGACGGGTCGCCGTAGCACAGGGCGAGGATGCCACGGGTGCGCTCCTCCGCGCTCATCCCCTGCGTGAGCCGGGAGAAGAGCGAGGCCACGCCCGGCACCGCGAGCAGGGCGGTCGGCACCGCCGAGCGCTGCACGCGCAGCTCCGGCAGCGCGGGCGAGATCAGGGTGAGGGTGCGCACCAGGTCCGGGCGGGCCGCGGCCACCCTGGTGGTGACGGCGCCGCCCAGGGAGTTGCCGAAGAGGTGCACGGGACCGCGCCCGGCGGCGTCGAGGTGCCGGATGACCGCGCGGGCCAGGCCGGTGACCGAGTAGTTGCCGTCGTCCGGCGGCGGGGAGTCGCCGAAGCCCGGGAGGTCGACGGCCTCGCCGTCCACCACGTCCTCCAGCAGCGGCATCAGCGCCGACCAGTTCTGCGAGGATCCGCCGAGCCCGTGGACGTACAGGGCGGGCGGCAGGTCGGGGCGGGCCGGCGGACGGAACCGCACGTTCAGCGTCAGCCCGGGGAGCGTCACCCTCCGCAGCTGCTCTCCTTCGGCCACCCGCACGGCGCTCACCTGGGGAGACACCGCGGCGGTGGTGCGGACACCCGGCAGCTCGGTCGAAGACATGGGCCAATGTTACGAGAGGATCACGCCGGGACCCGTGTGTTCGCGCTCACAGATCCGCGTAGCGGCGCACCCGCGACTCTCCTAGGCTCGTACTGACAGGGAAAAGAGAAAAGAGGGGAGCCACATGACTGCCGACCCCACCGAGCCGGACACCTTCCAGGACGAGCTCGGGGAGACGCTGGACGCGGAGGCCCCTGAGGCGGACGCGGCCGAGCAGCACACCGAGCTGACCCCGAGCGAGGACGAGCCCCCCACCGGACACGACCGGGGCGAGGCCGCGGACGGGGACGCCGCGGAGCAGGCCCGGGTCGTGGCCCTCGACGAGGACGACTACCGCTGACCGCCGCCGAGGTGACCGATTTCGCTCCTGTCCGAGCGCATTCGCACAGGTCCGCACGGTGTCGGTGACTGTCCGAAGACCGAGAAAACTCGGCCTGGACCCCCCAGATTCGGTTACCGAAAAGTACGATGGCGGGCGCGGCGCACAGCGCACTGTGTACAGAGAGAAAGTGGGAGGCGGCGTGACAGCCATCGAGCAGACCGAGGCGGCGCGCCCGCGGGGCACACGCCTGCCGCGCCGAGCCCGACGCAACCAGCTCCTGGGCGCGGCCCAGGAGGTTTTCGTCGCGCAGGGGTACCACGCGGCCGCGATGGACGACATCGCCGAGCGCGCGGGTGTCAGCAAGCCGGTGCTCTACCAGCACTTCCCCGGCAAGCTGGACCTGTACCTGGCGCTGCTGGACCAGCACTGCGAGGCACTGCTGCAGGCGGTCCGCGGGGCGCTCGCCTCGACGACCGACAACAAGCTCCGCGTCGCGGCGACGATGGACGCCTACTTCGCGTACGTCGAGGACGAGGGCGGCGCGTTCCGCCTCGTCTTCGAGTCCGACCTGACGAACGAGCCCGCGGTGCGCGAGCGCGTGGACCGGGTGTCCCTGGAGTGCGCCGAGGCGATCTCCGACGTGATCGCCGAGGACACCGGGCTGTCCAAGGACGAGTCGATGCTGCTGGCCGTGGGCCTGGGCGGCGTGTCCCAGGTCGTGGCCCGCTACTGGCTCTCCAGCGAGAGCCCGGTCGAGCGGAACAAGGCGGTGCAGCTGCTGACCTCGCTCGCGTGGCGCGGCATCGCCGGCTTCCCGCTGCACGGGACCGAGCAGCAGCCGCACTGACACCCTTACGGGTGCCGGCCGTGACGGCCGGGGACGAGACGGGGGCCCCGCGGGGCCCCTGTTCGCTTCCAGCGTGGCCCTGACGGGCGGTTCCCGTCCCCTCTCCGGGCTAATGTGTCCGGGTACGGCGCGGTGATCGCGCGACTCGGACCGTCGGAGGGACATAGCCGTGGAGGTCAAGATCGGCGTGCAGCACGCACCCCGGGAGATCGTGCTGGAGAGCGGACTGAGCGCCGAGGAGCTCGAGGCGGTCGTGACGGACGCGCTGACGGGCAAGTCGCAGCTGCTCAGCCTGACGGACATCAAGGGCCGCAAGGTCCTGGTGCCGACCGACCGGCTTTCGTACGTCGACATCGGCGAGCCGACGTCCCGCAAGGTCGGCTTCGGCCCCGCGTAAGGCGCGCGTCACCCACAACTGAGAGAAACGGCCCGGTGGTTGCTCCCACCGGGCCGTTTCCGTGCCCGCAGGGGCGGTTGAGGGTTGTGTGCCGCCCGCTCCGGGTAGGACCGCCTACGACCCGATTTGCCCTTGGCTGTGTGGGAGGGACCCATGCTCGTGGAAGCGTTCGGCTCGGCCGTCCTGGGCCTCGCCCTGTCCTGGGTGGCCGTCAGAAGACTGCCCGGCCGGCTGCCGTCCGCCCGCGTGGTCCTGACCACGGGCGCGCTCGGGGCGCTGTTCGGCGCGTACTTGACGCACTACGCGCTGGGCCCGGGGCACCGCACGCTGACCGCGTCCCTCGTGGGCGCCGTCCTGGTGGCCGCGGCCGGGCTGTCGCTGCTGCTGCGGACGAGGACGCCGTTTCCGGTCGCCTCCCGGGGATGACCACGGGCCTCGGGGTGACGTACCCCCGGGGCCCGTGACGTAGCCGCCGTGCGGCGCGGGGGCCGCGGGCGTCCCGCCGGCCGTGCGGCGCGGGGGCCGCGGGCGCCGTACCGGCGCGGGCGTCAGGCCGCGAGGCCGAGGGCCGCCATCCGCTTGGTGTGCGCCTTGGTGATGCGGGTGAACATCTCACCGACGGCGGCCAGGTCGAACCCGGCGGCCATGCCGTCCACCCCGCCGACCAGCATCGTGGAGAGCGCGTCGCGCTCGGCCACCACGCGCTGCGCCTGGGAGAGGGCCTCGCCCATCAGGCGGCGCGCCCAGAGGGCGAGCCGACCGCCGACGCGCGGGTCGGCCTCGATGGCGGCGCGGACCTTCTCGACGGCGAAGTTGCCGTGGCCCGTGTCGTCCAGCACGCCGAGCACGAGCGCCCGGGTGTCGGCGTCGAGGTGGGTGGCGACCTCGCGGTAGAAGTCACTGGCGATCGAGTCGCCGACGTACGCCTTGACCAGGCCCTCCAGCCAGTCGGAGGGGGCGGTCTGGCGGTGGAAGTCGTCCAGGGCCTTCGCGAAGGGCTCCATGGCGGCGGTCGGCTCGGCGTCGACCGCGGCCAGCCGGTCGCGCAGCCGCTCGAAGTGGTGGAACTCGGCGGAGGCCATCTTCGCGAGCTCCGCCTTGTCCGCCAGGGTCGGGGCGAGCTTCGCGTCCTCGGCGAGCCGCTCGAAGGCCGCGAGCTCGCCGTACGCGAGGGCGCCCAGCAGGTCGATCACGGCGGCGCGGTACTGCGGCGAGGCGGAGGCCGTCGCCCAGTCCTGGGCGGCGATCCCGGTGGGCTCTTCCTCCGCGGTGGCGGACGAGTTCTCGGCGTGCTCGGCGTTTTCAGCGGTCTCCATGCAGCGCACAATAGCCCGCCCGGGGGGTGGGGGAAGTGCCTGGTCAGTCACGCGGAACACGCCGCCCCGGTGAATTCGCCCGACACACCTGCGCGATTCCGGGGTACAGTGGTAAAGCGCCTGCCGAATACTCGGCGGGCCATCCGAATGAGGATGCCCGGTCGGTGGCCCGATCGGCTCCAACCGACCGCCCTCGGTGTGGCGCGTACGTCTCCGCGTGCCGCCGCCCATGAGGGGCCCCCTCAGCGGTACGAGCGCTTGAGCGAAGGCAGTGGTCCCGCGCCATCCGGCGATGCGGCTCTTTTCGAGCTGCAGCCGGAGGCACCTCCGGAAACACCGGAGGAGCACAGCACGGCACGGTAAGACCCCCCTCGCCGCCTCGCGCCGCGTCTCACAGAAGAGGCAGCACCCTGACTACGTTCCGAGAGCTCGGGATCTTTCCCGAGACCGCCGAGGCCCTGGAAGCCGTCGGCATCGTGTCCCCCTTCCCCATCCAGGAGATGACCCTCCCCGTCGCCCTCTCGGGCACGGACGTCATCGGCCAGGCGAAGACCGGAACCGGCAAGACGCTCGGTTTCGGCCTTCCGCTGCTGGAGCGCGTCGTCGTCCCCGCGGACGTCGAGGCGGGCCGCGCGACCCCCGAGCAGCTGACCGACGCCCCGCAGGCGCTGATCGTCGTACCGACCCGCGAGCTCTGCACGCAGGTCACGAACGACCTGCTGACCGCCGGAAAGGTGCGCAACGTCCGCGTCCTGGCCATATACGGCGGCCGCGCGTACGAGCCCCAGGTCGAGGCGCTCAAGAAGGGCGTCGACGTGATCGTCGGCACCCCGGGCCGCCTGCTGGACCTCGCGGGCCAGAAGAAGCTGAACCTGTCGCACGTCAAGGCCCTGGTGCTGGACGAGGCCGACGAGATGCTCGACCTGGGCTTCCTGCCCGACGTCGAGAAGATCATCAACCTGCTTCCGGCGAAGCGCCAGACCATGCTGTTCTCGGCGACCATGCCGGGCGCGGTCATCGGCCTGGCCCGCCGCTACATGTCGCAGCCGACGCACATCCGCGCCACCTCGCCGGACGACGAGGGCGCGACCGTCGCGAACATCACGCAGCACGTGTTCCGTGCGCACTCGATGGACAAGCCGGAGATGGTCTCCCGCATCCTGCAGGCCGAGGGCCGCGGGCTGGCGATGATCTTCTGCCGCACCAAGCGCACGGCGGCCGACATCGCCGAGCAGCTGGAGCGCCGCGGCTTCGCCTCGGGCGCCGTCCACGGCGACCTGGGCCAGGGCGCGCGCGAGCAGGCCCTGCGGGCGTTCCGCAACGGCAAGGTCGACGTGCTGGTCTGCACCGACGTCGCCGCCCGCGGCATCGACGTCGAGGGCGTGACGCACGTCATCAACTACCAGTCCCCCGAGGACGAGAAGACCTACCTGCACCGCATCGGCCGCACCGGCCGCGCGGGCGCGTCGGGTACCGCGATCACGCTGGTGGACTGGGACGACATCCCGCGCTGGCAGCTGATCAACAAGGCGTTGGAGCTGAACTTCAACGACCCCGAGGAGACGTACTCGACGTCGCCGCACCTCTTCGAGCTGCTGAACATCCCGGCCGGGACCAAGGGCGTCCTGCCGCGCGCCGAGCGCACGCGGGCCGGCCTGGCGGCCGAGGAGCTGGAGGACCTGGGCGAGCCGGGCGGCCGCCGCAAGTCCGCCGCGCCCGCCGTCACCGAGCGTCCGGCCCGTACGCGCACGCCGCGCCAGCGGCGCCGCACCCGGGGCGGCGCGGAGGTCACCGCGGACGCCACGGCGGCTCCGGCCGCCGAGGTGGCCGAGGGCACGGAGGCTCCTTCGGAGCCGAAGCGCCCGCGCCGCCGTCGCACGCGGGGTGCCGCGGCCGCCACCGCCGTGGCGGAGGCCGCGGTCGTCGAGGCCGTCCCCGCGGCCGAGGCGGAGGAGGCCCCGGCCAAGCCGCGCCGACGCCGCACCCGCTCGTCGTCCGCGACGGCCGTCGCGGAGGCCGCGGTCGTCGAGGCGCCCGTCGCGGAGGCCCCGGTCACCGAGGCCCCCGAGGCCGAGGCGAAGCCGGCGACCCGCCGCCGCACCCGCAAGCCGGCCGCCGCGGTGGCCGACGCCGCCGTGGTGGAGGCCCCGGTCGCCGAGGCCGCCGTCGTCGCGGAGGAGGCCCCGGCCAAGCCGGCCCGCCGCCGCGCGCCCCGCAAGACCGCGGAAGCCGCCCCGGCGGAGCCCGCGACCACGGAGGAGGCTCCGGCGAAGCCGGTGCGCCGCCGCACGCGCAAGACCGCGGAACCGACCCCGGAGGCGTAACGCCCCCGCCCAGAGGCCCGGCCCCCCACACGGGGGCCGGGCCTCTGGCGTTCCCGCCCCGCCGGGGGGACGCGGGGTCCGGGGCCCCGGCGGACGGGACAGGGGTGGGGCGGGCGCTTGCGACCGGCCAGTAACGTAAGGGCATGAGCAAGCCGCCGCGGCTCAGTCTGCCGCCCCGCGCCGTCGCCCGCCGTCTCGTCACCGCGCGGGGGGAGTTCGCCGTGCACGAGGCCCTCCCGGCCGGGGAGCCGCGCGGGACCGCGCTGCTGGTGCCCGGGTTCACCGGCAGCAAGGAGGACTTCATCGGGCTGCTGGAGCCGCTCTCCGCGGCGGGGTACCGCGTCGTCACCGTGGACGGCCGCGGCCAGCACGAGAGCCCCGGCCCGGCCGACGAGGCCGCGTACGCGCAGGACCGGCTGGCCGCGGACGTCCTTGCGCAGGCCGACGCCGTCCAGGACGGCCCCGTACACCTCCTCGGGCACTCCCTCGGGGGCCTGATCTCCCGCGCCGCCGTGCTGCGCGCCCCGGACCGCTTCCGCACCCTCACCCTGATGAGCAGCGGCCCCGCGGCGATCGACGAGGCGCAGCAGGAGCGTACGAAGCTGCTGGTGGCCGCCCTGGAGATGCTGGGCGACGACATGGAGGCCGTCTGGCAGGCGATGCGCGCCCAGGACCCGGAGGGCACCCCGCAGGACTCGCCGGAGCTCGTGGAGTTCCTGCACCGGCGCTGGCTGGGCACCGTCCCGCAGCAGCTCATCGCGACCGGCCGGCAGCTGATCGGCGAGCCGGACCGGGTGGCGGAGCTGCTGGCGGCCGCCCCCGGGCTGCCCAAGCACGTGCTGTCCGGGGCGGTGGACTACGCCTGGCCGGTCCCCCTGATGGACGACATGGCGCACCGGCTCGGCGCCCATCGCACGGTCATCGCCGGCACCGAGCACTCCCCGAACGCGGAGGACCCGGCGGCCACGGCCGCGGCCCTGGCCGCCTTCTGGGACGCGCACTGACCCCGGCAGGCCCGGGCGCCCGGCGGCGCCGCACCGGCTGACCGCGCGTCAGAACTGGCCCTGCAGGTGGTTCCAGAAGCCGTCGCGCAGGGCCCGCCGCAGGTCGGCCTGGCCGCGCAGCGAGTAGTGCAGCAGCGCCTCCGCCTCGGTCAGCAGCTCCTGGTCCACCCCGCCGGGCAGGTACGGGTGCCCCGGCAGCAGCCCGGCGAGCTGCTCCGGGCCCCGCGTGGCCAGCCAGGTGGCGGCGATCCGCGCCCCGACGAAGCGGACGTCCTCGCGGCCGGGCCGGGGCACGCCCTCGTTGTCCGGCTCGACGACCAGCGCCCGCCGGGTCACGTACGGCTTGCAGAACTCCAGGTCGAACACGCGCTGGCTGTCGACCTCCCAGAGCAGCGGCTCGGCCTGGTTGCGCCCGCCGAGTGCCTCGATCCCCCACAGGTGCACCCGCGCCCCGTAGCCCTGCGCGGCCTCGACGGCCGGCACGAGGTCCTCGTCGCCGCCGACGAGGGCGGCGTCGCTGATGGCGCGGTGCCGGGCCAGGGACTCCAGGTCGGTCCTGATGAGGGAGTCGACGCCCTTCTGCTGGTTGTTGGCGTTGAGGTTGCCCAGGCGCACCTTGACGTCGGGCAGCTCGGCGACGGCCTGTTGTTCCGCGGTGTGGATGCGGCGCCGGGCGCCGTCGTACCAGTAGACGCGGAGCAGCCTGCTGTCGGCGAAGATCGTGCGGGCCGTGTCGATGAAGGCCTCGATCAGGCCTTCGGCGTCGAGGTCGAAGGAGCGGCGGTCCTCGGTGCCGGCGACGAGCCGTCCGACGGCGGCGTAGACGTAGCCGGCGTCGACGAAGATCGCGTGGGTCGAGGGGGTCTTCGCCACCTCGGCGAGCATCCGCCGGAGCAGCTCGTTGGTCTCGTCCAGGCGGGCGGCGAGACCGCCGTCGGCCGGCTCCGCCGGGCTCTCGGGGTCCTGCGCGTGCTCCCGGCCCGCCGCTCGGTCCTGCGCGTGGTCGTGGTCCATGGGCGCCTCCACATAGCCACATCATTGTGACCGGTGCCACACTGGAGGTCGCCCGGCGCGACGGTATTTAGCCAGTGAAAAAATTTCCTTAGCGTAGGGCGCTGTTTGCCCCCTACACTTCGTTGTGCCCAGTGCAAACAGCGAACGGACGAAGGGAGAAGCCATGCGCTTCGAGATCTTGCGCCTGGACGACGTCGACGGCACCCCCGTGGACCGCACCGTCGTCGACGCCGCCTCCGTCAACGGGATCGTGCAGCGGGCCGCCGCCATTGGCCAGCGCATCTGGATCCGGCCGGCCGAGTCGACGGCCTCGTAACGCGCACACCGCGCCACGGCGCCCACCGGGCCCGTCACGCGCACCGCGCCCACACGTGACAGCGCCCCCGCACCGGGACTCCCGGCGCGGGGGCGCTTCGCGTTCGCGGACGGCGTGCGGCGCCGCCCGCGCGGGGGATCAGGCTCCCCGGACCACCTGGAGCACGCCGTTGATGATCTGCTGGACGGCGATGGCGGAGAGCATCATGCCCGCCAGCCGGGTCACCAGGACCACGCCGCCGTCCTTGATGATCCGGATGATCACGAGCGAGTAGCGCATCGTCAGCCAGAGCACGACGTGCATGGCGATGATCGCGGTCCAGACCGACACCTGCGCGGCGGCCCCGTCCGCCTTCTGCACGGCGAGGATGACCGACACGATCGCACCCGGACCGGCCAGCAGCGGCATGCCCAGCGGCACCAGCGCGACGTTGACGTCCTTGGTCTGCTTGGGCTCGTCCGTCTTGCCGGTGAGCAGGTCGAGCGCGATCAGGAGCAGCAGCAGACCACCGGCGATCATCAGCGCCGGCACCGAGACGTGCAGGTAGTCCAGGATCTGCTGGCCGCAGATGCCGAAGACGGCGATGACGCCGAAGGCGACGCAGACGGCCTGGAAGGCCATGCGGCGCTGGACCTTGACGGGGCGGCCCGAGGTGAGCGCGAGGAAGATCGGCGTGATCCCCGGGGGGTCCATAATCACAAAAAGGGTGAGAAAGAGGGATCCGAAAACGGCAAAGTCGAACACAGTGATGGCCTTGCAGGAAGAGTCGTACGAAGAAGGGGATGCCGGGGGAAGCGCTCAGCGGGAGCGCGCGGGCACGGAGGTACGCGTACGCGCGCTCAGGCGCCGGTACGTCCGCCCGCGCCCGGCACCGGGAAGGCGCCCGTCGCGCGGCGGGTGATCTCGCCGTAGATCTCGGGGTCGGTCGTGTACTCCCCGAGGCGACAGGTCTTGCGGCTGCCGTGGTAGTCGCTGGACCCCGTGGTGAGCAGGCCGAGGTCGGCCGCGAGGCCCCGCAGCCGGTCGCGGGTCGCCGCGTCGTGGTCCATGTGGTCGACCTCGATGCCGTCCAGGCCCGCTGCCGCCAGCTCGGCTATCGCGCTCTCCGGCACGCACTGGCCGCGCTTCACGGCGGCCGGGTGGGCGAAGACGGTGACCCCGCCGGCCGCCTTGACCAGGCGGACGGCCTCGAAGGGGTCCAGTTCGTGCTTCTCGGCGTAGGCGCGGCCGCCGTCGGCGAGCCACTCGGGGGTGAAGGCGTCCGAGACGCTCCCCACCACGCCCAGCTCGACGAGCGCGGTCGCGATGTGCGGCCGCCCGACCGAGCCGTCGCCGGCGATCCGGGCCACCTGCTCCCAGGTCACCGGCACGCCGAGGGCCTGGAGCTTGCCGACCATCGCGCGGGCCCGCGGCACGCGGTCGTCGCGCACCAGCTCCCGCTCCCGGGCCAGCTCCGGCTCGGCGGGGTCGAAGAGGTACGCCAGCATGTGCAGCCCGACGCCGTCGAGGCGGCAGGACAGCTCGGCGCCGGTGACCAGGGTGAAGCCCTCGGGAAGCGCCTGGACGGCCGCGACGGCCTCGGCGTACCCGCCCACGGTGTCGTGGTCGGTCAGCGCCACCACGTCCAGCCCGGCGGCGGCCGCGTTCCGGACCAGCTCGGCGGGCGTGTCCGTGCCGTCGGACGCCGTGGAGTGGGCGTGCAGGTCGATGCGCACGGCGCGGACTCCAGGGGCAGGACGGACGGGGGGACACTCCAGCATAACCGGGGTGTACAGGCCCTCGGGACGCCCGGCCCGCGCCCCGGGCCCGGAGGTCCCCTAGTCCAGGATCCGCGGGCTCAGCGCGCCGCAGGGCAGCAGGTCGAGCTCGGCACCGGCCTCGCGCAGGTCGGTCAGCACGAGTTCGTCGTACATCAGCAGACCCGAGTGCTCCGGCCAGACCACCGCCCACAGCCACATCCCGCGCGCCTCCCCCGCGAAGACCGCCCGGTCCTCGGGGGTGCCGGCGAGGTGCCAGAGGGGGGTGGGGCGGCCCGCGGCGACCACCTTGGCGTGCGGGGGCATGGAGACGTTGATGTACGGGCCCGGGTCGGGGCCCTCGATGCCCGCGTACCGCGCGCCCAGCCCGACACCCAGTTCCTCCGCGACCAGCAGGAGTTCACCGACGCCGCCCAGCGGGGCGGGGCCCGAGCAGGCGACCACGGTGGCCCGGCCGCCGCTGCGGTCGTCGCCGGCCGCGGCGACACCGGTGAACAGCCAGCCGAGCGGGAGCGGCCAGGGCATCCACACGGGCACCTGGGCCCGGTTCACGACGACGGCGAGGCCCTCGACGCTGGGCGGGATGACCGGCTGCAGGGGTTGGACCGCACCGTGCACGGCACACTGCCAGGAGTCCGCGAAGAGACCGGGCGCCCTGACCCGGCCACCGCACTTCGGGCAACTCGGTTCGCCCCTCATAGGGCTCCACGCTCCTCCCCGGCCGCCGCCTCGTCAAGGGACGATCACCCGTCCGGATCCGATGCGTACCCCCTGTGGCCGGTCCCAGTCACATACCGGCGTACTAGTCCAGCAGTACGGCGGAACGCAGGGGGTCGCGCAGGTCCGTTCCGCGGGAGAGCCAGCGCTCCTGGAGAGCGGCCGCGCCGTGCACGCGCTTCCACGCCGCCTCGTTCGGCGTCATGGGCAGCAACGGCAGGAACCGCACCGGCTCCATCGGCTCGTCCAGCTCCAGGTCTTCCACGAGCCCGCCCGGCTCGGCGACCAGCACGGAGGTGAACGGCGCCCCGGGCCAGAGGGGTTCGCCCGTGTCAAGAGACGCCCCGGGGGCCACGACCAGGCCCTCCACCTGCGGGGAGGCGGCCAGCACCGCGAGCGGGCGGAGCACCTTGTCGGTGTCGGCGAGTCCGGCGCGTACGGAGAGGACCAGCTCGGCGCGCGGGCCGCGCAGCGGGTCCGCCACGACGGCCGTCGGGTCGGACATGGGGCGCTCGGACATGCCGAGCGTGGCGTACCGGACCACGTCCCCCTCGGTGAAGCGGAGCACCTCGATCCGGTCCGTGCCGAGGAACGTGATCGAGGCGCGCGCGTCGGGTTCGCCGAGGGCGCTGCGCAGCCGGGCTTCCACAAGAGCCAGAACTTCTGCCATGCGGTGAGCATAGAACGGCTATTGGGAGGGTAAAGGCGCGCATCTGAGGGACAGTCGGCTGATACTGTTGACCGCTGGTCGGGGCAGCGTGCAGAAGCTCGCTCTCAGCCCCGCCTGACGTCATCCCCCACGGGGGACCGGCCGGAGGAGGTGGGGCTGCGGTGGACCGAAGTCGATCGTGCAGTACCAACCGCTCTTCCGCCGTGTGCTGCCACCCGGCCGGTCTTCAGGTCTGACCGGCTTCCTCCCACGCCTGTCCCAGGGGGACGTACGGGCGGGGACGCACGCGTTTTCGCATTCCGGGCACATCCAGGCACGGCCCGGCACGTCGTACGGCGATCCCCGGCTCCCGGTGGTCACCCGTACGGCCGCACGCGCGACGGAAGAGCGACGGAACACCCTCCCGACCGCCCTGCCTTCCGCCGCCGCCCGCACGCCGGGGCGGGAGGTCTCCCGTCAGCGGTGTGATGCCGCGCGAAGGAGCCTGCCATGTCGATGATCCGTGACCTGCGCGCGGCGGTGCGCCCGGTCCTGCGCAAGAACAGCCCCGCCTACAGCGCGTACGACCCGACCCGCGACCCCTCGGCGAGCAGCGCCGTCGTGGACTGCGGGCTGTACCGCGACGGGCGTCGGGTCCAGACGGACGCGCGGCTGACGCCGCGTGAGGCGATCCGCCGGGTGCGCGAGGACGGCGGTTTCGCCTGGATCGGGCTGCACGAGCCCACCGAGGCGGAGTTCTCCGGCATCGCGGCCGAGTTCGGGCTCCACCCGCTCGCCGTGGAGGACGCGGTCCACGCCCACCAGCGGCCCAAGCTGGAGCGGTACGACGAGACCCTCTTCACCGTCTTCAAGACCATCCACTACGTCGAGCACGCCGAACTGACCGCGACCAGCGAGGTCGTGGAGACCGGCGAGGTGATGTGCTTCACCGGCCGGGACTTCGTCATCACCGTCCGGCACGGCGGCCAGGGCTCCCTCAAGGGCCTGCGGCACCGTCTCCAGGACGACCCCGAGCTGCTGTCCAAGGGCCCCTCGGCGGTGCTGCACTCCATCGCCGACCACGTGGTCGACGGGTACATCGCGGTGGCGGCGGCCGTGCAGGACGACATCGACGAGGTGGAGAACGCGGTCTTCGCGGCACCCGCCAAGGGCTCCCCGCGCGGCACCGACGCCGGCCGGATCTACCAGCTCAAGCGCGAGGTACTGGAGTTCAAGCGGGCGGTCTCGCCGCTGCTGCGGCCGATGCAGCTGCTCAGCGAGCGGCCCATGCGGCTGGTCGACCCGGACATCCAGAAGTACTTCCGGGACGTGGCGGACCACCTGGAGCGGGTGCACGAGCAGGTCATCGGCTTCGACGAGCTGCTGAACTCCATCCTCCAGGCCAACCTGGCGCAGGCCACCGTCGCCCAGAACGAGGACATGCGCAAGATCACCGCCTGGGCGGCCATCATCGCCGTGCCCACCATGATCTGCGGGGTGTACGGGATGAACTTCGACCACATGCCGGAGCTGCACTGGCGGTACGGCTACCCGATGGTGATGGGCACGATCGTCGGCATCTGCTTCACCATCCACCGGGCGCTGCGGCGCAACGGCTGGCTGTAGCGCGGTACATGACCGGGGCGGCCGTCGCGCCTTTGGCTGGTTCGCCCCGCTGACAGGCCGTACCGGAACCCGGACCCTGTGCATGGCGTCCGGCGGCAACCGCCGCCGCGCCGGTCAGGTCCAGGGGCGCCCACCCGGCGCCGGACGGTGGGGGTGTCCCGCAGTGTCAGCCGAGCAGTCCTCGTCCGCGCCCCCGCCGACGGCCCCCGGGCCACCGGAAGCGGAGGCGGCCGGGGGGTGCGCGCCCACGTACCTGGTCCTCGGGCCGCTGGAGCTGCGCCGCGGCGGACTGCCCTGCACACCGACCCCGCTCAAGCACCGGGCCCTGCTGGCCCTGCTCCTGCTGCACGCCAACCGGCCGGCGTCGGTGGACACCCTCGTCGCCGAGCTGTGGGGCGGCCGCCCGCCCCGGTCCGCCGTGGCCACCCTCCAGATGTACGTGTCCGCGCTGCGCCGCGTCCTCGCCCCGGGCCACCGGCTCGGCGGCGGCGACGCCCGGCGCCACCCGGTGCTGCGCACCTCCGGCTCCGGCTACCTGATGGCCGTGGCGCCCGGGGAGCTCGACCTCGACCTGTTCCGGGCCCGCGCGGCCCGGGGCCGGGAGCTGCTGGCCGGCGGGGACTGTGCGGCCGCCGGTGCGGCGTTCCGCTCGGCGCTGGCGCTGTGGCGCGGACTGCCGCTGGGCGACCTGGGCCAGGCCTGCCTGCCGCCCCACTACGCGCTCCGGCTGTCCGGGGAACGACTGGGCGTGCTGTACGAGCGGATCGGCGCCGACCTCTGCGCGGGGCGGGCCCGCGAGGTGGTGGCGGAACTCCGCGAGCTGTGCGCGCGGCACCCGCTGTACGAGGGCTTCCCCGAGCTGCTGGTGCAGGCACAGGCCGGCTCCGGGCAGCGGACCGGCACGCTCCGGGACGGGCCGTTCCCGCCCCCGCGCGGGCACGAGCGGTGCCACGACGCGCCGGCCAGCCGGGCGGCGGTGCCGGGCTGAGCGGGCGTCAGCCCCGCTGCCGGGCCTGCCCGCTCGACCGGCGGAACGGAGAGCGCCCCCGCACCGGACCCGGCGCGGGGGCGCGGCGGCTCCGGTCAGCCGCGCTGCTTCTTCTTGCGCTTCAGCAGCAGCTTCGGCAGGGCGGCCGGGACGGGCCGGCGCGTGGTGACCGGGGTCGGGCGGGGCTGCTCGGCGAGCGAGCCGGCCGGTGCCTCGGCGTGCACGGTGACGGGCTCCAGGCGCAGCAGCCGGCACTCGCGCGCCCAGCGGGCGGTCATCTGCTCGGAGTCGGGGGCGTTCAGGCGCTTGCCCTTCAGCTCCGCCACCGCGGCCTCCCAGGCCTCGCTGCCGGCCGGCACCTCGGTGACCTGCGCCGTCCAACCGACCAGGCGGCCGCCCTTGTCCTTGCTGCGGACGGTGACCTCGGCGGTGGCGCCGTCGGCCAGGCCGGGGAAGGGCTGCTCGCCGGGGCCGTCGCCCAGGACGTGCGCGGCGCCGTCCACCCAGGCGTGCCACAGGCCCCGGGCGGGTGCGGTCCCCTCGACCCAGATGAGGCCGGACTTCTTGGTGGCCTCCTCGACGAGGGCCTGATCGAGCAACGTCAGCGTCATGGGGGTCAGCGTAGGCGGTCGCGGCCGGCGTTCCCGTACCGGTCCGCCGGGCGGACGCCCCGGGCGGCGGCCCGGGCCGCGGCCGTCACTCCTCGGGCAGCCGGGTGCCGTAGTCGACGGTCTCCTCCTTGGCCGGCTCGGTCAGCGTGAAGGACTCGTCCCAGTCCTTCAGCTCGACCACGCCGGCCCCGCCGGCCCGCTCCAGGCGGAGCGGGTACGGGGTGCCGATCAGCGAGACGTCGAGCTTGCCGCCCTGGCCCTGGTCGCCGGTGACCTGGATGGTGCGGGTGCCGCCGACCTTCGTGTAGGCGCCCTTCTCCAGCTTCCCGTGCAGGCCCAGCAGCCCCAGGAGCACGTCCATGTCGGTGAACCCGCGGAACTGCTTGTACGTCGCGTCGCCCTCGGGCACCTTCACGTACTTGTCGCCGAGCTTGTCCGCGGCGGCGGTGGCGTCGGCCGACGGGGCCTCGTCCCCGGACTTCTCGCGCCGGCTCCAGAAGGCCGCGTCCGCCTTGAGGAACAGCCGCTCGCCGACGCGCAGGAGCTGGAAGGTGGTCTCCTTGGACTTCACCTCGCCGCTCGCCCCGTCGGCCTTGAGCCGCATGTCGATGGTGAACGTGCGGCCCGCGCTGACCACCGTGCCCGACAGCCGCACCGAGTCGGCGTCCGCGGCCGCCTGGCGGGCCTTGCCCTCGATCTTCTCGGCCGACAGCTTGCCGACCCCGTTGGTGCCCTCGTCGGGGTCGGCACCACAGCCGGTGGCGCCTGCGACGGTCAGCCCCGCGCACAGTGCGCCGAGGAGAGCGGCGCGGCGGAGCCGTACGGCCGGGGGGAACACGGTCACGGGCGGGCTGCCTCTCGTCTGTCAGAACTGCAGCAGGCAGCGTACCGGGGCACCTCCGGGCGGCCACGCCGGTGGGGCCCTCCCGGTGGTCCCCACCAGGGCGTCCGGCACTGCCACGGGCTAGCCTGAAGGCCGACAGGGACCCGTACACCGCAGAAACGGTTCGCAAGGAGGCGCACGGATGGCAGGAGGCGCCCCCCGGGTCTTCGTCTCGCACCTCTCGGGCGTTCCCGTCTTCGACCCCAACGGGGACCAGGTGGGCCGGGTCCGCGACCTGGTCGCGATGCTCCGCGTCGGCGGCCGCCCGCCGCGGCTGCTCGGCCTGGTCGTCGAGGTGGTCAGCCGGCGCCGGATCTTCCTGCCGATGACCCGGGTCACCGGCGTCGAGTCCGGTCAGGTGATCACCACCGGAGTGGTGAACATGCGCCGCTTCGAGCAGCGCCCCACCGAGCGCCTGGTCCTCGGCGAGCTGCTCGACCGCCGGGTGACCCTGGTGGCCACCAGCGAGGAGGTCACCGTCCTCGACGTGGCCATCCAGCAGCTGCCGGCCCGCCGCGACTGGGAGATCGACCGGATCTTCGTACGCAAGGGCAAGGCGGGGCCGCTGCGGCGCCGCGGCGAGACCCTGACCGTCGAGTGGTCCGCCGTCACCGGCTTCTCGCTGGAGGAGCACGGCCAGGGCGCCGAGAACCTCCTCGCCACCTTCGAGCAGATGCGCGCCGCCGACCTGGCCAACGTGCTGCACCACCTGCCGCCCAAGCGCCGGGCCGAGGTGGCCAGCGCCCTCGACGACGACCGGCTCGCGGACGTCCTGGAGGAGCTGCCCGAGGACGACCAGATCGAGATCATCGGCAAGCTGAAGGAGGAGCGGGCCGCCGAC
Source organism: Streptomyces sp. NPDC101132 (assembly GCF_044759225.1). NCBI lineage: Bacteria > Bacillati > Actinomycetota > Actinomycetes > Kitasatosporales > Streptomycetaceae > Streptomyces > Streptomyces sp. NPDC101132. The sequence goes on from NZ_JBIVYX010000012.1 coordinate 50,422, forward strand.
GTCCTGGAGGCGATGGACCCCGACGACGCGGCCGACCTGCTCTCCGAGCTGCCCGCCGACGACCAGGAGCGGTTCCTGACGCTGATGCGGCCCGACGACGCGGCCGACGTGCGCCGGCTGCTGTCGTACGAGGAGCGCACCGCCGGCGGCCTGATGACCACCGAGCCGATCGTGCTGCGCCCCGACGCCACGGTCGCGGACGCCCTGGCGCGGGTCCGCCAGCAGGACCTCTCCCCCGCGCTGGCCGCGCAGGTGTACGTGTGCCGGCCGCCGGACGAGACGCCCACGGGCAAGTACCTGGGCACGGTGCACTTCCAGCGGCTGCTGCGCGACCCGCCGTTCACGCTGGTCAGCTCCATCGTGGACACCGACCTGCCGCCGCTGCGGCCGGACACCTCGCTGCCCGCCGTCACCAGCTACCTCGCCGCGTACAACATGGTCGCGGCGCCGGTGGTCGACGAGAGCGGCTCGCTGCTCGGGGCCGTGACCGTCGACGACGTGCTGGACCACCTGCTGCCGGAGGACTGGCGGGAGACCGACTTCCACTCCGAGGAGAACGTACGTGGGCACTGACCGCGGCAGGGAGTCCGTGCCCGACCGACCGGACCGCTCCGAGAAGCAGGGCGGCAGCCCCTCGCGCCCGCGCGTGCGCCTCGACCTCCCGAAGGCGCCGCGCCTGTCGCTGCTGCCCGAGTACGACCCGGAGGCCTTCGGCCGCTTCTCCGAGAAGATCGCCCGCTTCCTCGGCACCGGCCGGTTCATCGTCTGGATGACCCTGGTCATCATCGTCTGGGTGCTGTGGAACGTGTTCGCCCCGGCCCACCTGCGCTTCGACGAGTACCCCTTCATCTTCCTGACGCTGGCGCTGTCGCTCCAGGCCTCGTACGCGGCCCCGCTGATCCTCCTCGCGCAGAACCGCCAGGACGACCGCGACCGGGTCAACCTGGAGCAGGACCGCAAGCAGAACGAGCGGTCCATCGCCGACACCGAGTACCTGACCCGGGAGATCGCGGCGCTGCGCATGGGCCTCGGCGAGGTCGCCACCCGCGACTGGATCCGGTCCGAGTTCCAGGACCTGATCAAGGAGATGGACGAACGCCGTCTATTCCCGCTCGAGAGTGACGAAGGCGACCGCTGACCGCCTTTCCTCGGGCGTGCTACTCGGCCGTACCATCGGGGGCATGGCTACCGACACCCCTTCCGCCGCCGTGCCGGACCAGGACGCGATCCTGGACGCGCTGGCGACGGTCAACGACCCTGAGATCCACCGGCCGATCACCGAGCTCGGGATGGTCAAATCGGTGGAGATCGGCGACGGCGGGTCGGTCGCCGTCACCGTGTACCTGACGGTCTCCGGCTGCCCCATGCGGGACACCATCACGCAGAACGTCCGCGAGGCCGCGCTGAAGGTCGCCGGCGTCACCTCGGTCGAGGTGTCGCTGGAGGTCATGAGCGACGCCCAGCGCAAGGAGCTGGCCGCCACGCTGCGCGGCGGCACCGCCGAGCGCGAGGTGCCCTTCGCCAAGCCCGGCTCGCTGACCCGCGTGTACGCCGTCGCGTCCGGCAAGGGCGGCGTCGGCAAGTCCTCCGTCACGGTCAACCTGGCCGCCGCCATGGCCGCCGACGGCCTGAAGGTCGGCGTGGTCGACGCCGACATCTACGGCCACAGCGTGCCCCGCATGCTCGGCGTGGACGGCAAGCCCACCCAGGTCGAGAACATGATCATGCCGCCGTCCGCGAACGGCGTGAAGGTCATCTCCATCGGCATGTTCACCCCGGGCAACGCGCCGGTCGTCTGGCGCGGCCCGATGCTGCACCGCGCCCTCCAGCAGTTCCTGGCGGACGTGTTCTGGGGCGACCTGGACGTGCTGCTGCTGGACCTGCCCCCGGGCACCGGCGACATCGCGATCTCCGTGGCCCAGCTGGTGCCCAACGCCGAGATCCTGGTCGTGACCACCCCGCAGCAGGCCGCCGCCGAGGTGGCGGAGCGGGCCGGCTCCATCGCCGTACAGACCCACCAGAAGATCGTGGGCGTCGTCGAGAACATGTCCGGGCTGCCGTGCCCGCACTGCGACGAGATGGTCGACGTGTTCGGCACGGGCGGCGGCCAGCTGGTCGCCGAGGGCCTGACGAAGACCACCGGCGCCACGGTGCCGGTGCTGGGCCAGATCCCGATCGACGTCCGCCTGCGCGAGGGCGGCGACAACGGCAAGCCGGTGGTCCTGGCGGACCCGGACTCCCCCGCCGGATCGGCGCTGCGCGCCATCGCCGGCAAGCTGGGCGGCCGCCAGCGCGGCCTGTCGGGCATGTCGCTGGGCATCACCCCGCGCAACAAGTTCTGAGCACCGGCCGAAGGGCGCCGCTCCGCGAGCGGCGCCCTTCGGCGTACCCGGCTACTGGTACGCGGTGATGTCCCCGACCGCCGAGAAGGCCAGCCCGTACGCGCTCATCCCGCGCCCGTACGCCCCGAGGTGGACGCCCGCGCCGGTGGAGCCGGCCAGCACCCAGCCGAACTCGGACTCGCGGTAGTGGAAGACCGTCGGCACGCCGTCCACCGGCAGCGACAGCGTCGACCAGTCCGGCCCCTCCAGGTCGTCGGCCAGCTCCCAGGCGGTCTCGGTCTGCTGGTCCAGCCAGTCGCTGCGCAGGGAGTGGTCCATCTGGCCGGGCCAGGTGAAGGCGAGCAGCCCGGAGCCGGCGAGCCAGGCGGCGGAGGAGACCGAGGTGGCCTCCAGGACGCCCGTGCCGTCGCCGCTGCGCCGCAGCGGGTTGCTGGCGACGGTGACGACGACCGCGAAGCGCTCCTTCTCCCCGTTGCCGATCTCGCCGCGGACCGACGGCTCGTCGCCGTGGCCCACGGACCCGTGCTCGACGGTGCCGTCCGCGCCGGTGCCGACCTGCATCAGCCAGCGCGGGCCGGTGAAGGCCTCGTCCAGGCCGTACCAGGGGAAGCCGGCGCGCAGGAAGCCCTCCGCGTTGCGGCGGGCGGCCGGGACGGCCGCGGCCTCCTGCGCCCTGGGCTCGGTGGTATTTCGTCCGGGGGCCTCGGGCCCCGGGGCCTCCTGGGGCGGGGGCTCGCCCTCCGTACGCGCCTGGTCGGCCGTACGCACCTGGTCAAGGGTGCCGGCCTGGTCCGCCGTACGCACCGGCTGCTCCGCCGGTTGAACCCCTACCCGACTCGTGGTCTCCATCAGGGCCGCCTCTCGTTCCGTGGTGTCCGGAGCGGCCCGCCCCCCTCGGGCGTCCTGGATCCGGACAGATGGAGGATAGCCATCCGAGTCCGGCACGCCGGGCAGGAGCGGAATCAGGTGGCGTCGATGTCGAACCGCGCGCGCTGGTCGCCGGCCGGCTCGGCGGGCTTCTTCACGAGGTCGGGACCGGCGCCGCCGGACGGCGCGGCGGTCTCGGGCTCGCGGCCGTTGACCGAGTCCGCGACGTCGTTGATCTCCTTGCGGAGGTCGAGGCTGCTGCGGATCTCCTTCAGGTCCTCGTTCTCGGTCAGCTGCTTCTTGATGAACGTCTTGGGGTTCAGGTCCTCGAACTCGAAGTCCTTGAACTCGGGGCCCAGTTCGGACCGGATGTCCTGCTTGGCGCTGTCCGAGAACTCACGGATCCTGCGGATGAACCGGGAGACGTCCTGGATCACCTTGGGGAGCTTGTCGGGGCCGAAGATGAGCACGGCGAGGACCACGAGCGTGACCAGCTCGAGTGCGCCTATGTCAGTGAACACCTTGCCGCTCCTCGGTTCTCTTCGTGCGGGCCCGCACAACGGTACCCGGCGCCGCTCGGCGGCCGGTACTCCGTGTGATGCTTCACCCCTTCGTCACGACCCGTTGGCCGAGCCGAGCACCACCCGTACCGTCTGCTCGCGACCGCCGCGGAGCAGGGTCAGGGTCAGCGGGTCGCCGGGCCGGTGGGCGCGGATCTTGATGATCAGCTCCTCGCCGTTGTGCACCCGGGTGCCGTCCACCTTGGTGATCACGTCGCCGGGGCGAATGCCCGCCGTGGCTCCGGGTCCGCCGGGCGTGACCGGCGACTTCCCGTCGCGCTCCTTCGTGCCGACGCGGGCTCCGTCGCCGGTGTACTGCATGTCGAGGGTGACGCCGATCACGGGGTGGGTGGCGGTGCCCTTGGCGATCAGTTCCTCGGCGACGCGCTTGCCCTGGTTGACGGGGATGGCGAAGCCCAGGCCGATGCTGCCGGACTGGTGCTGCTTGCCGTCGTCCCCCTCGCCGGAGTCGCCGGCGGCGCGGATCGCGCTGTTGATGCCGATGACGCGGCCGCTGGCGTCGAGCAGCGGGCCGCCGGAGTTGCCGGGGTTGATCGGGGCGTCCGTCTGGAGGGCGTCGACGTACGAGACGTCGCTGCCGTCGGCCTTGTCGCCGCCCGCGGTGATGGGGCGCTCCTTGGCGCTGATGATGCCCGCGGTGACCGTGTTGGACAGGTCGAAGGGGGCGCCGATGGCGACGACGGGGTCGCCGACGCGGACGTTCTCGGAGTTGCCGAGCGGCAGCGGCTTGAGGCCGCGGACCCCGTTGACCTTGACGACGGCCAGGTCGTAGCCGGCGTCACGGCCCACGATGGTCGCGGCGGCCGTCTCGCCGCCGCTGAAGGTGACCGTTATGCGGCCGCTGCCGGCCGCCGCGTCGACCACGTGGTTGTTGGTCAGGATGTGGCCCCGGCCGTCGATCACGAAGCCGGTGCCGGTGCCGGCCTGGCCACCGCCCTGGACGTGCAGGGTGACCACGCCGGGCAGGGCGCGGGCGGCGATGCCGGCCACGCTGTCCGGGGCGCGGTCGGACCGCTCCGGGGCGGCCTGCGGGAGTTCGATGCTGGTGGTGGCGCTGCGCTCGGCCCAGACGCCGATGCCGCCGCCGAGACCGCCGGCCAGCAGGGCGATCAGCACGGCGCCGGCGACCGCCCGTCCGGGGCGTCCCGTGCGGGCGGGCACGGAACCGCCGTCGGCGACCTGGAGCGGGGAGGCCCAGGGGTCGTACCGGGTGCCGGCGGGGGCCGGGGCGCCGTAGGGCGAGGCGTAGGGGTCGGCCGGGGGCGCTGCGTACGGGTCCGCCGGGGCGGCGTACGGGTCTGCCGGGGGCGCGGCGTACGGCGAGGGGCCGGCCTGCGGTGCCGGAGCGCCGTGCGCTGCGGGGGCGGCCCCGGGCGCGGCGAACCCGGCCGGCGCGGGCGCGGCGGGCGCGGGCGCTTCCGGCGCGGGCGGCGCCTCGGCGGTCCCGGCCGGTGCGGCCTGCGCCTCGGCTGAGGTGGCCGGGACGGTCGCGGCCTCCACGGCTGCGACCGGCTCGGCCGGCTGCGCGGGCGCGGATGCGGGTACGGGCTCCCCGGCGGCCGGGGACTCCGGCGCGTCGGCGGAGGTCCGCGGGGGCGGGAGCGTCTCGCGGGGCGGCGGCGTGGGCGACCCCGGCCGGCTCCACCACCGCGGCTGCGGCACGGGATCCGAGTGGGTCGGACGGCCGTCGTTCATGCGCTACTCCCCGCGGGATCCGGACCGCACACCCGGTCGAGCGTGCCCGACCAGGATTCAACCAGGTCCGGGCCCCCGGGTCCCGCCTCGGGGGCGGTTCCCGGCCGCGCACGAAGCGCTCGCCTCCGCCGCTCTCGGCCCGCCGGCTCCCCGTCGCGCCCCCGGGGACCGCGCCGCGGCCCCGGACGTGGCGACGCCCCGGATCCGGGCGCGTCTCCGGCCGGCCCTCCCCGGCAGCCGGAGCGCCCCGCGTGCCCCCGCGCTCAGCGCGTGAGCGAAACCGGCTTCGGCGCGGGCGTGACCACCGGGGGCAGCTGTGCCGGGTACGAGGCCGCCGGGGTGAGCAGCGGGGCGCGCACCGGGCGGTCCACCCGCTCGCGCAGCCGCTCGTCGGCGACCGACAGCATCCCCGAGCGCGCCGGGGTGACCCCGTCGCCCCGCTGCGCGGGCTCCGCGACCGGGTCCATGGGCATGGCTCCGCCCAGGGCGATCGCGGCGACCGACACCGCACCGGCCGCGGCGAAGGCGAACCGGCGCCCGCGGGTCGCGGGGGCGGTGTACTCCGCGGCGAACGGCGCCCGGCGGCCCGCGTCCGCGGACGGGCGCGGGGCCGGCGCGGCCGTGGGGAACCCTCCGTCGGCCGGCGTGAGGTACCCGCCGTCACCGCCGCCGGGCATTCCGCCGCCGGGGAGTCCCTGGAGGCGGGCCAGCAGCCCTTCGGACGGCAACGGCACCGAGGTCTCGGTGAACAGGCTCTTCACCCGCCGCTGCGCGTCGGCCTCGGCCTTGCAGCGCGGACAGGTGGCCAGATGGGCGAGGACGCGCTCGCGCGCGTCGTGGTTCAGCTCCCCGTCCACCAGGGCGGCGAGCCGGTCGCCCAGGTGGTGTTCGGCAGGAGAGGGACTGACTCCGCTCACTCGTTTCCGCCCTCTCCTCCCACTGCCGCGAGTGCGCGCTGCTCCGCCCGGACCTCCGGGGAACGGTGCTTGAGCGCCTTGCGCAGGTGCGAACGGCCTCGGTGGATGCGGCTGCGCACGGTGCCGAGCTTCACGCCGAGCGTGGCGGCGATCTCCTCGTACGACAGCCCCTCGATGTCGCAGAGCACGACGGCCGCGCGGAACTCCGGCGCCAGGGTGTCCAGCGCCTGCTGGACGTCGGCGTCGAAGTGCGTGTCGTGGAGCACCTGCTGCGGGGAGGGCTCGCGGCTGGGCAGCCGCTCGGCGGCGTCGTCGGCGAGCGCGTCGAACCTGATCCGCTGCTTGCGGCGGACCATGTCGAGGAAGAGGTTGGTGGTGATCCGGTGCAGCCAGCCCTCGAAGGTGCCGGGCGTGTACGTGGACAGCGACCGGAAGACACGGACGAAGACCTCCTGCGTGAGGTCCTCGGCATCGTGCTGGTTGCCCGTGAGGCGGTAGGCCAGCCGGTAGACGCGCGCGCTGTGGGTGCTGACGATCTCCTCCCACGAGGGCGGAGTCCACACCTGCGTGCCCGCATCTGCGGCGAAGGTCGCGGTGGTTGCGGTCGGAGCGGAGTGGAAACGGTCAGCGATGTCAGTCACGGATTTCGGCTCACCCGCCGACCTGAAGAGGCGTCTGATCACGCCCCCACGATCCACAGGCGCAGCCGCACCTCCCCTGTCGGCTCTGGTGGTGTCCAGTGGAGCCCCTACCATAGCCACCCCGTCCGTCAGCTCCGGATAAGTGTTTTTACGCGAACTTTGCACGGGTGCCGCGGGCCGGTCGGACCGCCGCTCCCCGTCCTCTCAACGGCCGGTCCCATCTGCGGGTTCCCATGGCCAACGGATACAGTCACCGTTGCGCCAACTACGGGGACAGGAGAGGGTCATTAGCGGCAACCGGCAGACGAGCTGGGCGTTCGCCGACGCGTTTGTCGCCGAGGACGACGCGCTGCGGTGGGCCCGCGACCGGGCGAGGGAGGCGGGCCTGCGTTCCGTCACCCCCGGCACCGGCGCCGCGCTGCGCCTGCTCGCCGCCACCGCGGACGCCAAGGCCGTGGCGGAGATCGGTACCGGTACGGGCGTCTCCGGCATCCACCTGCTGCACGGGATGCGCCCCGACGGCGTGCTGACCACGGTGGACCCCGAGCCCGACCGCCAGGCCTTCGCCCGGCAGGCCTTCCGGGCGGCGGGCTTCGCAGGCAACCGGGCCCGCTTCATCCCCGGCCGCGCCCTGGACGTCCTGCCCCGCCTCGCGGACGGCGGGTACGACCTCGTCTTCTGCGACGGCGATCCGGCGGAGTCGCTGGACTACCTCGCTGAATCGTTGCGGCTGCTGCGACCCGGAGGCCTGGTGTGCTTCGAGGGCGTCTTCGCGGACGGCAGGACGGTCGACTCCGCCACGGCGACGGTCGAGGTGCTGCGGGTGCGCGAGCTGCTGCGGGCGGTCCGGGAGAGCCCGGCGCTCCAGGCGGCGGTGCTGCCGGTGGGCGACGGCCTGCTGTGCGCGGTACGCCGCTGACGCGCGCCGGCGCGAGCGGTACGGGGCGGACGACGCGCCCCGGGCGGTACGGGTCCGGGAACGGCAGAGGTCCGGGAACGACGCCGCCCCGGCCGTGCGGGGCACGACCGGGGCAGCGGAAGATCAAAAGGGCCGACGCGTCAGCCGACGACCTGCTTCAGGGCGTCACCGAGGGCCTCGGCCTCGTCCGGGGTCAGCTCGACGACAAGCCGACCGCCGCCTTCGAGCGGAACGCGCATGACGATGCCCCGCCCCTCCTTGGTCACCTCGAGCGGGCCGTCACCCGTCCGCGGCTTCATGGCCGCCATGCTCGTTCCCCTTCCTGAAACCAGCTCATCGTCAGCCGACGGCCCCATTCAGGCGCCTAGTACCCGGCATCGAACACATTGCTTCCCAGCCATTATCCCGCATGTCAGGACCCGATGACCAACATCGGCCGGGAACGCTTGCGCAACGCGCTTGGCCAAAACCACTCATTTCGGGGATCCAGCTGCGATACTTCGCCGCCGCGTGTCCGGGACGTGACCCACGGCGCGACCGGATTCTTTGACGCACATCACATGCCCGCCTCCGGGGATCTCCGCCATGCTGACCCTTGTACCGGCCAGTACCGATCCGCTGGCCGGGTCCGCGACGGAGGGGACACCACCTGCCATGGCAGACACCGTGCTGTACGACGTGACCGACGGGCTCGCGACGGTCACGCTGAACCGGCCGGAAGCGATGAACTCGCTCAACACGGAGCTGAAGGTCGCCCTGCGGGACACCCTGCTGGCCGCCGGCTCCGACCCGGAGGTCCGCGCGGTCCTGCTGACCGCCACCGGCCGGGCCTTCTGCGTGGGCCAGGACCTGAAGGAGCACATCGGAGCCCTGGCGGCGACCCGCGAGTCGGGCTCCGGCAACGCGCTGAGCACGGTGCGCGAGCACTACAACCCGATCGTCCGGGCGATCACCGAGATGCCGAAGCCGGTCGTCGCCGGGGTCAACGGCGTCGCGGCGGGCGCGGGCTTCGGCTTCGCGCTGGCCGCCGACTACCGGGTGGTGGCCGACAGCGCGAGCTTCACCACCGCCTTCGCCGGGGTCGGCCTGTCCTCCGACTCGGGCCTCTCCTGGACCCTGCCCCGGTTCATCGGCGCCGGCCGCGCCGCCGACCTGCTGCTCTTCCCGCGGTCGATCTCCGCCCGGGAGGCCGACGAGCTGGGTCTGGTGAACCGTCTCGTGCCCGCCGAGGAGCTGGCCGCCACGGCCGCCGAGGTGGCCCGCCGCCTCGCGGACGGGCCGACCGTCGCGTACGCCTCCATCAAGGAGGCCCTGGCCTTCGGTGCCGGCGCGCAGCTGGCCGACGCGCTGGAGAAGGAGGACGAGCTCCAGACCCGGGCCGGTGCCTCCGAGGACCACACGATCGCGGTGCAGGCGTTCGTCGCCAAGGAGCGGCCGAAGTTCCTGGGCCGCTGAGCCGGCGAGGGGGTGCGGGCTCCCCGCCCCACCCCCGGCCGCGTGTCGCCGGCCCGTCCTTCAGCGCGCCGAGCAGTCGGCCAGGTGGTCGTTGACCAGGCCGCACGCCTGCATCAGCGCGTACGCCGTGGTCGGCCCGACGAAGCGGATACCGGCCTTCTTCAGGGCCTTCGACAGGGCCGTGGACTCCGGGGTGACCGCGGGCACGTCCGCCAGGGACAGCGGGGCCGGCCCGGCCGGGTCGGGCGCGTGCGACCAGATCAGCTCGTCCAGCTCCCCGGGCTCCCACCCGGCCAGCACCCGGGCGTTGGCCAGGGTCGCCTCGATCTTCGCGCGGTTGCGGATGATGCCGGGGTCCGCGAGCAGCCGGGCCGCGTCCGTCTCGTCGTACTCCGCGACCGCCGCGATGCTGAAGCCGGCGAAGGCCGTCCGGAAGCCCTCGCGACGGCGCAGGATCGTGATCCACGAGAGCCCGGACTGGAAGGCCTCCAGGCACAGCCGCTCGTACAGCGCGTCGTCGCCGTGGACCGGCTTGCCCCACTCCTCGTCGTGGTACGCCACGTAGTCCTCGGTGGACAGGCCCCAGGGACAGCGCAGCAGGCCGTCGGCGCCCGCGACCGCCCCGCTCATCGCCGCTCCCCCTCCTCGCCCTCGGCGCGGTCCCGCTTGAAGAGGTCCGGGCCGCCCACCGCCGTGGCCTGGGCGCCGGCCAGCGCGGCCTCCAGGCCCGCGATCCGCGCGTCCCGCTCGGCGAGCTCGGCGCCCAGCCGGGACAGGACGTCGTCCACCTCGGCCATGCGGTAGCCCCGGGCGCCGACCGGCAGCCGCAGAGCGTCTATGTCCGCCCTGGTCACGGGCCGGGTCTCGGGCAGCGCGTCCGCCACCACCTCGCGCTCCGCCTCGGGGAGCACGGCCTCCTCGCCCCCGCCCACGACGGCGAGCGTGACCCCGGCGACGACCACGACCAACGCGATCAGCAAGAACCAGAACACGATCAACTCCCCAGTGCCGGACTGTCCGGTCACGATCGTGCCATGAGCCACCGACCGTTAAGGTCGAGGGCAGGGACACGAGGAGGAAAAACAGGGTGCTGCGACTGGGCAGGCGCGAGTTCGCCACGCACGAGCCGGTGATCATGGCGATCGTGAACCGGACCCCGGACTCCTTCTACGACCAGGGCGCGACCTTCCGCGACGCGCCGGCCCTGGACCGGGTGGAGCAGGCGGTCGCCGAGGGCGCCGCGATCATCGACATCGGCGGGGTGAAGGCGGGGCCGGGCGAGCACGTCGACGCCGCCGAGGAGGTCCGCCGTACCGTCGGCTTCGTCGCCGAGGTGCGCCGCCGCCACCCCGACGTGGTGATCAGCGTGGACACCTGGCGGCACGAGGTCGGCGAGGCGGTCTGCGAGGCCGGGGCCGACGTGCTCAACGACGCGTGGGGCGGGGTCGACCCGAAGCTGGCCGAGGTGGCCGCCCGGTACGACGCGGGCCTGGTCTGTACGCACGCGGGCGGCGCGGAGCCGCGTACCCGGCCGCACCGGGTGGAGTACGAGGACGTGATGGCGGACGTCCTGCGGGTGACCGTGGGGCTGGCCGAGCGGGCCGCGGCCCTCGGCGTGCGCCGGGACGCGATCATGATCGACCCGGGCCACGACTTCGGGAAGAACACCCGGCACTCGCTGGAGGCCACCCGCCGGCTGGGCGAGATGACGGCCACCGGCTGGCCGGTGCTGGTCTCGCTCTCGAACAAGGACTTCGTCGGCGAGACCCTCGACAAGCCGGTCAAGGAGCGGCTGCTCGGCACCCTGGCGACCACGGCCGTCTCGGCCTGGCTGGGCGCGCAGGTCTACCGGGTCCACGAGGTGGCCGAGACCCGGCAGATCCTCGACATGGTGGCCTCGATCCAGGGCCACCGGCCCCCGGCGGCGACCCGCCGGGGACTGGCCTGACGTACGCCGGCGCCACCCGTTCCGGCGCCGGCCGCGTCCGCGCCGCTCGCGGTCCGCGCTACTTGCCGACCTCCTTGGTGACCAGGGCGATCGCCTCGTCCACGTCGTCCGTGACGTGGAACAGCAGCAGGTCACGCTCCGAGGCCTTGCCCTGGGCCACGACGGTGTTCCGCAGCCAGTCGATCAGGCCGTTCCAGTACGCGGACCCGAACAGCACGATCGGGAAGCGCGTGACCTTCTGCGTCTGCACCAGGGTGAGCGCCTCGAACAGCTCGTCCAGCGTGCCGAGTCCGCCCGGCAGCACCACGAACCCCTGCGCGTACTTCACGAACATCGTCTTGCGGACGAAGAAGTAGCGGAAGTTCAGGCCGAGGTCGACGTGCGGGTTGAGGCCCTGCTCGAAGGGCAGCTCGATGCCGAGGCCGACCGAGATGCCGTTGCCCTCGCGGGCGCCCTTGTTGGCCGCCTCCATGGCGCCGGGGCCGCCGCCGGTGATCACCGCGAAGCCGGCGTCGACGAGCGCGCGGCCGATGCGGACGCCCGCCTCGTACTCCGGCGACCCCGCCGGAGTACGGGCCGAGCCGAACACGCTGATCGCGGGCGGCAGCTCGGCCAGGGTGCCGAAGCCCTCGATGAACTCCGACTGGATCCGCAGCACCCGCCACGGATCGGTGTGCACCCACTCGGTCGGTCCGGCCGAGTCCAGCAGCCGCTGGTCGGTGGTGCTGCCCGCCTGGACCTGGTTCCGCCGCCGCAGCACCGGGCCGAGCTGCTGCTCCTCCGGCTTGCGCCGGTTGCCCTCCGGGTTGCCCATTGCGTGCTCCCTCCTGCTGATCGTTCGGATCGTTCAGAGTAGGCACACAAGGGTTGCCGGAGGCGGAATTCAGGCGGTCAGCCAGGCGCGGAGTCGTTCCTCGCAGTACAGGATGGCCTTGGTCTCGACACGCTCGTCGACCTTGTGGGCGAGCAGCGCGTCCCCGGGGCCGTAGTTCACGGCCGGGACGCCGAGGGCGCTGAAGCGCGACACGTCCGTCCAGCCGAACTTGGGCATGGGCAGGCCGCCGACGGCCTCCATGAACGCCACGGCCGCCGGGTGCGAGAGGCCCGGGAGGGCGCCGCCGCTGTGGTCGTCGACGACGAACTCGTCGACGTCGCAGTCGGCGAAGACCTCGCGGACGTGCGCCAGGGCCTCCTCCTGCGTGCGGTCGGGGGCGTAGCGGAAGTTCACGGTGACCGTGCACGCGTCGGGGATGACGTTGGTGGCCACGCCGCCCTCGATCCGCACCGCGTTGAGGCCCTCGTGGTACTCCAGGCCGTCGATCAGCGGCCGGCGCGGCTCGTACGCGGCGAGCTTCGCCAGGATCGGGCCGGCCGCGTGGATGGCGTTGGAGCCCATCCAGCTGCGGGCGGAGTGGGCCCGCTCGCCCCGGGTCTTGAGCAGCACCCGCAGCGTGCCCTGGCAGCCGCCCTCGACCTGGGCGTTGGAGGGCTCCAGGAGCACGGCGAAGTCGCCGGCCAGCCAGTCGGGGTGGGCCTCCGCGACGTGGCCCAGGCCGTTGAGGTGCGCGGCGACCTCCTCGTTGTCGTAGAAGACGAAGGTGAGGTCGCGGTTGGGCTCCGGCACGGTGGCGGCGATGCGCAGCTGGATGGCGACGCCGGACTTCATGTCGGTGGTGCCGCAGCCCCAGAGGACGCCGTTCTCGTCGAGCCGGGAGGGCACGTTGTCGGCGATCGGCACGGTGTCGAGGTGCCCGGCGAGCACGACGCGCTCGGCGCGGCCGAGGCCGGTCCTGGCCACCACGTTGTTGCCGAACCGGTCCACGGTCAGGTGCGGCAGGGCGCGCAGCGCGTGTTCGACGGCGTCGGCGAGGACCTTCTCGGTGCCGCTGACGGACGGGATGTCGACGAGCCGTGCGGTGAGTTCGGCTGCGTCCAGACTGAGGTCGAGCGCGGTATCGGGCATGTCTCCGACCCTAGCGCCCCACCGGGTGGGGGACCGGTGCCGTCCGGCCGGTGGACGCGCGGTGCGGCGGGGGCGGGCGGGGCGGGCGGTGCCCCCGGGGACCTGCCCGGCGGCCTCCCCGGGCCCGGCGGGCCCGCCGGGCAGGGGCGTCATGGTGGCCGCGGGCGACTACCGGGGCCCGAGGAAGCCTCAAGTACGGTGGGCGACGTGCCCGAATCCAGCCTGTCGCCCGACCGCCGGCACCGCCGACGCCGACGCCGTCCGCTGCGCATCGCCGCGGCCGTCTGCGTGCTGTTCGGCCTGGCCGGGTACTTCGCCGTCCAGTACGCGTCGAACGGCGGCGGCGGTGCCCCGCGGTGCACGGTACGGGCCGCGGGCGGCGGGAGCGGCGAGGGCGCCGCGTACGAGATGAGCCCGGAGCAGGCGGCGAACGCGGCGACGATCGCGGCGGTCGGCACGCGCAAGGCGCTGCCTGAGCGTGCGGTGACGATCGCGCTGGCGACCGCGATGCAGGAGTCCGGGCTGCGGAACCTGGACCACGGCGACCGGGACTCCCTGGGCCTCTTCCAGCAGCGGCCCTCGCAGGGCTGGGGCACCCCGGAAAAGATCATGGACCCGGTGTACTCGGCCGGGATCTTCTACGACCGGCTGGTGAAGGTGCGCGGCTACTCGCGGCTGCCGCTGACGGTGGCCGCGCAGAAGGTGCAGCTCAGCGGGTTCCCGCAGGCGTACGCGAAGCACGAGCCGGACGCGCAGCTGCTGGCCGGCGCGCTGACCGGGCGGGAGCCTGCGACGCTGCGCTGCGGTGGTCCCGCGGGGCAGGAGCAGGGGTCGGCGGGCAGGGTGCGGGCCGAGCTGGTGCGGGACTTCGGGCCCGGCGTGCTGCCGGGCGGCGCGAAGGGCGCGTCCGCGCCGGGCGCTCCGCTGTCCGTCACGGTGCCGTCGGAGCGGCGGGGCTGGGCGGTGGCGCACTGGGCGGTGGCGCGGGCGGCGGAGCTGCGTCTGGACCGGGTGGAGTTCGACGGCAAGGTGTGGACGGCGGGCCGCCACGGCGGCACGTGGCGGGCCGGCACGGCACCGCGCGACGAGATCCTCCTGACGGTCACCCCCCGCCGCTAGGTCGTCCCCCTCCCCCGGCCCCGCACACGGCCCGGTCCGGCCCGGCCCGGTCCGAAGGGCACGGTCCGGCGGCGCCGGCCGTACGGACGTCCGGGCGGTCACCCTCAGGGAGCAGCGGCCCGGAGGCGTGCCGGAAGGGTTCGGCACCGCCCTGACCAGGTGCTCGTACGGTTTTCACCGCAGCCGATAATGCGATGCGTTACCAATCCTTTACCTGTGGTCACCGCAACCAACCCCGCCCCGCGAGCTGTTGTCACGGCGTACGGCACGATCCCCCAGCTTCAAGGAGCACCATGTCCCTCCCCCTGACCCGCCGGATCGCCCGCACCGCGCTGCTGCTCGCGGCCGGGGCGGCACCCGTGGTCGGTGCGGCCGGCGCGGCGAGCGCCGCGGAGGCCACGACCGCCCCCCAGCTCGGCTCGCTGACCGCCACCGCCGAGGAGTCCGCCAGCGGCCTCACCGGCAGCGCCACCTCCCTGCTCGGCGAGACCGCCGGCCAGGCGTCCGAGAGCGGGCTGCCCGCGGCCGACGGAGTCGCGGGGAAGCTCCCCGCCGCCGACGGGGTCGCGGGGAAGCTGCCCGCCGCCCCGCCCTCCCTGGGCGGACTGCCGGTCGGCGGTGTCGCCACCGGCCAGCTGCCCGTCCCGTCCCCCCTCGGCTGACACCCCCTCCTCGGCCAGGGACGCCGAAGGCCCCGGAGCGCGTGCTCCGGGGCCTTCGGCACGACCAGGGGCCGTTACGCGGCGGCCGCGCCCAGCCGCTTCACGGCGGCGGCCACCCGCTCGTCGGTGGCGGTGAACGCCACCCGGACGAAGCCGGCGCCCGCGGTGCCGTAGAAGTCGCCCGGCGCCACCAGGATGCCCAGCTCCGCGAGGTACGCCACGGTGTCCCAGCACGGCTCGTCCCGCGTGGCCCACAGGTAGAGGCTGGCCTCGCTGTGCTCGATCCGGAAGCCGTGGGCCTCCAGCGCGCCCTTGAGGGCCGCGCGACGGGCGGCGTACCGCTCGCGCTGCTCGGCCACGTGCGCGTCGTCGCCGAGGGCGGCGGCGGTGGCGGCCTGCACGGGGGCGGCGGTCATCATGCCGCCGTGCTTGCGGATCTGGAGCAGCTCGCCCAGCACCGCGGCGTCACCGACCAGGAAGGCGGCGCGGTAGCCGGCCAGGTTGGAGCGCTTGGAGAGCGAGTGGACGGCGACGAGGCCGTCGAAGGAGCCGCCGCAGACGTCCGGGTGCAGGACGGAGACCGGGTCGGCCTCCCAGCCCAGCTCCAGGTAGCACTCGTCGGAGAAGACCAGCACGCCGTGCTCGCGGGCCCAGGCCACGATCCGGACCAGGTCCTCCTTCGGCAGCACGCGGCCCGTCGGGTTGGACGGCGAGTTCAGCCACAGCAGCTTCAGCCCCGCCGGGTCCAGCTCCGTCGGGTCGTCGTAGACCACCGGCTCGGCACCGCACAGCCGGGCACCGACCTCGTACGTCGGGTAGGCGAGCCGGGGGTACGCCACCCTGTCGCCCGGGCCGAGGCCCAGCTGGGTCGGCAGCCAGGCCACCAGCTCCTTGGAGCCGACCACCGGGAGGACGTTGGTGTGCGCGACGGAGGCCGCGCCGAGGCGCCGCTCCGCCCAGCCGGCGATCGCGTCGCGCAGCTCGGCCGTGCCCCACACCGTGGGATAGCCCGGGGAGTCGGCGGCCGCGATCAGCGCCCGCTGGATGTGGTCGGGAACCGGGTCCACCGGGGTGCCGACCGAGAGGTCGACGATGCCGTCCGCGTGGGCCGCTGCGGTCGCCTTGTACGGCTCCAGCTTGTCCCAGGGGAAGACGGGGAGGCGGGACGATACTGCGGGCACGGTGCGCTGCTCACTTTCTCGTACGGGCTTCGGAGCGCCTCGTAGTGGCGGTACGGGGCGGGAAAACACGCCGGTCCTGTACGGCGGGGCCGTACAGGACCGGGGGTGTCACCTCAGTGACCGGCGTTGATGTCGGCCGGGAGGGCCGCGATGAACGGGTGGTCACGCTCGATCAGGCCGAGCTTGGAAGCACCACCGGGCGAACCGAGCTCGTCGAAGAACTCGACGTTCGCCTTGTAGTAGTCCTTCCACTCTTCCGGAGTGTCGTCCTCGTAGAAGATCGCCTCGACGGGGCAGACCGGCTCACAGGCACCGCAGTCGACGCACTCGTCGGGGTGGATGTAAAGGGACCGGGAACCCTCGTAGATGCAGTCGACGGGGCACTCTTCGATACAGGCCTTGTCCTTGACGTCGACACAAGGCTCCGCGATGACGTAGGTCACGCTCTCGTTCCTCCTCGGTAGGGCTGTCCAAATCGCGCGGGAGCGCGGCGTCGTCGATGCCCGCACCTAGTATCTCCGTTCCGGGGCACGATCCGAACAGGAGGGGCGTACAGAGCTGTGGAAATCACTGCCGGTGGACGGTTTGAAGTGCGCATCACCCCGGCTGACGTGGGTAAACGCGTCTCTGTACGCCGCCTGAACCCCGAGCGGGACGGCACGGGCACCTTCACTGACACGGTCGGTGTTCTCACATCCTGGAACGAGGGTGTGCTGCTGATCACACGGCGGACCGGGGAAACCGTCCGCATCGCGGAATCGACGCTGGTCGCGGGCAAGATTGTGCCCCCTGCCCCGGCGCGCCGACGCGGTCCTGCGGCGGGTTTCGAGGAGCTCGCGACCGTCTCCGCCCGGGCCTGGCAGCCGGTGGAGAGCGAGCGCCTGGGCGAGTGGGAGCTGCGGGCAGCCGCCGGATTCACCCGGCGTGCCAACTCGGTGCTGCCGCTCGGTGATCCGGGGGTGCCGCTCGACGATGCACTCGCCCGGGTGACCTCCTGGTACGCGGAACGGGGACTTCCGGCGTACGCACAGGTAGCCACCGGCGCCGAGGGAACGCAGGAGGCGCTCTGCGTGGAGCTGGAGCGGCGCGGCTGGGTGCGCGAGGTGTCGGCCGAGGTGCGGATCGCCGCGCTGGCGCCGATCGCGGACGCCGCGGCGGACGTGTCCCGGGTGCGGCTGTCCCGTACCGCGGACGCGGCCTGGATGGCCCGCTACCAGCGCTCCGGCGAGGCGTCCCCCGAGGTGGTGAAGGTGCTGTCGGCCGGGCCCTCGGTGTGGTTCGCGACCACGACGGCCGAGGACGGCGAGGCCGCGGCGATCGGCCGGTGCGTCGTGGACGGGCGGTGGGCCGGGTTCATGGCCGTGGAGGTCGCGCCGGAGCGCCGCCGCGAGGGGCTGGCGAGCGCGGTGATGGCGGCGCTGGCGCGGCGGGCGCTGGAGGAGGGCGCCTCGGCCGCCTGGCTGCAGGTCGAGACGGACAACGCGGGCGCGCTGGCCCTGTACGACGGCCTGGGCTTCGCCCCGCACCACGCGTACCACCACTTCCGCGCCCCGGCGGTGCCGTGAGCGGCCGCGAGGAGTTCGCCCGGGAGGCCCGGTCCGAGCGGCCGGACCTCGCGCGGCTGTGCCTGCTGCTGGCGGCGGAGCTGGACCCCGCGCTGGACGAACGCGGGATGGACGAGGCCGAGATGGAGCTGGACCGGCTGGCCGGCGAGCTGCCGTACGGGCTGCGCGGCGGCGGCCGCTGGGCCTCGGCGATGGCCGCGCTGCTCGGCGGCCGGTACGGCTTCCAGGGCGTGCCGGTGGACTACCAGCGGCTGGACTCCTCGCTGCTGCACGAGGTGCTCCGGCGCCGGCGCGGACTGCCGATCCTGCTGTCGGTGGTGTGGATGGAGGTCGCGCGGCGGGCCGGGGCGCCGGTGTACGGGGTCGCCCTGCCGGGGCACTTCGTGGTCGGCTTCGGCGACCCGTCGGAGCACGTGCTGGCCGACCCGTTCTCCGGCGGCCGGCCGCTGACCGGCGCGGACGCGGAGCTGCTGGTGGTGAGCGCGACGGGCGCGCCGCTGGCCCCCGGGCACCTGGAGCCCGCTCCCCCGCTGGAGATCGTGCTGCGGATCCTGAACAACGTACGGGCGTGGGCGGGGGCCCGGCCCGAGCAGTGCGGGGTGCAGCTGGCGGCCACGGAGCTGTCGCTGCTGCTGCCGTCCCACCCGGCCCGGCTGCGCTACGAGCGGGCCCAGCTGCTGGTGCAGCGCGGCGAGTTCCTGCGCGGCGCGGCGGAGCTGGAGGGGTACGCCGAGGTGATGGGCGCGGTGGACGAGGCCGCGGCGGAGCGGATCCGCGCGGAGGCGGCAGCGGCCCGCGCGATGCTCAACTGACCCGTCGGGGACCGGCCCTTCACCGCTCGTCGTCGCGGTCCTTGTGCTTCTGGTAGTAGCGGGCAACCCGGGCCCGGTTGCCGCAGACGGACGGCACGCACCAGCGGCGGCGCGGGTGGGCGGGCAGGAAGAGCAGCACGCAGTCGTGGCCCTCGCACTGGCGGACCTTCCCCAGGCGCGGGTCGAGGAGCAGCTCGGCGACGGCCTCGGCGAGTTCGGCCGCGAGACGCTGTGCGGGGGTGCCGGGGCGCCGGGTGCCGCCCGTGAAGCCGCCGTCGGCGTCCTGGCCGAGGTGCCGGTGGGCGGGGGCGGCCGCGAGGGTTCCGTTGAGCGCCGCGAGGTCCTCGGGGGCGGCGGGGGCTCCGGAGCGCGCGGCGCCGATGAGGCGGGCGGCGGTGTCCCGTACCGCGTGGACGGCGGCGAGTTCCGCAGGTCCCGCGCCGGGGCGTTCCCCGAGGCGGTCGGCCTGGGTGCCGAGCCAGGCCGTGAGGGCTTCCGGGGTGGCGATGAGGTCCACCGTGCCGTCGAGGACGCGGGTGTTGACCAGGTCCAGGGCGAGCGGTTCGCCGGTGAGGGGGAACGGTGCGGTCATGCCCTAATGCTACAGCGACCCATTGACACGTTAGAAGTGATCGCCGATGCTGGGAGCCACCCGGCAGCTAATGGGTCTTTTCCTCGTGGAGGCATGTGATGAGCGGCTCGGCGCAGATCGTCCACCGGTACGTCGAGGTCGACGGGGTCCGGGTCTTCTACCGCGAGACCGGGCCGGCCGACGCGCCCGTCCTGCTCCTGCTGCACGGCTTCCCCTCCGCCTCCCACCAGTACCGGCGCCTGATGGAGACCCTGGGCGGCGAGTTCCGCCTGGTGGCCCCGGACTACCCGGGGTTCGGCCGCACCGAGGCGCCCGCGGGGTTCACGTACACCTTCGACCGGCTCGCCGACGTCACCGAGGGCTTCGTCACCGCCCTCGGCCTGGAGCGCTTCGCCCTCTACGTCTTCGACTTCGGGGCGCCGGTGGGCTTCCGGATCGCCGTCCGCCGCCCCGAGTGGATCACGGGTCTGGTGGTGCAGAACGGCAACGCGTACGAGGACGGACTCTCCGACGCGGCCCGGGGGTTCATCGCCCTGCGCCGCGAGGTCCCGGGCGACGTCGAGCGGATAAGGGGCCTGCTGACCCCCGAGGGCACCCGCTTCCAGTACGAGACCGGCGCCGCCGACCCGGCCCGCCTCGACCCCGACAGCTGGACCCTCGACCAGCACTTCCTGGAACTCCCCGGCCGCAAGGACGCCCAGGTGGACCTGGCCCTGGACTACCGCTCCAACGTGGCGCGCTACCCCGAGTGGCAGGCCTGGCTGCGCGCGTACGCGCCGCCGGCGCTGGTCGTCTGGGGCACCGGCGACCCGTTCTTCAGCACGCCCGGCGCCCGCGCGTACCTGCGCGACCTGCCCGAGGCGCGGCTGCACCTCTTCGAGACGGGCCACTTCGCGCTGGAGGAGCGGCTGCCGGAGATCGCCCCGCTGGTCGCGGACTTCCTGCGCGACCTGGCGTAGCCGTTCCGCGCAGCTCCCGCCGGGCGCAGGCGGGCGGAGCCCGGCCCGCAGGCGCGAGGGCCCCTCCTCGCGCGGAGGGGCGTCGCGGGTCAGCTCGGGTCGAGCTCGATCTCGGCGGTGCGCTCGGCGGCGGTCTTGCCGCGCAGCGCCTGCCGGAGCACGCCGACCACGTCCTCCGGCTTGACCGGGGTCTTCTCGCCGGTGCCGCGGGTGATCAGCACGCCGTCGAAGGTGTCGCCGTACAGCTCCTTGAGGGCCACCAGGTCGTACGTGTCGACGAGCTTGCCGTCCACCGCCTTGACGCCGAGGATCTTCGGCAGCGACAGGGCGGGGCCGAAGGGGATCGACTTGCCGCCGGCCTTGACGATGACCTTGCCGGACATCGCGGGCTCGGCGAACTCCTTCATCATGCGGTCGAGTTCGGCCTGGTCGATGACCGGCTCCTTCGACGTGACCGGGAGGTCCACGGCGGGGGCGCGGCCGGTCTCCAGCTGCTTCCGGTACGCCTGCTCGACGGCGGCCATCGACTTGTCGACGTCGAGGGCGTTGCCGGCCTTGCCGGGGACGGCGGTGACCTTGTTGGGCTCGAACCTGATGGTGCCCTCGACCACGGAGCCCGAGC
This sequence comes from Streptomyces sp. NPDC101132, assembly GCF_044759225.1. NCBI lineage: Bacteria > Bacillati > Actinomycetota > Actinomycetes > Kitasatosporales > Streptomycetaceae > Streptomyces > Streptomyces sp. NPDC101132. The sequence continues at coordinate 71,262 of NZ_JBIVYX010000012.1, forward strand.
CGCCCGCGAGGTCCTCCAGGGCGACCTGGAGCTTCTCCTCGTCGACGTGGACCACCGGGTCGGCGGCGCGTTCGTTGCCGAACAGCGAGCCGATCACGGAGAGCGGGTTGTAGTCGCTGCCCTCGGCGTTGCGGACGGTGGTCTGGCTGTCGAGGCTGAGCCCGGCCTTCTCCGGCTTGAGCTCGACCTGCCGGCCGCCGACGGTCAGCTGGATCGGCGCGGTGGCCCGGCCGCCGAAGGCCTGCTGCATCTTGCCCAGCGCCTCCTCCTTGCTGCCGCCGATGTCGACGCCCAGCACGGTGGTGCCCTTGGGCACGTCGGAGTGGTTCAGCAGCAGGCCGGCTCCGTAGGCGACGCCGAGCAGGGCGACCGCGCCGGAGCAGGCCAGCACCAGCTTCGAGCCGCCCTTGCGGGCCGCCGCGGCCTTCTTCGGCTTGGGCACCGGGCGCCGGGGCGCGGCGGCGGGGCTGCTCAGGCCGGGGCTGTCGGTACCGGGTCCCGACGGGCCGGGTCCCGCCGTACCGGGTCCGGCCGGGCCGGGGCGGCCCGGACCGGTGCCGGCGGCCGGGCCCTGCGGGAACGCGGGGGCGTCGTAGGCCGGGCGGTCGAAGGCCGAGGTGTCGACGCCGGGGGTGTCGAAGGCGGAGGTGTCGAAGCCGGGGTTCTCGACGGCGGGCGCGCCGGGCTGCGGCATCGGCGGCACGACCGGCAGCGCGCTGGTGGGCGCGTCGTCGCCGAGGTCGGGGCCGGGCCACTGCGGGGTGAAGGCACTGGTGTCGTCGTCGAGGCGGGGCGCGACCGGCATGGTGCCGAGGCCGGGTCCGGTGGTCGGGCCGGCGGGCCGACGCGGGGCGCCGTCGCCGGGGCCGCCCTGCGGGTACGCGCTGCCCGCACCCGGAGCCGGCGGCGGGAAGCCGGGGCCGCCGGGCGCCGCGGGGGCAGCCGGCACACCGGGGCCGCCCGGGCCGAAGCCGTTGCCCGCCGCCGGGCCCGCGGGGGCACCGGGGGCGAAGCCGTTGCCGGCGGGAGCGCCGGGTGCGCCGGGGCCGAAGCCGTTGCCCGCCGCCGGGCCGCCGGGGCGGCCGCCGGGCGCGCGGGGCGGCGTACCCGGGGCAGGGGCGCCGGCGCCGAAGGCACCCGCGCCGCGTGCGGCCGGGCTGCCGGGGGCACCCGGCCCGCGGCCGACGGGCCGCTGGGGCAGGCCCGCGCGCGGGCCGCCGGAACGCTGGCCCGGTCCCTGTCCGTTCATGTCCGCTCCCCCGTTGTCCGAGCCCCCCGCGGGGGACCCGGCAGCCGGGGCCGCGCCCGGTCCGGGGAGGGCGGGGCGGGACGCCGGAGGCGGGGTCGCGCCCTTGCGCGGGGCGAACCAGTCGCTCGTGGGCTCCGGCCTGGGCGCCTCCGCCGCGGCCGGGGCCGCGGGCGGCTCCTCGTTCTGCGACGCCGCGGGGGCGGGCTCCGGTTCCGCCGGGGCGTCCTCGGCGGCGACCGGCTTGCGGACGACCACGGGCGGGATCGGACGCGAACCCGGGATGTTGATCCGGATCCGGGTCGTCAGCGTGGTCTCGGTCTTGGGCTCGTCCGGTTCCAGGGAGGACGGCGCGGGCTTCGAAGTCATCGTTTGCTCCTCCGGAGCGTTCGCCCCGGTGTCCGTGGCCGGATTCTGGCGGGATCCGTACGGCGGCGTACCCGAGGGGTAGGCGGCTCCACCGCGCCCCGCGGGCCCGGAGGACGAACTGTCAGTTTCACGACTCAAGGCAGGTTCTCCCGGTTGGCTCCGCCGCCCGTCGTACCGTGCGCGGGCAGCTCGGCGGCGCCGTCCACCATACTGGCCACCGCCGGAACGCAACTGTCCGCATGTGGCAGCCCGGTTCCGGCGTACGCCGCCGGGCCCGGGCGGGCGCCGTTCTCACAACCCCCGGACGAGGTCCCGGCGTCGGCCCGAACGGCACGTCACCTGCCGGACCCAGCGGCCGGAACGGGTCGTTCCGCGGCCGGGCGGAGGGTGGCGCAGATCACAACGGCGACGATTCCACCCAGCATGTAGACATACGTGCTGATTCCGGCGACGAAGACGGCGTCGCCCTCGGGCCGCGGGGTGGACAACAGCAGGAAGGCGACGAACCAGCCGGCGGCCGCGGCACCGGCACCGAGCACACCCCCGGTGGCGATCCGCCCGCCGAGGAAGCAGCCGAACGTGGCCAGCAGGGCGAGCAACAGCCCGCCGGGGAACCAGGCGTCGACGACGAGCGCGCCCGCGAGCCCGGTCAGCAGGCCGGCGACGAACAGACCGGAGGCGGCGGCGATCCGGCCGGGCAGCGAGGTCACCCGTCCACCCCCGCGAAGAGGTCGTGCTCGCGCTCGCCGGCCGGGACGCCCGGGGTGCCCTTGACCAACTCGTAGTACTCCTTGACGAACAGCGGCTGCGCCAGGTCGTTGGAGAGGGCGAAGAACGGGCCGTCGACGGCGATCTGGGTGACGTGCGCCCGCATCGCGGCGGCCTTGGCGGATCCGTACGCGTCCGCGGCGATCTCGGCGGTGATGCGCGAGTCGTCCACGACGCCCGGAACGTCCTCGACGGTCGCGATGCCCGGGAAGGGCGATTCCTCGCCCTTCGCGTGCAGCCGCTCGAAGCCCTCCTCGACCACGGAGCGCGGGATGCGGTTCCAGTAGATCTTCCGGATCTCGTGCGGCTCGCCGAGGTCGCGGCGGAAGGCCTTCTCCGCGGCGAGTTCGGCGGCCCGCATGGCGACGCGGTGCGCCTGGATGTGGTCGGGGTGCCCGTACCCGCCGTTGGGGTCGTACGTGACCATGACCTGCGGCCGGACCCGGCGGATCACCTCGACCAGGTACGGCGCGGCCTCGTCCACGTCGGTGTTCCAGAAGGCGCCGGGGCGGCGGTTCTGGGGGACGCCCATCATCCCGGAGTCCCGGAAGCGGCCGGGGCCGCCCAGGAAGGCGTGGTCGGTCACGCCGAGTTCGGCCATGGCCGCCGCCAGCTCGTCGATCCGGTGCCGGCCGAGGGTGTCGTCCCGGTCGGCCGCCAGGTGGGCGAGCTCGGGCGGGATGACCTCGCCCTCCTCGCCCAGGGTGCACGTGACCAGGGCGACGTGGGCCCCCTCGGCCGCGTACTTGGCCATGGTGGCGCCGTTGTTGATCGACTCGTCGTCCGGGTGCGCGTGCACCAGGAGCAGCCGGCGGGCGGGAAGACCGTTCATGGGGGACAGACTACGAGTCCCGGACTAGAACTTCAGGCCGCCGATCATGCCTGCCACGTTGGAGGTCAGTTCGCTGATGGTGGGGGCGATGGAAGAGCTGGCGAGGTAGAACCCGAGCAGCACGCAGACAAACGCGTGTCCCGCCTTCAGGCCCGCTTTGCGGACCAGCAGGAAGACGACGATCGCCAGCAGCACCACCGCCGAAATCGAGAGTGCCACGGCGGTTCACCTCCACATGTGTTCGCGTACCCGGACGGCTTGTCAGCGTTCTCAGCGTGCTCACCCTGTCCGCCGCGCACGCGACGGACAGCACTTGGCGGAGTCATACCCACCGTGCGCTACGGATCATAACTTTCCGTTGGAACGCATCCTTCGGAGCACGGGTGCACGAGGGGGCGCATGGCTCCCGCCGGACGGGGGCGCGTGGTTGCGCGGGACGGCGCGCGGATGGCCGGCCGGGGGACCTGGGTCCCCCGGCCGGCCGACGGCACCCGCACGGCCGTACGCTGTCCAGCCTGTCGCGTTCACATATCGGTGTTGCGACAGTGAAGTTGCCTGCTTGTTAACGAAGTTGATGGGTATTTATCGCCCATGTCAGCACGGACTGACACCTCGTCAAGCACATTACGGCGGCGATCGGAACTCCCTTTGCTCAAGTTGTGGCGCCCGGCCCGGTCCGGCGTGTCGGCCCCCTTGACTGGCCCCCCGCCACTGATGAGAGTTCCGCTCAATTCCCACACAGAGCGCGGGGGCTTCACTCGATGACCAGTCCTTCCCAGGCCGAGGCGGGCTCCTCCGGGACTCCGCCACCGCTGGACCCCCTCGCGAAGATCGACCCCGCGGAAGCCCGGGAGCTGACCGGACGTTCACCCGGACAGCTGATGTGGCGGCGGTTCCGCCGCGACCGGGCGGGGATGGTCTCCGCGTACGTGGTGCTCTTCTTCTTCGCCGTCGGGCTGCTCGCGCCGGTGATCTCGAAGCTGTACGGCAAGGACCCGTACACCGTCTGGGCCGACGAGCGGATGGAGCTGTTCGACAGCGCCGGCACCCCCCTCGGCCCCAACGGGGGGATGAGTTCCGAGTTCTGGTTCGGCCTGGAACCGGGCAACGGGTACGACGTCTTCACCAAGCTGCTCTACGGCATCCGCACCTCGCTCATGATCTCGCTGGCGGTGACGGTGGCGACCGTCCTGACCGGCATCCTGCTCGGCGTGGCCGCGGGGTACCTCGGGGGCCGGACGGACTACTGGATCGGCCGGCTGATCGACCTCCTGCTGGCCTTTCCCGCGCAGCTGTTCTTCATCGCGTCGATGCCGGTGGTCGTCTCGCTCTTCGTGGACCCGCAGGACGAGACGCCGACGTACGTCCGGGTGGTCGCGCTGATCGCCGTGCAGTGGTTCCTGGGCTGGATGGGACTGGCCCGGCTGCTCCGCGGCACCACGCTCACCCTGCGGGAACGCGAGTTCATCGAGGCCGCCAAGGTCAGCGGCGCCTCGCCGTGGCGGATCATCCGGAAGGAGATCCTGCCCAACCTCGTCACACCGATCCTCGTCCAGGGCACCTTCATGCTGCCCAACTTCGTGACCGCCGAGGCGGGGCTGTCCTTCCTGGGCGTGGGGGTCGTGGAGCCCACCCCGGACTGGGGGGCGATGTTCGCGAAGGCGGCGTCCGTCTACGAGGTCGATCTGACGTACATGTTCTTCCCCGGCATCGCGATGATCGTCTTCATCGTGGCGTTCAACCTGCTCGGGGACTCGGTCCGGGACGCCTTCGATCCCAAGGCCGCGCGCTGATCACCGCCAGGCACATCCCCTCGACGACGGACGGATAGGTGGACACAGTGACTCCTCAGGGTGGACGCAGAGCGTACGCCGCCATCGCGGCGGTCGCGGCCGGAGCCCTCGCGCTCACGGCCTGCGGCGGGGGCGGCGCGGGCGGGGACAAGAACGACGGCAGGAAGGACCGGGAGAACGCCCAGCGCCAGCAGGCGCAGATCAGGTTCGGCGACGAGGCCGCGTCCACCGGTCCGGCCGCGCCCGTCGCGGGCGCGAAGACCGGCGGGACCGTCTCCGTGTTCCAGCGCGACAGCTACGCGCACCTCGACCCGGGCAACATCTACGTGTCCGACGAGCAGGCCCTCGCCTCGCTCATCCACCGCGGTCTGACCGGCTACAAGGCCGACGCGACCGGCAAGGGGCACACCATCGTCGGGGACCTCGCCACCGACAGCGGCACCCCCTCCGACGGCGGCCGGACGTGGACGTACACCCTCAAGGACGGCATCAGGTTCGCCGACGGCACGCCGATCACCTCCAAGGACTTCCGCCACACCTTCGAGCGGCTGTTCTCGCAGGTGATCACCGAGGGCCCGACCTTCGTCCAGCAGTGGCTGGCCGACAAGCCGGGCGCCGAGTACCGCAAGCTGCTGCCGGACGGCCCGTACAAGGGCGCCCACCTGCCCGCGACGGTGCTGGACACCCCGGACGACAAGACGGTGGTCTTCCACTTCAAGCAGCCGAAGGGCGACCTGCCCTACGCGCTCGCGATGTCCGGGTACAGCGTGGTCTCGGCGAAGGGCGACACCCGGAAGGCGTACGACAAGGCGCCGGTCACCTCGGGCCCGTACCGGATCAAGGAGTTCAAGGCCGACAAGTCCATGACGCTCGTGCGGAACGAGAACTGGGACCCGAAGACCGACCCGATCCGCAACGCGTACGTCGACCGGTTCGACATCACCTTCAACCACCAGTACGAGGACTCCAGCCGCCGCCTGATCGCCGACACCGGCGAGAACCGGACCGCGCTGAGCTTCAACAACCAGGTGGACGCCACCAACCTGGCCAAGGTGAGGGCGGACGCCGGGCTCAGGGCCCGCTCGGTCGACGGCTTCCAGCCCTACGTCGGCCAGATGAACATCAACCTGCGCAAGCCGGAGCTGAAGGACATCAAGGTCCGCAAGGCCATCGCCTACGCGCTCCCGGTCTCCCCCTTCATCCGCGCCTACGGCGGAGACGACGCCATGGCCATCGCCGGCGGCCTGATCTCCCCGACCGTCAGCGGCTACCGCGAGTCCGACCCCTTCGGGAAGAAGGCCAAGCCCGCGGGTGACCCCGAGAAGGCCAGGAAGCTGCTGGAGGAGGCGGGCAAGGTCGGCATGAAGCTGACCTTCGGCTACATCAACACCCCCGAGGGCCAGCAGTACTCCAACGGCATGGCGGAGGGTCTGAAGAAGGCCGGCTTCGACGTCCAGCGCCAGGAGATCCCGAAGGACACGTACTACGACGTCGTCAGCAAGGTGAACAACCGGTACGACATCTTCCACACCGCGTGGGGCGCCGACTGGCCCTCCGCGTCCACGGTCATCCCGCCGCTGTACGACGGCCGCCAGATCCAGGACGGCGCGCAGAACTACTCCCAGGTCAACGACCCGCGGGTGAACGCGGACATCGACCGGATCAACGGCATCACGGACGCCGCGAAGGCCGCGACCGAGTGGAACAAGGTCAACGAGTACCTGCTGTCCGAGGTGGTCAACGTGGTGCCCACCGGCTACTACAAGCAGGTCCAGATCGCCGGCTCGGGCATCGGCGGCGTCGTCTACGACGACGTCCTCGGCGGCATCGACCCGCGCAAGCTCTTCGTCAAGTAACCCTCACCGACCGGCCCTCCGGTCCGCCCGCCCGCACGCGACCCTTGCGGGCGGGCGGTGCCGGGCGGCCGGCCGCCGCTGCTGAGAGCTGCCCACACCCATGCTGCGATTCCTCCTGCGCCGTACCCTCGGCTCCGTCGTGATCCTGCTGCTGATCAGCGTGTTCACGTTCTTCCTCTTCTTCGCCATCCCGCACGACCCGGCCCTGCTCGCCTGCGGCAAGACCTGCACGCCGGACGCGCTCGCGGTGATCCACGAGAACCTGGGCATCGACAAGCCCGTACCCGTGCAGTACGGGGAGTTCCTCAAGGGGCTCTTCCTCGGCCGCGAGTTCGACCTGGGGCCCTGCCCCGCCCCCTGCTTCGGCTACTCGTTCTCCAAGAACGAGCCGGTCTGGGAGCTGCTGCTGGACCGCTTCCCCGTCACGCTGTCGCTGACGGCCGGCGCGTCGGTCTGCTTCCTGCTGGTGGGACTGGGCACGGGCATGGTCTCCGCCTGGAAGCGCGGCACGCTCGCCGACAAGGTCTTCAGCGGCGGTTCGCTGGTGCTCAGCTCGATGCAGATCTACTTCCTCGGCCCCATGGCGCTCGCGGTCTTCGTCTTCCAGACCGAGCTGCTGCCCCAGCCGAAGTACACCGACCTCACCGAGAACCCGGTCGCCTGGTTCACCGGCCTGCTGCTGCCCTGGGTGATCCTGTCGACGATCTTCACCGGCAACTACACCCGCATGGCGCGCTCCACGATGGTCGAACAGCTCCAGGAGGAGCACGTGAAGACCGCCCGCGCCAAGGGCATGTCGAGCCGTTACGTCTTCTTCCGCTACGCCTGGCGCGGTTCGCTGGTGCCGATCGTCACGATCTTCGGCATCGACCTGGGCTCGCTGCTCGGCGGCGCGATCATCACCGAGTACACCTTCGGGCTCACCGGCATCGGCAACCTCTCGGTGCGCGCCGTCACCGACTCGGACCTGCCGCTGCTGCTCGGCGTGATGCTCTTCGGCGCCGCCATGATCCTGCTCTTCAACATCATCGTGGACGCCCTGTACGCGTTCATCGACCCGCGCGTGCGGCTGGCCTAGGAGATGCTCCGTTGACGACCCTGACCAAGGAAGCGGGCGGTGCCGCACCCGCCGCCCCGGGGCCCTTCCTGTCGGTGCGCGACCTGTACGTCCGGTTCACGACCGAGGACGGCGTCGTGAAGGCGGTCGACGGGCTCTCCTTCGAGCTGGAGCGCGGCCGGACCCTGGGCATCGTCGGCGAGTCCGGCTCCGGCAAGTCGGTGACCAACCTGACCGTGCTGGGCCTGCACGACCCGCGGACCACCCGGGTCGCCGGCGAGATCGTCCTCGACGGACAGGAGCTGACCGGCGCGCCCGAGCGGACGCTGGAGAAGCTCCGCGGCAACAAGATGGCGATGATCTTCCAGGACGCACTGACCGCCCTGTCGCCGTACTACACGATCGGCCGCCAGATCGCGGAGCCGTACCGCAAGCACACCGGCGCCTCCCGGCGGGAGGCGTGGGCGCGGGCGGTGGAGATGCTCGGCAGGGTCGGCATCCCGCACCCCGCGCTGCGGGCCAGGGACTACCCGCACCAGTTCTCCGGGGGCATGCGCCAGCGCGCGATGATCGCGATGGCGCTGGTCTGCGACCCGGACCTGCTGATCGCCGACGAGCCGACCACCGCCCTGGACGTGACCGTGCAGGCACAGATCCTCGACCTGCTGAAGGACCTCCAGCAGGAGTCCGGCACCGCGATCGTCTTCATCACGCACGACCTCGGGGTCATCGCGAACACCGCCGACGACATCCTGGTGATGTACGCCGGCCGGGCCGTCGAGCGCGGGCCGGTGCGCGAGGTGCTCCGGGCGCCCCGGCACCCGTACACCTGGGGCCTGCTCGGCTCGATGCCCCGGCTCGGCTCGGACGTCGGGACCGCGCTGAGCCCCATCCCGGGCAGCCCGCCGAGCCTGCTCGCCCCGCCGCCGGGCTGCGCGTTCCACCCGCGCTGCGCCTTCCCGCGGGAGGTGGGCGGCGGGCGCTGTGCGGACGTACGCCCCGAGCTGCCGGAAGGGCGCGGGAGCGCCTGCCACCTGACTCCGGAACAGAAGCACACCCTCTTCGTCGAGCAGATCAGGCCCCGGCTGGTCCAGGGCCGCCCCGGGAGCCGCACCTCATGAGCACAGAACCGACCCTGCCCGCGCAGCGCGGCGCGGACGGCGGGCCCGCCGGCGAGCCGCTGCTGACCGCGACCGGGCTCACCAAGCACTTCCCGGTCATGGGCGGCTTCCCGTTCAGACGGCGGGTCGGGGCGGTGCAGGCCGTCGACGGCATCGACCTGACCGTGCACGCGGGCGAGGCCTTCGGCCTGGTCGGCGAGTCGGGCTGCGGGAAGTCGACCACCGGCCGGCTGCTGACCCGGCTGCTGGAGCCCACCGGCGGCACGATCTCGTACCGGGGGCAGGACATCACGCACGCCGGCCGCAGGCAGCTGGCGCCGATCCGGTCCGAGATCCAGATGATCTTCCAGGACCCGTACTCGTCGCTGAACCCGCGGCAGACGGTGGGCACGATCATCGGCGGCCCCATGGAGATCAACCGGATCGACCCGCCGGGCGGCCGCGAGCGGCGGGTCCGCGAGCTGCTGGAGACGGTGGGCCTGAACCCGGAGCACTACAACCGCTTCCCGCACGAGTTCTCCGGCGGCCAGCGCCAGCGCATCGGCGTGGCCCGGGCGCTGGCCCTGGAGCCGAAGCTGATCGTGGCGGACGAGCCGGTCTCCGCGCTGGACGTGTCGATCCAGGCGCAGGTGGTCAACCTGCTCCAGGACCTCCGGCGGGAGCTGGGCATCGCGTTCCTCTTCATCGCGCACGACCTGGCCGTCGTACGGCACTTCTCGCAGCGGATCGCGGTGATGTACCTCGGCAAGATCATCGAGGTGGGCGACCGGGACTCGATCCACACCCGGCCGCGCCACCCGTACACCCACGCGCTGCTGTCGGCGGTGCCGGAGGCGGCGCTGACCGACGAGGAGGAGCACGCGGGGCGGGAGCGGATCCGGCTGGCCGGCGACGTGCCCTCGCCCCTCGCGCCGCCCTCCGGCTGCCGGTTCCGCACCCGGTGCTGGAAGGCGCGGGACCGCTGCGCGGCGGAGGAGCCGCCGCTGGTGCGGATCGAGGGGAACCGGGAGGGCCACCTGACGGCCTGCCACTTCCCGGAGCCCCCGTCGACCGCCTCCCGCGCCGAGGACGTGGTCCTCGACCCGGCGCTGGCCGCGTCGGAGGGCCGCGGGGAGACGCCCGCCTGAGCCTCCCCCGAGGGGTCAGGCGTGGACGACCTTGCCCGGGTTCAGGAGGTTCTTCGGGTCGAAGAGGCGCTTGAGCCCGCGTTGCAGCTCCAGGGCGGTGGGGTCGAGTTCCCGGGTCAGCCAGTCCCGCTTGAGCGTGCCGATGCCGTGTTCGCCCGTCGTCGTGCCGCCGAGGGCGAGGCCGGCGGCCATGATGTCGTCGTACGCGGCCCTGGCGCGGCCGGTCTGGCCGGGGTCCGCGGCGTCGAAGACGACCGTGGGGTGCAGGGTGCCGTCACCGGCGTGGCCGACGGTGTAGACGCGCAGCCGGCGGCGGGCCGCGATGTCCTCGACGGTGGCGACGAACTTGGGGAGTTCGGAGCGCGGCACGGCCACGTCCTCCATGAACAGGGTGGCCTTCCCCGGGAGCCGGCCGGCCTGGGCCTGGAGTGCCGGGGCGACCATCCGGCGGACCTCCGCGATCCGTGCCGACTCGGCTCCGTCGGCCGCCACGGCGACCTCGGTGGCGCCGGTCCTGCGGCACAGCCGGGCCATGGCGGCGAGTTCGGCGGCCGGGTCCGGGCCCTCGCTCTCGACGATCAGGGTGGGGCCGCCGGGGCCCATGAGGGGGTGGCCCAGTTCGGCGACGGCCTGTGAGGTGGCCCGGTCGAGGAGTTCGAGCGCGGAGGGCGTGTGCCCGTGCGCGGTGATCGCCGCGACCGCGTCGCCCGCGTCGGTGAGGCCGGGGAAGCGGGCGAGCAGCGCGTGGGCCGGCGGCCGGAGCGGGCGCAGGGCGAGCGTCGCCCCGACGACCACGGCCAGGGTGCCCTCGGAGCCGACGACCAGCCGGGTCAGGTCGTAGCCGGCGACGCCCTTGGCGGTGTCGCGTCCGGTACGGGTGCGGCGGCCGTCGGGGAGTACGAGGTCCAGGCCGAGCACGTAGTCGGCGGTGACCCCGTACTTCACGCAGCAGACCCCGCCCGCGTCGGTCGCGATGTTCCCGCCGATGGTGCAGCGGTCCCAGGAGGCGGGGTCGGGCGGGTAGCTCAGGCCGTGCGGGGCGACGGCCTCGTTGAGGTGCTTGGTGACGACGCCGGGTTCGCAGCGCACCAGGCGGTTGGCCGGGTCGATGGCGAGGATGCGGTCCATCCGGGTGGTGGAGAGCAGGACGCAGCCGTCGACGGCGTTGGCGGCGCCGGCCAGCCCGGTGCGGGCGCCCTGGGGCACGACGGGGACGTCGAGTTCGTAGCAGGCGCGCAGGATGTGGGAGACCTGCTCGGGGGTGGTGGGCAGGGCGAGGAGGGCGGGTGAACCCCGGTCGGAGAAGGGGGCCGCGTCGTGGGAGTGGGCGGCGAGCTGGACCGGGTCGGTGACGAGCGCGTCGCCGGGGAGGTGGGGCAGCAGCGCTTCGAACAGGGCGGCGTGCGGGAGGTGGGACATGCCGGGGCCTTCCGTGTGGGTGCGGAGTTCCGGGCGTTACGGGGCGTTCTGCACGGTCGTGATCAATGCAGCACGCTCCGTGGATCTTGGCAAAGTCCCCGCGCCGGAGCCCGGGGCCTGCTACGGGACCACCGCCGGCCCGGTCCGGGCACGGGCCGAGGCCCCCGGTGGCGTCCACCGGGGGCCTCGCGGATCCCTCGTGCGTGTGATCGTTTACCGCTGATCGCTTCGGGTGAATATGCCGCCAGAAAAGGCCCGGCCCGATCCGGGGGGGGCGTCGCTACGGCTCCTTCGACAGCGGCGGGGGCGGGGAGGGCGGCGGCGGCAGCTCGCCCTCCTGCGGGACCACCCGCTTCTCGGCGGCGAAGTGGCAGGCCGACGGGTGCGCGGCCGGCCCGCCCGCGGACCTGAACCACTCCGGCACCGCCAGCAGCGGGACCTCCACCGCGCACTTCTCCTGGGCCTTCCAGCAGCGGGTGCGGAAGCGGCAGCCCGAGGGCGGGTTGGCGGGCGAGGGGACGTCGCCGGTGAGGATGATCCGCTCGCGGTGCGCCCGGGCGCCCGGGTCGGGCACCGGGACGGCGGACAGCAGGGCCTGGGTGTACGGGTGGGTGGGGTGGTCGTAGATCTGGGAGTCGGTGCCGATCTCGACGACCCGGCCGAGGTACATCACGCCCACCCGGTCGGAGATGTGCCGGACGATCGACAGGTCGTGCGCGATGAAGACGTACGACAGCCGGAACTCGGACTGGAGCCGCTCCAGCAGGTTGACCACCTGGGCCTGGACGGACACGTCGAGCGCGGAGACCGGCTCGTCGGCCACGATGACCTCGGGCTGGAGGGCGAGGCCGCGGGCGATGCCGATGCGCTGGCGCTGGCCGCCGGAGAACTGGTGCGGGTAGCGGTTGATGTACTCCGGGTTGAGACCGACGACGTCGAGCAGGTCCTGCACCTTGCGGCGCCGGTCGCCCTTGGGCGCGACCTCGGGGTGGATCTCGTAGGGCTCGCCGATGATGTCGCCGACCGTCATGCGGGGGTTGAGGGAGGTGTACGGGTCCTGGAACACCATCTGGATGTTCCGGCGGACGGCCTTCAGCGCGCGGCCGGACAGCTGCGTGATGTCCTCGCCCTTGTAGAGGATCGAGCCGGAGGTGGGGCGTTCGAGGTTGACCAGCATCTTGGCGACCGTGGACTTGCCGCAGCCGGACTCGCCGACGATGCCCAGCGTCTCGCCCTCGCCGAGCCCGAAGGAGACCCCGTCGACGGCCTTGACCGCGCCGATCTGCTTCTTGAAGAGGATCCCCTGGGTCAGCGGGTAGTGCTTGACCAGGTCGCGTACCTCCAGGATGGCCTCAGGCATGGAGGCACTCCTTCCAGAAGTGGCAGGCGCTGGAGCGCGGCACGGGCGATTCGGTGACCTCGTACAGCGGCGGCACGTCGGCGCGGCACACGGGCTGGGCCATCGGGCAGCGCGGGTTGAAGGCGCAGCCGGGCGGGATGTTCAGCAGGTTGGGCGGCAGGCCCTTGATGGCGTACAGCTCCTGGCCCTTCTGGTCCAGCCGCGGGATCGAGTCGAGCAGGCCCCGGGTGTACGGGTGGGCCGGCGCCCGGTAGATGTCGTGGACCGGGGCCGCCTCGACGATCCGGCCCGCGTACATGACCGCGATCTTGTCGGCCACGTCGGCGACGACCCCGAGGTCGTGGGTGATCAGGATCAGGCCCATGTTCAGCTCCCGCTGGAGCTCCGCGAGCAGGTCCATCACCTGGGCCTGCACGGTGACGTCCAGGGCGGTGGTGGGCTCGTCCGCGATGATCAGCGAGGGCTCCAGGGCCAGCGCCATCGCGATCATGATGCGCTGGCGCATGCCGCCGGAGAACTGGTGCGGGTAGTCCGTCACCCGCTGCTTGGCCGCGGGGATCTTCACCCGGTCCATCAGCTCGACGGCCCGGGCCTTGGCGTCCTTGCGGGACAGGCCCCGGTGCACCTCGAACATCTCGCCGAGCTGCGCGCCGACGGTGAGCACCGGGTTCAGGGAGGACAGGGCGTCCTGGAAGATCATCGCCATCTCGGCGCCCCGGACCTTGCGGCGTTCGTCCTCCTTCATCTTCAGCAGGTCCTTGCCCCTGAAGAGGATCTCGCCGGAGGGGATCCGGCCCGGCGGCATGTCGAGGATGCCCATCACGGCTTGGGCGGTGACGGACTTGCCGGAGCCGGACTCGCCGAGCACGGCGAGGGTCTGGCCCTCGTCCACGGAGTAGTTGACGCCGTTGACGGCCTTCGCGACCCCGTCCCTCGTCTTGAATTCCACGTGCAGATCGCGGACTTCGAGCAGCATGTCCCGTCTCCTTGGCGCTCAGCGCAGCTTGGGGTCGAGGGCGTCGCGCACCGCGTCGCCGAGCATGATGAACGCCAGCACGGTGATGCTCAGCGCCCCGGCCGGCCAGAGCAGCATGTGCGGGGCGTTGCGGATCTGCGGCGCGGCGTTGGAGATGTCGATGCCCCAGGAGACCGTGGGCGGCCGCAGCCCGACGCCGAGGAAGGAGAGCGTGGCCTCCAGCGCGATGTACGTGCCGAGCGCGATGGTCGCGACGACGATGACCGGCGCGACGGCGTTGGGCGCCACGTGCCGCATCAGCATCCGGCCGTTCCCGGCGCCGAGGGCGCGGGCCGCCTGGACGTAGTCGTGCTGTTTGGCGGTGATCACCGAGCCGCGGCCGATGCGGGCGATCTGCGGCCAGCCCAGCAGCACGATGAAGCCGACCACCGGCCAGACGGTGGTGCTGGTGACCACGGACAGGAAGACCAGGCCGCCGAGGACCACGGGGATGCCGAAGAAGATGTCGGCCACCCGGGAGAGCAGGGCGTCCCACCAGCCGCCGAAGAAGCCGGCCAGCCCGCCGAGGAGGGAGCCGAGCAGGGCGGCGCCGACGGTGGCGCAGATGCCGACGGTGATGGAGGCGCGGGCGCCGTAGACGGTGCGGGTGTACACGTCACAGCCCTGGGTGTCGTAGCCGAAGGGGTGGCCCGGCTCCGAGCCCTCCTGCGACTTCGACAGGTCGCACTGGAGGGGGTCTCCGTCGGCGATGAGCTGGGGCCAGATGGCGATGACGACCAGGAAGAGGATCAGCAGCGAGGAGATGATGAAGACCGGGTTGCGGCGCAGCTGGTGCCAGGCGTCCGACCACAGGGAGCGGGCCTTCTCCTTGGGGCCGGGGCCGTTGGGCACCAGGTCCTTCTCCAGGCTTTCGGCCTCTTCGAGCGCGAGGTCCATGGGTCCGCCCTGTCCTGTGGGGGCGATCGCCTCGCGGCGGCCGGGACCCACCGGGTCGTAGTGCCCGGAGCCGGGGGGCGGGGGGCCCTCCGGGACCTCGGGCGGGGTCGCGGGGCGCTCGGGGTCGGGCTCAGGCATACCGGATCCTCGGGTCCAGGACCGCGTAGAGCAGGTCGACGAGCAGGTTCGCCAGCAGGAAGACGATCACGAGGATGGTCACGAAGCCGACGACCGTCGGGGCGTTGTTGCGCAGGATGCCCTGGTAGAGCTGGTAGCCGACGCCGTGGATGTTGAAGATGCGCTCGGTGACGATGGCGCCGCCCATCAGGGCGCCGATGTCGGTGCCGATGAAGGTGACCACCGGAATCAGGGAGTTGCGCAGCAGGTGGCGGGTGATGACCCGCCTGCGCGGGAGGCCCTTGGCGGTGGCGGTGCGCACGTAGTCGGCCTTGACGTTCTCCGCGATGGAGGTGCGGGTGAGCCGGGTGACGTACGCGAGGGAGACCAGGGCGAGCACGATGCCGGGCAGGATCAGCTCGTTGAGGGGGGCGTCGGAGGAGACGGTGGGCGACACCCAGCCCCATTTGACGCCGAAGACGAACTGCAGCAGGTAGCCGGTCACGAAGGTCGGGACCGAGATGACGATCAGGGTGAGCACCAGCAGCGAGGTGT
Organism: Streptomyces sp. NPDC101132; assembly: GCF_044759225.1. Taxonomy (NCBI): domain Bacteria; kingdom Bacillati; phylum Actinomycetota; class Actinomycetes; order Kitasatosporales; family Streptomycetaceae; genus Streptomyces; species Streptomyces sp. NPDC101132. The sequence goes on from NZ_JBIVYX010000012.1 coordinate 86,794, forward strand.
CGACGGCGCGGCCCTTGCGCAGGCCGCTGACGACGCCGAAGGTGATGCCGACGACGATCTCGATGACGATCGCGACGAGCGTCAGGCGCAGGGTGACCGGGAAGGCCGAGGCCATCAGCTCGGTGACCGGCTGGCCGTTGAAGGCGGTGCCGAAGTCGCCCTGGAAGATCTGGCCCATGTAGTGCAGGTACTGCTTCCACAGGGGCTGGTCGAGGTAGAGGTCCTTGCGGATCCGGGCGGCGGTGGCGGGGTCGGGGGCCTTGTCGCCGAAGAGTGCCGCGACGGGGTCGCCCAGCGCGTACACCATGAGAAAGATCAGGAAGGTGCTGCCGATGAAGACGGGGATCATCTGCAGCAGCCGTCGGATGACGTAGCGTCCCATAGACGCCTCCGGGGTTCCGGGGGCCGCCCCGGCGCCGTGGCTCGCGCGCCGGGGGGCCCACTCCTAGTGGCGTGGCGTCAGCCGACCTTGATCTGGTCGTAGACCGGGACGCTGAACTGGTTGAGGGCTACGTCGCTCAGCCGCTCGGAGTAGCCGGCGCTGCCGTTCTGGTACCAGAGCGGGATGGACGGCATCTGCTGGGCCAGGATCTTCTCGGCGTCCTGGAACTTCGCGATCGCCGCGGCGGTGTCGCTCTCCTGGTTGGCCTGGTCGACCAGCTTGTCGAAGTCCGCGTTGCTGAACTTCCCGTAGTTGGAGGAGGCGCCGGTGTAGTACAGCGGCTCCAGGAAGTTCTGGATCAGCGGGTAGTCGCCCTGCCAGCCGGACCGGAAGGGGCCGGTGAGCTTGAAGGAGCTCTGCTGGTTGCGGAAGTCCGCGAAGGTGCCGACCGGGTTGACGGTGCAGACGGGGCCCTGGCCGAGCGCGTTGTTGATGCTGTTGCAGACGGCGTCCATCCACACGCGGTGCGAGCCGGTGTCCACGTTGGAGGTGATGGTCATCTTGCCGCCGGGCAGGCCGCCGCCCTCCTGGATGAGCTGCTTGGCCGCGGCCGGGTCGTACGTGCAGAGGTCCCCGCACATGTCCTTGTAGCCGCCCTTCTCACCGAGGGCGGAGGAGGTCCAGTCCTTGGCGGGGCTGCGGGTGTCCTGGAAGATCTGCTTGGTGATCTCCGGGCGGTTGATGGCGCGGGAGATGCCCTGGCGGACCTTCTCCATGCCCGCCTTGCCCCAGGCCGGGTCGTACAGGGGGAAGGTGAGGGTCTGGATGATGAGCGCCGGCTGGTTGATGTACCGGTCGCCGAGGTCGTTCTTGACGTTCTTCAGCTGCTGCGCGGGCACGTCGTCGACCAGGTCGAGGTTGCCGGCCAGCAGGTCGGTGTAGGCGGTGTTGTTGTCCGTGTAGACCTTGAGGTCGACGCCGCCGTTCTGCGCCTTGTCGGGGCCGGTGTAGCCGTCCCACTTGCGCAGGCTCATGCCGGTGCCCTTGGTGTACGAGTCCACCGTGTAGGGACCGTTGCCGACGGGCTTGTTGAGCCAGCCGGCGTGGTCGGTGAAGAAGGCCTTGGGGAGCGGGGAGAAGGCCTGGTAGCCCAGGGTGTCCGGCCAGGTGGAGAACTTCTCCTTCAGGGCGACGGTGAAGGTCTTGTCGTCCTTCACCACCAGGCCCTTCATGGTCTTGGACTTCGGCTCCCCGGACTCGGGGTGCACGTCCTCGTAGCCGACGATGTCGGAGAAGAAGGGCGAGTTGTTCTGCTTGTTGCGCACGTCGGCGGCGTAGTTCCAGGCGTCGACGAACGACTGCGCGGTCACCGGCTCGTCGTTGCTGAACTTCCAGCCGTCCTTCAGGGTCACCGTGAAGTTCTGCTGGTCCGTGGTCTCGATGCTCTGGGCGACCATGTCCAGAGCCTCGCCGGTCTTCGGGTCGTAGCGCTTGAGTCCCCGGAAGAGCATGTCCAGGACCTTGCCGCCCTGGACCTCGTTGGTGTTCGCCGGCTCCAGCGGGTTCTGCGGGTCACCCCACGAGGAGCTGACGATGCCGGCTCCGTCCCCTCCGCCACTGTCGCTCCCGCCGCCGCAGGCCGTCGCCGTCAGCGCGACGGCGACCGCGCATGCGGCCCACTTGGCGTGGGTGGCTCCGCGCATGGAGTGCCTCCTCTTGGCTCCCAAGACTCACTTAGGCGCCAATATCACCCCAAACAGTGCGGTAGCGCACATTATGCGCGGCCGTCCGCGAGCCGGTGTCACCCGGCTGTCACCCGGGTGTCAGCCAAGATCACCCAGGGTCACCTCCCAGGTGTCGACGGAGTAGTGCGGACGCATCCCCTGCGCCTCGTACAGTGCCAGCGCGCCGGTCGCGTTCAGCGTGTCCACGCCCAGCCCGATGGTGTCCCGGCCGCGGGCCGCGTACACGGCGAAGGCGTGCCGCAGCAGGTGGCCGCCGATGCCGCGGCCGCGCACGTCCGCGCGTACGCCGAGACTGCGCACCCAGCCCATGGCGGCCCGGTTGTCCCTGCTCAGCAGCACTGCCACGTCGCCCTGCCCGGCCAGCTCCGCGATCCAGACCAGGGACCAGTCCATCCCTCCGCGCGCGGCCCCGAGGTCGTCCAGCCACTGCTCGTACGAACGGTACTGGTGGTCGAAGTGGGCCGAGAAGCTGTCCATCAGCAGGGCGTGGGCGGTGCGCCGGTCCGCCTCGGTCGCGCAGGCGCGCAGGGTCAGACCGTCCAGGGGCGCCGGCGGCAGGTCCGCCTCGGGGGCCAGGTCACGGACCATCACGTAGTGGCGGCGCACCCGGCCCCAGCCGCGGCCGGTCAGCACGGCGGTGTCCAGGGTGGGCCGGATGTTCAGGTTGAGGTGCAGCACCGCGGTCGGGGAGCCGCCCTCGCGGGCCCGCTCCAGCGCCCGGGCCTCCATCAGCGCGAGGAGCCGCTCCCCCGCGGCCCCGTGGCCGGGCAGGACGTAGTGGTCGGCGTCGATCCTGACGGGGTCGCCGTCGCACCAGACCACGGCGTACGCGACCACCCGGCCGCCCTCGACGGCCAGCCAGGAGTCCCGGGCCAGGTCCACCTCGGGGTGCAGCAGGTCCGCCTCGACGTCGGAGAGGTCGGTCTCGGGCCGCCCGATCTCGGCGGTGTCCACCGCGTTCATCAGGGCGCAGATGTCGGACGCGTCGTTGGGCCCGGCGGGCCGTACGGTCAGCATCGGCCCACTTTCGGGCCCGGCGCCCCGCGGCCGCAAACCGATTTCCCCCGCGGGGGGACGGCGGTCCGGAAACGGCGCAGGGCGCCCGGCCGACGGTGCGGACCGGGCGCCCTGGCGCTCGTACTGCGGTACTGCGGGTACTGCCGATGCGGATCAGACGGCCAGGACGGCCTTCTCCTCCGCGAAGTGGCACGCCGACTCGTGCGCGGCCGGGGAGTCCGAGCCCTTGAAGCGCTCGGGGACGGCCAGCAGCGGCACCTCCTCGGCGCACTTGTCCTGCGCCTTCCAGCAGCGGGTGCGGAAGCGGCAGCCCGACGGCGGGTTGGCCGGCGAGGGGACGTCACCGGTGAGGATGATCCGCTCGCGGTTGGCGCGGGCCTCCGGGTCCGGGACGGGGACGGCCGACAGCAGCGCCTGGGTGTAGGGGTGCGTCGGGTGGTCGTAGATCTGCACGTCCGTGCCGATCTCGGCCATCTTGCCGAGGTACATCACGCCCACGCGGTCCGAGATGTGCCGGACGATCGACAGGTCGTGCGCGATGAAGATGTAGGAGAGGTTGAACTCGTCCTGCAGCTTCTCCATCAGGTTGACGACCTGCGCCTGGACGGAGACGTCCAGGGCGGAGACCGGCTCGTCGCAGATGATGATCTCGGGGTTGAGCGCGAGGCCGCGGGCGATGCCGATGCGCTGGCGCTGACCGCCCGAGAACTGGTGCGGGTACCGGTTGATGTACTCCGGGTTCAGGCCGACGACGTCGAGCAGTTCCTGCACCTTGCGGCGCCGGTCGCCCTTCGGGGCCACCTCGGGGTGGATCTCGAAGGTCTCGCCGATGATGTCGCCCACCGTCATACGGGGGTTGAGCGAGGTGTACGGGTCCTGGAACACCATCTGGATGTTCCGGCGGACCGCCTTCAGCGCGCGGCCGGACAGCTTGGTGATGTCCTGGCCCTTGTAGAAGACCTCGCCCGCGGTGGCCCGCTCCAGGTTCATCAGCAGCTTGGCGACCGTGGACTTGCCACAGCCGGACTCGCCGACGATGCCCAGGGTCTCGCCCTGGTACAGGTCGAAGGAGACGCCGTCGACGGCCTTGACGGCGCCGACCTGCTTCTTGAACAGGATGCCCTGGGTCAGCGGGAAGTGCTTGACCAGGTTGCGGACCTGGAGGATCGGCTCGCCCTTGGCGACCGGAGCCTCGATCGCGGCCTCCACCTCGGCGACGGCGTCCTTGGCGGCCTCGTCGTTCTTGGTCGGCTCAGCCATGGATCGTCTCCTTCCAGAAGTGGCACGCGCTCTTGCGGCCCGGCAGCTCGCTGCCGTCCTGCTCGGTCACCGGGTGCAGCACCGGGATGTCCGCACGGCAGATGTCCTGGGCCGCGGTGCAGCGCGGGTTGAAGGAGCAACCGGTGGGCAGGCGCAGCAGGTTGGGCGGGAGGCCCTTGATGGCGAAGAGCTCCTGGCCCTTCTGGTCCAGGCGCGGGATCGACTCCAGCAGGCCCTTGGTGTACGGGTGCGCCGGGCGCTTGTAGATGTCGTGGACCGGGGCGGTCTCGACGATCCGGCCCGCGTACATGACCGCGATCTTGTCCGCGACGTCGGCGACGACGCCGAGGTCGTGGGTGATCAGGATCAGGCCCATGTTCATCTCGCGCTGGAGCTCCGCGAGGAGGTCCATGACCTGGGCCTGGACCGTCACGTCGAGGGCCGTGGTCGGCTCGTCGGCGATGATCAGGTCCGGCTCCAGGGCCAGCGCCATGGCGATCATGATGCGCTGGCGCATACCGCCCGAGAAGTGGTGCGGGTAGTCGTTGACCCGCGCCTTGGCGGCGGGGATCTTCACCCGGTCCATCAGCTCGATGGCCTTGAGCTTGGCGTCCTTCTTGGACAGGCCCTGGTGAACCCGGAACATCTCGCCGAGCTGGTAGCCGACGGAGAGCACGGGGTTCAGCGAGGAGAGCGCGTCCTGGAAGATCATGGCGATCTTCTGGCCGCGGATCTGCCGCCGCTCCTCGTTGCTCATCTTCAGCATGTCCTGGCCGCGGAACAGGATCTCGCCCTGCGGGATCTTGCCGGGAGGCATGTCGAGGATGCCCATGATCGCCTGAGCGGTCACGGACTTGCCGGAGCCGGACTCGCCGAGCACGGCGAGGGTCTCGCCGGCGCTGACGCTGTAGTTGACGCCGTTCACGGCCTTGGCCACGCCGTCACGGGTGTGGAACTCCACGTGCAGGTCGCGGACTTCCAGCAGCGGACCGTCGTAGGCCTCCCCGTCGCGGGGGGCCGGGACCGTCGCGGTCTTGTCGATGGTGGTCACGTACGCCCTCCTCAGCGCAGCTTCGGGTCGAGGGCGTTGCGGACTGCTTCGCCGAGCATGATGAACGCCAGGACGGTGATGCTGAGCATGATCGACGGGTAGAGCAGGATGTGCTCCGCCACGCGGATCTGCGCCGCACCGGCCGAGATGTCGACACCCCACGAGACGGTCGGGGACGCGAGTCCCAGGCCGAGGTACGAGAGGGTCGCCTCCGCGGAGATGTAGCCGCCGAGCGCGATCGTCGCGACGACGATCACCGGGGCCATGGCGTTCGGAAGGATGTGCCGGAAGAGGATCCGGACGGTGCCGGCGCCCAGGGCCTGGGCGGCGTGCACGTAGTCGGCCTGCTTGACCGTGATCACCGCACCGCGCATGACGCGGGTGATCTGCGTCCAGCCCAGGAAGGCCAGCGCGAACACCACGGTCCACACCGTGCGGTCGGTGAAGGCCTGCAGGACGACCATGGCGCCGAGCAGGAACGGGACACCGAAGAAGATGTCGGTCAGGCGGGACAGGATCGCGTCCGTGATGCCGCCGAAGTAACCGGCGATCATGCCCATGATGGCGCCGAGCACGGTCACGATCGCCGTCACGGCCACGCCGACGATGATCGAGGCGCGGGTGCCGTAGATGACGCGGGCGTAGACGCTGCGGCCCTGGCCGTCGTAGCCGAACCAGTCCGGCGAGCCGATGCTGCCGAGCTCCGGCTTGGTGAGGAAGTGCTTCACCAGGTCGCCCTCGGTGGGCGAGGCGCTGGTGAACCAGCTCGGGAACGCGCTGATCAGCAGCAGGAGGAAGATCAGCACCGACGAGATGACGAAGTACGGGTTGCGGCGCAGGTCGACCCAGGCGTCGCCCCAGAGGCTGCGGGCCTTCTCCGCCTTCTGCGGCGCGGCGGCGACGGCGGGGGCGGTGGTCTCCTCGGCCGGCGCGTCGACGGTCTTGGTGATGTCAGGCATAACGGATCCTCGGGTCCAGGACCGCGTAGAGGAGGTCGACGAGAAGGCTGGCGATGAGGTACACGACGACCAGGACGGTCACGATGCCGACGACGGTCAGGCCCTCGCGGCGCACGATGGAGTCGTAGATGAGACCACCGACACCGTGGACGTTGAAGAGTCCTTCGGTGACGACCGCGCCGCCCATCAGGGCACCGATGTCGGTGCCGAGGAAGGTGACGACGGGGATCATCGAGTTGCGCATCAGGTGGACACCGATGACGCGGCGCTTCGGGAGACCCTTGGCGACCGCGGTGCGGATGTAGTCGGCGCGCAGGTTCTCGGCCATCGAGGTACGCGTCAGACGCGCCACGTAGGCGAGGGACAACGCACCCAGCACGATGGCGGGCGCGAGCATCTCGCCCCACGTCTCGTCCTGGCCGACGTTGGGTTCGATCCACCCCAGCTTGAAGGCGAAGACCGTCTTGATGATGAAGCCGAGCACGAACACCGGGACCGAGATGATCAGCAGCGTCAGGATCAGGATCAGGTTGTCGGCGAGGCGGCCGGCGTTGAGGCCGGCGACGATGCCGAGGCCGATGCCGAGGACGATCTCGATGACGAACGCCAGCGTGGCCAGCTGCAGCGTCACCGGGAAGGCGTCGCCCATGACGTCCGTGATCTCACGTCCGCTCCGGATCTGCGAACCGAAGTCGAAGTGGAACAGGATGTCGGAAAGGTAGTTCCAGTACTGCTGAAGGATCGGCAGATCCAGCCCGTACTCATGTCGGAGCTTGGCCAGCGTGGCCGGGTCCGTTCCCTTGTCGCCGAACAGGCCGGCCACGGGGTCACCGGGCAGGCTGTAGACCATAAGGAAGATGAGCAGGGTCGTCCCGAAGAAGACCGGGATCATCTGGAGCAGTCGTCGTGCGACATAGCGCCCCATCATGCCTCCGTTGAGAATGCGGCAGGCGCGGGACAGGCCCTCCCGTGCGGCACGCGCCTGTTGCGGCGGCGCGTGCACATACGGAAGGGCCCCCCGGACACTGCGTAAAGGCCGGCTGTGGACTGACTCCCCGTCAGTCCACAGCCGTACTGCGGACTACGTCAGTGACTACTTCTTCTTGACCTCGACGGTCTCGAGGATCGGGTCGCCGTCCTGGGCGTACTGGACGCCGGAGACGTTCTCCGAGTAGCCCGCGTTGACCTTGTAGTACCAGAGCGGGATGGAAGGCATGTAGTTGACCAGTTCCTTCTCGATGGCCTGGTACGCCTTCACCGACTCCTCGAGCGACGCGGCCGTGTCGGCCTTGTCGATCTTGGCGTCGAGCTCCTTGTTGGTGAAGTCACCCTGGTTGCCCGCCGCGCCCGTCTTGAACAGGTCGCGGATGAAGTTGGCGTTCACCGGGTAGTCGAGGACCCAGCCGGAGCGGTAGATCGACTTGACCTGCTTCGACTTGCGGGCCTGGAGGTCGGCCTGGAAGTCGGGCTTGGCGTCGCCGACGCACTTCACGCCGGTCGCCTTGGTGATGGAGCCGCAGACGGCCTCCACCCACTCCTTGTGGCCACCGTCGGAGTTGAACTGGATGGAGATGGCGTTGCCGGGAACGCCGCCACCCTCGGCGATGAGCTTCTTGGCCGCGGCCGGGTCGAACTTGGTGACGTCGGAGCCACCGTTGTCCTGGAAGCCCATGACGCCCTTGGCGACCCAGCCGGTGGCCGGCTCACGGGTGCCGTTGAGGACGGTCTTGGTGATGGTGTCGCGGTCGATCGCCTTCGACAGGCCCTGGATGACCTTCGGGTTGACCGGCTTGGCCTTCCACTGGTCCGCGTAGAACGCGATGGCCAGGGTCTGGATGGCGGAGTAGGCCTGGTCCACGGCGCGGTCGCCGAGGTCCTGACGGTAGACCGGCAGGTCCTTCGGGGCGATCTGACGCAGGACGTCGACGTTGCCCGACTTCAGGTCCTCGTAGGCGGTCTCGAGGGTGGTGTAGTTCTTGAAGATCACACCACCGTTCTTCGCCTTGTTGTCGCCCTTGTAGCCGTCGTAGCGGACGATCTTGATCTGCTTCTTGTGCTCCCACGAGTCGAACTTGTAGGGGCCGTTGCCGATCGGCTTCTCGCCGGCGGCCTTCGGGTTCGCGTAGAACGACTCCGGCAGCGGGGAGAAGACCTCGTAGCCGAGCTTGTAGGCGAAGTACGGGATCGCGGAGGTCAGCTCGATGGTGAAGGTGTTCTCGTCGACGACCTTCAGACCGTCCAGCTTGTCGGCGGTGGGCTTGGCGCCCTCCTTCTCCGGGTGGAGCTTCTCGAAGCCCTTGATGTCGGAGAACCAGGAGGCGTTGCCCTGGTTGTTGTTGATGTTCGCGGCCCAGTTCCACGCCTTGACGTAGGACTCGGCGGTCACCTTGGTGCCGTCGTGGAAGGTCCAGCCCGGCTTCAGCTTGACGGTCCAGGTCTTGGAGTCCTTGGACTCGACGGACTCGGCGTTGACCATCGTGAGCTTGCCGTCGGCGTCGTAGTCGACGAGCTGCGAGAACAGGCCCGAGAGCACGATCGAGCCGTTGGACTCCATCGTGTCGGCCGGCTGCAGGAGCTTCTCCGGCTCGCCGACCTCGATCGAGAAGATGCCGTTGGCGTCGACGGCGCCCTTGCCGGCGTCGTTCGAACCGCCGTCGTTGCCACCGCCGCAGGCGGTCGCAGCCAGGGCGACGACAATCGCGCCCGCTACCAGCTTGGCGCTCTTGGCACCGCGCATGGGTTTCCTCCTCATGAGTCCACTGATCTACATGAGGGACACGATCCGAAGCCGACACCCCTGACGGCTACGGGACGGTGTCCCGAGTGTGCTCGTGAGTCGGCGCTCCCCACAGCGCGTGACCCATTGACCCGAGCTCAATGGAGCCATCCTTAAGGACGCCATGGCTGTTAACCACACTTAAAGGGTCTCGGTTTCACAACATCAACAGTGCTCAAAAACCGAAATACGGACAAAGGGAGCACAGACAGACACGCCCGAAACGGACTGTTAGCGCACGTTCCGGAGTGTGACGACCGGAATCCGGACACTGGAGTGCAACAATCCGTTTGACAAACGCGAACAGCCCGGCCCCCCACGCGATGCGTGGGGGGCCGGGCTGTAACGGCTGCTGTGACTCAGACTACTTGGCGGCCTTGGCGCGCGAAGCGGTACGCGAGCGCTCCTTCTGGTCCAGCACGACCTTGCGGATGCGCACGGCCTCCGGGGTCACCTCGACGCACTCGTCGTCGCGGCAGAACTCCAGGGACTGCTCCAGGGAGAGCTTCCGCGGCGGGACGATCGCCTCGAAGGAGTCGGCGGAGGAGGAGCGCATGTTGGTGAGCTTCTTCTCCTTGGTGATGTTCACGTCCATGTCGTCGGAGCGGGAGTTCTCGCCGACGATCATGCCCTCGTACACCTCGGTGCCGGGGTCGGTGAACAGCACGCCGCGCTCCTGGAGGTTGGTCATCGCGAAGGCGGTGACCGCACCGGCGCGGTCGGCGACCAGGGAGCCGTTGTTGCGGGTCTGCAGCGGACCGAACCAGGGCTCGTGGCCCTCGTGGATCGAGTGCGCGATGCCGGTGCCGCGGGTCTGCGTCAGGAACTCCGTACGGAAGCCGATGAGGCCGCGGGACGGGACGACGAACTCCATGCGGACCCAGCCGGAGCCGTGGTTCGACATGTTGTCCATGCGGCCCTTGCGGACGCCCATGAGCTGGGTGACGGCACCCATGTGCTCCTCGGGGACGTCGATGGTCATGCGCTCGACCGGCTCGTGGACCTTGCCGTCGACGTCCTTGGTGACGACCTGCGGCTTGCCGATGGTCAGCTCGAAGCCCTCACGGCGCATCTGCTCGACCAGGATGGCCAGCGCCAGCTCGCCGCGGCCCTGCACCTCCCAGGCGTCCGGACGCTCGGTGTCGAGGACGCGGAGCGAGACGTTGCCGATCAGCTCGCGGTCCAGGCGGTCCTTGACCTGGCGGGCGGTGACCTTGCGGTCCTTGACCGCGGACTTGGCGTCCGCGCCCTTGCCGGTGCCGCCGCGGCCGACCAGCGGGGAGGTGTTGGTGCCGATGACCATGGAGATCGCGGGCTCGTCGACCGTGATCAGCGGGAGGGCGACCGGGTTCTCCGGGTCGGCCAGCGTCTCACCGATCATGATCTCGGGAATACCGGCGACGGCGCAGATGTCACCGGGGCCGGCGACCTCGGCCGGCTTGCGGGTGAGCGCCTCGGTCATCATCAGCTCGGTGATGCGGACGTTCGAGATCGAGCCGTCACGCTTGATCCACGCGACCGTCTGGCCCTTGCGCAGCTCGCCCTGCTCGACGCGGAGCAGCGCGATACGGCCGAGGAAGTTGTCGGCGTCGAGGTTGGTGACGTGGGCCTGGAGCGGCGCGTCCTCCTCGTACGTCGGGGCCGGGACGTGCTCCAGGATCGTGGAGAAGAAGGGCTCCAGGTTGGTGGAGTCCGCCGGGACCGTGCCGTCCTCCGGCTTGGTCAGCGAGGCGATGCCGTCGCGGCCGCAGGCGTAGACGATCGGGAACTCGATCTGGTCCTCGTCGGCGTCCAGGTCCAGGAACAGGTCGTACGTCTCGTTGACGACCTCGTCGATCCGGGAGTCCGGGCGGTCCGTCTTGTTGATGCAGAGGATGACGGGCATCCGGGCCTGCAGCGCCTTGCGCAGCACGAAGCGGGTCTGCGGCAGCGGACCCTCGGAGGCGTCCACCAGCAGGACGACGGCGTCGACCATCGACAGACCGCGCTCGACCTCGCCACCGAAGTCGGCGTGGCCGGGGGTGTCGATGATGTTGATCGTGATCGGGGCCCCGCCGTCCTTGGGGTGGTACTTCACCGCCGTGTTCTTGGCGAGGATCGTGATGCCCTTCTCACGCTCCAGGTCGTTCGAGTCCATCATGCGGTCGTCGAGCTGCTGGTGGGCGGCGAAGGCGCCAGCCTGCTTGAGCATGGCGTCGACGATGGTCGTCTTGCCGTGGTCGACGTGGGCGACGATGGCTACGTTACGGATGTCGTGGCGCGTGGGCATACTGCGGCGCTTCTCCCGGGATCGTGGATGGCGTCGCGTACGGTCCGGTACGCGAGCCCGCCGGGCGGAAAACCTGCCACGGCCTTACCCCATGGTACGTCGCGTGGCGGGGAGCGCATGCCGGGGGCCTGTCAAGGGGCCGGAGGGCTGAGCTTCAGGGGGCGGTGCTGCTGCGGTGCTGCGGTGCGCCCGGGGCCGTCCCGGAGGTGGGGAGGGTGCGGCCCCGGAGGGGATCCCGGGAGGTCCCGGGGCGGGTCAACGGGTGCGACCGACCTTGCCCGCCGGCGGGACCGGCGGGCAAGGCACTTGAGCCACATCTGAGCTTGCGCCCGGATGCCTTCACACGTTCTGCAGATCTTCTTCCTCAGTTCTTCCCGGCGCCCCCGGGGCCGCCGGCGCCCGCCTTCTTCCAGCCGATGTCCTGGTAGCGGGGGGTGCCGAGGCCGAAGGCGCCGGCGTTGCTGACACCCGGCTTGACCGCCACCAGCTCGGGCCGCTGGTAGAGGGGGATGGAGCCGGCGGCGGCCCAGATGCGGGCGTCCGCCTTCTTCATCAGCTCCCGGGACTCGTCCTCGTTCAGCTCACCGAGCGCCTGATCGAACAGCTGGTCGATGTGGTCGGTGCCGACCCGGGTGTAGTTCTGTTCGACCAGCAGCGAGCCGTCCGCCGCCGGCTCCGGCTTGGCGAAGATCGGCCGGGCGTCGGTGGCCGGGTAGGCCGTCGCGGGCCACGAGTACAGGGCGAGGTCGTACTGGCCCGAGGCGATGTGGTCCTTGAAGAAGCTCTCGTCCGGCACCTTGGTCAGCTCGGTGCTCACCCCGATGCCCCGCAGCATCTGCGCGATCCGCTCGCCGACCGTGCGCAGCGCCTCCGAGCCAGGACCCGAGGGCAGCACGAACCGCAGGCTGAGCGTCTTGCCGTCCTTGGCCAGCAGCGAGCCGGAGGTGCGGACCTGCCGCGCCGGGGCCGGGGTGCCCTTGGCCGGGACGCCCGCCGCCGGCTCCCGCCCGTCGCCCTCCTTCGCGTCGGCCTCCTTCGCGTCGGCCTCCTCCGCGTCCTCGTCGGCGCGCTTCTTGCCGTCGTCGCGGGCGCCCGGCGCGGCCAGCGCCTCCGCCTGGTCGACCAGCGAGGCCTCCTGGAGGGCGGCCAGCGGAGCCGGGGCCAGCAGGGCCGCGCCTCCGCGCCGCACGGACGCGGTGTCCGCGTCCACGACCTCGCCGTCCGCGGCCGCGGCGTACGCGCCGTCCCCGGCGTACCGGCCCCGGTCGGCGACCGGCCGGCGGCCCGGGTTCTTCTCGTCCTCCTGGCCCACGATGTACAGGCCGTCGTTGCCCGTCCCGTCGCCCGCCGGCCGGACCGTCTTGGAGTCGTCCGCGGCCGGCCGCGCGGCCTCGCCACCCGCCCGGGCGCCCGCCGCGGCGTCCCCGAGCGGCGCGCCCTTGCGCCAGCCGGCGTCCGCGAGCAGGGCCTGGGCGGCACGGGTGTCCCGGCCGCCGAGGGCGCCGCTGTTGTCGGCGTACGCGCGCTGCCCGGCCAGGGCCAGGTGGCTGCCGACCGGCCGGGCGGGCAGCCCCAGCGGCTTGAGCACCGCCTCGGCCAGCGCCTGCCGGTCCAGCACCCGGGCGATGGCGCGGCGCACCCGCTCGTCGGCGAGGGGGCCGCTCGCGCCGTTCAGCGCGAGCTGGGTGTACGCGGGCTCCAGCGACTTGCGCACCCGGAAGCCGCCCAGCGCCTTCTGCTCCGCGGCGTACGTGGCCACCGCGTCGGCGTTCCGCTTGCGGGCGGCCTTCTCGTCCTCGGCCAGCTCCTCGGCGGAGCCGTTGGCGACCGCCCAGGACCTCAGCGCCTGCGCGGCGGTGACGGCGGCGCCGGGCCCGTGCGCCGGCTTCCCGGCCGCACCCGCGCCCCGCTTCGCGTCCCGCAGCGCCAGCGCGATCCGCTCGGCGCCCGCCCGGTCGACCTCGGCGATGTCGAGCTTCCCGGCCGCCAGCGCCGCCGGCCGGTCGGCCCGCGCCACCGCGGCCAGCACCAGGGTGTCGAGCTTGGCCGGCTGACCCCACCAGCGCGGGTTGCGCGACAGGGCGACCGTGGCGTTCTTCTTGTCGACCGCCCCGAGGGCGAACGGGCCCGCGGTGACCTTGAGCGTGCCCCGCGCCCCCTCGTTGAAGGCCTCGGGGGTGCCGGTGACCTGCTTGGGGTAGAGCGGGGTGAACAGCGACCGCCAGTCGGCGTACGGCTTGGCGAAGGTGACCTTGACCTCCAGGTCGTCCCCGCCGCGCTCGATCTTCTCGATGCGCTCGTAGCCGGCGTTGCGGGCCGTCCAGTACGCCGAGTCCCGGCCGTTCAGCGCGCGCCACTGGGCGACGAAGTCGGGGGCCCCGATCTCGCGGCCGTCGCTCCACACCGCCTGCTGGTTGAGCTTGTAGAGGACGACCTGCTTCGGCTCGCGCTCGACGACCTCCGCCTTCTCCAGGTAGTCGGGATTGGCCACCGGCCGGCCCTGCGCGTTCAGGGTGAACAGCGCCGGAAGCACCGCCCCCGCGATCCGGGTGGTGGTGGCGTCCGCGTCGGCCTGGAATGCGTTCAGGGTGTCGGGCAGCGCGTCGACGGCCCAGCGCATCACTCCCCCGTCGGCCACCACGGGCCGGGCGGCGGCGCCGATGTCCTGGCCGGCGGCCCGGCCGCTGTCGTCGTCGGGCGAACCGCACCCCGCGAGGAAGGGCAGCGCGAGCACGCCCGAGGTCAGGAGCGCCAACGATCTGCGCCTTCTCTGGGACATGGGTGGTACCTCCGGGGGCGGCCGTTCTCGATCACGTATGGCGGTATGGCGGTATAAGGAGCTGATCACACCGGTGACGAACCCACTGAAATCGACCGCCCGCCGCTCCCCCCTCACCCGCGCCGCGCCACGCCGCCAACCCCACCCGCACGGCCCAACGAGGCTTGCCGCCTCCCACCCCCGGCGGTAGCGGAGAAGACGGGGCGTTCCCTCCTGCGAGGGATGAGAATGGGGGGAGGAGGGGCGCACACATCGCGCCTGCGCGCCCGCAATCCCGGCACATCCCTTCACAACCGGGGACGGGAGGCGCGACACTCGCAGGCGCACATGAGCGTTGCCACCGCAACCTGCGGAAGTGAGGGCAAGTCATGTCCCTGCAGGACGATTTGAACGCCGTACGGCGCAACCTGGACGAGCTGACCCGCAAGGTCGAGCAGCTGGAGCAGAAGGCCGCACGCCAGTCCCCGGCCGGCTCCTCGTCCCCCACGCCCCCGGGCCAGGGGATGGTCAGCATCCCGGACACCCCGTACGACAGCGCAATGTGGACGGACACGGACGACGAGGGCCTCGGCGCCCGCGACCGTCGCGCGCCGTAGCGGCGCAGCCTCCGCCCCGACCACGGCCCTGCCGCCCGGCGGGGCCGCGCTCGGCATTGCCGCTCCCCGCATCACCGGGGTCCCGTACCGCCGCGTTCCGGTTCGCCTCCCCGGCACCGCCCCGCCCGGCCGGCCCCGGCCGCGGGGCCGCCCAGGCCCCACACCCCTCGTCCACTCCACCCGGAGTCCCCCTTGGCCACAGGAACAGAACCACCCGCCCGGCTGACCGGCGTCCACGACGCCTCCCGGGCCGAGATCCCCGCCCGGCACCTGCGCACCGACCGCTGGTGGCTGGCCCCCGCCGCCACCGCGGCGGGGCTGCTCGCCTTCATCGTCTACTCGACCTGGCGGGCCTTCGCCAACGCGGACTACTACGCCGCGCCCTACGTCTCGCCGTTCTACTCGCCCTGCCTCGCGGAGAACTGCGTCCCCATGCAGGGCGGCCCCAACTGGGCCCTGTTCGGAAGCTGGTGGGGCCTGTCCCCCGCGCTGCTGATCCTGGTCTTCCCGCTCGGCTTCCGGCTGACCTGCTACTACTACCGCAAGGCGTACTACCGCGGCTTCTGGGCCTCGCCGCCCGCCTGCGCCGTCGCCGAACCGCACGCGAAGTACACCGGCGAGACCCGCTTCCCGCTCGTCCTGCAGAACCTGCACCGCTACTTCTTCTACGCGGCGCTGCCGGTCGCCGCGATCCTCACGTACGACGCGCTGCTGACCTTCCGGAACGAGGACTACGAGTGGGGCCACATGGGCCTGGGCACCCTCGTCTTCCTCGTCAACACCGTGCTGATCTGGGCCTACACCCTGTCGTGCCACTCCTGCCGGCACATCATCGGCGGCCGCCTCAAGCACTTCTCCCAGCACCCCGTCCGCTACCGCCTGTGGGGCTTCGTGGGCAGGCTCAACGCCCGCCACATGCTCCTCGCCTGGGCCTCACTGATCAGCGTGGCGCTCTGCGACCTCTACGTGTACCTGCTCGCCACCGGCGCCTTCACCGACCCGAGGATCTTCTGACATGACGCAAGTCGACCGGCAGCAGTGGGACGTGGTCGTGGTCGGCGCGGGAGGCGCCGGGCTGCGGGCCGCCATCGAGGCGCGGGAGCGGGGCGCCCGTACCGCGGTGATCTGCAAGTCCCTCTTCGGCAAGGCCCACACCGTGATGGCCGAGGGCGGCATCGCCGCCTCCATGGCCAACGTCAACGAACACGACAACTGGCAGGTGCACTTCCGCGACACCATGCGCGGCGGCAAGTTCCTCAACCAGTGGCGGATGGCCGAGCTGCACGCCAAGGAGGCCCCCGACCGGGTCTGGGAGCTGGAGACCTGGGGCGCGCTCTTCGACCGCACGCCCGACGGGAAGATCTCCCAGCGCAACTTCGGCGGCCACGAGTACCCCCGCCTCGCGCACGTCGGCGACCGCACCGGCCTGGAGCTGATCCGCACCCTCCAGCAGAAGATCGTCTCCCTCCAGCAGCAGGACCACGAGCAGACCGGGGACTACGAGTCGGGCCTCAAGGTCTTCCAGGAGTACACGGTCACCCGCGTCCTCAAGGACGGAGACAAGGTCTCCGGAGTCTTCTGCTACGAACGCGAGTCCGGCCGCTTCACGGTCCTGGAGGCCCCCGCGGTCGTGCTGGCCACCGGCGGCATCGGCAAGTCCTTCAAGACCACCTCGAACTCCTGGGAGTACACCGGCGACGGCCACGCCCTGGCCCTGCTCGCCGGCGCGCCCCTCCTGAACATGGAGTTCGTCCAGTTCCACCCGACGGGCATGGTCTGGCCCCCCTCGGTCAAGGGCATCCTCGTCACCGAATCCGTCCGCGGCGACGGCGGCGTGCTGCGCAACAGCGAGGGCAGGCGCTTCATGTTCGACTACGTCCCCGACGTCTTCAAGGAGAAGTACGCGGAGACGGAGGAGGAGGGCGACCGCTGGTACGAGGACCCGGACAACAACCGGCGCCCGCCCGAGCTGCTCCCCCGCGACGAGGTCGCCCGCGCCATCAACTCCGAGGTCAAGGCGGGCCGCGGCTCCCCGCACGGCGGCGTCTTCCTGGACGTCTCGACCCGCATGCCCGCCGAGAAGATCAAACGCCGGCTCCCCTCGATGTACCACCAGTTCAAGGAGCTGGCGGACGTCGACATCACGGCCGAGGCGATGGAGGTCGGCCCGACCTGCCACTACGTGATGGGCGGCATCGCGGTCGACTCGGACACCGCCGCCACGGTCGGCGTGCCGGGGCTCTTCGCCGCGGGCGAGGTCGCGGGCGGCATGCACGGCTCCAACCGCCTCGGCGGCAACTCCCTCTCCGACCTCCTGGTCTTCGGCCGCCGGGCCGGCCTGCACGCCGCCGAGTACGCGTCCGGGCTCGCCGCCCGCCCCGAGGTCGCCCAGGACCAGATCGACGCGGCCGCGACGGAAGCCCTCGCCCCGTTCCACGCGGAGGAGGGCGCGGAGAACCCGTACACCCTCCACCAGGAACTCCAGCAGACGATGAACGACCTGGTCGGCATCATCCGCCGGGAGGGCGAGATGGCCCAGGCCCTGGAGCGCCTGGCCGCCCTGCGGGTACGGGCCCGCCGCGCCGGCGTCGAGGGGCACCGCCAGTTCAACCCGGGCTGGCACCTCGCCCTCGACCTCCGCAACATGCTGCTGGTCAGCGAGTGCGTGGCCCGGGCCGCCCTGGAGCGCACGGAGAGCCGCGGCGGCCACACCCGCGAGGACTACCCGTCCATGGAACGCTCCTGGCGCCCGGTGAACCTCCTCTGCACACCGGTGTCACCCACCCCCGCGGACCCGGCCGCCGACCACATCGAACTGATCCGCACCCGAACGGACCCCATCCGCCCCGACCTCCTCGCCCTCTTCGAGAAGGAAGAGCTGGTCAAGTACCTCGCCGAAGAGGAGCTTTTCTCATGAGCACGTACGACGCGCGCTTCCGGGTCTGGCGGGGCGACGCGGAGGGCGGCGGCCTGCGGGACTTCACGGTCGAGGTGCACGACGGCGAGGTGGTGCTCGACATCATCCACCGCCTCCAGGCCACCCAGGCGGCGGACCTGGCCGTCCGCTGGAACTGCAAGGCGGGCAAGTGCGGCTCGTGCAGCGCGGAGGTCAACGGCCGGCCGCGCCTGATGTGCATGACCCGCATGTCGACCTTCACCCGCGACGAAACCATCACGGTCACCCCCCTGCGGGCCTTCCCGGTCGTCCGCGACCTGGTCACGGACGTCTCCTTCAACTACGCCAAGGCCCGCGAGGTCCCGGCCTTCGTCCCGCCCGAAGGCCTGAAGGCCGGCGAGTACCGGATGCAACAGGTGGACGTGGACCGCTCCCAGGAGTTCCGCAAGTGCATCGAGTGCTTCCTGTGCCAGGACACCTGCCACGTGGTGCGTGACCACGAGGAGAACAAGACCGCCTTCGCCGGTCCCCGCTTCCTGATGCGGGTGGCGGAGCTGGACATGCACCCGCTGGACGCGGCCGCGGAGCAGGGCCTGGACCGCAAGCGCACCGCCCAGGAGGAACACGGCCTGGGCTACTGCAACATCACGAAGTGCTGCACGGAGGTGTGCCCCGAGGGCATCAAGATCACCGATAACGCCCTGATCCCCCTCAAGGAACGAGCGGTGGACCGCAAGTACGACCCGCTGATCTGGCTGGGCAACAAGATCCGCCGCCGGGCGGAGTGACTCCGGCCGGCTGGCCCGGGGCCGTGACGGCTCCGGGCCACCGGCGCGCGCAGCCCCCGGTCGTGCCACCACGTCTCAAAAGTGGTGCGTTTCAACAGGTCAGACGGACCCGCCCGCCGCGCGACGGCGGAAGCGCGTAGCGATCTGCGGCGGCTTATGAAGGGGCACAGCCGACCCGGAGGCCGCCGAGACGGGCTGGGGGCCTACGGACGCTGACGCGTCCGCCCCTTGGGGCGGGGGCCGGGGCAGCTCCGGTGACCGGGGGACGTGCCGCGGAACCAGGGATGCCGATTCCCCGACGCCGGGTCCCGGCCCTGAGGGTGGTTGGTGGCTGATGTCCCCCCAGGTCGTTTTCCTGGGGCTGTCCGCCGAGGGCTTTTCCTTCCGGGCCGGGGTGCCCTGTCAAGGGTGGCCCGAAGGGCCATCGCGCAGCGACGCGGAGCGCAGCGGAGCGCCCTTGACAGGGTGCCCCGGCCCGGAAACCCTCGGTCGGCGGACGGCCTCAGGCCGGGCCGGCATGTAGGTGCGGGCGCGGGACGGGGGCAGCTTTGACAGGCCCGGGGTGGCTCCGGGTGCCCCTAGAGGGATGCCCCGCCTCCGGAGGCTTCGAGTACCGCCCCGTTCTGTGGGCGTCCGCCGACCGAGGGTTTCCGGGGCGCGCTGGCCTGTCAAGGGCGCTCCGCTGCGCTCCGCGTCGCCTGCGGCGATTCCACTTCGTTCCACCCTTGACAGGCCACCCGCCCCGGAAGGCAAAGACCTCGGCGGACACCCCCAGGAAGGACGCCCAGGGGGACAACGCAGGCACTCCGGTACCGGGTGCGTGTCCCGGCGCCGGGGCTCGGCCCCGCCCCAAGGGGCGGACGCGTCAGCGTCCGTAGGCCCCCAGCCCGTCTCGGCGGCCTCCGGGCCGCCCGTGCCCCTTCATAAGCCGCCCACGATCGCTACGCGCTTCTCCCTCACGCGGCAACCGGCTCGCACGGGGTGAAGACAGGGCGGTGCGGTGGAAGCGGACGGCCGGTCAAGCCGACCCGCATTCCGCCCACAGCAACTTCCCGCCCGGTTCTCCGTACAGCCCGCCGCTGCCCAGCGGGTACGCGCCCCAGTTGTCCGCGTAGGACTGCACGAGGAACAGCCCTCGGCCGTGCTCGGCGGTCGTCGCGGGGGTGTCGGCCGTGCCGCCGGGTGTGAAGGGCGGAGGGATGTGCGGGTTGCTGTCCCAGACCGCCACGCGGAGGCGGTCCGGGGTGAGGGCGCGCAGGCGCAGCGTGTACGGGGTGTCGGAGTGCAGGTAGGCGTTGGTGACCAGCTCGCAGGTCAGCAGCTCGGCGGTCGGCTGCACGGCGGTCATCGCGTGCACCTGGAGGACCCAGCGGAGCATCCGCCGGGCGAGGCCCGGAGCGCGGGGATCCTGCGGAAGTTGGAGGGTGTAGGCCCACGACGGGGCTACGGTGACACTCATGGAAGTCTCCGATCACGGAGGGGTGTTGGTGTCGATGCGTGTGGTGCCCGGTGACCAGGTCGCTCCGTCGAGCGGGGTGCTTCCGGGTGGAAGGCCTGGTGCTCACGCTAGAGCCTTCCATGGAATGCATTCCATGGAAGACGGGGATGGCGGTCCCACTCCATTCATGTGGGTGACGGCTTTCGTGCAGGAGTGCTAATGCCCTCGACCATGCCCACGGCCAGGCGCCAAAGGCTCGGCAGCGAGCTGCGTCGACTGCGCGAGCGCGCCGGACTGACGGCCACCCAGGCAGCCGCCTTCATCGGCGGCAACCAGGCCCGCATGAGCAATATCGAAGCCGGCCGCTACGGCGTGAGCGCGGAGCGGGTACGCGAGCTGGCCCACCGGTACGAATGCACGGATCAGGAGCTGATCGAAGCGCTCTCCGGCATGACAGGAGAGCGCAGGAACGGCTGGTGGGAGGAGTACCGGGAAATCCTCGCAGCAGGTCTACTCGACCTCGCCGAACTGGAGTACCACGGCACGCGCCTCCGCACATCGCACACGTCGGGAATCCCCGGGCTCCTTCAGACGGTGGAACACGCTCGGGAGGTGTTCCGCCAGGTCGTACCCGAACTGACACCATCACAGATCGAGCACCGCCTTTCCTTCCGCATCAAGCGTCAGGAGGTGCTGTTCGGGGATGCACCACCGCCGTACACGGCAGTCATCCACGAAGCCGCGCTTCGCATGCGGTTCGGCGGTCCAGAGGTGGCCAAGGCGCAGCTGACCCATCTCCTGGCAATGAGCGAGGCTCAGCACATCAGCATTCGCGCCATCCCCTTCACCGCCGGTGGATACCCAGGCGCAGGCCAGCCCGTCTACTACGTGCACGGCCCCGTCCCGCAGCTGGACACCGTCCAGCTCGACCAGTCGCACGGCGTGGTGCTGCTCGACGCGGAGGCTCAGCTGGCGAAGTACCGGCGAGTCCTGGACCGACTGGAAGCCCTCGCCCTGGACGAGCCGAGATCGCGGGACCTGCTCCAGTCCATCACCAAGACTCTTTGAGGAATCGCATGCTTCATGACCACTGGCAGAAGTCGACCTACTGCGGCGAGGGCGAATCATGCGTCTACGCAGCCCAGGACACCACCGCCATCCGCATCGCCCAGCGTGCGGACGGAGTTGGACCTATCGTGACCGCCGGTGCCGGCGCCTGGGCGGCGTTCATACAGGCCGTGAGGGCCGCCGACCTTCAGTCATCCCGGAAGCCGTGAAGGAGCCCGTCATGCCCAACCCCGCCTGGCGGAAGTCATCCCACTGCGGCGAGGGCGAGGCCTGCCTCTACGTCGCCCACGGCCCCCACCACAGCCGCATTGCCGAGCGCGGGGACGGCAACGGGGTCGTGGTGGCCTTCGGCCACGACGCCTGGGCGGCGTTCATCCGGGCCCTGAGGGGCGACACGGCGAGGTAACCAGAAGGGAACGTTTCGGCTTTTTCGGCCGTTCTAGAGTGATTTCGCATCGATCACTTGGTACTGCCACGTACCCGTCCCGAAGGGCCGTTCCATGCGCCTTCGCCAGGCCGCCGTCACCGCAGTCGGCGTGCTCGCCCTCGTCCTGTCCGCCGCCAACCCCGCCAGCGCCGCCAACGGCGATTTCCTGTACAAGGTCGGCCCGGGCGTCCCGGCCGGGGTGGCGGACCCCGACAGCCGTACCTGCATCAACCTCTTCGGAGCCACCGAGGAGGACCCGGCCTTCGCGCCCCAGAACCTCACCGACGCCACGGCCACGGTCTTCCTCGACTTCGACTGCAACGGCGACGTCTTCTACGTGATGAACCCCGGCAAGAAGCTCGGGGACCGTCTGAAGCTCAGGTCCGTCGTCTTCTCCTGACAGCGACCCGCGCCCCCGCGGCTCCGGTCGCGGGGGGACGTTGGCGCTCATACCCTCCCAAATGTGACGCCGCCGAAGAGACGTGCCAGCGACCGGATACCCCTGCGCGCCGCCATGGCGGTCGCCGCCGTTCTGCTGGCCTTCGGCGTGCTGCTCGTGGCGCATGCCGCCGGCGCGCGGGCCGACGACCCGATCTCCCTCGACCGGCAGGGGCAGGTGACCGATCGGGTCGGGGCCCTCGGGGAGCGGCGGGGGGACGTCGTCGGGGCGCTGGAGCGGCTCTACGCCGGGCACCGGGTGCAGCTGTTCGTGGCGTACGTGGACGACTTCTCCGGGCGGTCCCCCCAGAGCTGGGCCGACGCCACCGCGGAGCGCAACGGGCTCGGCCAGAACGACCTGCTCCTCGCCGTCGCCACCGGGGCGCGCCAGTACGCCTATTCGGCCGATGCCGACTCCGGGTTCACCGAGGCGCAGCTCGCCGCGGTGGCCCGGGACGCCGTCGAGCCGGCGCTGCGGCAGAACGACTGGGCCGGTGCCGCGATCGGCGCGGCCGACGGGTACGGGGCCGTGCTCGACGGCAGGCCCGTGCCCGCCCCCTCGATCACCCCGGGCGACCCCGACCCCGGTGCCGGGTCCGGGAGCGAGAGCGGTGCCGGGGACTACGTGCTGCCGGTGGTGGCGGTCGGCGCGGCGGGTGCGCTCGGCGTGTACGCGTACACCCGCAGCCGGCGCAAGAAGTCCGGCACCCCGGCCGGTACGACCGCCACCTGGGGCGGCTCCGCCCCGGGTCGGCAGACGGAGGAGCTCGACGCCCGGGCCAGGGCGCTGCTCGTCGGGACGGACGACGCGGTCCGCACCAGCACCGAGGAACTCGGCTTCGCCTCCGCGCAGTTCGGCGACGAGGCGGCCAAGCCCTTCACCGAGGCCCTCGCGCACGCGAAGGACGAGCTGACCGCCGCCTTCCGGCTGCGCCAGCAGCTCGACGACGCGTACCCCGAGGACGAGGCCACCCGCCGCCGGATGCTGGACGAGATCATCGCCCGCTGCACCGAGGCGAACCGGCGGCTGGACGCGGAGTCGGCGGCCTTCGACCGGCTGCGCGCGCTGGAGAAGAACGCCCCGGGGGCCCTGGAGGCGGTCGAGGCGCAGTTCCGCGACCTCACCGGCCGGGCCGGCACCGCCGAGGCCACCCTGACCGCGCTGCGCGGCCGGTACGCCGACTCGGCCTCGGCGCCCATCGGGGGCAACCCGGAACAGGCGAAGGACCGGCTGCTGTTCGCCACCACGAGCCTGGGCCTGGCCCGGCAGGCCGTGGACGCCGGGGACAACGCGCGGGCGGCCGTGCAGGTGCGGGCCGCCGAGGGCGCCGTGGACCAGGCCGGCACGCTCGTCGACGCGGTCGAGCGGCGCGCACAGGAGCTGGCCGAGGCGGCCGGGAAGCTCGACGGCGCGCTCACCGAGACCGAGACCGACCTGGCGGACGCGCGGGGGCTGCTGACCGGCACCTCCGAGGGGGTGTCGACCGCGGACCTGCGGGGCCGGATCGGCCGGGCCGAGGCGGTCCTGGCGGACGTGCGGCAGGAGGTGGCGGGCGGGAGGTACGACCCGATCGACGCGCTGCGCCGGGTGGAGGAGGCGGACGCGGCCCTGGACGAGGCGCTGGCCGGGGCGCGTGAGCGGGAGACCGGGAACCAGCGCGCCCGGGCCCTGCTGGACCAGGCGCTGCTGACCGCGCGGAGCGCGATCGGGGCGGCCACGGACTACGTCACGACCACGCGGGGCGCCGTCGGCAGCCAGGCCCGCACCCGGCTGGCGGAGGCGCAGCGGCACCTGGAGCGGGCCCGGGCCCTGGCCGGCCAGGACGCCTCGGGCGCGCTGGCGGAGGCGCAGCGGGCGGACGCGCTGGCCCGCGAGGCGCAGGAGCTGGCCGAGCGGGACGTACGGGGCTTCCAGCCGCCGTACGGCGGTGGCGGCGCGGGCGGCCGCGGGGGCGCCGTACTGGGCGGGATCATCCTCGGCGAGATCCTGCGCGGCGGGTCCGGGGGCTTCGGCGGAGGCCGGGGCGGTGGCTTCGGGGGCGGTTTCGGCGGTGGCTCCGGGCCCGGCCCGGGGTCGTTCGGGGGCGGGGGCACGCGGGGGCGCATGGGCGGCGGCGGCCGTTTCTGACGTACGCGTACGACCACTACGAGGAAAGCGATCCACGATGACCAAGCAGACCATCCTCGGCCGCGTCACCCAGCTAGCCAAGGCGAACATCAACGCGCTGCTGGACCAGGCGGAGGACCCGCAGAAGATGCTGGACCAGCTGATCCGGGACTACGGCAACAACATCTCGGAGGCGGAGCAGGCGGTCGCCACGACCATCGGCAACCTGCGGCTGATGGAGCAGGACCACCGGGAGGACGTGGAGGCGGCCGCCGAGTGGGGCGAGAAGGCGCTGGCCGCGAGCCGCAAGGCGGACGAGCTGCGGGCGGCGGGCGGGGCGGCGGACGCGGACCGCTTCGACAACCTGGCGAAGGTCGCGCTGGGGCGGCAGCTCCAGTCGGAGAAGGAGGCGAAGACGGCGGAGCCGACGATCGCGGCGCAGACCGAGGTCGTGGACAAGCTGAAGTCCGGGCTGGACTCGATGAAGGAGAAGCTGACGGAGCTCCAGGCCAAGCGGGACGAGCTGGTGGCGCGGGCGAAGACGGCGCAGGCGCAGAACACGATGCTGGACGCGGTGAAGAGCATCGACGTGCTGGATCCGACGAGCGAGATCAGCCGGTTCGAGGACAAGGTGCGGCGGGAGGAGGCGCGGGCGCTGGGCAAGGAGGAGCTGGCCGCCTCCTCTCTGGACGCCCAGTTCGAGTCCCTGGACGACCTGGGCCGCCAGTCGGAGATCGAGGCCCGCCTGGCGGCCCTGAAGAACCGCGCCGCCTGACCGTGGCGGTCCCGTGCCCGTGCCCGGGTCCGGTCAGAGCCACCCCCGGCAAGCAACCGCACCCGGCACGGGACCGGCAACGAACCGCACCCCGCACTGGGAGCGGAAGTCACCCGTACAGTTCCAGCAGTTGCTCCGCCGAGAGTTCGCCCGCGGCCGCGGCCTCGGCGCCCGGGAGGGCCAGGTCGAACCACACCGTCTTGCCCCGCGGGGTCCGCCGGCTGCCCCAGGACGTGCTGAGCAGCCCCACCAGTTGCAGCCCCCGGCCCCCCTCGTCGGTGTCGCGCGCCCGTCGCCGCCGCGGCTGCGCCAGGGCCCCGTCCCAGACCTCGCACACCAGCGTCCGGTCCAGCAGCAGCCGCAGCCGGATCTCGCCCTCGCCGTACCGCAGGGCATTGGTGACCAGCTCGCTGACCAGCAGTTCCGTGGTGTCCGCGAGGCCTTCGAGACCCCACGCCACCAGCTGCGCCCGGGCGAACTCCCGGGCGCGGCCGACCGAGAGGGCCTCCCGCGGCAGCGACCAGTCGCCGACCGCGTCGCCGGGCAGCCCCTGGACCCGCGCCATCAGCAGGGCGATGTCGTCCTCGCCGTGCCGGGTCTCCAGGCTGTTCAGCACGTGGTCGCAGACGTCCTCCAGCGGCCGGGAGGGGTCGGTCAGCGCTTCGCGCAGGCCCCGCAGCCCCTCCTCCAGGGTGTGGTCGCGGGATTCGACCAGCCCGTCGGTGTAGAGGGCCAGCAGGGCGCCCTCCGGAAGCTCCACCTCGACCTCCTCGAAGGGTTCGCCGCCCACGCCCAGCGGCATGCCGGGCGGCACCTCCAGCAGCAGTGCCCCGGCGTCCCCGCTCTCGACGAGCACGGGCGGCATGTGGCCGGCGTTGGCGATGGTGCAGCGCCGGGTGACGGGGTCGTAGACGGCGTACACGCAGGTGGCGAGGTACACCTCGGACAGGTCGGCGTCCCGGGAGCGGGAGGCCTGCGCGCCGCCCGGCGTGCCGAGGCCGCGGGCGACCTCGTCCAGCGCGGACAGCACTTCGGCGGGTTCCAGGTCCAGCAGGGCGAGGGTGCGTACGGCGGTGCGCAGTTCGCCCATGGCGACGGCGGCCCGCAGCCCGCGGCCCATCACGTCGCCGACGACGAGCGCCGTGCGGTGCCCGGGCAGTTCGATGACGTCGAACCAGTCGCCGCCGACCTCGGTGGCGGTGTTGCCGGGGAGGTAGCGGCAGGCGATGTCCAGGCCGGCGGCCTCGGGGTCGCCGGGGGGCAGCAGGCTGCGCTGGAGGATCAGAGCCCGTTCGTGCTCGCGGCGGTAGAGACGGGCGTTGTCGATGGAGACCGCGGCGCGGGCGGCCAGTTCCACGGCGACGGCCCGGTCCCGTTCGCCGAAGGGCTCGCTGCCCTTGGTACGGGAGAACTGGGCCAGTCCGACCACCGTGTCGTGCGCGACCATCGGCACGACGAGGGTGGACTGCACCAGGTCGTCGGGGCCGGAGCCCAGGATCAGCCGGGGCCGGGCGGTGCGCAGGGCGAGGGCGCCGGGCGAGGCCGCGGGGTAGCGGTGGATCTCGCCGACGGCGACCGGTCCGGCGGGTTCGGCCCCTTCGCCGACGGACGCGGCGGTGCCGGTCAGCGGGGCGTCGGAGACGGCGCTGGCGAAGGCGACGCGGCGCAGGGGGGCGGAGGGGAGCCGTCCGCCGGCGGTGCCGGTGGCGGCGGAGTACGGGCGCTGCGTGCCGGGACCCTGCCCGTGGCCGTGGCCGTGGCCGTGCGGGACGCGGCCGGGGCCGTCGTCGTCGCCCTGGAGCAGCCCCTGGTAGAGGTCGACGGCGGCGAGGTCGCAGAAGCCGGGGACGGTGACGTCGAGCAGTTCGCGGGCGGTGGTCTCCAGGTCGAGGGAGTTGCCGATGCGGGAGCCGGCCTCGTTGAGGAGGGCGAGGTTGCGGCGTACGCCGGCGGCCTCGCGGGCGGCGAGGTGGCGGCGGGTGACGTCGGTGCCCAGCCCGGCGACGCCGATGGGGCGGCCGGAACCGCCGTGGACGCGGTAGAGGTTGATGGACCAGTGGCGTTGCTCGCGGCTGCCGGGGGCGGCGCCGACGATGCGCAGGTCGGTGACGGCCTCGCCGGTCTCCAGCACGCGTTCCAGCGCCGCGGTCATGCGGTCGGCCTCGCGGCGGGAGAGGTAGTCGTGGACGGTGCGGCCGCGGTGGTCCTCCACGGCGCCGCCGAAGACGGTCGCGAACCGGCGGTTGGCCCGCTGGACGGTCAGGTCCGTACCGAAGAGGAGGAACCCGAACGGAGATTGGCCGAATATCGCCTGGGAGGCGGCGAGGTCGGACTCGATGCGCCGCAGGGCCCGTACGTCGACCACGACACAGAGCGCGGCCCGGTCGCCGTCCTCCGTCTCGGTGGGCATGACGTAGATCTCGGCCACCCCGTGCTCGCCGTCGCCTCCCGGGATCCGGAAGGGGACGAGGCCGGTCCACTCCTTGCCGTCGAGGATCTCGGCGATCTTGCGGTGACCGCCGGCCCGCAGCTCGGCGGGCATGAAGGCCTCGACCGGGTCGCGGCCGACCGCGTCGGCGGCCCTCAGCCCGAAGAGTTCCTCGGCGCGCAGGCTCCACTGGTCGACCAGCCCGTCGGGCCCGATCGAGAACGAGGCGACCCGTATGTAGTCATAGATCGAGCCGGGCGGACTGCTGTGCCACATGCTTTCGCGCCACAGTTCTCCGGGCACCTGGGTCTCTCGTGCCTGCGCAGGTATTTCGCTCACGCGACCGTCCCCTCCAGCTCACCGCAACCGGACCGGTCATGGACGAAGTATTCAGCACCACGGCCATCACCGGTACGGCGTTCTCGATCACAGCACGGTCTCGGTCGCCCCCGTGGCCCCGTCGGCACGGTGGCTGCTCCGGCCCGCTCGCGGTGATCTTCGGAGTCCCTTCACCTCTTTACTCACCGGGCAGCGCCAACTCGAACCACACGGTTTTCCCCGTCTTTCCGTGCCGGGTGCCCCAGCGCTGCGCGGAGACGGCCACCAGGTGCAGTCCCCGCCCCCCTTCGTCGTCCGGTGTGGCGACCCGCTCGCGGGGCGGATCCGGAAGCGGATCGGAGACCTCCACGAGCAGCGCGGGCCGCGGTACGGAGGCGTCGGTGGCCGGATCCCGCCGTACCAGCCGGACGCCGATCGGCCCGGACGCGTACCGCAGGGAATTGGTCACCAGCTCGCTGACCAGCAGGACGGTCACGTCGCCGACGGAGTCGAGACCCCACGTCCGCAGCGCGCCGCGGACGGCGTGCCGGGCGGTGCGGACCGCGCCGGGCTCGGCGGGAAAGGCCCACTCGGCGCGGTCGGCGCGGTCGCCTTCGGTCTCGATCACGCCGATCACTTCCCGGGCCCCGTGGGGCCCCAGTCCGGTTTTCAGAGGGACGAGATAGGGATTAATAGCGACATACCCGATATCCGGGGCGTCGTACCGCCCGGAGGCCCACCCTCCGGCGCACTGTGGCACGAACGGCGTACGCGCCCGGCCCCCGCGCCCCGCCCGGCGCACCGCGACGACCCTGCGCTCCCGGCCGTGCGCCGGGTGTGACCGGAGGGGAGGGTGGGGCGCCGGAGGGGAGGACGTGACGCCGGACCGGGCGGCGCGGCGCGGGATCGGGGCGCCGTGCCGGATCGGCCGGCGGTGCCGGGACGGGTGGCGGCGCCGGGGCGGGTGGCGCGGCGCGCCCGGGAAGAAGGGTCAGACCCGGCCGGCCCGCAGGCGGCGGCCCGCCTCCGCGACGGCGGGGCGGTCCTGGTCGAGCCAGTCGACGGCGTCGAGCTCGTCGGGGCCGAGCCAGCGCAGCTCGTCGTGGTCCTCCAGCGGCCGCGGCTCGCCGGAGACCAGGCGGGCGGTCCACACGTGCAGGACCAGCCCGGGCTTCAGGGGCCACTCCCCCGGCAGGCGCTCCAGCGGCTCGGCCTCGACGCCGAGCTCCTCGCGCAGTTCACGGACGAGCGCCTCGCGCCCGGTCTCGCCGGGTTCGGCCTTGCCGCCCGGCAGCTCCCAGCGTCCGGCCAGCTCGGGAGGGGCGCTGCGCCGTGCGGCCAGCAGGCGCCCGTCATGACAAAGGGCTCCGCCCACGACCACGCGTACCGTCATGGGCGGAGCCTATGGGATCTGTCGGGGGTCGTTCCGTGCGTCAGTTCTGCGTGACCGTCTGGCCGATCCGCTCGACCCAGTACAACTGCTTGTGGCCGCGGTCGTCGAGGCTGTCGGCGACCTTCTGGGCCTCGGCCCGGGTGGCGTAGCGGCCCACCCGGTAGCGGTTGCCGTTGTCGTCCTGCCGTATGACCAGCCACGGGAGCTCGGCACCGCTGTCGTTCATCGCGCTCCACCCTCCGCCGACGGGCATGCCCAGGAAACCGCATGATGCATATGCCTGAGCTTACGCCCGACCTTTACGGAGCGGATACGTGTTTTCACGAAGAGATACCTCACAGGCGTACGCATCCGGCCATGCGTACGACTGAGCCGCGTGCGCGGTGTCAGATCCGGCGCACGGACGGCATCGGAAGCACCACCGCTCCCCCCGCGCTCCCCTTGCGGCAGACGTCGCCGCAGGTGGCGTCGAGCGAGCAGCACAGCGAGCAGATGGCGCCCGACTGCACCGGGCAGTCGGCGATGTCGGGGAGCTCGTACGCCGTCTCGCAGACGGTGCACTCCAGGGTGGCGGTGACGTCGGGCACGTCGGCGTCCGGGCCGTTCACCGGATTCGGGCGCGCGAGGTAGAACTTCCCCTTCGTGGCCCAGGCGATCAGGGGGCAGAGCAGCAGCGCGACCCCGGCGGCGATGAAGGTGGAGAAGGCCTCGGCGTACCGGCCGAAGAGTCCGAAGAACGCGAGGATGGACAGCACGGAGGCGATGGCCATCGCCCCGAATCCGGCCGGATTCACCGCGTACAGGTAGGCCCGCTTGAACTCGATGTACGGCGGGCTGAGCCCCAGCCGCTTGTTGATGACGAGGTCGGCCGCCACGGCGGCGATCCAGGCGATGCCGACGTTGGAGTAGAAGCCCAGCAGCTTGCCGAGCACGGCGAACATGTCGAGTTCCATCAGCGTGAGCGCGATGGCGAGGTTCAGGAAGATGTACCAGACCCGGCCCGGGTGGCGGTGGGTGATCCGGGAGAAGAAGTTCGACCAGGACAGCGAGCCGCTGTAGGCGTTGGTGACGTTGATCTTGATCTGGGAGACGATCACGAACACGGCCGCGGCGGGCAGGGCGAGCGAGCCGAGCCAGGGGCGCAGCGCCTCGATCTGGGGGGCGATGGGCTCCAGTGCGTGGGTCTTGCCGACGGCTTCGAGGGCGACGAAGGCCAGGAAGGCTCCGCCGATCTGCTTGGCCGCGCCGATGACGACCCAGCCGGGGCCGGCGGCCAGGACGGCGAGCCGCCGGGTGCGGGCGTTCTTCTCGGTCCTGGCCGGCATGAAGCGCAGGTAGTCGGCCTGTTCGCCGATCTGGGCGATGAGCGAGAGGGCGATGCCGGTGCCGAAGCCGAAGCCGATCCAGGAGAAGCCGGAGCCGGCGCCCTCGGTGCCGCCGAAGTGGGTGAACTCCGCCCAGGAGCCGGGGGCCTCGAAGGCGAGCACCAGGAAGGGCAGCACCAGCCCGAGGATCCACACGGGCTGGGTCCAGGCCTGGAGGCGGGCCAGGGCGCCCATGCCGCGGAAGACGAACGGGATGACGACGAGCGTGGTGACGAGGTAGCCGAGCTGGACCGGCAGCCCGGTGGCCTGGTGCAGCGCCTGGGCCATGATCGAGCCTTCGAGCGCGAAGAAGATGAAGGTGAAGGACGCGTAGATGAGGGAGGTCAGGGTCGAGCCGAAGTAGCCGAAGCCGGCGCCGCGGGTGACCAGGTCCATGTCGAGGCCGTGGCGGGCGCAGGCGCGGGCGATGGGGATCCCGGTGAGGAAGATGACCACCGCGGCGGTCAGGATGGCCGCGATCCCGCTGGTGAACCCGTAGGCGAAGACGATCGAGGCGCCGATCGCGAAGTCGGCGAGGTACGCGATGCCGCCGAGCGCGGTGCCGGCGACCGAGCCGGGGGACCAGCGGCGGAACGAGTGGGGCGCGTAGCGCAGCGAGTAGTCCTCGCGGCTCTCGTCGGCGGCGAGCCGGGCGTAGTTGCGGCGCGGTCCTTGCCGCCGCCGGGTGTGGGTGGCCGTGTCCGTCATGCGGGGAAGGTAGGGCGGGTGCGTGACGGGCCGCCGCACGGCGCCGTTGCCCGGCGGTTACGCCGCCTGACGTCACGTCAACTCCCGGTTAACGCCCGCGGACACGGCGTCCGGCTACCGTACGCTCCGGCCGCGGCCGCCCGTACGCACCTGCCCGGCCCATCCGTACGCTCCCGCACCGGGCCCGCAGGCGGCCCGTAGGCGGCCCGTACCCGGCCCCGCCCCGCTACCGGACCGGCAGGTGGTAGGCCACGCGGTAGCGGTCCGCCGGGACGACGACGTCGGCGGTCTCGACCGCACGCCCGGAGGCGAAGTACGTACGGCCGATGACCAGCACCACGTGTCCCGGGACGCCGCCGAGCGCGAGGATCTCCTCGGCGAGCCCGGGGCGGGCGCCGACCTCCTCCACCACGTTGTCCACGACCACGTCGATCGCGGCCATCCGGTCCACGACGCCGCAGCCGCCCAGCGGCCCCTCCTCGGGCAGCATCACGGGCGTGCGGCCGGTGACGGCGAGGGGCTCCCAGGAGGTGGAGAGCATCATGGCCTCGCCGGCGTCGCGGAAGACGTACCGCGTGCACATCACGCGGTCTCCCGGCTCGATGCCCAGGCGCTTGGCGATCTCGGGCGGCGCGGTGGTCTGCTCGCTGCTGGACTCCCAGGTGCCGCGTGCCCCGCTGTCGGCCTGCTCCTGCCGGAAGGGGGTGGACGCGCCCCCCGTGCGGTACCCGGAGCGGGCCACGCGTCTGGGCACCGGCTGCTCCCGCACGTACGTGCCCGAGCCCGAGCGGCCCTCGACGAGGCCCTCCGCCATGAGGACCTTGCGCGCCTCCAGCGCGACCGTGTCGGACACGCCGTACTCCTCGCGGATCCGGGCCTGCGAGGGCAGCCGGGTGTGCGGGGGCAGGGACCCATCGACGATCTTGCGTCGTAGATCCCCCGCGACGCGCAGATAGGCCGGCTGCTCACCGAATGTCACGGGCCACTCCCATCAGGTTGACAGACAGCAACAGCCTGGCAACCGTCGGTTGTTGACCGCAAGCAAGGGCCAAGGATTCACCCAATGTGATGAAGGTGAGGTCGGGAAACCTGCGAAGCGGCCCTTACCGACAGTACAACGATCAAGCGTTTCCGGTCGCTTCGTCAACCGCCCCTTGACCAGGATGGTCCAGACCAATACGTTCCCCGGTGCACGGCCCGGCAACTCCCGTATCCGCGTTGGACGTCCGAAGGAAGCCCATGCGCCGCAGCACACTCGCCAGGCTGGCCGTAGCCGCCTGCTCCCTCTCCCTCCTCACCGCGTTCGCGCCCGCCGCCGGCGCGGACGACAGCGCCGACCGCACCGCGGAGCGCGCGACCGCGAGCTCCCACGCCCGGCACGCGTACAAGCGCGTCGGCTACTTCACCCAGTGGGGCGTCTACGGACGCGACTTCCAGGTCCAGGACCTCGACACCAGCGGCACCGCCGCCAAGCTGACCCACGTCAACTACGCCTTCGGGAACATCGGTTCCGACGGCAGGTGCGTCATGGGCAACATCCCCGGCGAGGCCGACGCCTGGGCCGACTACCAGCGCCCGCTGGACGCCGCGAACTCCGTCGACGGCGTCGCCGACACCTGGGACCAGCCGCTCGCCGGCAACTTCAACCAGCTGCGCGAGCTCAAGGCCAAGCACCCCGGGCTGAAGGTGCTGCTCTCCCTGGGCGGCTGGAGCTGGTCCACCCACTTCTCCGACGCCGCCCTCACCCCCGCCTCCCGCAAGGCCCTGGTCTCCTCCTGCCTCGACCTGTACATCAAGGGCAACCTCCCGCAGGACGGCACCCGCGGCGGCGCCGGCGCGGCCGCCGGCGTCTTCGACGGCATCGACCTCGACTGGGAGTGGCCCGGCTCCGCGGGCGACACCGACACGAAGTACCGGCCCGAGGACAAGCGGAACTTCACCGCCCTGGTCCGCGAGTTCCGCACCCAGCTCGACGCCTACGGCCGGACCGTGAAGCGGAAGTACGAGCTGTCCGCGTTCGTGCCGACCGCCCCCGCCAAGATCGACGCGGGCTTCGAGGTCCGGAAGATCATGCGCGACCTCGACTTCGTCACCCTCCAGGGCTACGACTTCCACGTCTCGGGCGAGCCCGTGACCGCCCAGCAGTCCGCCCTCCACGCCCGCGACGACTTCAGCGTGGACGGCACCGTCCGCGCCTGGCTGCAGCGCGGCGCCCCCGCCCGCAAGCTCGTGGTGGGCATGCCCTTCTACGGCCAGGGCTGGACCGGCGTCACCGGCGGCGGCGACGGCATGGGCCAGCCCGCGACCGGCCCCGCCCCGGCCACCTGGGCCCCGGGCTACGAGGACTACAAGGCCCTCAAGAAGCTCGCCGCCTCCGGCACGTACGAGCTGTACCGCGACCGGCGCGGCGGCCACGCCTGGCTCTTCGACGGCACCACCCTGTGGACGTACGACGACCCGCAGGTGCTGCGCCGCAAGTCCGCCTACGTACGCGCCCACGGCCTGGGCGGCGCGATGTTCTGGTCCCTCGACGCCGACACCCCCGACGGCGAGCTGATCACCGCCGTGGACCGGGGCCTGACGCGCTGACGGGACCACCTGCCAGACTCCGGTCCATGAGGAACTCGACCGTACGGACGGTGAACGGGCTCACCCGGCGGTGGGCCCGTTCGCTCGGCTCCGGGGACAACACCGTCTTCACGGCGGCCGGGCTCTGGCCGCTGCTCGCCCTCCTGGCCGACGGCGCCGGCGGACCGGCCCGCGACGAACTCGCGGCCGCGCTCGGCACACCGGCCGGGGAGGCGGCCGCCACGGCCCGGGAGCTGTTCGAGGGCCTCGCCGGAATCGGCGGCCTGGAGACCGCCCTGGGCCTGTGGACGCGCGCGGACCTGCCCCTGCGCGAGCGGTGGACCGCCGGCCTGCCGGAGGGCACCCGGGGCACCCTCACCGGCGTACCGGACACCGACCGGGCCGCCCTGGACACCTGGGCCAAGGAGCGCACCGGCGGGCTGATCGAGAAGATGCCGGTGACCGATCCGGCCGCGGCCCTGATGGTGCTGGCCTCGGCGCTCGCGCTCGACGTGTCCTGGCTGCACCCCTTCGAGCCGGTGCCGCAGCGGCCCGCGGACGGGCCCTGGGCGGGCCGTACGGTCGCGGGCCTGTACCGCCTGACGTCCTCCCTCGACCGGGTCGGCGTCGCGCAGACCCCGGCCGGCCCGCTCACCGTCCTCCAGGTCGGCGGCGCGACCGGGGTGGACGTCCACCTCGTACGGGCCGCCGAGGAGGTCCCGGCCGGCGAGGCCCTGGCGCTGGGCCTGGACGTGTCGACGGGCGTGGTCCCCGCCCTGCCGGGGGACCTGCTGCCCGAGGGGACCCCGGGGCCGGGCGTGACGGTGGGGACCGTGGCGGCGCTCTCCCCCGCGCCCTCGCTGGAGGTGCGGACCGTGGCGTTCGAGGTCACGGCCGAGC
Organism: Streptomyces sp. NPDC101132; assembly: GCF_044759225.1. Classification (NCBI taxonomy): domain Bacteria; kingdom Bacillati; phylum Actinomycetota; class Actinomycetes; order Kitasatosporales; family Streptomycetaceae; genus Streptomyces; species Streptomyces sp. NPDC101132. The sequence goes on from NZ_JBIVYX010000012.1 coordinate 121,244, forward strand.
ACGACCTGACGGAGCGGGCGCCGCTGTTCGGGCTGGCCACCGCGCTCCGGGACGGCGACCACTTCCCGGGGATCAGCGCGGCGCCGCTCGCGGTCGGCGAGGCCCGGCAGTCGGCGCGGGCCGAGTTCCACGCGGAGGGCTTCCGCGCGGCGGCGGTCACCGCGATCGCGATGCGGCCCGGGTCAGGCCCGCCGCCGGCCACGCACCGCGTCCGCCGGGTCCGGGTGGACTTCGACCGGCCCTTCGGGTTCCTCGCCGTGCACCGGGCCAGCGGGCTCGTCCTGGCCGCCGGCCGGGTGGCGGAACCGCTGCCGTTCCCGCAGCGGTCCCATCCGTCCGGCGGGGTCCTGCGCATGCCCTAGAAGGCGGGCAGCGGGGCGGGAACGCGGAAGGGCGGCCGCTCGTGGCGGCCGCCCCCTCACGCTGCCCGGGTCGGGGCGGGTGGCTCAGGGCCTCAGAACTGCAGGGCCCAGGAGTCGATCTTGCCGGTGTCGATGTTCGCGTTGTCGTTCACGCGCAGCTTCCAGGTCCCGTTCGCGACCTCCGAGGAGGCGTTGACCGAGTAGGTCTGGATGATGTTGTCCGCGCTGCCGCCGCTGCGGTTGTGCAGGGTGTAGACCGAGCCGTCGGGCGCGACCAGGTCGACCTTCAGGTCACCGATGTACGTGTGCTTGATGTCGACCGCGACGGAGAGGGTGGCCGGGGCGTTGCCCGGGACGCCGCTCACGGTGACCGGGGACTCCACGGTGGAGTTGTCGTTGATCGCGTAGTCGCCGGTGTTCTCGAACCGCGGCCCGGGCGGGGTGGTCGAGCCGCCGCCGACGTACAGCAGGCGGTTCGGGGAGCCGGTGCCGGGGCTGGTCACCACGTTCGGGGTGGCCGCGTTCACCAGGGCGGTGGACACCTGCGCCGGGGTGCTCGACGGGTTGCTCGCCAGGTACAGCGCCGCCGCGCCCGCCACGTGCGGGCTGGCCATCGAGGTGCCGGAGATGGAGTTGGTCGCCGTGTCGCCGCTGTTCCACGCCGAGGTGATCGAGGAGCCGGGGGCGAACAGGTCCAGGACCGTGCCGTAGTTGGAGTAGCTGGCCTTGGCGTCGCTGCTGGTCGTGGCGCCGACGGTGATGGCCTCGGTCACGCGGGCCGGGGACTTGGTGCTGGCGTTGGTGGACTCGTTGCCGGCCGCCACCGCGTACGTGATGCCGCTCGCGATGGAGTTGCGTACGGCCGTGTCGAGCGCGGAGTCGGCGCCGCCGCCGAGCGACATGTTGGCCACGGCCGGCTTCACGGCGTTCTGCGTGACCCAGTCGATGCCCGCGACGACCTGCGCGGTGGTGCCGGAGCCGGAGTTGTCCAGGACGCGGACGCCGACCAGCTTGACCTTCTTCGCGACGCCGTACGAGGTGCCGCCGACGGTGCCGGCGACGTGCGTGCCGTGGCCGTGGCCGTCCTGCGCGGTGTTGTCGTTGTCGATGGCGTCGTAGCCGTACGAGGCCCGGCCGCCGAAGTCCTGGTGGGTGATGCGCAGGCCGGTGTCGATGATGTAGGCCGTCACGCCCTGGCCGGCGAGGTCGGGGTACGTGTAGCTCTGGTTGAGCGGCAGGGCCTTCTGGTCGATCCGGTCCAGGCCCCAGGACGGCGGGCTGGGCTGGGTGCCGTCGATGGTGAAGCGGCGGTTCTGGACCACCGACTTCACGGCCGGGTCCGCGGCGAGCTTGCGGGCCTGCGCCTCGCTCAGCTGGACCGCGTAGCCGTTGAGGGCCTTCTTGTAGGTCCGGTTGATCTTCGCGCCGTACTCGCGGGCGATGGCCCGGCCCTGCGCGGAGTCGGCGGCGGCGCCGTCGAGGGTGACGATGTAGCTGCCGGATATGGCGCCGGGGGCGCCCGCGTTCTCGATCTGTCCCTCGGCGGTGCCGGCCGCGGTGGCGGGGAGCGCGGAGACCGCGCCGAGCACGAGCGCGGCGACGGCGGTCGCGCTGAGTCCTGCGAGTGTGCGTCGTCGTGGGCGCATCACGGACATGTGGGGGGTCCTCCTCGGGTGTGGGGATGCCGGAGTCCGGTCAGGGACATGTCAAGGACAGCGGTGCGCTGTCCCCAACTACCGGACGCCAACGCAAGGTTGACCCACCCCTCCGAGATCCCACAAGAGGACAACAGGCGCTTAACAGCCTTGCCGCACACCCGTCAAAAGATGGCAAAGGCCAGCCGCATAAACCGGTGCGCACGGCACCCCGCGGGACCCCGCCCGCAGGCCCCTACAGCTCCTTGCGCGGCGGCCCCTCCGCCTGCCCCGGACGGGCCTTCGGCGGCTTCGTCCGCACCTCGACCCCGCCCCAGAACGCGAAGCCGGTCACCACCACGCGCGGCGCCCCCGGCTCCGGCGCGCTCCCGGCCGTGCGCTGGTCGAAGGCCCCCATCACACCGACGCCCCGCACGTCCACCTCCACCCCCGGCGGCACGGTGATCTGGATGCCGCCCATGACGGCCACGCAGTTGAGCACCACCTCGCGCTCCGCGAACGTCGCCTCCCGCAGGTCGATCTCACCGCCGCCCCAGAAGGCCACCGCGTCGAACCGCGCCGGCACCGTCCAGCGGCCCTTGCGCTGGAAGCCCGACATCACGGCCACCGCCCCGGACGACGTGCCCGTCCCGCCGATCCGCGCGGGCCAGGACGACGCACCGGCCGGCACTCCCGCCGGCCGCGCCGCGTACGGCAGGGGCGCGGGCTCCCCGCCGCCCGGCGCGGGCAGGTCCCGGGTGAGCGGGGCCAGCTCGGCGTACGTACGCGCCGCGAAGGCCGCCTCCAGCCGCTCCTCGAACTCCCCCATGTCCAGGCGTCCTTCGGCGAGGGCGTCCCGCAGGCGCTCCGCCACCCGCTCCCGGTCGGCGTCCGAAGCCCGCAGCTCGGGCAGCTCGTCACTCATACCGTCCACCCTAGGACCTACACCCCGCCCCCGGCGTACATCCGTGCGATCACGTCCTCGATGTCCGGCTCCCGCACGGACAGGTCCAGCAGCGGGTACTCCGCCGCCACCGCCGCCACCAGCGGGGCCGCCGAATCCGCGGCCGGGAAGGCCAGCCACTGCCGGGGCCCCTCCACCTTCACCGTCCGCGCCCCCTTCACCACCACCGGCGGGAGCTCCCGCTCCAGCTCCACCACCAGCGTCCGCTCGGCACCGGCCACCTCGTGCAGACCGCCCAGCGGACCGTCGTAGACCATCCGCCCGTGGTCGATCACCATCACCCGCTCACACAGCTGCTCGATGTCCTGGAGGTCGTGCGTGGTCAGCAGCACCGTCGTGGCCCGCTCCGCGTTCAGCTCCCGCAGGAAGGACCGCACCTTCGCCTTGCTGATCACGTCCAGGCCGATGGTCGGCTCGTCCAGGTACAGCACCTCCGGGTCGTGCAGCAGCGCCGCCGCGATGTCCCCGCGCATCCGCTGCCCCAGCGACAGCTGCCGCACCGGCACGTCGAGCAGCGCGCCCAGGTCCAGCAGCTCCACGCACCGGTCCAGGTTGGCCCGGTAGCGGGCCTCCGGGATCCGGTACATCCGGCGCACCAGCGCGTACGAGTCCCGCAGCGGCAGGTCCCACCAGAGGGTGGTGCGCTGTCCGAAGACCACGCCGATCCGGTGCGCGAGGCGGTTCCGGTCCCGCGAGGGATCCACCCCGGCCACCCGCAGCCGGCCGCCGCTCGGCGTGAGGATGCCGGTGAGCATCTTGATCGTGGTGGACTTGCCCGCGCCGTTGGGGCCGATGTACCCGACCACCTCGCCGCGCGGGACCTCGAAGCTGATCCCGTCCACCGCCCTGACCTGCGTCTTCTCCCGGCGGAACAGGCCCGCCCGCCGTCGTACGTCGAAGACCTTCTCGACGTCGGCCACCTCGATCAGCGCCATCCCGGTCCTTCCTCGCACACCCCGTCGAACCCGCACCCCACCTGCCCGTACCGCACGCCCCGCCCCCCGCCCGTCAACTGCCCGTGCTCCGGTACGCCCGCAGCCCCGCCCGCCACGCGAACGCCGCCGGCACGAACGCCGCCAGCGCCACCAGCGGACTGACGAACGCCGCCCAGTCCGGCAGCCCCAGCGGATCCGGGCGCCCCAGCAGGTACAGCGCCGGCACCCAGTTCACGAAGGCCAGCGGCACCACGTACGTCACCCCGCGCACCACCTCCCGCGCGAACACGGTCGGCGGGTACTGGAGCATCGTCGTCCCCCCGTACGTGAAGGAGTTCTGCACCTCCGCCGCGTCCCCGGCGACGAACTGGAAGGCCGCCCCCAGCACGAACACCGCCGCGAAGATCCCCCCACCGGCCAGCAGCATCACCGGCACCAGCACCACCCGCGCCGCCGTCCAGTCCACCCCGGCCGCCGCCAGCCCCCACACCAGCACCACCGCGCCCTGCGAGATCCGCCCCACCCGGCGCAGCGCGAACCGGTCCGCGGCGACCTGCGCGAACACCGGCACCGGCCGCACCAGCATGGTGTCCAGCGCCCCCGTCCTGATCAGCGCACCCACCCGGTCCGAATTGCCCAGCACCAGGTCCGCCAGCCCCAGGGACACCGTCGTCGCCCCGTAGAGCAGCGCGATCTCCGGCAGCGAGAAGCCGCCCAGCCCGTCCACGTGCCGGAACATGATGTAGATCGCCACGAAGTCCAGCCCACTCGTGAGGAAACCGGCCACCACCGCGAGCAGGAACGACGCCCGGTACGCGAGCGTCGACCGCACCCACATCCCGACGATCAGCCCGTACCCCCGCACCGCCTCAACCACCCTGGACCACCACCTTCCGGGTCGCCGCGGACTGCACCAGCCGCCCCGCCCCCAGCAGCACCACCGCCCACCCCGCCTGGAAGCCCAGCGCCCGACCCGCGGCACCCGCCCCCGCGTGCGTCCCCAGCAGCACGTCCAGCGGCACCTGCAGCATCGCCGACCACGGCAGCAGGCGCACCAACTCCCCGAAGGCGCCAGGGAACACGGTCAGCGGCAGCAGCATCCCCGAGCAGAACATCGACACCAGCAGCGCCACCATGTTCACCCCCGCCCCGTCGAGCAGCCAGAACGTCACCAGCCCGACGATGAACCGCAGCGCGAAACCCACCACCATCCCCAGCCACACCGACACCAGGAACAGCAGCCAGCGCGCCGGATCCGACGGCAGCGCCAGCTCGAAGACCAGCGCCCCCGCGAGCAGCGGCACCACCCCCCGGCCCAGCAACTGGAAGGCCGCCCGGCCCAGATCGGCCGCCAGCCACCACAGCTGGAGGTCCGCCGGCCGGTACAGGTCCACCGCGATGTCACCCGTACGGATGCGCTCCTGCAGCTCCTCCTGGAAGCCGCCGCCGATCAGCGCCCCCGCCGCCAGCAGCGACTGGCTCACCCAGACGAAGGTCAGCGCCTGCGCCTGGTCGTAGCCGCCGAGTCCGGGCCGCTCCTGCCACAGCGCGGCGTACGTGTACGCCAGGATGAACCCGAACACGGTGTTCGTGAACACCCCCGCCGCCGTGGCCGTCCCGTACGTCGCGTACCGCCGGAAGCCCCCGGCCGCCACCGCCGCGTACAGCCGCACCTGCGACCACACCCCGCTCACTCCCTTCCGCGGTCCGCATCGTTATCCGGACGTGCGCGGGCGACGGGCGCAACCCCCTGACCGGGAAACCCGTCTGAACGCGTGCCCGAAACCGTGCCCCAAGCCCGTACCTGAACCCCTGTCAGCCAAAGCGAGCGAGCTTAGTGCGGCGGAGGGAACCCGCGCGACCGAATATCGGCCGACCGGCTCGCGACGTAGTTCCATGGGTACAGATCCACAGAAATCGCCCACCAGGGCGACAGAACACCCGGCCGAGGAGTCCCAGGAGACATGAGCAACGAGTCACCGCGGCGGGGCTGGACCCCCCGGGATCCGGACGCGCCGACCGGCCCCACCCCAGGCCAACAGGCCGCCGGACACCCCGGAAGACCCGGCCCCGCCCGGCGCCGCCGCACCGGCTGGCGCCGCCTCCTCCCCACCTGGCGCATGCTCCTCGGCGGCCTCACCCTGACCGTCCTGCTCATCGGCGGCGCCCTCGTCGCCGGCTACCTCCTCGTCGACATCCCGCCCGCCAACAAGGCCGCCACCGCCCAGAGCAACGTCTACCTCTACGCCGACGGCACCCAGCTCGCCCGCGACGGCGAGGTCAACCGCATGAACGTCCCCCTCGCCCAGGTGCCCAGGAACGTCCAGGAAGCCGTACTCGCCGCCGAGGACCGCGACTTCTACAGCGAACGCGCCGTCGACCCCAAGGCCATGGTCCGCGCCGCCTGGAACACCCTCACCGGCAAGGGCAAGCAGTCCGGCTCCACCATCACCCAGCAGTACGTCAAGAACTACTACCTCGGCCAGGAACAGACCATCGAGCGCAAGGTCAAGGAGTTCTTCATCGCGATCAAGCTGGGCCGCGAGGAGACCAAGGAATCCATCCTGGAGGGCTACCTCAACACCAGCTACTTCGGCCGCAACGCCTACGGCATCCAGGCCGCCGCCCAGGCCTACTACGGCAAGGACATCAGCCGCATCACCACCGCCGAGGGCGCCTACCTCGCCACCCTCCTCAACTCCCCCAGCGCCTTCGACGTCGTCGCCCACCCCCAGCAGCGCGGCCGCGCCGTCGCCCGCTGGAACTACGTCCTCGACGGCATGGTCAAGAAGAAGTGGCTCGACCCCGCCGAACGCGCCGCCACCACCTTCCCCGAACCGGGCAAGGTCCGCGCCCCCTCCGGCATGTCCGGACAGCGCGGCTACCTCGTCGAAACCATCCGCGACCACCTCCTCGCCACCAAGGTCATCGACGAGTCCGACCTCGCCGCCGGCGGCTACCGCATCACCACCACCATCGACCGACGACGCCAGACCGCCTTCGTCGAAGCCGTCCAGGACCAGCTGATGAGCAGGCTCGACCCCGACCGCCCCGAGGACCGCGTCGTCCGCGCCGGCGGCGCCTCCATCGACCCCGCCACCGGCAAGGTCGTCGCCCTCTACGGCGGCATCGACTACACCAGGCAGTACGTCAACAACGCCACCCGCCGCGACTACACCCCCGGCTCCACCTTCAAGCCCCTCGTCCTCACCGCCGCCGTCCAGAACGAATCCACCACCCAGGACGGCCGCCGCATCACCCCCAACACCCTTTACAACGGCGACAACCGGCGCCCCGTCCAGGGCTCCGCCATCGCCTACGCCCCCGAGAACGAGGACCAGCGCTCCTACGGCGACATCACCGTGCGCGAGGCCACCAACGACTCCGTCAACACCGTCTACGCACAGATGGCCGTCGACGTCGGCCCCACCAAGGTCAAGCGGACCGCAATCGACCTCGGAATGCCCGAAGACGTACCCGCCTTCGACGCCGTGCCCGCCATGGCCCTCGGCACCCTCCAGGCCAGCGTCCTCGACATGACCCAGGTCTACGCCACCCTCGCCGACCACGGCCGCCACACCCCCTGGACCATCGTCGAGAAGATCACCAAGGACGGCGACTCCGTCCCCCTCCCCCGCCGCACCCCCCGCCAGGCCGTCACCCGCGAGGCCGCCGACACCACCACCGCCGTGCTGCAGGGCGTCGTCGAGAGCGGCACCGGCACCGCCGCCCTCGCGGCCGGACGCCCCGCCGCCGGCAAGACCGGCACCGCCGAGGAGGACAAGGCCGCCTGGTTCGCCGCCTACACCCCCGAACTCGCCACCGTCGTGGCCGTCATGGGCCAGGACCCCGACGCCGGCACCCTCCAGCCCCTCTACGGCGCCCTCGGCGAGGCCCGCATCAACGGCGGCGGCTACCCCGCCCGCATCTGGGCCGCGTACACCGCGGCCGCCCTGGAAGGCACCGACCCCGTCGACTTCGACCTGGAACTCCAGCCGGGCGCAGCCTACGTACCGCCCGCCGAGCCCACCCGCACCCGGGGCCCCGACCGCGAGCGCCCCGGCCGCAACCAGGGCCAGACCGAAGGCCAGACCGAAGGCCGGAACCAGGGCGGCCGCAACCAGGGCCAGAGCCAGGGCGGGACCGGCGGGAACAACGGGGGGAACGACGGCGGCACCACCGACGGAGCCACCACCGGCACCACGGGCGGCACCACCACGGGCACCACCGGCTCCACCACCACCGGCACCGACGGAGGCGGCACCACGGGCGGCACCACCGGAGGCCCCGGCGGCACCGACACCGGCGGAACTAGTGACCCGAGGTCGCCTTCAGACCCACCACGGCCACCAGCAGTAGACAGATGAAGAAGATCCGGGCGGCGGTCACCGGCTCACCCAGCATCACCATGCCCAGCACCGCCGCACCGGCCGCGCCGATCCCCACCCACACGCCGTACGCCGTACCGATCGGCAGCGACTTCGCCGCGTACGACAGCAACACCATGCTCGCCACGATGCCGGCACCGGTGAACACGCTCGGCCAGAGCCGCGTGAACCCCTCCGTGTACTTCATGCCGACCGACCAGCCGACCTCCAGCAGACCGGCGACGAGAAGAAGAACCCAGGCCATGACGGCACCTCCGGAACGAGAGCGGAACGGGGTGCGTCGTCTTGTCCTACCCGGTACGGCGCGTCTCGTCGGGGTTCCAGACCACCGTAGCAAAACACGAAAAAAGGACCGGTGACCCAGGTCACCGGCCCCTCTCCGAAAGACTTCCCGCAGGTCCGGGCTTCCTACAGGTACAGGCCGGTGGAGTCCTCCGACCCCTCCAGCCGCTCCGCGGCCACCGCGTGCAGGTCCCGCTCGCGCATCAGCACGTACGCCACACCCCGCACCTCCACCTCGGCACGGTCCTCGGGGTCGTACAGCACCCGGTCGCCCGGCTCCACGGTCCGTACGTTCTGACCGACCGCGACCACCTCCGCCCAGGCCAGCCGCTTCCCCACCGCGGCCGTCGCCGGAATGAGGATGCCGCCGCCGGAGCGGCGCTCGCCCTCGGGCGAGTCGGACCGGACCAGCACACGGTCGTGCAGCATCCGGATGGGCAGCTTGTCGTGGTGGGTGGGGTTCTCGCTCACGTGACGAACCTACCTGTCCGCGCCCGCCCCGCGCCCCCCAGGGTCACCCGCGCCTGCGCCGCACGGACACGGCCAGCAGGCCCACCAGCCCCACGGCGAGCATCGCCACCGGCACGACGCGCTCCAGGCGCGGCGCACCGTCCTCGTGGCGCAGGCCGTCCTTGAGGTCGGTGACCACCCGGTTCACGGCGGCGAAGGCGCGGCCCGCGGTCTCGTCGACCGTCGAGGCCACCCGGGCCTTGGCGTCCCCGATGATCGTCTGCGGGTGCATGCGCACGCCGATCTCGTCGAGCGTCTCCGCGAGCTGCTCGCGCCTGCGGATGATGTCCGCCTCGATCTGGGCGGGGGTCCTTACATCCGACACCGCGCTGCCTCCGTGATGGTCGTGGGTGGGCGTAGTCCGACGTGGACAGTCTGTCAGCTTACGCTCGTGCCGTACGGATCCCCTTCCGAGGAGACTTGAGGACATGAGCGAGCGACTCCAGCCCGGCGACACGGCTCCCGCCTTCACCCTGCCCGACGCGGACGGCAACGAGGTCTCGCTGGCGGACCACAAGGGCCGCAAGGTGATCGTGTACTTCTACCCGGCCGCCCTGACCCCCGGCTGCACCAAGCAGGCCTGCGACTTCACCGACAACCTGGACCTCCTGGCGGGCGCCGGCTACGACGTCATCGGCGTCTCCCCGGACAAGCCGGAGAAGCTGGCCAAGTTCCGCGACAAGGAGCACCTGAAGGTCACCCTGGTCGGCGACCCGGACAAGGAGGTCCTGGCGGCGTACGGCGCGTACGGCGAGAAGAAGCTGTACGGCAAGACGGTGACCGGCGTGATCCGCTCGACCGTGGTGGTGGACGAGGAGGGCAAGGTCGAGCGCGCCCTCTACAACGTCAAGGCCACCGGCCACGTAGCCAAGATCATCAAGGACCTGGGCATCTGACCCAGCCCTCCCGGAAGGGCCCGCACCGGTACGTCCGGCGCGGGCCCTTCCGCATACCGGGCGCAACCATCCGCATACCGGCTCGTTACTCCATCCGAGCGCCGCACACGCGGCCGGGGAGGGAACACGATGCCGGAAAGCCCGTACACGAAGGACCCCCTGACAGAGGCGGCCCGCTCGTCCCGCACGCTGACGGAGGCACTGGAGAAACTGGGCGCGGACCCGAAGAGCGGCACGCGGTACTACATCCGCGAACGCATGAAGAAGCTCGGCGTCGACACGTCCCACTTCGAGCGGGAGGGCACGAGGTGGACGAGGGAGGTGCTGGCCGAGGCGGTCGCCGAGTCGACGAACATGTGCGAAGTGATGAGGCGCCTCGGACTTGAAGTCGTCGGGGGTCATCACACGCACATCAGCCGGCGCGTGAAAGCCTTCGGCATCGACACCTCGCACTTCACCCTGCCGTCGTCGGCCGGCCGCCCGAAGACCCGCCGTACACCGGAAGCCTTGCTGGTGAGGCAGGAGGGTCCACACGCGCGCCGGGCGCAGAGCGGGCAGCTGAAGCAGGCTCTCACGGCACTCGGCGTGGCCGAACGCTGCCGGATGTGCGGCACGGCGCCGACCTGGCGCGGCCGCCCCCTGCCGCTGGAGGTCGACCACATCGACGGCGACTGGCGCAACAACCGTCCCGAGAACCTGCGCCTGCTCTGCCCCAACTGCCACTCCACGACGGACACGTACCGCGGCCGCTCGAAGGGGCGGCGGCGATGACCTCCGGGAACCGCTACACACGAGAAGTCCTCGCGGAGGCCGCGGAGCGTTGCGGCAGCATCGATGAAGTCATCTCGCTCCTCGGCACCAAGCCGTACGGCCGGCTCGGCCGCTACCTGCTGGCGAGGTTCGACCACTTCGGGATCGACGTCTCGCACTTCGCACGCCGGCGTCACGGCGCGCGGGTCAAGCCGGACGGGCGGACCCTGCGCGAGGCCGTGGCTTCCTCCCATTCACTGGCGGGAACCCTCCGCCGCCTGGGCCGCCCCGACTCGGGAAGCAACCGCTCCGTCCTGAAGCAGTGGATCCGCGAGGACCGGCTGTGCACGGCCCATTTCCTAGGGCAGGCACACATGCGGGGCAAGCCGGGACCGACCTCGTCGAGGACGGCGGCGGACATCCTCGTCCGACACGACCGGAAACAGCGCACCCGTACCCACCTGCTCCGCCGAGCTCTCGACGAGATCGGTGTACCGGCCCGCTGCGCGGAATGCGGGACCGCTCCCGAGTGGCAGGGCCGCCCCCTGACCCTGGAGGTCGACCACGTCAACGGCGACTGGCGTGACGACCGGGCCGAGAACCTGCGGCTGCTGTGCCCCAACTGCCATGCGGTGACGAGCACATGGTGCCGTGGGGGCAGGCGCAGCCGATAGGCCTTCTGGGGAGTGCCCGTACGTCCATCGGGCGCAGTAGAGTGTGCTCTGCTCGCGCCCGTACGCCAACGGCTGAGCGGCGATCTTTAGGTGGTCGTGCATGTCGGTTCGAATCCGACCGGGCGTACCAACACCAGGGCCGCCTCCCGCATGCGGGAGGCGGCCCTGGTGCGTTCAGCCCAGGAGTTCCCGGATGACCGGGATCAGGGCGCGGAAGGCCTGGCCGCGGTGGGAGATCGCGTTCTTCTCCGCCGGGGTCAGTTCGGCGCAGGTCCGGGTGTCGCCCTGCGGCTGGAGGACCGGGTCGTAGCCGAAGCCGCCGGTGCCGGCGGGGGTGTGGCGGAGGGTGCCGGGGAGGCGGCCCTCGACGACGCGTTCGGTGCCGTCCGGGAGGGCGAGCGCGGCGGCGCACCGGAAGTGCGCGCCGCGGTGGGCGTCGTCGATGTCGGAGAGCTGGGCGAGGAGCAGGTCGAGGTTGGCCTGGTCGTCGCCGTGCCGGCCGGCCCAGCGGGCGGAGAAGATGCCGGGGGCGCCGTTGAGTACGTCGACGCAGAGGCCGGAGTCGTCGGCGACGGCGGGGAGGCCGGTGGCCTGGGCCAGGGCGTGGGCCTTGAGCAGGGCGTTCTCGGCGAAGGTGACGCCGGTCTCCTTGACGTCCGGGATCTCGGGGTAGGCGTCGGCGCCGACCAGCTCGTGGGGCAGGCCGGCGTCCGCGAGGATGGCGCGCAGTTCGGTGATCTTGCCCGCGTTGCGGGTGGCGAGGATGAGACGGGTCATGGCGTCGATTATCCGGGCGAGCAGACCTTGCTGATTTCGGAGGCGGCGTCGACGACGGGGGTGACGTCGGGGGTGGGGTTGCCCTGCTCGATGGCCTTGCGGACGTTGTCGACGCCGGTGGTGAGGGAGTCGATGGCCTTGCCGAGGTCGGCGTTGTCGGTCTTGTCGCCGATGGACCTGAGGTTCTGGTCGATCTCGTTGAGGGCGTTCTGGGCGTCCTGGGGGCTGTTGCCGGCCTGGGAGACGGCCTGCTGGAGGTCGTTGACGGCGTCGGTGATGGCGACGGCGGTCTGGGCGCAGTCGAGCGCGGTGTTGATGGCGCTGCAGGCGGTGAGGGCGGGGGCGGCTATGAGGGCGGCGATCGCGAGCGCGGCGGTGCGGCGGTACGTGGTCATGCGGGTCCCCCCGGTTGTCGGATCTTGTGCGGACGGGCGCACAGTGCCGAAGCTTGGGTCTGTGCGCCCGTATCCGTCAAGACGCGGCGGTCCGGCGGGTTGGTTGCGCGGGTGGCCTGGTGGTGGTGCCGGCGGGGCCGGTCAGAGGCCGAGGGCCTGGCGCTGGATGGCTTCGAGGTCGGCGCAGCCGCCGGCGGCGAGGTCGAGGAGGGCGTTGAGTTCCTTGCGGTCGAAGGGTTCGCCTTCGGCGGTGCCCTGGACTTCGACGAAGCGGCCGTCGCCGGTGCAGACGACGTTCATGTCGGTTTCGGCGCGGACGTCTTCCTCGTAGCAGAGGTCGAGGAGGGGGACGCCGTCGACGATGCCGACGCTGACGGCGGCGACGGTGCCGGTGAGGGGCTTGCGGCCGGCTTTGACGAGCTTCTTCTGCTGGCCCCAGGAGACGGCGTCGGCGAGGGCGACGTAGGCGCCGGTGATGGCGGCGGTGCGGGTGCCGCCGTCGGCCTGGAGTACGTCGCAGTCGAGGACGATGGTGTTCTCGCCGAGGGCCTTGTAGTCGATGACGGCGCGGAGGGAGCGGCCGATGAGGCGGCTGATCTCGTGGGTGCGGCCGCCGATCTTGCCGCGGACGGATTCGCGGTCGCCGCGGGTGTTGGTGGAGCGGGGGAGCATCGAGTATTCGGAGGTGACCCAGCCTTCGCCGCTGCCCTTGCGCCAGCGGGGGACGCCTTCGGTGAAGGAGGCGGTGCAGAAGACCTTGGTGTCGCCGAAGGAGATGAGGACGGAGCCCTCGGCGTGCTTGCTCCATCCGCGTTCGATGGTGACCGGGCGGAGCTGTTCGGGCGTGCGGCCGTCGATGCGAGACATGGGACGAGCGTAGCCGTTGTGCGCGGAGGCCCCGGCCGGGGTTTGCCGGTCGGGGCCTGCGTGGGGAGGGGCGGGTGAGCCGGTGGGCTCAGCTCACATCATGTCCTCGATGTCGGCGGCGATGGGGTCGGCGTCGGTGCCGATGACGACCTGGATCGCGGTGCCCATCTTGACGACGCCGTGGGCGCCGGCGGCCTTGAGTGCGGCTTCGTCGACCTTGGTGGGGTCGACGACTTCGGTGCGGAGGCGGGTGATGCAGCCTTCGACTTCTTCGATGTTCTCGATACCGCCGAGCCCGGCGACGATCTTCTCAGCCTTGGTGGCCATGTGTCTTTCCCCTGTCTTCAAGGAACGAGTCTCGGCGGCATGTTGCCGGTCGCGGGTGGCCCGCTTTGTCACGGTAACCCACGGTTGGACCATCTTCACGAGGCGTTGGTCCCGACTGTGCCGAATGATGACGATCAGTAGCGGTGCGCCTCTGGGGGTGGCCGCTCGGACCGTATCTACGACTGGTCTACACCAGTGTGCGGCAACCGCCAAACCTGGTGGTGGCAGGGAGGACGCCGATGAGCGCCAGCAGCGCGGCCGCGGAGCCGGAGCCGAGGTGGTGGAACGGTCTGTTCCAGGGCCTGCAGAAGATGGGCCGCAGCCTCCAGCTGCCGATCGCCGTGCTGCCGGCGGCGGGCATCCTCAACCGCTTGGGGCAGCCGGACGTCTTCGGCAAGGACGGCCTGAACTGGGTGGACGTCGCGAAGGTCATGGCGGCGGCGGGCGGCGCCCTGCTCAACGCCGACCTCGGGCTCCCGCTGCTGTTCTGCATCGGCGTCGCGATCGGCATGGCCAAGAAAGCGGACGGCTCGACCGCCCTGGCGGCGGTGGCGGGCTTCCTGGTGTACCGGGGGGTGCTGCGGGTGTTCCCCGAGCCCTGCCCGACGGACACGACGGACGTCGGCGGCGGCTGCCTGGGGGCGGACGACACGTTCGCCGAGTACACGTTCCAGAACCCGGGCGTCTTCGGCGGCATCATCATGGGCCTGCTGTCGGCGTGGTTCTGGCAGCGGTACCACCGGGTGAAGCTGGTCGACTGGCTCGGCTTCTTCAACGGCCGCCGGCTGGTGCCGATCATCATGTCGTTCGTCGCGATCGGCTTCGCGGTGATCTGCCTCGGGGTCTGGCCGCCGGTCGGTGACGCGCTGGAGAGCTTCTCCGACTGGCTCGTGGACCTGGGCGCGTGGGGTTCCGGCATCTTCGGCATCGCGAACCGCGCCCTGCTGGTGATCGGCCTGCACCAGTTCCTGAACGTGCCGGTGTGGTTCCAGTTCGGCAGCTACACGACGCCCGAGGGGCAGACGGTCCACGGCGACATCGCGATGTTCCTGAACGGCGACCCGAACGCGGGTCTGTTCATGACGGGCTTCTTCCCGATCATGATGTTCGCGCTGCCGGCCGCCGCCCTGGCGATCACGCACTGCGCGAAGCCGCAGCGCCGCAAGGAGGTGGGCGGCCTGATGCTGTCGGTGGCCCTGACCTCGTTCGTCACGGGCATCACCGAGCCGCTGGAGTACTCGTTCCTCTTCGTGGCGCCGGCGCTGTACGCGGTGCACGCGCTGCTCACGGGCGTGTCGATGGCGGTGACGTGGGGGCTGGGCGTGCACGACGGCTTCAGCTTCTCGGCCGGCCTGATCGACTACGTCATCAACTGGGGGCTGGCCACCAAGCCGTGGCTGATCATCCCGATCGGCCTGGGCTTCGCGGCCCTCTACTACGCGATCTTCCGCTTCGCGATCACCAGGTTCGACCTGAAGACGCCGGGCCGCGAGTCCGACGAGGAGATCGAGGAGATGCAGAAGGACGTCACCAAGGCATAGCGACCGGGCCCTTCGGCCCGCCCCGCAGAGGCCCTCCGATCACCGGTCCGGGGGCCTTCGTCGTGTGGTGTAGACCACAGTTTATCGAAGGTTCCTTATCTATCCCTCACCGTGCTACAACTGGTCTACACCACCCATTGGTGTAGACCACGCGAGCGGGTTTCCGCGCTCACGTGCCCCCATTTCCGAGACGTCGCCGTCCCCCCGTGGCTCAAACCCCCCAGGCGGCGCCTTGCCTTCTGGAGGAAGTTGTGACCACGGCTAGCGCCGCCCCCGCGGCTGACAAGAAGGGCTCCGGCGCGATGGCTGTCATGCAGCGCATCGGCCGGAGCCTCATGCTCCCCGTCGCGGTGCTGCCCGCCGGCGCCCTCCTGCTGCGCCTCGGCGCGGGCGACATGCTCGGCAGCGCGAACCTGCCGACCTTCGTCAACAAGATCGCCGGCTACATGGCCGCCGGCGGTGGCGCGATCCTCGACAACATGGCGCTGCTGTTCGCCGTCGGCATCGCGATCGGCTTCGCGAAGAAGTCGGACGGCTCCACCGCCCTGGCCGCCGTCACCGGTTACCTGGTCTTCCAGAAGGTGCTCGCGACCTTCACCGACAGCAACCTGCCGCAGGTCGCCTCGGTCGTGAACGGCAAGATCGTCATGAACGACGCGCCGGTCAACGCCGGTGTGCTCGGCGGCGTCGTGATGGGCATCATCACGGCCCTGCTCTACCAGAAGTTCTACCGGACCAAGCTGCCGGACTGGGCGGGCTTCTTCGGCGGCCGCCGCCTGGTCCCGATCCTCTCCGCCTTCGCGGGTCTGCTCACCGGCATCGTCTTCGGCCTGATCTGGCCGGTCCTGGGCACCGGTCTGCACAACTTCGGCGAGTGGCTGACCGGTTCCGGCGCCGTCGGCGCGGGTCTGTTCGGTGTCGCCAACCGTGCGCTGATCCCGATCGGCATGCACCACCTGCTCAACTCCTTCCCGTGGTTCCAGGCCGGCTCGTTCGACGGTGCCAACGGCGCGGTCCACGGCGACATCGCCCGCTTCCTCGCCGGCGACCCGACCGCCGGACAGTTCATGACCGGCTTCTTCCCGATCATGATGTTCGCCCTCCCGGCGGCCTGCCTCGCGATCACCCACTGCGCCCGCCCCGAGCGCCGCAAGGTCGTCGGCGGCATGATGTTCTCCCTCGCGCTCACCGCCTTCGTCACCGGCGTGACCGAGCCGATCGAGTTCACCTTCATGTTCATCGCCCCGGTGCTGTACGCGATCCACGCGGTGCTGACCGGTATCTCGATGGCGCTGACCTGGGCCCTCGGCATGCGTGACGGCTTCGGCTTCTCCGCCGGCGCGGTCGACTTCTTCCTGAACCTCGGCATCGCCGAGAAGCCCTGGATGCTCGCGGGTGTCGGCCTCTGCTTCGCCGCCGTCTACTACGTGGTCTTCCGCTTCGCGATCACCAAGTTCAACCTCCCGACGCCGGGCCGCGAGTCCGACGAGGAGCTCGCCGAGCTCCTGAAGGCCGAGGCCAAGTAGGCACGGCCCCGCCCACGGCAGCACTCCCGTAAGGGACCGAAGCCCCCGCCTTTCAGACCGAAAGGCGGGGGCTTCACGCATGTCCCGGCGATTACGGTCGAAACATGACCGAACAGCGCATTCTCGACCTCGACCGCGACCAGCTCGCCGCCCTGCGCGGACGGGCCCTGACCCGGGCCGTGGCGGCCGCCGAAGGGCGGACCATCGTGGCCGAGGTGTTCGCGGAACGGGCCGCACTCTCCCCCCACCCGGACGGTCGGGGCGTGCACAACGCCGAGCTGGTGGCCGCGTTCGGCGCGGACGTCGTGGTGCTGAACCTGATCGAGCGGGCCTGGGACGGCGAGCGGCTGCGGCTGCCCGGGCTCGGCGAGTTCACCTCCTTCACCGAGCTGGCCCGGGTGATCGGCCGCCCGGTCGGGGTCAACCTGGAGCCCGGCGACGTACCGGAGATCCGGCGCGCCCGGCCCGAGTACGCCAAGCGGCTCGTCGACATGGGCGCTGCGCTGCTGTGCATCACGGCCAACCCCGGCACGGGGGGCTCGTACGCGGCCATGGCCCGGGTCACCGAGGAGCTGCGCGCCGGGCTCGGCCCGGACGCGGCGCTGTGGTCGGGGAAGATGCACCACGCCGGGCATCCCGAGCGGGTGACCACGGCGCGGCTGACGGCTCTGGTCGAGGCGGGGGCGGACGGCGTGGTGATGCCGCTGCCCGGCACGCTGCCCGGGGTGACCCGGGAGCTGGCCGCCGAGGCGGTCGCGGCGGTGCAGGACGCGGGGGCGGTGGTGATGGGAGCGATCGGAACCAGCCAGGAGGGGGCGCACCGGGACGTCGTGCCGCAGCTCGCGCTGAACGCCAAGGAGGCCGGGTTCGACGCCCACCACTTCGGCGACTCGTACCTGCCGGGCATGTGCGACCCGGAGGTGATGTACGCCTACTCGGTGGCGGTGCGCGGACGCCGGCACACGTGGAACCGGATGGCCCTGTCGGGGCGCCGGCCTCGCCTCGGGGACGGCAGTGCGGCGGGCGGGGCCTGGTAGGCCCTGCCCCGGTCCCGGCGGGGACCGCCGGGCGGGGGGTCAGATTTCGTAGGTTGCGCCTGCGTGGGCCAGGTCCGTGGGGCCGTCGTAGGCCGCTCGGGCGTCGGCGAGGTTGATCTGGGCGTCCGTCCACGGGGGGATGTGGGTGAGGACCAGGCGGCCGGCGCCGGCGCGCTGGGCGTACTCCCCGGCCTCGCGGCCGTTGAGGTGCAGGTCGGGGATGTCCTCCTTGCCGTGGGTGAAGGAGGCCTCGCACAGGAAGAGGTCGGTGCCCTCGGCGAGCGCGTCGAGCGCGCTGCTGACGCCGGTGTCGCCCGAGTAGGTGAGGGAGCGGCCGCCGTGCTCCACCCGGATGCCGTACGCCTCGACGGGGTGGGCGACCCGCTCCGTGCGGACCTGGAACGGGCCGATCTCGAAGCTGCCGGACTTCAGGGTCCGGAAGTCGAAGACCTCGCTCATGGACCGCTCGTGCGGCACGTCCTCGTACGCCGTGGTCAGCCGCTGCTCGGTGCCCTCGGGCCCGTAGACCGGGATGGTGCCGCAGCGGCCGCCCTCGTGGCGGTAGTAGCGGGCCACGAAGTACGCGCACATGTCGATGCAGTGGTCGGCGTGCAGGTGGCTGAGGAAGATCGCGTCGAGGTCGTAGAGACCGCAGTGGCGCTGCAGCTCGCCGAGGGCGCCGTTGCCCATGTCGAGGAGCAGCCGGAAGCCGTCGGCCTCGACGAGGTAGCTCGAGCAGGCCGATTCCGCTGAGGGGAACGAGCCGGAGCAGCCGACGACGGTGAGCTTCATGGAGCAGGAACCTCCGTGGACGGTCCGTGGACGTGGGACGGCGGGGGCGACGGGGGCCGTGCGTCCGTCAAAGGTACGGCGCGGACCGGCCGGCCGCTCCTCTGCGGCAGGCCTGTGTGGGCGAACTCACCTGCGCTGTCACCCGGGTGAGCGACCCTCCGTACACGCGGCCAGCGATGTCGCCGCGACGGGCGGCGGGAGCGCGGTTACCGTCGGGGCATGGACACGTCCTGGTGGCCGGCGCTGGCCGCCGCGGTGGGCCTGGCCGTGGCGGTGGTGCTGATGGGGCGCCGTCCGGCGCGGCCCCCGGCGCGGCCCGGGACGGGCCGTCCGCCGGGCGGGCCGCACGGGCCGGGGCCGCGGAGGCGGCCGGAGCCCGGGGAGATCTGGTGGGCCATGGTGCCGTTCGAGGACGGGCCGGGCGAGAAGGACCGGCCGTGTCTGGTGCTCGCGGTACGGGGGCGGGTGGCGCGCGTCATCAAGATCACCAGCAAGTACCACGACGAGCGGCCCGGGGTGATCGCGCTGCCGCCGGGGGTGGTGGGCGACGCGCACGGGCGGCCGAGCTTCCTGGAGACGGACGAGCTGCGGGAGGTCGCGGTGTGGGACTTCCGCCGCCGGGTCGGGGTGGTGGACCCGGTCCTGTGGGACCAGGTCCGCCACCTCGCCGGGTGACGTCGGGGGCTCGGCCCGGGAGGGCACCAGGACCCCAGGGGGTTCCAGGCCCCGAGGGGGTTCCAGGCCCCGAGGCCTGAGGCCCCGAGGCCCCGGCCGCGGAGCCCCGTGGCGCGCAGCCCGTGCCGGGGAGCCCCGTGGAGCAGGGGCTTCAGGCCCGGGGTCCCCGGGCCCTGGGCGGCCTCAGGCCCAGAGCTGGCCCTGGAGCGTCTCGATGGCCTCTTCGGTGGTGGCCGCCGTGTAGACGCCCGTCGACAGGTACTTCCAGCCGCCGTCGGCGACGACGAAGACGATGTCGGCGGACTCCCCCGCCTTCACGGCCTTCCGGCCGACGCCGATGGCCGCGTGCAGGGCGGCGCCGGTGGAGACGCCGGCGAAGATGCCCTCCTGCTGGAGGAGTTCCCGCGTGCGGGTGACGGCGTCGGCCGAGCCCACCGAGAAGCGGGTGGTGAGCACGGAGGCGTCGTACAGCTCGGGGACGAAGCCCTCGTCGAGGTTGCGCAGGCCGTAGACCAGGTCGTCGTAGCGCGGTTCGGCGGCCACGACCTTCACGTCCGGCTTGTGCTCGCGCAGGTAGCGGCCGGCGCCCATCAGGGTGCCGGTGGTGCCCAGGCCGGCCACGAAGTGGGTGATGGAGGGCAGGTCGGCGAGGATCTCCGGGCCGGTGGTGGCGTAGTGCGCGCCGGCGTTGTCCGGGTTGCCGTACTGGTAGAGCATCACCCAGTCGGGGTGCTCGGCGGCGAGTTCCTTGGCGACCCGGACGGCCGTGTTGGAGCCGCCCGCGGCCGGGCTGGAGATGATCTCGGCTCCCCACATGGCCAGCAGGTCCCGGCGCTCCTGGCTGGTGTTCTCCGGCATGACGCACACGATGCGGTAGCCCTTGAGCCTGGCCGCCATGGCGAGCGAGATGCCGGTGTTGCCCGAGGTGGGCTCCAGGATGGTGCAGCCCGGGTACAGGCGGCCGGACTTCTCGGCCTGCTCGACCATGTGGAGCGCGGGGCGGTCCTTGATCGAGCCGGTCGGGTTGCGGTCCTCCAGCTTGGCCCAGATGCGGACGTCCTCGGAGGGGGACAGCCGGGGCAGGCGGACCAGCGGGGTGTTGCCGACCGCCGCCAGCGGGGAGTCGTATCGCATCGGGCGTGCCGCTTACTTCGAGCCGCCGGCCACGGCCGGGAGGATCGTGACGTTGTCGCCGTCGGCGACCTGGGTGGCGATGCCGTCGAGGAAGCGGACGTCCTCGTCGTTGAGGTAGACGTTCACGAAGCGGCGGAGCTGGCCGCCGTCGACGATGCGCTCCTCGATGCCCTTGTGGCGGGTCTCGAGGTCCGCGAAGAGCTCGGCGAGGGTGGTTCCGGTGCCCTCGACGGCCTTCTGGCCGTCGGTGTAGGTGCGGAGGATGGTCGGGATGCGGACCTCGATGGCCATGGCAAGGCTCCAGGGATCGGTGTGACGGGCGGCGTCGGTGGGCGGCGGCGGGCGCCGGGTGTGCGCGCGGCTACGGGCCCCCCGCGCGGGGGGACGTGCGGCTCCGGGTCCCGGACGCGGGGTCCGGGCGGGGTTCAGGCGGGACAGATCGCGCTGGCGAGGCGGCACAGGTCGACGTGCAGCCGCGCCACGAGCAGGGTCCTGCTGGGCGTCTCGATGCTCACGTCGTGGGAAACCATGCGGTCATGTTAACGATTCCCGGTCTGACGTTTGGAGTGTGATCCCGCATCGTGGACGCCAACCGCTCACGATGTGGTCAGTAGGAGGCCACGACCTGCACTTCTTCCTCGGTGATCTCGCCCTCGACGATGCGGTACGAGCGGAACTGGAACTCCCCGCCGTCGGTGTCCGCGGTGGAGACCAGGACGTAGTGGGCGCCCGGCTCGTTCGCGTAGGTGACGTCGGTGCGGGACGGGTAGGCCTCGGTCGCCGTGTGCGAGTGGTAGATGATCACGGGCTCCTCGTCCCGGTCGTCCATCTCGCGGTACAGCTTGAGCAGGTCCGTGGAGTCGAACTCGTAGAACGTGGGCGAACGTGCGGCGTTGAGCATCGGGATGAAGCGCTCGGGGCGTCCGGTGCCCGCCGGCCCCGCCACCACTCCGCACGCCTCGTCGGGGTGGTCCGCGCGGGCGTGCGCGACGATCTGGTCGTACAGGGCCTGGGTGAGGGTCAGCATGAGCGACAGGATAAGCAGACGGGCCCTTCCGTACCGACGGATGGTACGGAAGGGCCCGGATGCTGGACACGAGGCCGGTTCCAGGGCCCGGGGAGCACCCCGGGCCGGTCGGCTCAGCGCTTGGCGAAGGCCGCGTTCTCGGGGTTGCGGCTCTTGAGGAACTGGTACGAGACGAACAGCACCAGGCCCCACAGCGGCGCGCAGTAGAGCGAGACGCGCGCGTCCTTGTCGACGCCCATCATCACGATGACCATGCCGATGAAGAGCAGCGCGAACCAGCTGGTGTACGGGGCTCCGGGCGCCCGGAAGGGCGAGGTCGGCAGCTCGCCGCGGTCGGCCTTGGCGCGGTAGCGGATCTGGCAGACCAGGATCATGATCCAGGCCCACATGCCGGAGATGGTGGCGAAGGAGACGACGTAGTCGAAGGCCTTGCCGGGGGCGACGTAGTTGATCCAGACGCCGACGAGCATCAGGGCGGCGGAGAAGGTGGTGCCGACCAGCGGGGTGCCGTTCTTCGTGAGCTTGGTGAAGAACTTCGGGCCCTGGCCGTTGAGCGCGAGGTCGCGCAGCATGCGGCCGGTGGAGTACATGCCCGAGTTGCAGGAGGAGAGGGCGGCGGTGAGCACGACGAAGTTGACGATCGCGGCGCCGACGCCGAGGCCCATCTTCTCGAAGGCGGCGACGAAGGGGCTGACGCCGGGCTGGAAGTGGGTCCACGGGACGACCGAGAGGATCATGATCAGCGCGCCGACGTAGAAGACGGCGATCCGCCACGGCACGGTGTTGATGGCCTTGGGGAGGGTCTTCTCGGGGTCCTTGGACTCGCCGGCGGTGACGCCGACCAGCTCGACGGCGAGGAAGGCGAACATCACGATCTGGAGGGTCATCAGCGTGCCGCCGAGGCCCTTGGGGAAGAAGCCGCCGTCGTTCCAGAGGTTGGAGACCGAGGCGGTGGCGGCGGCGTCGGAGAAGCCGATCGTCAGGATGCCGGCGCAGATCAGGATCATGCCGACGATGGCGGTGACCTTGACCATGGAGAACCAGAACTCCAGCTCGCCGAAGAGCTTCACGGAGATGAGGTTCGCGCCGTACAGGATCACCGTGAAGATGAGCGCGTAGGCCCACTGCGGGAAGCTGTCGTGCGTCCAGAAGGCCATGTACTGGGCGGCCGCGGTGACTTCGGTGATGCCGGTGACCACCCAGAAGAGCCAGTACGTCCACCCGGTGACGAAGCCGGCGAAGGGGCTGACGAACTCGCGGGCGTACTCCGAGAAGGAGCCCGACACGGGGCGGTACATGAGCAGTTCGCCCAGCGCCCGCATGATGAAGAAGATGACCAGGCCCGCGATGGCGTACGCCAGGATCAGGCTGGGGCCGGCCTTGGAGATGGCCTTGCCCGCGCCCAGGAAGAGGCCGGTGCCGATGGCGCCGCCGATCGCGATCATCTGGATCTGGCGGGCGCCGAGCGCGCGGTGGTATCCCTCGCCGGATGCGGAACCCTCGGCCTCATTGCCGTCGTGCTGCTTTTCGACCTGCGCTGAGGTCATGGTGGTGCGCCTTTCTCCATTGCCGACCCGCGCCTTCTGAAGTGGCTGCGGATCGGGTCCTCGATCCCCCCGGATACGGATGGAGTGCACGCCGACGGTCAGTCGGCCCAAAGCGCCGCCCCGAGCAGGGGTGGTGCCCGCGGCGGTCGTGAAGATCTATCACGGTTGAAACGATGATCCGCGGTACGAAATGGGACACAGCTCACAGGAAATTCGGGACACCGGCCCACAAAAACATCAGATCACCGCATCGCGGTGATCTGATCGTTATCCGGATTTGAGGGTCCTCTGAGCGAACACCTCAGGGGATGCTCAAACCGGGGCCCTCAGGACATCACGTCGCCAGCGTGTCGACCAGCGTCTCCTGGAGCCCGCCCAGCCAGAGGTAGGCCATCACCATCGGCTTGCGCACGTCCTCGTCGGGCAGCCGGTAGAGCTGCTCGACCTGGTCGTCCTCGGCGATCTCCAGCCGGGCCGCGATGGTCAGGCGCAGGTCGTTGAGCGCGCCCAGCCAGCGCAGCGGCTGCTCGCCGGTCAGTTCGAGCACCGCGCCGCCGTCCCCGGCGGGAGTGAGGGCGTCGAGGCTGCGTACGACGGCCAGCGCGTCCTCGCGCTTGCGGGTCCGCAGGTCGTTCTCGGTGAACCGGCGGAACTCCGCGGACCGGGACCGCAGTTGCTCGGGGTCCTCGCCTTCGGCCGGGCCGTCGGGGCTGCCGTAGGCGTCGGGGAACAGGCGGGCCAGTGCGGGGTCGGACGGGGGCTCGCTCGGGCCCTCGGCGAAGAGGGCGGCGAGCGGGTCGGCGTCCTCGGCGGGCTCGTCGCCGGGTCCGATGAGCTCCAGCAGCTGCACGGCCAGGGAGCGGAGGATGGAGATCTCGATCTCGTCGAGCGCGACGGCCGCGCCGCCGCCCTTGAGGGGCACGAAGGTGCCCGGACGCGCGGCCATCAGCCGCGGTCCTGCGAGAGGGTCGCCCACAGGCCGTAGCCGTGCATGGCCTGCACGTCGCGCTCCATTTCCTCGCGGGTCCCGCTGGAGACCACCGCCCGACCCTTGTGGTGGACGTCCAGCATCAGCTTGTGCGCCTTGTCCTTGGAGTAGCCGAAGTAGGCCTGGAAGACGTAGGTCACGTAGCTCATGAGGTTGACCGGGTCGTTGTGCACCAGGGTGACCCAGGGGACGTCCGGTTCAGGGACCGCGCGGGTCTCCTCGGCCGATTCGGTGCGTTCGATCTCAATGGGAGCAACACTCACTCGTCCCATGCTGCCACCTCGCCGTGACGGCCGCCGAGCGGGGGCTTGCCGGTTGACGGCGCAACGGCACGCGGGAGATCTCGTCAGTTTGACGAGATGTGGAGTAGCATCCCTGACATGAACCCTGCGGACCTGGGCCTGCCGGTGGACGTGCCGTCGACAGCGCTCTTCACGGACCATTACGAGCTCACGATGCTGCAGGCCGCGCTGGCCAACGGCACGGCCGACCGCCGCTCGGTCTTCGAGGTCTTCACCCGCCGCCTGCCCGAGGGGCGCCGCTACGGAGTCGTGGCGGGCACCGGACGCGTGCTGGACGCGGTGGAGAACTTCCGCTTCGACGGCGCCGTGCTGGAGTTCCTGCGCGAGCGGGCGATCGTGGACATGCGCACCCTGGACTGGCTCTCCTCGTACCGCTTCTCGGGTGACATCTGGGGCTACCCGGAGGGCGAGGTCTACTTCCCCGGCTCGCCGATCCTGCGCGTCGAGGGCAGCTTCGCCGAGTGCGTGCTGCTGGAGACCGTGATCCTGTCGATCCTCAACCACGACTCGGCCATCGCGGCCGCCGCCTCCCGGATGGCCTCGGCCGCCGGGGACCGGCCGCTGATCGAGATGGGTGCCCGGCGCACCCACGAGCTGGCCGCCGTGGCCTCCTCGCGCGCCGCGTACGTCGGCGGCTTCACCTCCACCTCGGACCTGGCCGCCGGCTTCCGGTACGGCATCCCGACCGTCGGCACCAGCGCCCACGCCTTCACCCTGCTGCACGACACCGAGCGCGACGCGTTCACCGCCCAGGTGGCCTCCCTGGGCCGCGGAACCACCCTCCTGGTGGACACGTACGACGTGGCCGAGGCCGTCCGCACCGCCGTGGAGGTGGCCGGCACCGACCTGGGCGCGGTCCGCATCGACTCCGGTGACCTGCTCCTGGTGGCCCACCGGGTGCGGCAGCAGCTCGACGAGCTGGGCGCGGTCAACACGAAGATCGTGGTCACCTCGGACCTGGACGAGTACGCCATCGCCTCCCTGGCGGCGGCCCCGGTGGACGCGTACGGCGTGGGCACCCAGCTGGTCACCGGCAGCGGGCACCCGACCTGCTCGATGGTCTACAAGCTGGTGGCCCGGGCCACCTCGGCCGACCCGAAGGCCCCGCTCCAGCCGGTGGCCAAGAAGTCGAGCGGCGGCAAGGTCTCGCACGGCGGCCGCAAGTGGGCGGCCCGCCGGCTGGACGAGCAGGGCGTCGCCGAGGCCGAGGTCGTGGGCACCGGCCCGGTGCCCGCGGCGCTGTCGGGCCGGCAGCTGCTGGTCGAGCTGGTCAAGGGCGGGGAGGTGACCGGTCGCGAGCCGCTGGAGGCCGCCCGGACCCGGCACCGGGCCGCGCGCGGCGGGCTGCCGATGTCCGCGCTGCAGCTCTCGCGGGGCGAAGCGGTCATCCCGACCGAATACGCCTGACCGCGCGGGCGCACGGCCGCGGCGCCCGCCCCGGGCCCCGGCCCGCCCGGGTTTCCCCCACCCACCGGGTGGGGGAAAGGCCTCCAGGGGAGCCGCCACCGACCACATCCGTCACTTCTCACTAAGGACCGCGCCATGCACAGGGCACTGATCGTCGTAGACGTCCAGAACGACTTCTGCGAGGGCGGCAGTCTCGCGGTCTCCGGCGGCGCGGACGTCGCCGCCGCCATCACCGAGCTGATCGGCCAGGCCACCCCGGGCTACCGGCACGTCGTGGCCACCCGGGACCACCACGTGGACCCCGGCTCCCACTTCGCCCACCCGCCGGCCGAGCCGGACTACGAGCGCTCCTGGCCGGTCCACTGCGTGGCGGGCACGGAGGGCGTGGGCTTCCACCCCAACTTCGCCCCGGCCGTCGCCTCGGGCGCCATCGCCGCGGTCTTCGACAAGGGCGCGTACGAGGCGGCGTACAGCGGCTTCCAGGGCGCCGACGAGAACGGCACGGGCCTCGCGGACTGGCTGCGCGCCCGCGAGGTCACCGAGGTGGACGTGGTCGGCATCGCCACCGACCACTGCGTGAGGGCCACGGCCCTGGACGCGGCCCGGGCGGGCTTCACCACGCAGGTGCTGCTGGACCTGACCGCCGGAGTGGCCCCGCACACCACCGCCGCGGCTCTGGAGGAGCTGCGGGAGGCGGGCGTGAAGCTCTCCGGGCAGCCGGTGGTCCGCTAGCCCGGGACGGCGGCCCGGAGGCGGCGTCCCCGGAGAGGGCCGCGCGGAGGGGGCCGCTCCGGGCCGGGTGCGGCCCGGGAGGGGCCTCGGCCGGCCCGGCAGCGGCCTCAGCCCGCCGGCGAGCCCCTCAGGAGGGCCCGTATGGGGTGCCAGAGCTCCTGGGGCTGCCCCCAGGCGCCGGCGGCCCGGGCGGGGCACGGCGGGTCCTCCGGGGCGCCCCGCCACAGCAGGCCGTCCGGGTGGTGCAGGACCGCCGTCACCTCGTCCGGGGTGGGCGGCTCCGCGTTCCCGCGCAGGTACACCGCCCGCATCCCGAGGTTCCGCAACCTGGTCAGGGCGCGGGCCCGGTTCGCGGCGTGCACCAGCACCCGCACCTTGCCGTCCGCTCCGGACGGCCCGCCCGATGGTCTGGGCAGCGTGAGTGCGACCACCACGCTGCCGCCGGGCAACTTGACGAAACCTCCGCCTGGCATCCCTTTCGTCTCCCCCGTCGAGATGGACTCCGTTGACCGGGGTGTCAACAAGCACCCCGCACCAGGCATCTAAACGCGATCGGCCGCCGCCCGCTAGAGGGCGACGGCCGATACTGCTGTGACCTGCGGTTTTACCTGGCCTTAGGAGGCCGGGGCCACCTGGACCGTGATCGTGTTGCCGCTCAGCGGCTGGTCCACGATCGAGATCTTGGTGTTGGTGTCAGCGGTCTTGACGCTGCCCGTCGGGTTCGACGCGTACCAGTAGGTGCCGGTCCGGTCGTTGAAGACCGGGATGCCCTTGTGGGCGCCGATGACCGTCGCGACGTCCGCCTTGTGCAGGGTGAACGCCTTCGAGTCGTACTTCGAGAACGGCGCGTCGAACGGCTGGATCTTGTTGCGCATGATCGAGCCGTCCTTCCACTTCATCGGCTTGGCGTGCGAGTCGATCGGAAGGATCAGACCGGCGCCCGGGTGGACGCTGGTGTTGTTGTCCTTCTGCGAGGTGTCCCACAGCCACATCAGCAGACCGGTCTGGTAGCTGTAGTGCTCGACCCAGCTCGGGCGCGAGGCGGCGAAGCCGAAGTTGTACGGGCCGACCTTGAGGGTCTTGTCGTACGAGACGTACTGGCGGTTCTCGGCGAAGTAGTACTGGGCGTACCACTTCGAGAAGGACTCGCCGATGGCGGAGAAGCCCTTGGCGGTCCAGCCGTTCAGGCCGTTCTCGGCACCGTCGGAGAACAGGGTCGCGCCGTCGGCGACGACCTTGACCGAGTCGGCGGTGAAGCCCTTGCCGCCCGCGCCGCCGTCCGTCTGGTAGCGGAAGCGGACGTCGATCTTCTTGCCGGCGTAGGCGTCCAGGGAGAACTTCAGGTTCTTCCAGCCGCCGGAGACGTCGGTCAGCGCCGGCTTGTTGGCGGCGTCGCGCGGGATGGCGACACCGTTGGCCGTGCCGTCGAGCGGCGTCCAGTTGCTGCCGCCGTCGGTCGACACCTCGGTGTAGAGGTAGTCGTAGTCCTTCTCGATGTCCCACCAGCCCTTGAGGCTGAGCTCGGCCTTGGCCTTGCCGGTGAGGTCCACCTTGCGGGACAGGGTGTTCTTGAGGTCGTCACCCATGTTGCTCCACCACTGCTTCGAGCCCGCGGCGGGCTTGACGACGGTGGTGGTGACCTTCTTCTTGGGCAGCGTGACCTTGAGGGCCTGCTTGTCCTTGGTGTTGTACTCCGCGACACCCAGCTTGTGGGTGGACTTCGTCGCGGCCTTGGCCACGTCGTAGTTCAGCCAGCCGAGCTGGTACTTGTCCCAGGCGGTCATGTCGCCGGGCATGTCGCCTATGGAGTCCTTGCCCATGCCGAGCCAGGAGCCGGCGGACATCAGGGACCAGAAGCCGACCGAGTTCTCGCCGCCACCGGAGGTGTCGTAGAGGTCCGGGAGGCCGAGGTCGTGGCCGTACTCGTGGGCGAAGACGCCGAGGCCGCCGTTCTCGGGCTGCATCGTGTAGTCGCCGACCCAGATGCCGGTCTTGCCGATCTGGGTGCCGCCGGCCTTGTTGCCCGACGGGCCGGTGGAACCGGCGTCGGTGCCGTAGGCGTACCAGCGGTGGGCCCACAGGGCGTTCTCGCCCTGGACGCCGCCGCCGGCCGACTCGTCCTCGCCCGCGTGGACGATCTGGAAGTGGTCGATGTAGCCGTCGGGCTCGTTGAACTCGCCGTCGCCGTCGTGGTCGTAACGGTCGTAGACGTCGTACTTCTGCAGCGTGGCCTTGATCTCGGCGTCGGTCTTGCCGGCAGCCTTCTGCTTCTTGTAGTACGCGGTGACGCCGTCGCGGACGGTGTCCCAGACGTTGGCGCAGTTGGACTGGCCGCAGTAGTTCGAGCCGTAACGGGCCTCGTTGTACGGGACCTTGACCCAGTCGGTGACCGTGCCGGAGACCGAGTAGCGGCCCGAGGAGGTCTTCTCGTAGTACGTCTTCAGGGAGTGCTTGCCCGACGAGGCCGGGGCGAAGTACAGGTCCTGGAAGTACTGACGGTTGAAGTCGGAGCGCCACGCGGTGCTGTTGTCCTGCGTGCGGTCCGGCTTCGCGATCTTGTTGTGCAGCGGACCGGGGTCGCCGCCGTACTTCTTGACGGGCTCCAGCGGGCCGTCGCCGTCCGGGTCGAACATGGTCGTGTTGTCGACCTTGTCGCCGAACTCGACGAGGATGGTGAAGATCTTGTCCGTGCGCTCGCGGTTCAGCTCGACGTACTTGCGGTCGTCGAGCTTGACGACCTTGGAGCCGCCGCGGCGGGTCTCGACCGGCTTCTCACCGGACGCGACGGCCTCGAGGGCGGCCTTGCGGGCCTGCTCCTGCTGCTTGCTGAACGGACCCTCGTACTCGTGGTCGGACTTCAGCGCCTTCGCCGACGGGTCCTTCTGGTCCGCGACCTTGTCGGCGGCGGCAGTGGTGGTCCACTGCTCGTCGGCCTGGGCCATGGTGTAGACGGACATCGTCGCCGCGCAGGCGGCCATGGTCACGGTGACCGCGGCAGCGCGGATGACTCGTCGCTTGGACGAGGTGTTCCTGCTCACTTGATGTTGTTCCCCTCCCGCGGCCGCAGGCACGGAGCGAAAGTGAGGGGTCGGTCCGGCGCAGCACGCGTCTCAAGTGACGACATTTGACCGGAGTAACGCGAGAAAAGACAGACCTTGACTTGGCCTGGTCAAGTGCACTATGCGGGACGGCCGTTCCGCATTTCGGACGTTCCCCATAGGTCCGAATCATTCCGTTTCGCAGGGCGCGCCCACCCGACCGACGGCGTGCGGAGTGACCCCGTGCGCCCCCCATGCTCCGGCACCGTGGGTTAGGTCACGCTTACCGGGCGTTCCCTCCGGGCATCCACCGTCGTAGAGTCACTTGACGGTGCCCCAGTCGAGCAGACTCCCCCTCCGATGCCTTGAGGACGGATACCGCCATGCCGCGTCCCACTGCCGCACAGCTCGCCTACGGGTCCGCCACCGTCATCGCCTCGACCATCGCCATGCTGCTGCTGTCGCAGACCAGCACGGGGATCGGGGTCGCCGTCATCTCGGCCGCCGCGCTGCTGCTGGGGCTCCTGGTCGCCGTCACGGTCCCCGCGCCGAAGAGGGCGGCGCGCGGGGCTCGGAAGAGCTCCGCGGCCGCACTCTCCGAGGACGCCGGGGCCGGCGCGGGGGCCAGGGTGCCGGAGCCGCGTACGGCGGAACAGCTGCCCGCCGAGGCTCCCGTACACCACTAGGGGTCTAGGTCGTGGTGACCACCACGGTCTTGGCGGCCTTGTCGTGCAGGGCCTGCCGGTAGGGCTTGTCCGTGAGCATCGTGATGATGAGTACGAGCGGCCAGAGGCAGGCGCAGCAGAGCAGCGTGGGGATCCAGAGCACGGCCGCGCGGGTGAGCGCCGGGTTGCTGCCGGGAACGCTGCCGTCGTTGAGCATCGCCACGCGCAGGTTCAGCAGGCGCTTGCCGAGGGTCTGCCCGTTCTTCTTCGTCATGTACCAGTCGTAGAGGACGTACGCCGCGATCTCGATGATCAGCCACACCAGACCGGTGCCCTTGTACGCCTTGGTGATGATCTCGGTCGCGTCCTCGCCCTGGTCCGTCTTCACCACCCAGCGGTCGGTGTTGAAGGGGATCTGGAGGAGCGCCAGCGGGATGGCGATGAGGAGCAGGTCGATCACGCGGGCGGCGAGCCGCCTGCCGAAGTCGGCCAGCGGGGGCATGCCGGCCAGCGGGTCCGGGGCGCCGTAGCCCCCTCCCCCGTACGGGCCGCCGGGCCCGCCGCCGTAGGGGCCGCCCGGGCCGCCGCCGCCGTACGGGCCGCCGGTTCCACCGCCGTACGGCCCGCCGCTCCCGCCGCCGTACGGGTCACCGCTTCCGCCGTACGGGGGTGGCGGCGGAGGCGGGGGCTCGCCCCCTGCGCCGCCGGAACCGCCGGGCGGGGGCGGGGGCGTGCCGTACGGGTCGCCGCCCGAGGGCGGCTGCGGCTTCTTGAGGAACGGATCGTCCTCCGGCGGCTGGCCGGGCGGCGGCTGGTCGGTACTCATGGCCCGAGCAGAACCCGGGCCGTCCGGGCCCGCAACGGGACGGCGGCCGTTCGGGGGAACGGCCGCCGCGGGACGCCTCGCCGGGTGGCTCAGCGGGTCACGAAGGTGCCCGCCGCCTTGTCGTGCCAGCACTGCCGCCAGGGCCGGTCCACCAGGCACCACAGGGCGTTGAACAGGCCGACGCCGAGGATCCCGAGGCCCCCGTACACCAGCCAGCGGCCGAGTGCCGCGCCGAAGGACGGCGGCTGCCGGGATTCCAGTCCGCACACGCGCACCCCGAACAGCTTCTTGCCGAGGGTCCGCCCCCAGCGGGCGACGGGGACCGCCTCGTAGAGCACACCGAAGACGAGGTACACACCGAGGACGGCGGCGAGGTAGCCGCCGGTGGTGCCGTCGAGCAGCCAGACGGTGACGGTCTCTCCGCCGAGCTTGGCGGCGTCGATCTTGTCCTCGATGTGCTCGGTCGCGGGGGTCACGAACGGCAGGGCCGCGGCGGCGGTGACCGCGCCGGTGACGAGGGAGTCGACGATCCGGGCGCCGAGCCTGCGGCCGAGCCCGGCGGGCCGGCTCGCCTCCTCGGCCATGCGCTGGAACAGCTCGTCGGTGGGCGGGCGCCAGCCCGCGGCGTCCTGGCCGGGGGCGCCGGCCTGGGCGGGCACGCCGGCCGCGGGCCAGCCGGCCGGCAGCGCGGGGCCGCCGGCCGCGGCACCCGGTGAGGCCGACGGGGAGACCGGGGCGGCCGACGGGGCGGCCGACGGGACCGGGGCAGGGCTCACGGCGGGGGCGTCGGCCGCGGTCGGGGCGGCCGGCGCGGTGGAGGCCGGCGCGGTGGAGGCGGGTGTGGTGACGGCCGGCGCGGTGGCGGCCGCCGCGGTGGAGGCGCTCGGCGCGGCGGACGTCGCGGGCGCCGGGGAGGACGGGGTGGCCGCGGGCGCCGGGGAGGCCGCGGCGCTGCCCGCCTCCGGCCAGACCGGCCGGTCCGGGGCGGTCGTGCCGGGCCCGGTCCCGGCGAGGGACGCGGGGGCGGCCGGCCCGTCGGACGCGGCCGCACCGGACTTGGCCAGCACCACCGCCGGTGCCGGGGCGGCGGGCGAGGCCTGGGCCGGCACGGACGGGGCGGTGCCCGGCGCGGCGGCCTCGTCGGTCCGCTCGGCGGACTCCGTGCCGGGGTCGGCGACGGTCGGGGCCGCGGCCCTGGCGGCCGCCGGCTCGCCCCAGGTGACCTTGCGGTCGCGGTCGCCGCCGAAGCCGGACTGCTGGGCCACGTCGGCCTTCCACTCGGGGCGGGCGTCCGACGGCTCGGCGCCGGTACGGGGGTCACGCGCCCGCGGGTCGCCGGGGCGGCGGGCCCCGGGCACGGCGTCCTCGGGCACCGCGTCCTCGGGCACCGCGTCCCCGGTACGGGCCGCCGCGGCGGCATCCCCGGCGCGGTCCCCGGTGCCGCCCTCGGAGGCGTCCGCTTCCGGGAGTTCGTCGAAGAAGACCGGCCCGGTCTCCTCCGCCGCCGGTACCGCGGCGGCGTCCTCGGTGCCGGGCGCGTGGGGCTGCGAGGGGGGCGCGGGCGCCGGCGCGGGGCGCGCGGAGGTGCCGGGCGCGCCTGCCGGTGCGGCCGGGCGGCTCGTACCCGGCACCCAGGCGGAGCCGTTCCAGTACCGGACGAAGCCCGGGATGGACGGGTCCGGGTAGTAGCCCTCTCGGGGCGCCGTCTCTCCGTCACCAGGGGAGGCCGTCATGTCCCCAACTCCGATCGTCCGCCAGTGCCGCTCGTGCCGCGTGCCGTTCCGCTTGTGCCTGGGGGAGACCTTAGCCAAGAAGCACCGTCCTCCAGGACCGGGAACGGGAGAAAGGCCGCCATCGGGCGACCTCGGGCCGCGGGGGCGACTTCCGGTCATCCGACCGATTTCGGCCAACCTGGCGCTCGTTCACGGAAGTCGCGTCATACCCGGCCGTCACCGTGCTCTCTCGGGGTAGCGGGCCACGTGCCACCGCCCGCCGCACACCCAGAGAGGAACACCCATGCACTACACCGTCGTGGAGCGAGAGCTCGAACTGAAGCTGGTCCTGTCCCCCGAGCGCAGCATTCCGGTCCCGGCCCGGCTGACGTACCGCGCGGACGACCCGTACGCCGTCCACATCACCTTCCACGTCGGCTCCAGCGCCCCGGTCAACTGGACCTTCGCCCGCGAGCTGCTGGTCGAGGGCGTGTTCCGGCCGTGCGGCCACGGCGACGTGCGCATCTGGCCCACCAAGGTCGACGCGCACAGCGTGATCTGCGTGGCCCTCAGCTCCCCCGACGGCGACGCCCTCCTGGAGGCGCCGGCCACCTCCGTCTCGGCCTGGCTGGAGCGCACCCTGCGCGCGGTCCCGCCGGGTACGGAGTCCGAGCGGCTCGGCCTGGACGACGCGCTGGCCGAACTGCTCACGCCCACCCCGGCGGACGACCTGTGGCTGCGCGACCCGTGGCCGTCGGACGAGTCCGGCGAGGGCGAGTGACCGGCGGGACCGGTCAGAAGAGCTTGCCGGGGTTCAGCAGGCCCAGCGGGTCGAAGGCCTGCTTCACCGCGCGCTGCATCTCGACGCCCACCGGCCCCAGTTCGCGCGCCAGCCACTCCTTCTTCAGCACCCCGACGCCGTGTTCGCCGGTGATGGTCCCGCCCAGGGCGAGCCCCAGCGCCATGATCTCGTCGAAGGACTCGCGGGCCCGGCGCGCCTCGTCCTCGTCCGCCGGGTCGAAGCAGACCACGGGGTGGGTGTTGCCGTCCCCGGCGTGCGCGCAGACGCCGATGGTCAGCCCGTACGTGCGGCCGATCTCCGTGGTGCCGGCCAGCATCTCGGCCAGCTTCGACCGGGGCACGCACACGTCGTCGATCATCGTGGCCGGGCGCAGGGTCTCCAGCGCGGTCAGCGCGAGCCGGCGGGCCTGGAGCAGCAGGGCGGACTCCGCCTCGTCCTCGGCGGGGACGACCCGGGTGGCCCCGGCCGCCAGGCACAGCTCCCCCACGGCGGCCAGGTCGGCGGCCGGGTCGGGGGTGTCGAAGGCGGCGAGCAGCAGCGCCTCGGTGGTCTCCGGGAGCCCCATCTTCCCGAGCCGGTTGACGGCCCGGACCGTCGTACGGTCCATCAGTTCCAGCAGCGAGGGGGTGTGCCCGCGCTCCATCACCGCGCAGACCGCGGCGCAGGCGGCGGCCGCGGACGGGAACTCGGCCGCCAGCGCGAGCTGCCGGGGCGGGGCCGGCTTCAGGGCGAGCACGGCGCGTACGACGACGCCGAGGCTCCCCTCGGAGCCGACGAACAGCCGCGTGAGGTCGTACCCGGCGACGCCCTTGGCGGTACGGCGGCCCGTGCGCAGCAGCCGTCCGTCGGCCAGCACGACGTCGAGCCCGAGCACGTACTCGGCGGTGACCCCGTACTTCACGCAGCACAGACCGCCGGAGGCGGTGCCGATGTTGCCGCCGATGGTGCACTGTTCCCAGCTGGAGGGGTCGGGCGGGTAGGCGAGTCCGTGGCCGGCGACGGCGCGGGAGAGCGCGGCGTTGACGACGCCCGGTTCGACCACGGCGATCCGGTCGACCGCGCTGATCTCCAGGATCCGGTCCATCTTCAGCAGGGAGAGGACGATGCAGCCGTCGGAGGCGTTGGCGGCGCCGGACAGGCCGGTGCGGGCGCCCTGCGGGACGACCGGGACGCGCAGCGCGGTGGCGGTGCGCATCACGTGCTGCACCTGCTCGACGGTGCGCGGCAGGACGACCACCGCGGGGCGGCCGGCGGCGCAGAAGCTCGCCATGTCGGTGGCGTAGGAGGCGGTGACGTCCGGGTCGGTGAGCACGGCCTCGGCGGGAAGGCCTTCGAGGAGCCTGCCGGTGAGCGTGGCGCGGAGATCGTCCATGGCCTCAGCCTGGCACCAAGGGCCATCGGTGTGAACCCGGCGGCGAACCGGTTCGGACAGCCCCGGAAAGCTCTTCATATTGACGCACAGTGAGCGCATGGAAGAGGAATCCCAGCGACCGCCCGTGACCTTCAGCCGGCGCAGGACCGCGCTGACCGCCGCCACGGCGGTGGTGCTGATCGCCGGTGCCCTGGTGATCCGGCCCGCCCGTCCGGACGCCGTGGACCACCGCCCGCCCCGGGCCGAGCTGCGGGCGATGGCGGCCGTGGGGATGGGCGCCCCGGCGGCCGCGGCGGACCTGGGCACGCTCATCACCGACCGTGAGGGGTGGCTGCGCGCGCACCCGCGGGACGACGGCTCGTGGGCGGTGCTCGGCACGGCGTACCTGGAGCAGGCGCGCCGCACCGCGGACTCCGGGGACTTCCCGCGGGCGGAGCGGGCGCTGAAGCGGTCCCTGGAGCTGCGGCCGGCGGGGAAGGGCAACCTGGAGGCGATGGTCGGGATGGGGGCACTGGCCAACGCCCGGCGGGACTTCGCCACGGGGAAGCGGTGGGGCGAGCTGGTCCGGGCGCAGTCGCCGGGGCGCTGGACGGCGTACCCGGTGCTGGTGGACGCGTACTCCGGGATCGGGGACTACAAGGCCGCCGAGAAGGCGATGGAGAAGCTGGTCTCGCTGCGGCCGGGGCTGGCGGCGTACCTGCGGGCTGCCCAGGTGTACCGGGACCGGGGCTGGCGCGAGGACGCGATGGCCGCGATGGAGCAGGCCGCGGGCGCGGCGAAGACGCCGGCGGAGAAGGCGTACGTGCTCTACCGGGCGGGCGAGCTGTTCTGGGAGCGCGGCGAGACGGCGGAGGCGCTGTCGCGGTACGAGGCGGCGCTGCGCACGGATCCGGCGCAGGCCCGGGCGCTGGGCGGGCGGGCGCGGGTGCTGGCGGCGCTGGGCCGCACGGGCGAGGCGGTGGCGGACTACCGGAAGGCGCTGGAGAAGGTGCCCGAGGCGGGCTTCGCGCTGGAGCTGGGCGAGCTGCTGGAGGCGTCGGGGCAGCGGGAGGAGGCGGCGGAGCCGTACGCGGTGCTGCGGGGTCTGGTGGCGCGGGAGGCCGCGCACGGGGTGAACGAGACGGTCACGCTGGGCCTGTTCGAGGCGGACCACGGCGACCCGGCGGCCGCGGTGCGGATGCTGCGGGCGGAGTGGGGCCGGGCGAAGAGCATGCAGGTGGCGGACGCGCTGGGGTGGGCGCTGCACCGGACCGGCGACGACGCCGGGGCGCTGGAGTACGCGATGAAGGCGACGGATCCCGGGCTGCGGAGCGCGGAGTTCGCGTACCACCGGGCGGAGATCGAGCGGGCGCTGGGCGACGAGGCCGCGGCGCGGCGGCACCTGCAGGAGGCGCTGCGGACGAACCCGGTGTTCTCGCCGGTGCGGGCGCCGCTGGCGAAGTCGGCGCTGGAGGCGATCGGCCAGCCGGCGGCGGGTGGGCCGGAGCACGTGCGGCCGGTCACTCCGTGGGTGCCGCCGGACATGCCGAAGCCGAAGCCTGCGGCGGCGGGTGCGGGTGCCGGTGCCGGTGCGGGTGGGGACGCGGATCCGGATCCGGATCCGGATCCGGATCCGGATCCGGCTCGGCCGAAGCGTGTGGCCCCTGCTGAGCCGAAGCGTGCCCCGCGGGCGGCTGCCGAGCCGAAGCGGGCTCCCGCGCGGCCGGAGCCGGCTCCCGCGGCGCCGGAGCGCGAGGCGGCCGGCACCCTGCCGAAGCGGGCGGGGGCGACCCCGTAGCGGTAGCGGTAGCGGTAGCTGACTGCCGGTTGCCGGTGTCGGAGTCGGGGCCGCGGGTCCCGGGCGCCCCCCACCAGCGCCCGGGTCCGCGGCCCCGAAGTCGGCCGGCCCGGCGCTGCCGGGCCGAGGCGGAGCTCTCCCCCACCCCGCCCCTTCCCGAACCGGGGCTCCGCCCCAGCCCCTCCCCCAGACTCCGTCCGGGGGGACCCCCACGCCTCAAACGCCGGCGAGGCTGGAGTGGGCGGTGGTGTCACGCACCGGGCACGGAGCCCGGCTCCCGGCCCCGGCACGAATGTGCCGCCGGGGGCGAAGATCAAGCCCCGCCGGCGACTGAGGCGCGGGGGTACGGGGGCGGAGCCCCCGTGGTGGGCGCGGGGTACCGGCCCACCACTCGCTACGGTGGGCCGGTATCCGAGACGCGCCGCACGGCTAGAGGTTGCCGCGCTTCTCCTGCTCCCGCTCGATCGCCTCGAACAGCGCCTTGAAGTTGCCCTTGCCGAAGCCCATCGAGCCGTGCCGCTCGATGATCTCGAAGAAGACGGTCGGGCGGTCCTGCACCGGCTTGGTGAAGATCTGCAGCAGGTAGCCGTCCTCGTCCCGGTCCGCGAGGATCTTCAGCTCGCGCAGCTCGTCGATCGGCACGCGCGTGTCGCCGACCCACTCGCCGAGCGTGTCGTAGTACGCGTCGGGCACGGTCAGGAACTGGACGCCGGCCGCGCGCATGCTGCGCACGGTGTTGACGATGTCGTTCGTGGCGAGGGCGATGTGCTGCACGCCCGGGCCGTTGTAGAACTCCAGGTACTCGTCGATCTGCGACTTCTTCTTCGCGATCGCCGGCTCGTTGATCGGGAACTTCACCTTCTTGGTGCCGTCCGCGACCACCTTGGACATCAGCGCCGAGTACTCGGTCGCGATGTCGTCGCCCACGAACTCCTTCATGTTCGTGAAGCCCATGACCTTGTTGTAGAAGCCGACCCACTCGTCCATGCGGCCCAGCTCGACGTTGCCGACGCAGTGGTCGATCGCCTGGAAGGTCCGCTTGGCCGGCGGCGCGACCAGCGGGTCGACGGCCGTGTAGCCCGGCAGGTAGGGGCCGGTGTAGTTGGCGCGCTCGACCAGCGTGTGGCGGGTCTGGCCGTACGTGGCGATCGCGGCCAGCACGACGGTGCCGTGCTCGTCGGCGATCTCGTACGGCTCGTCCAGGCCGCGCGCGCCCTGCTCGACGGCGTACTTGTACGCGGCGCGGACGTCCGGCACCTCGATGGCGAGGTCGATGACGCCGTCACCGTGCTCGGCGACGTGCTCCGCGATGAACCGGCCGTGGTCGGTCGTCGGCTTGATGACCGAGGTCAGGACGAAGCGGGCGGAGCCGTTGGTGAGGACGTAGCTCGCGGTCTCACGGCTGCCGTTCTCCGGGCCGGCGTACGCCACGAGCTTCATGCCGAAGGCCGTGGAGTAGTAGTGCGCGGCCTGCTTGGCGTTGCCGACGGCGAACACGACCGCGTCCATACCCTTCACCGGGAAGGGGTCGGCCTCGCGCTCGGTGTCGGGGGTGTGATCCAGGGTCTCAGTCATGAGCGCAGATTCCCGCTGTTCCACAAGCTGCGCAATAGTTTCTTGTTTCGCTGTGCAATATGACCAGCTGGGTGGGAGTATCGGCGGGCGCCCTGTACAGGATGACCAGCCCAGGAGGGCTCATGGGGATCGACCGCCTGGACGGCAGGCTGATCGTGCTGCTCGCCCGCGAACCGCGCATCGGCGTACTGGAGGCCTCGCGCCGCCTCGGGGTCGCGCGCGGCACCGTGCAGGCCCGCCTCGACCGGCTGCAGGCCAACGGGGTGATCCGCGGCTTCGGGCCGCAGGTGGACCCGGCGGCGCTCGGCTATCCGGTGACCGCCTTCGCGACGCTGGAGATCAAGCAGGGCCAGGGCGCCGACGTACGGGCCCACCTGGCCACCGTCCCCGAGGTGCTGGAACTCCACACGACCACGGGGCACGGCGACATGCTGTGCCGGCTGGTGGCGCGCTCCAACGCGGACCTCCAGCGGGTGATCGACCGGGTCGTGGGCTTCGAGGGGATCGTGCGCGCGTCCACGGCGATCGTGATGGAGAACCCCGTGCCGCTGCGCGTCATCCCGCTGGTCGAGCAGGCCGCCGAGGACCCCGAGGAGTAGCCGGGAGCGGACGGCGGGAAAGCCCCTGCAGAGATGCAGAGAAGTAGTTGCAAAGAAACCCTTGCACAGACTTCTTTGCAACTCTAGGGTGGTGCCATGCCCGAGAATCCCGAAGGCCCCGCGCCCGACGCCGGGGCCGCGAAGGCCCCGTCCGACCGGCCCGACCGGACCGTCCACGAACTGGACGCCCGCACCCTCCGGGGACTCGCGCACCCGCTGCGCATGCGCCTGCTGAAGGCGCTGCGCTCCAACGGCCCCGCCACCGCCTCCCAACTCGCCGAGCAGCTGGGCGAGTCGAGCGGAGCCACCAGCTACCACCTCCGCCAGCTCGCGGCGTACGGGTTCGTCGAGGACGCGCCCGAGCACGGCAAGGGCCGCGAGCGGTGGTGGAAGTCCGCCCACTACGGCACCCGGCTGCCGGAATCGGTGGCCATCGACCCCAACCCCGAGGTCCGGGGCGCGGTCGACCTGTTCCGGCACGAGGTCGCGACGATCCACGCCCAGGAGGCGAGCACCTGGATCGCGAACTCGCACGACTGGCCACAGGAATGGCAACTGGCTTCGGACCTCAGCGACTTCACCCTGCGACTGACGGCAGCCGAGACCGCCGAGCTGGTCCGCAAGCTCCACGACGTGATCAACAGCTACGACCGGACCGAGCCGGCCGAGGACGCCCGGATGGTCCGCTTCCACGTGCACGCCCTGCCCCGCACCCAGGACCAGGGCACCACCGACTAGCCCGCACCCTCCTCACGACACCCTGACACCGGGCGGCACTTGACCCGCCGCCCGTCGCGCCGCCGGGCCCGCACGGCGGCGACCCCTCCCCGCGGCACCCGACCCGCCGCGTCCACCGCCGCGCGTCCACCGCGGCGTACGGGCCTCCGCGCCCCCACCCCGGCCGCGGCGCGCCCTCCCCCGCCCGGACCCCGGCCCGCGCACCCACGTGCCCGGACCCCGGTCCGCGCACCCACACCCCACAGAAGGAGTCCTGCCATGCACACCTTCAGCGACACCCACACCCAGGCCCACTGCGCCCGCGCCGCCGAGCTCCGCGCCGCGGCCCGCGACTGGCACCTGGCCCACGAGGCCGGCCGGGCCGCCCGCGCCCACGGCCTGCGGCACCGCCTCGGCGAGGCGCTGGTCGGGGCCGGCACCCGCCTCATGCACCCCGCGCCCGCGGCATGACCGGTACCGCGCACCCGGCGGCCCCCTCCCACAGGGGGCCGCTCGCGGCCCTGCTGGCCGCCAACACCGTTTCCATAGCGGGCAGTTCACTCACCCTGATCGGGGTGCCCTGGTTCGTGCTCCAGACCACCGGCAGCCCGGCGCGGGCCGGGGTGGTGGCCTTCTGCGCGACCCTGCCCATCGTGGTGGCCGCCCTGGCCGGCGGCCCGGTGATCGACCGGATCGGCCGGCGCCGCGTGTCGGTGCTGTCCGACCTGGTCTGCGGCGCGTCGGTGGGGGCGATCCCGCTGCTGCACCACGCGGGGCTGCTGGAGTTCTGGACGCTCTGCGCGCTGATGGCCGTCGGCGGGCTGGTGCACACCCCCGGGCTCACCGCCCGCGGGGTGCTGCTGCCGAACCTCGCCCTGCACGCCGGGACCACCGTCACCCGGGCCGCGAGCCTGTACGACGGGGTCTCGCGCGGCGCCCGGATGCTGGGCGCCGCGCTGGCCGGCGTACTGATCGCCGTACTGGGCGCGGAGTCCGTGCTGCTGCTGGACGCCGGCACGTTCCTGGTGTCCGCGGCGCTGGTCGCCTTCGGGGTGCGCGGGGTGGCCGCGGCCGAGCCGCGGCCCGGCGCGGGGGCCGTCTCCCTCGCCTCGTACCGGGCCGAGCTGGGCGAGGGCTGGGCCTTCCTGGTCCGCAGCCGGCTGCTGCTCGGCGTGACCGTGATGGTCATGGTCACCAACGGCCTCGACCAGGCGTGGGGCGCGGTGCTGCTGCCGGTGCACGCCCGCGAGGAGCTGGGCGGGGCGGCGCAGCTGGGGCTGCTGGTGGCCCTGTTCGGCGGGGCCGCGCTGCTGGGCGCGCTGCTGTACGGGGCGGTCGGCGAGCGGTTCCCGCGCCGGGCGGTGTTCGCCGCGGCCTTCCTGGTCAGCGGGCCGACCCGGTGGGCGGTGGCGGCGGCGACCGACACGGTGACGCCGCTGGCGGTGACGATGGTGCTGGCGGGCCTGGGGGCGGGGATGCTCAACCCGATCCTGACCACGATGGTCTTCGAGCGGGTTCCGGAGGAGCTGCGCAGCCGGGTCGCGGGGGTGTCCACCGCGGGGTGCGAGCTGGCCATGCCGCTGGGCGGTCTGGCGGCCGGACTGCTGGTCGAGGGGGCCGGGGTGACCGGCGCGCTGCTGGCGTTCGGGGCCGCGTACCTGCTGGCGACGCTCTCGCCGCTGGTGTTCCCGTCCTGGCGGACGATGGGCCCGGAGTACGCCGTGGTGGCCGCGGAGCCGGTCAGCAGCTCGGGACCGAGCCGCCCTTCTCCAGCGCCTTCAGGGCGGACACCGCACCCGACAGGGTCGTGACCGGGACGAGCCGCAGCCCTTCGGGCAGCTCGGCCTTGGCGTCGGAGCACTCCGCCTTCGGCACGAGGAAGACGCTCGCGCCGTCGCGCTTGGCGGCCTGGGTCTTCAGGGCCACCCCGCCGACCGCGCCCACCTCGCCGGTGTCGGTGATGGTGCCGGTGCCCGCGATCACGCGGCCGCCGGTGAGGTCGCCGCCGCTGCCGTCGCCGTCGATCTTGTCGACGATGCCGAGGGAGAACAGCAGGCCGGCGCTGGGGCCGCCCACGTCCGCGAGGGAGAGGTCGACCTTGACGGTCTTCGGGTCCTTCTTGAGGTAGCCGAGGGCCGCGGCGGTCGCGGCGTCCTGGGACTTCTGCATTTGCTCCAGGTTGTGCTGCTCGATCTCCTCGTCGTTTCCGCCCGTCGGGTAGACCGCCTCCTTGGGGAGCACCGCCCGGTCGGTGCGGAACCAGCTGCCGACCAGTTCGCCGAGGCCCACGTCGACGGAGGGGCCGGTGGCGAGGATGGTGGTCATCCTGAGCTGCCCCTCGGTCTTCCGGGTCGGGGCGCCGGTGACGGTGATGACCGGCTTGCCCTTCTGGGAGCCCAGGACGTCCGCCGTCAGCCCCGGACGCGCGAGCGCGAAGGGCAGCGGGGCGAAGGCCGCCACGGCGAGCAGCGCGAGCACGGGGGCCGCGCAGATGCCGAGGGCGGTGGGGCGGGGCAGACGAGTGAGGCGTGAGAGCACCCGGCCAATCTAGCGGGCCGGGTGCTCGGGACGGCTCCGGGCGGCTCCGGGCGGCTGTGCGCCCGGAGCCGGTGGGGCGGTCGTGCACGTACGCGCGTGGGGGGAGTGCGTACGCGGTCGGGCCGTCAGCGCAGGGCGTCGGCGACCTCGCGGGCCGCGTCGACGACCCGCGGGCCCACGCGCTCGGGCACGGCGTCGGCGAGCATGACGACGCCGACGCTGCCCTCCAGGCCCGTGATCCCGACCAGCGGTGCGGCGGCACCGCTGGCGCCGGCTTCGAGCTCGCCGTGGGTGAGCGTGTACCCCGGGTCGTCGGGGGCGTTCTGGCGGGCGGCGAGGATGGCGCGTCCGGCGGCCCCGCGGTCCAGCGGGTGCCGGAAACCGGCCCGGTAGGCGACGTGGTAGTCGGTCCAGGTGGGCTCCACCACGGCGACCGCGAGGGCCTCCGTGCCGTCGACGAGGGTCAGGTGCGCGGTGGCGCCTATGTCCTCGGCGAGCGAGCGGAGCGCGGGCAGCGCGGCCTCGCGTACGAGCGGGTGGACCTGGCGGCCCAGCCTCAGCACGCCGAGGCCGACGCGGGCGCGGCCGCCCAGGTCACGGCGGACCAGCGCGTGCTGTTCGAGCGTGGCGAGGAGCCGGTAGACCACGGTGCGGTTGACGCCGAGCCGGTTGGAGAGCTCGGTGACGGTCAGACCGTGGTCGGTGTCGGCAAGGAGTTTGAGGACTCGAAGTCCTCTGTCGAGAGTCTGGGAGGTTTCCGCGGTCACGACGCCTCTCCCTCTGTGGTGAGCGGCGGTGATCTCTCACGGGGCGGTAGCGCTGCCGGTCCCATCGGCGACGCACGGAGAGGCCGCCGGATAAAGGCCATGAGCACCGGCTGCGCTCCGCGGCGGCGCTGCCACGGGGCGTTTCAATGCGGGGAAATGTAGCGACCGGGTCCGCTGAGCGGAAGCCCTCGTCCAGAATCCGGGCGGTAGCAAGCAATTTGCGCCGTTTCGGGACCAAGGTCTTCGACACCGGGGACCTTATACGACCCGAAAGGGATTTACCGTTTCATTACCATCGGTATGGTCGACCGCACTCCGCGGTCAACGGCGAGGGCCCGTGCGTTCCTCCGCACGGGCCCTCGTCCACGTTTCGTACGAATCCGGATCAGCGCATCCGGGTGGCCCACTCCTGGACCTTCTTGATGCGCTCGCGCAGCTGCCCGGCGGTGGCCTCCGCGCTCGGCGGGCCGCCGCAGACCCGGCGCAGCTCGGTGTGGATCACGCCGTGCGGCTTGCCGCTCTGGTGGACGTACGCACCGACCATGGTGTTGAGCGACTTGCGCAGCTCCAGCAGTTCTTTGTGCGACACGACGGGGCGCCGCTCGGCCGGCAGCTCCAGCAGGTCGGCCTCGGCGTCGGGCCTGCGCTTGCTGTGCGCGATCTGGCGCGCCTGCCGCTTCTGGAGCAGCAGCTGCACCTGGTCGGGCTCCAGCAGGCCGGGGATGCCGAGGTAGTCCTGCTCCTCCTCGCTGCCCGGGTGCGCCTGCATGCCGAATTCGGCGCCGTCGTAGAGGACGCGGTCGAAGACGGCGTCGGACTCCAGCGCCTCGAAGGGCAGCATGTCCTGCTCGCCGGTGTCCTCGTCCTGCTGCTTGTTCGCCTCGTCCATCTCCTTCTCGGACTCGGCGTACGGGTCCTCCTCCCCGCCCTCCTTCTTGGGCTTGTCGAGCACGTGGTCGCGCTCGACCTCCATCTCGTTGGCGAAACCGAGGAGGTAGGGGATCGTCGGAAGGAACACCGAGGCGGTCTCGCCGCGCCTGCGGGAGCGCACGAAGCGCCCGACGGCCTGGGCGAAGAACAGCGGGGTGGAGATCGTCGTCGCGTACACGCCGACGGCGAGGCGCGGCACGTCGACGCCCTCGGACACCATGCGGACCGCGACCATCCAGCGGTCGTCGTTCCCGCTGAAGGTGTCGATGTGCTTGGAGGCCCCGGCGTCGTCGGAGAGCACGAGGGTGGCCTTGGTGCCGGTGATCTCGCGGATCAGCTTGGCGTACGCGCGGGCCGAGTCCTGGTCGGAGGCGATGACCAGGCCGCCGGCGTCCGGGATGCCCTTGCGGACCTCGGTCAGCCGCTGGTCGGCGGCGCGCAGCACGTTGGGCATCCAGTCGCCGCGCGGGTCGAGCGCGGTGCGCCAGGCCTGCGAGATGGCGTCCTTGGTCATGGGTTCGCCGAGGCGGGCCGCGATCTCGTCGCCGGCCTTCGTGCGCCACCGCATGTTTCCGCTGTAGGACAGGAAAATGACGGGACGAACCACCCCGTCGCCGAGAGCGTTCCCATATCCGTACGTGTAATCGGCGGACGATCTCCTGATTCCGTCATTCCCTTCCTCGTACGTGACGAAAGGAATGGGATTCGTGTCGGAACGGAAAGGGGTTCCGGTGAGCGCGAGGCGGCGGGTCGCCGGGTCGAATGCCTCCAGGCAGGCCTCGCCCCAGGACTTCGAATCGCCGGCGTGGTGGATCTCGTCGAGGATGACGAGCGTCTTGCGCTGCTCGCAGCGGTTGCGGTGGAGCATCGGGCGCACGCCGACACCGGCGTAGGTGACGGCGACGCCGTGGTACTCCTTGCTCAGCGGTCCGGCGGAGTACTCGGGGTCGAGCCGGATGCCTATCCGGGCGGCCGCCTCGGCCCACTGCTTCTTCAGGTGCTCGGTGGGGGCGACCACGGTCACCTGCTGCACGACGTGGTGGTGCAGCAGCCACGAGGCGAGGGTGAGCGCGAAGGTCGTCTTGCCGGCGCCGGGCGTCGCGACGGCGAGGAAGTCGCGGGGCTGCGTC
Organism: Streptomyces sp. NPDC101132; assembly: GCF_044759225.1. NCBI lineage: Bacteria > Bacillati > Actinomycetota > Actinomycetes > Kitasatosporales > Streptomycetaceae > Streptomyces > Streptomyces sp. NPDC101132. The sequence goes on from NZ_JBIVYX010000012.1 coordinate 166,161, forward strand.
TGGATGTACTTGTCCAGCGCCCCCTGCTGCCAGGCACGCAGCTTGCTGGCGGTACCCCACGGGGCACGGCCGGGAAAGGCGGGTGAGAGGTGGTGGGAGGCGGTAGTAGTCACGGTCTCCGGTTCGGGGCTCTCGGCTGTACGGGCGGTCGCACGCGCAGTGACGGGCCCGCCGGCACGTGCGGGACGGGCACGTCGTGCGGGCTCAAGGGCGGTCGTACGTAAGGACAACCGGGCCACCCTACCGGTGCCGCCGACCCACGTGCGGGCAGACGAGGCCGTGACCTCGGGGGGTGCGGCGAGACTCACATCCGGGGGCGCGGGGGAATACGAGTGCCCGGGCCGGGCGGGCGGGGCCGGACGCACCGGTGCCCCGCGCCGGGCGGCGCGGGGCACCGGGGTCAATGCCGTCAGGCTGCGAAGCGGGGCAGCTGTGCCGCGATCTTCGGGACGTCCAGCGCTCCCTGGCACACGTCGAGCACGAACTGCTCCGCCTCGTCCACGTCGAACTGGGCGTCCAGTGGGTGACCGTTCATGTGCAGGAAGACCCAGGTCGCGTACCAGGCGATCCGCTTGTTCCCGTCGACGAGCCCGTGATTGCGGGCCAGCGATTCCATCAGCGCAGCGGCCTTCTGCCACACGTCGGGGTAGGCGTCCTGGCCGAACACGCTCGACTGGGGCCGCGCGAGGGCCGAGTCCAGCAGACCGAAATCACGCACGTCACTGGCCCCGAGCCGCTGCGCGAGGTTCAGCAGCTCGGGCAGGGTCAGGTAGTGCATCAGGCGAGCCTCCGGTTCAGCTCCTCACTCGCCTTCAGCACATGCTCGGCCGCTTCGTTGAAGAGGCGCGAGTGTTCGTTTACGGCTCTGATGACGGCGTCGTGCGCGAAGGACTGCATGCTCCGCCCCTCGGCCTCGGCACGCTCGCGGAGCGCGTCCAGCTCTTCCTCGGTGAACCTCACGTTCAAACCAGCCATGACACGACGGTACCGCGTGGTACCAGCCGGTGTCACCCGGTTTCGGCGCCCCGTGCGGGTGAAAGCCGGGAGGCCACCCAGACGCCCACCGCGGCCACGCACGCGATCGGCAGGAAGACCGCGGCGAAGGCCCCCGGGTGGGAGGCGGCCGCGTCGGAGGAAGCCGCGGCGTGGGCCATGCCCACCGAGCCGCCGCCGAGGGCGGCGAAGGCCGCGCCGCCGCCGGCCAGCAGCACCACGTTCGCGAGGGCGTCGGAGATCTGGAGGGCGGCCGAGTTGGCCCCCGCCTCCTCCGGCGCCGACAGCTTCAGCAGCAGCACGCTGCCCGCCGCCATCACCAGGCCCATACCGAAGCAGGCCAGGCCCCACACGACGGCCAGCAGCCACACCGGCACGGTCTCGATCAGCACCAGCGGCACGGCGGCGATGCACACCGCCACCACGGCCATGCCGCCCACGACCAGCCGCTCGCGGTACTTCTCGGCCCACGGCCGCGCCTGCACCCAGGACCCGAGCGCCCAGGTGAGCCCGGCCGGGGCCAGCGAGAAGCCGGCCAGCGTCGGGCTCAGCCCCCGCTGGGTCACCAGCATCAGCGGGATGAAGGACTCGGCGGCGATGAACGACCCGGCCGCGACCCCGCGCAGCAGCACCACGGCCGGCAGCCCGCGGGCCGCCCGGTAGGTGCCGCTCGGCAGCAGCCCCAGCACGGCCGGCACCAGCAGCGCCGCGCCCACGGCACCCGGCAGCAGCGACAGCCACCGGAGGTCCTGGGCGGCGTACTGGAGCAGCCCGGCCCCTACGGAGATCCCGAAGGCGAGCCGGATCCGGCGCCGGTCGAAGGCGACGGGCGGGGCCGTCGGGTCCGCGGGCCCGGACGCGGTGCGGCGTATCGCGGGCAGCGCGATCAGCAGCGGGAAGACCACCAGCACCGGGATGCCGACGAACACCCAGCGCCAGCCGAGGTGCTCGGTGACCGTGCCGGCGGCGAGCGGACCGACGATGGACGGCACCACCCAGCTCGCGGCGAAGGCCGCCATGATCGCGGGCCGCAGCCGCTCGTCGTAGGCCCGGCTGACCACCACGTACAGCGCGACGATCACCAGCCCGCCGCCCAGCCCCTGCACGGCCCGCCCGAGGACGAAGAGCCACATGGCCCCCGCGGTGCCGGACAGCACCAGGCCGGCGGCGAAGGCGGCGATGCCGGTGGTGAGCGAGCGCAGCGGGCCCTGGCGGTCGCACCACTGCCCGGCCAGCACCATGCCGAAGAGGCTGGTGGTGAAGTACGAGGAGAAGGCGAAGGCGTACAGGCCCACGCCGTCCAGCTCGCGGGCGGCGACCGGCATCGCGGTGCCGACGGCCGTGGCCTCGAAGGCGATGAGCAGCACGACGGTGACGATGCCGATGGTGAGCGCCCGGTGCGCGGAACCCAGAACACCGCCCTGCGGCTCGGGCACGGGCGGCGGGGCGGTGGTCGCTGACGACGAGGTCTGCGGTTCGGTGGCGCTCATCGCCTCAGGGTAAGGGGCAACACCGGCAATCGTCCCTGTCCGGGAAGAGGTCAATGAGGCGGATCCCGTCTGGTCCGTGGGCCCTAGGACCGCCCGTCTCCGGCACCGGGGACCGTGACGCGCCCGGGGGACTGTGAACGCGCTGTGGCAGTCGCGTTGCGTCCCCGCCGGATCCCTTCCGGCCCCGCGGCGGCCGCGCATACGGTCGGAGCACCACAGCACGACCGCGTGCCCGAGTGGTTGAGGGAACCGCCTGCAAAGCGGTTTACGCCGGTTCGATTCCGGTCGCGGTCTCTGCGCGCCGTACGGCGCACGGCGCGGCACGGCACGGCGCCCGGACCCTGCGGTTCCGGGCGCCGTGCCGTTTGCCTTTCGCGTCAGCGGGAGGGCGAAGGGGACGCCCCGCGGTCCAGGGGCGGCAACGGCTCGGGCAGCCCGGACACGTCGTCCGGCAGCCCGCCGTTGTTGCGGCACCCGAGTTCCTTGGCGAGGCTCAGGGAGGCGGTGTGGAGGATGAGCATGCGGTCTTCGGCGGCGGTGGGTGGTTCGGAGCTCGTCGTGCCGTCCTCGGACGTGATCCGCCCGTTGACGCGGAGTGGGATGGCTGCCGTCGAACCGACACGGGAGCTGACGCAGTCGAAGGAGATCGAGGTACGAGACCCGTACAGCGATGTCAGCGTTCCCTTGCCATGGTCGAGGCGGCCCTTGGCGTAGTCGGGGAGGTCAGCCTTCTCGCTGTACGCCGTGAAGTCGAGCTTCACGGTGTAGTCGAGATCGGCTGAAGGCACTTCACCACGAATCACGCAGTGCGCACCTGGCATGTCACGGACCTTGTAGCCGGCCTTGTAGGCGTCCTCGAGGACCTGCGCCGCGGCGGGGATCCCCAGTTCCTGCTTCGCCTGCCCCGGCTCGAACGAAGTGGCGCCCGTGAGCCGCTCCAGCGCTTTCGCTGACGAAGGCAGCACGACCGACCCGCCGCACACCTGCATCGCGGAGAAACTCTGAGCCCGCGAAGGTTCGGGGGCGCCCTCGTCCGACGTGCCGCACCCGGCCGCGACCAGCGCCATCAGGGCTATGCCCAGCCGGGCCTTCCGGTTGCGCGTGCTCATGTCCCGTTTCACTTGCCGGTCTCCGCCTCGTGTCCCTGCTGGGCCGCACGGGAGTTTCCGGTCTGGTAGCCGTCCCGCATGGACTCGATCAGGTCGTTGCCGAAGTTGCTATTCCGGTCGACCTTATGCGCCTCGAAGAACCTCTCCATCGGCGCCTCGGCGCTGCGCTCACCCGCCTGGAACATCGTCTTGGTGCTGGTGTGCGTCTCTTCGTCGATCTCGTCCTGGTGCTTGTCCACCGCGTCGTCCGACCAGTCGCCGATCACCTGCCCCGCCACCTGCTCGATGGCCCCGCTGCCGGTGTCGACTGCCAGGGGGACGAGGATGGCCGCCGCTCCGGCCGCCGCGGCCGTGGCCGGCAGGAAGGCGACACCTGCGGCGACGGCGGCTCCCGTGCCGAACTCGATCCAGGCGGCGCGCTGTGCCTGAGCCCGCTCGTACTCCTTGTGGACCTCCTCCGCCTCGCCCCGGAGTTGCCCGGCGCGGGACTCGTCGAGCATTCCCTGCACTTCGGCAGTGGTGCGGATCGTCGCGCGGGCACGCCCTTCGTCGATGGTTCCGTCCGGACGCACGGCCGTTTCCAGCACGCTGGACGAATAGATGCGATCCGCCGCCGACACCGACGCGTAGGCGTCAGGATGCTGACCCAAAGCGCTCAACAGATCACGCACGCCCTCCCGGCCGAACTTCGCGTGCAGTTCGCCCTTGGAGTTCTGGGGAGCAAAGACGCTCTCGTCCTGGTTCTCATGCAAAGCCCAGTTGACGTCATCGATGTAACCAGCCGTCATGCGGCCCAGGCTGTCCGCCAGAATCTCCCGGTCCTTGAGAAGACCCGCGTCCCCGCCGTACTTAGCCGCGACGAGTTCCATGACCCGCGCCGAACCAGCATCGCGGAGGAGCTTCGGGTTCGGGTCGTCCCAGGCGTGGCCGAGCGTGGCTGCTTCGAGGGCGTGGCCGAGGGCGTCCGGCATGAACGTGAGGGCCTTCTTCGCCTCTTCCGGGTCGAAGATCTCGATGTCGGGGAAGGTCTTGTACTTGTCGTTCCCGAAGTAGTCGAGGTAGCCCTTGATGGGATTGCCGTCGGCGTCCTTGCCCAGATCGGGAGCGCCCGACTTCTTGGTGCCGTCCTCGTTGTAGGCGACAAGATCTCGTTCCGGGCGGAAGAACTCCTTCGCCGCATCCGGGCTGTGCCCCAGCGCCTCCAGGAAGCCCGTCATCGGGTCGAAGCCGGCGCCGTTCAGCCCGGACGGGTTGAACATGTTCTTCGGGTAGCCGCCCAGCGGCTTCGTGTCCGCCCACCGGTACGGGTCCTCGGCGTGCAGTTGGGCCGCGTGTTCCGCGATGGGGTTCAGGAAGCGGGCGTCGTAGTCGCCGTACCGCATGATGCCGCTGAGCAGCTGGTAGCCGAAGGCGCCGCTGCGGTCGTACTCGTGCAGCATGATCCGCTCGGTGCCCAGCCTGCGCAGTTCCTGCCCGAACGACGCCGGCAGGTGCGGCTTGTGGTCCGGGTCGGTGGCCGTGGCCAGGTTGAGGCCGAGGTTGCGCTGGAGCTCCTGCACGTCCTTCAGCCGCTGCCCGTTCACCTCGGTGTAGTCGTACGTGTCCGTCGACAGCTGCCCGAAGAGCTCCAGGGCCTTGCGCGGCCCGAGCGTCCCGTAGAAGTGCGTCGAGAAGGCCGGCGCGCCGTGGTTGTCCCTCAGCAGCTCGTTGAGCTGGACCAGCTCCTCGTGCGTGAGCTCGCGGCCCTTCTTCGCGAGGTCGGCCGCGCGCTGCGCCTCCTCGGCGTCCAGGCTGTCGTACTTCGGCGGGCTGAAGTCGTGGGCGTCGTCGGTGATGTTCGCCCGCAGCGCGCGGGCCATGGACTGGTCGGCGTCGTCGCAGGTCTCCACGATCGCGTCGATGCGCCGCTGGAGGGCCTTGACGGCCGCGGCCTCCTTGCGGACCAGGTCGTCGTAGTCGGGGTCGTGCCGGCCCTCGGGGTGGTTGCTCAGCGGGTCGGCGGCCCTGACCTTGCCCGAGTCGACGTCGACCACGAGCTGCTGGGCGGGGGCCTCGGTGGAGACGATCTTCTTCAGCTGGTCCTGGGCGTGCTTGAAGGCCGCGTAGCCCTGGCCGAGGATCGTCCCGATGCCCTTGGCGGCCGCGGCGGCGTCGCTGAACTCCTTGGCGGTCTTGCCGATGAAGGGCTTGGTCACGTCGGCGTTGACCCCGCGCCAGTCGGCCGCGTTCGCCTTGGCCAGCATGCCGCTTCTCGCATCGCCGGAAAGGGTCTCCAGCTTCCCGGCCATCGCGCCCCAGTCGGTCACCGCGTCGTGCAGCTTGGCGAGTTGGAGGGTGTAGATGTCGGCGAACGTCAGCGCGCTGGTCATGTCGTTGCCCTACTTGAGGTACTCGTTGATCTTGGATGCGGACAGGGCGGCGGTGATGTCCGCCTCCTCCTTGGCGTGCGAGGCCGCGGAGTAGTCCAGGTGGTTGGAGACGTTGGCACAGGCGTCGAGGAGCGTGCGCAGCTGCGTGTTCCAGCGGTCGTGGACGGTCAGCAGGGCCGGACCGCTCAGGAAGTTCGTGTTCGTGAGCGCGATCGACGCGTCGAAGGTCGCCGGGCGGGCGTGGTCGCCGTCCCGCGAGAGCCGCTGGTAGAGGTCGTACGCGTCGCTGCCGACCGCCCCGAGGGCGTCCGGGTCGACGCTCAGGTCGGCGGTGGGGCTCGCGGGGCGGGCCGCGGTGGTACGCGCGGAGGCCCATTCCTTCTCGAAGGACACGTCGCGTCTCGCTTCCTGCTAGGTCCGGCGGCGGGAACGTACGGCGACCACGGCCACGGCCCCGCCGAGCAGCACGGCCGCGCCGATTCCGAGGGCGATGTACGGCTCGTCGCCTCCGGAGCCGTCGTCGATCGGGGTGGCGTCGGCCGGGCCGTCGGCCTGCGGCGCGGCGGGCTTGGAGGGGTCCGGCTGCGGCTTCGGCTCGGCAGCGGCGAGGTCGGGGAGCGGGTACGTGTCCGCGGGGCCCGGGTCGCCGGGGTCGGTCAGCGCGACGCGGGGGCGGACGACGCCGTAGCCGATGTAGTCGCTGCGTTCCTTCCCGTCGCTCGGCTTGCCGGCCGTGTTCAGCATGACGCGGAGGACCTGGTTGTTGGTCCAGGTGGGGTGGGCGGACCAGATGAGGGCGGCGGAGGCGGATGCCAGTGCGCTGGCCGGACTGGTACCGGTTGCCGTGCAGAGCCCCGAGTTGGTGGCGCAGCCGCCGATCACGTCTCCACCGGGTGCGGCCAGGTCCACCTGAGGGCCGTGCTGTGACACCTTCACGGCCTTCGCCTGCCGGTCGATGGCGCCGACACCCACCACACCCGGGGTGGCGGCGGGGAACTTGGGAAGGTTGTCGGAGTCCCCGGAGTTGCCGACCGAAGCGAAGATCAGCGAGCCCTTCTCCAGGGCGTACTTCACGGCTTCTCGGAGATCGGCGGTGTCACCGGGGCCGCCCATCGAGACGTTGATGACCCTGGCGTTCGCGTCGGCCGCATAGCGGATGCCCGCGGCCAGGTCCCCGTGGTGGGCGTCTCCCCCGCCGCCCTCCCCCACCCGTACGGGAAGGATCTTGGCGCCGGGAGCAAGTCCGTACGAACCGCTGTTGCCGCGTTCGCCGGTCCCCGCGATCAGGGCGGCCATCGTCGTGCCGTGATTGCGGACGTCCGTGTGCTCGTCGCCCTTGACCTTGAGGAGGTCCTTGCCGTCGAGGACCCGCCCTGCGAGCTCGGGCACCGGGCTCACCCCGCTGTCGATCACCGCGACGGTGATCCCCTCGCCGGTGCTGGTCTTCCACATCTCGTCTGCCTTCATGGCGTCGAGATGCCACTGCATCGAGCGCACGGTTTCGGCCTGGGCCGGAGTCGCGGCGACTCCGGCCAGCAGCAGACCCAGCAGGGCTGACGTAGCTCCACGCATACGCATTTCGTGCAAGTTCCGTTCGCTCAGTCGATCACCGGCGGGACAACGCGGCGGTTGCCCGACTGCCAGGTCTCTTCGTCCTCGGCAAGGTAGTCGGGGCGGTGGCCCCTACGCTCCTCGCGCTCCTCCGGTTGCCCGTTGGACTGCCCTCGCACGAGACCGGAGCCGCCCTGGGTGAACGGACGGCCACTGGCCGAACCGGCCGCCTGCTGGCGCCCGTAGACGCCTCCGGGCTCACTGGCGAGCCGCCGCCCGACCGGCGAGGCACCCTGGCCACCGGCGTGGCCGCCGGCACCGCCCATGAAGCCTCCCGGGGAACGCCCGGTCTGGCCGCCGGCCGTCTCACCGATGACCGTGCCCCGCGGGATTCCGGCGGACGGCGTCCTGCTGACCGGCACCTGACGGCCGCCCACGATGCCCGAGTCCCTGGGTCCGGGGGTCAGCCCCGGGCCACCGAATCGGCCACCGGGGCCGCCGGGGCCGCCGCCCATGACCGGCGGCGGGGTCTGCCGGATTCCCCCGCCGGGCGGGAGGCCGGGGCCGCCGCCACCCGGCTTGACGCCGTTCGGCGGCAGCACCAACGGCGGAGGCGGGGGCACGTTCGGCAGCGGACCCCCGCCGTTGGGCGGATTGACCACGGGCGGCAGCGTCGTGACCGGCGGAGCCTTCCGCTCGATCGGCGGCGCCACGCTGTCGAGTCGCGGATCGTTGTCGCGATCCGGGATCACCGGGGTACGGGCGTCCGGCGTCACGGGAGTCGGGGTGTTCGGCTGCGGAGACGGGGTAGGGGACTCCCGCACCGGCGGCCGAGTGGTGTCGTTCCCACCATCGTCCGAGTGCGGAGGGTTGTGGCCCGAGCCACCCGTGCCTCCTCCGGAGCCTCCCGCGTAGGCGCCGCCGGGGCGCTGGATCTCCTCAACCGACGCGTAGCCGCCGTCCGGTACGAAACGGTCCGGCGGCGGCGGAAACGTAGGCGGTTCCGCCCTGTTCATGGCCAGCGACGACGCCTCGTACGACTGCGCCAGCTTCGTCATCTGCTGGACCGCCGTCGCGTGGTCGCCGTTCAGCTTCGCGCGGGCCTCGCGGGCGATCTGGTCCGAGTCCGGGTCGTTCGGGGCGTCCTTGGCCGCCGCCAGGTTGGCCGCCGCGGACGTGTCGCGCTCGGGCATGTTGGCCTTGACCTCGACGATCGTCTGGGCCGCGTTGGTCATCCAGGTGCCGCCCGTGGCGCTGTACTCGCTCAGCCGGAGCGTCGCGTTGGCCGTGGCGTTGACCCACTCGCGGAACGAGTCGCCGCCCTTGCCCTCCCACGCCACCTTCGGGGCATGGGCCTTGAGGTCCTCGGCGATCTCCTTGATGGTCTTGGCGGCCTCGGTCAGCTGCGTGCCCAGGCTCTTGGCGGTCGCCGCGTCCGCCGAGGCGAGCATGGCGAGCAGCTCCTGGTGGGTGTGGCTTTCGAAGTTCGTCGCCATCAGAAGGAACCCTCCCTCGACCCGCCGGCGTCGCCCGTGTGCGGGCCCCCGGCCGGGTCCTGGGCGTGCCCGCCCTCCCGCTCGTCGGCCTCCGGGTCGCGCTTCCGGTCGTACCGCTTCTCCGCATCCGCGTGCAGGCGGCGCATGCGCTGCTTGATGTCCTCGTCGACGTTCTCGTAGCCCACGCGGGAGCCCTCGACCGCGATGCTCAGCGCCTCTATCTGCCCGGCCAGCGCCTTCGAGAGGTTGGTCAGCTCGCCGTGGACGGTGTTGTACGCGCCGTACAGCCCGTCGGCCTCGTGGAAGCCCTTGCCCAGGTCGCCCGACGGGAGCGTGCCGTCGGCGAACGCCTTGGGTGCCGCCTGGGAGCCCTCCAGCTTGGTCAGCAGCTCGTCGACGCGCGTCTTGAACTTCTGCATCGACTCGACCTCGACGGACATGGCCTTCGCCTGCGCGGCCACCGCGCCCGCGAGACCGCCCGCCAAGACCCCGCCCGCGAGCAGGCCGAAGGAGCCCGCTCCGTCGTCCACCGCCACGTTGGCCCTCCCCGTGTGTCACCCGCGTGTGCCCCGGCCCCGTTCGCATCCGTTCGCACGCGGACGGGAGATCACTCTAGCGAGCAGGACTGACAGACCAAACTCCGGGTTGCACGTGCAATGGAGGTGCAATGCACGTCACACGGGCTCCAGTTGGTCTCAGCCGTTCGCCGCCGCGGGCTGGACCACCGCCGCCTGGGGGCGGATCGGGAGGCGGTTGACCGGCCGGCCGGTGGCCGCCCGTACCGCCGACGCGACCGCCGCCGGGGAGGTCACCACGGGCACCGCGCTCGCCGCCTTCGCGCCGAAGGGCGCGACCACGTCCCGCTCCTCGACCAGCTTGACGATGCGGATGTCCGGGGCGTCCAGGGCGGTCGGCAGGGCGTAGCCCGTCAGGTCCGGGTGGCGGACCAGGCCGCCGCCGGTGCGCAGGTTCTCGGTGAGCGCCGCGCCCAGCCCCTGGGTGACGCCGGCCTCGATGCGGGCGGCGAGCTGGCGGGGGTTGAGGACCCGGCCGACGTCCTGGGCCACGGCGAGCTCGACCACCCGGACCGCGCCCAGCTCGATGTCGACGTCCACGACCGCGCGGATCGCGCAGAAGGCGAGCCCGACGAAGGCGTCGCCCTGCCCCGACTCGTCGAGCGGCTCGGTGGGGTGCGGGCGGCACTGGGCGGTCGCCCAGAGCTCCTTGCCCGCCATGGCCTCGGTGACGGTGGTGGTGAACGCGCCGTCGTACGAGGTGATCCTGCCGTCCTGGATCTGGAGCAGCTCGGTCGACATGCCCAGCTTGTGCGCCATCGGCTGGAGCAGCTGGGTACGGACCATCTTCGCGGCCCGCTCCACCGCGCCGCCCGACACCCAGGTGTGCCGGCCGTGCGTGGCCGGTCCGGCGGGGGGCTGGTCGGTGTCGGCCGGCGCCACGGCCACGTGCTCGATGCCCAGGACCTCCTGGACGATCTGGCGGGCCAGCGTGGTGAAGCCCTGGCCGGTCTCGACCGCGGCGCAGATGACCGTGGCGGTGCCGTCGTGGACCTTGACCGTGGCGGTGGACACCTCGTCGGTGCCCTCGGCGCCGAGCATGTGGACCATGCCGAGGGCGTAGCCGACCCCGCGGCGTACGGCGCCGGGTTCGCCCGCGCCCTCGGGACCGCCGGGCAGCAGCCACTCGTCCTCGGGCGCGTCCTTCGGCAGGCCGGGCAGTTCGAAGTCGCGCACCGCGCGCAGCAGTTCCGCGACCGGCGCCGGGCAGGTGACGGTCTGGCCGGTGGGCAGCAGGTCGCCGGTGGCCATCACGTTGCGCATGCGCAGCTCGGCCGGGTCCAGGCCCAGCTTGGCGGCGAGCTTGTCCATCTGGCCCTCGTACGCCGCGCACACCTGCATCGCGCCCTCGCCGCGCACGTGGCCGGAGGGCGGGTTGTTGGTGCGTACGGCCCAGCCCTCGACGAAGGCGTGCGGGACGACGTACGGGCCGCAGGCGAAGGCCACGGCCGCGGCCAGGGACTCCGACGAGGCGTCGGCGTACGCGCCCGCGTCCATCAGGATCTGCGCCTCGACCTTGACCAGGCGGCCCTCGGCGTCGGCGTGGTGGCGGTAGCGCAGCAGGGTGGGGTGGCGGTGGGCGTGGCCGAGGAAGGACTCCTCGCGGGTGGCCGCGAGCTTGACCGGGCAGCCGGTGCGCAGGGCGAGCAGGGCGAGGGGCAGCTGGAAGCCGCCGTCCTCGCGGTCGCCGGTGGCGCCGGGCACGCCGGTGACGACGACCTTGACCCGGTCGGGTTCGAGGCCGAGGCAGGCGGCGGCGAGGTCGCGGTCGGTGTGCGGGTCGGTGGAGGCGGTGTAGATCTCGACGCCGCCGTCGGGGCGCGGTACGGCGAGTCCGGCCTCGACGCCGATGGGCGCGGGGTCCTGACGGCCGATCCGGTACAGGCCCTCGACCACGATCTCGCCGGTGGCGTCCGGGTCGCCGTAGCGGAGCGGGATGTGGCGGATCAGGTTGCCGTCGGGGTGCAGGGGCTCGGCGCCGAAGGCCTGCTCGGGGTCGGTGACCGGTTCGAGCAGCTCGTACTCGACGGTGATCGCGGCGGCGGCCAGGCGGGCGGTGTCGGGGTGGTCGGCGGCGACGGCGGCGATGGGCTCGCCGTGGTGGCGCACGACGTCGTGGGCGAAGACGGGCCGGTCGGAGATGCGGCGGCCGTGGGTGGTCGCGCCGGGCACGTCGGTGTGCGTGACGACGGCGCGGACGCCGGGCATCTCGCGGGCGGCGGACGTGTCGACGGACAGGATGCGGGCGTGCGCGTGCGGGGAGCGCAGCACGGCGGCCCACAGCAGGCCCTCGGCCCAGAGGTCGGCCGCGTACGGGAAGGTGCCCTCGGTCTTGGCACGCGTGTCGGCAGAGGCCACCGAGGCGCCGAGGCCCAGGGCGGGCTGCTCCGCGGCGGTGGCTTCGGCGGTCCCCGTGGCCGCGTCGTTGGTCACGCCATGCCTCCGTCGTGGTGGATGCCGCCGGCGCCGGGGGGCGCCTGGTGCGGGATGCGGGCCTCGGGCGCGGGTTCCGACTGGGCGGCGGCCGCCTCCTCGCGTTCGGCGACGACCTCGCGTACCGCCCGGAGCACGCCCTGGTAGCCGGAGCAGCGGCAGAGGTTGCCGCAGAGCGCCTGCCGGGTCTCCAGCTCGCTGGGGGCGTGGTTGCCCTCCAGCAGGTCGTGGATGGTCATGGCCATGCCGGGGACGCAGAAGCCGCACTGGACGGCTCCGGACCGGCACAGCGCCTGCTGCACGTCCGAGAGCCGGCCGTTCTGGGCCAGGCCCTCGACGGTGCGGACCTCGCTGCCGGCGGCGGTGGCGGCGGGCACCAGGCAGGAGGCGACCAGGCGGCCGTCGACCTGAACGGCGCAGGCGCCGCACTCGCCCTGGGAGCAGCCGTCCTTGGCGCCGGCCAGGCCGAGGCGCTCGCGGAGCACGTAGAGCAGGGACTCGCCGATCCAGGCGCCGGTGACGGGCCGGTCGGCGCCGTTGACGCGCAGCACGTACGAGGCGTGCGGGTGCTCGTGGTGGGCGTCGGCGGGGCCCGCCCCCTCGGGGTGGGCGGCCGGGGTCGCGGCGGGGGCCTCGGCACGGGGCTCCGGGCTGCCGGCTCCGGCTTCGGCGGTGTCCCGGGCCGCGTCGGATTCCGGGGCCGGCCCGGGGTCCGCGCCGTCCGCGGTCTCGGGGGCGTCCGCGGCTTCCGGGGACGGCACGGCCGCCCCGGTGGCCGGGCCGGCCGCCGCGGGGGCACCCGTGTCCTCGGGCCCGGGGGCCTCGGACTGCTGGGCGCCGTCGCGTGCGCCCGGTACGCGGGCCTCGTCGTCCGGGGCCGCGGAGTGCTGGACGGGCTCGTCGCCCGCCGGAGCGGCCGCCGCGGCCCGCGCGGCCGCGGGGGCGCCGGTGCCGAGCCCGCGGCGCAGCGCGCGGGAGCCGCGCGGGGCGGTCGCGGGGAGTTCGGCGGTGGGCTGCGGGGCGGGGTGGCCGCCGCGCGCCTCGGCCTCCGGACCGGCGGAGCCGCGTACGGCGTCCACGTCGGCGCCCGGGAAGCCGTCGGCCGCGCCGGGGTGGAGGGGGGTGCCGTGCGGCGGGGTGCCCTGGGCCGGGACGTCGTGGCCGGGCAGTCCGTACGTCGTCGGCGTGCCGTACGCGGGGGCGCCGGGTACGGGGGTGCCCTGGGCGGGCGTGCCGTGCGGGACGACGCCCTCGGCGGGGAGCCGGTACGCGTCCGCGCCCTGGGCCGGGGTGCCGTACGCGGCGTCGCCGTGGGCGGAGCCGTCGGGGCCGGAGGCGCCGGCCGACGGGCCGGGCGTACCGGCAGCGGTGAAGGCGGCGCGCTCCCCGCCCGCGGGGTCCTGGTCCCCGTGGGCCTGCGTGCCGTACGCGGCGTCGTCGTGGGCTGCGTCGCCCCGGCCAGTGCCGTCGGGGCCGGAGGCGCCGGCCGACGGGCCGGGCGTACCGGCAGCGGTGAAGGCGGCGCGCTCCCTGCCCGCCGGGTCGTGGTCCCCGGCGCCCGGGGCGTCGGGCGCCGCGGCGGCCTCGAAGCCCTCCGGGAGCCCGGCGGCCTCGAAGCCCTCGGGGAGGCCGGGTGCGGCGGCACCCGCCGCGGTGTGGGCGAGCGCGGCCTCCCGCAGCTCGGCCGGCTCCGCGCTCTGCCGCGCGGTACCGGCACCCGCCGGCCCGGCCGCATCGGGGAACCCGGCGGTGGCAGCGGGCCCGGTTCCCGGCGCCCCGGCACCCGCCGGGTGGTCGCGCTGGGCCTCCAGACCGGTCAGCAGATCGGCGGCGACGGCGGCCTCCGGGTGCCCGCCGGGCGCCTGCCCGGTGGCGTCGGTGCCCCACGAGGCCACCCGCGGCCCGGCGGCGACCGCACGGCCCGCGTCGTCGGCGGCCACCCCGTGGCCCGCGCCGGCGACGCCGTGCCCGGCCCCGCCGTGGCCCGCGGCCACACCGCGCCCGTCCGTCCCGAACGCGTCGGCCCCGTGCCCGGCACCACCGTGCCCGTCGGCCCCGTGTCCCTCGGCCCCGGCGTACGCCTCGGCCCCGAGCCCCGTGTCCCCGGCGTACACGTCGGCCGCACCGGCCGCCGCACCCGCGTCGGAGTCGTCGGCGCCCGCGTAGGGCACCCGAACCGCGGTGCCCGTGTAGTCGGCGGGGGGAGCCACGTAGCCCCGCACCCCGTCGAAGGCGGTGCCCGAGCCCTCGGTGTGCTCGGCGGCGGCTTCGGCGACCGCCTCGGCGGACGGCACCGGCCACTGCTGCAGCTGCTCCGCCCAGGGTGCGGCGGCACCGCCCGGCAGGGTCGCCGGAGCCTGGTGCGCCCACTCGGGGGCCAGCGTGGAACGCGTGTACTCCCCCGATTCCTCGGGCAGGTCGCCCTGGGCCACCGGGATGGACCACTGGCCGGTCAGCGCGGCCCCGCCGGAGGTTCCGTCGGCGTCGGGGAACCGCCACTCGGCGGTGTCGCCGTGCGCGAGCCCGCCCGCCTCGGGCCAGTCGCCGGCCGGCACCGCGCCCCAGGCACCGGCACCCGCGGAACCCGCGTCCGCCTGCCCGGCACCCATGGCACTGGCGGCACCCGCGCCCGCTTCGGGCCACTCCGCGGACGGCACCGCGTTCCAGGCGCCCGACGGCTCCGCGCCGCCCGCGCCCCACGCACCGGCCGCATCCGAACCGGCCCGGTCCGCACCGGCCGTGCCCGCGCCACCACCGGCACCCGCACCGCCACCGGTCACCGCGACACCACCCGTACCGGCGTCGCCCTGCCAGTCGACCGGGATCGACCAGGTCCCCGTGGCGGCCGGATCCGTACCGGCGCCCGAGGTGACGATGACCGGCGGCACGTACCCGTGCCCGGGAGCCTCCAGCGGCTCGCCCGTGCCCGCGCCGCCCAGCATCTCGTCCGGCAGCTTCACGAAGGCCGTGGCGTCCGCGTCGTAGTCACCGCCGTGCGGCACCGGCTGCCAGCCCCAGGAGCCCTGCGCGGGCCCCGTCACGTTCTCGTTCCCACTCATGAGGCCAGCGCCCTCCCCAGTGCCCTCCGGGCCAGTACGGCCACCGTCCGACGCAGTTGCAGCACCGCCGGCGAGGCGGGCTCCGGCGACTGGTCCGGTACGCAGGCCATGGCGACGTACTCGCCGAAGGCCTCCAGCGCCTCCGGGGCCAGCGCGCGCCCGTTGTCCCAGTCGATCAGCGAGGCCACCCAGCGCTCGGCCTCCAGCGGCCGCAGCGGCATCGGGGCCACGGCGCCGATCGCGCAGCGCACCCCGCGCCGCGCCGGGTCGAGCACCAGGCCCACCGAGGCGACCGCGCGCCCGGGGCCGGTCCGGCCGGTGGCCTTCAGGAACACCTGCGGGGCGTGCAGCAGCGGCACGCGGACGAAGCCGATCAGCTCGCCGGGGTGCAGCATCTCGCGGCCCGCGAGCAGGTGGGAGACCGGGATCTCGCGCTGGGCGCCACCGGGCCCGGCGATCACCAGCTCGGCCTCCAGCGCGGCCAGCACCGGCAGGGTGTCGCCGGTGGGCGCGGCCGTGGCGATGTTGCCGCCGAGGGTGCCGGCGTTGCGGATCTGCGGCGGGCCGGCGGCGCGCGCGGCGGCGGCCAGGGCCGGGATCAGCGCGGCGAAGTCGGGGCGGCCCATGCGGGCGTGCGTCAGGCAGGCGCCGAGGAGGGCGTGGCCGTCCTGGTACTGCCAGCCGCGGATCTCGCTGATGCGGCCGAGGCCGACCAGGCCGGCGGGCCGGAGCAGTCCGGAGTTGACCGCGGCCATCAGGTCGGTGCCCCCGGCGACGGGCACGGCGGCGGGCATGGCGGCGAGCGCCGCCACGGCCTCGTCGAGCGAGGACGGCAGCGTCACGGACTGCGCCGTCTGCGGTGCGTGCGTGGTCAACCCAGCTGCCCCTTCCCGATGTCCCGGCGCTCACAGCTGTCCGCCGTACGGTACGTCTTCACTGCCGGGACGTGGCAACTCTGGCACATCTTCCAAGCCGGTCGACGCGAGGGTCCGCCGGTAACTGTTCACCCCCGACCAGGCAGTTCGTCCGATTTGCCACTGCTTGGGCACAGACTTCCGATTGCCCCCGGTCCGCCCGTACGCGCCCCCGCACCCGCCGCGGACCGGGCTCCGCGCACCTCGCAGCGGACCGGGCTCCGCGCACCCCCCCGCCACCCGGAGGCGCCCCCCGCGTCCGGCGGCGGGCGCGCGCCGCCCCCGCGCCCGCCGCGCACGCCGGTCACCCCGGCCGCCCCCTCACACGTTCGGGGGCGGCCCCTCGATCGGGCGTCCCAGCACTCCCGGGCGCCGCTGCCACGGCGACGGGCCGCCGGGCGGCCGGTAGTCGACGCCCAGGGCGTCAAGACGCCGGAAGTGCCCGGTCATCCGGTCGCGGAAGCCGGCCCAGTCGCGCTCCGCGGGCCCCGGCAGCTCCGACCACACGACCTCGGCGAAGGCGACCAGCCGCGGGAAGACCTGGTAGTCGACCCGGCTCTGGTCCTCCATCACCTCGGTCCACACGTTGGCCTGGGCGCCCAGCACGTGCGCGGCGGCGGCCGCGTCGAGCTCCGGCGGCACCGGCTCGAAGCGGTACACGTCCTCCAGCGTCCGCACGTAGCCGATGGGCACCGGCTCGTGCGGGCCGCCGTCCTGACGGTGGTCCAGGTAGACCTGCTGCTCGGGGCACATCACCACGTCGTGCCCGGCAGCGGCGGCCGCGATGCCGCCCGCGTAGCCGCGCCAGGAGGAGACCGCCGCGCCGTCCGCGAGGCCGCCCTCCAGGATCTCGTCCCAGCCGATGAGGCGTCGGCCGCGGTCGGCGAGCCAGCGGTCGAAGTGCCGGATGAACCAGGACTGGAGCTCCTCCTCGTCGGCCAGGCCGAGTTCGCGGATCCGCGCCTGGGCGGCGGGCGAGCGGCGCCACTGCTCCTTGGGGCACTCGTCGCCGCCGACGTGCACGAACGGCGAGGTCTCGGCGGGGAAGAGGCCGAGCAGTTCCTCGAACACGCCCTCGTAGAAGCGCAGCACCTCGTCCGTGGGGGCCAGGACGTTCTCGCTGACGCCCCAGTCGTCCCACACGCCGAGGGCCGCGGTGTCGGCCGCGTCGGCGTTGCCGAGCCAGGGGTACGCGGCGATCGCGGCCTGCGAGTGGCCGGGTACGTCGATCTCGGGGACCACCCGGACGTGCCGGGCGGCGGCGTAGGCCACGATCTCGCGGACGTCGTCCTGGGTGTAGAAGCCGCCGTGCGGGGTGTCGTCCCACAGCGGCGAGGCGCGGTGGCCCCGGCGGCTGCGGGGGCGCCAGGCGCCGACCTCGGTGAGGCGGGGGTGGCGGAGGATCTCGACGCGCCAGCCCTGGTCGTCCGTCAGGTGCAGGTGCAGCACGTTCAGCTTGTGGGCGGCGAGCAGGTCCACGTACCGCAGGACGGCGTCCTTGGGCAGGAAGTGGCGGGCGACGTCGAGCATCATGCCCCGCCAGCCGAAGCGCGGCCGGTCCTCGATGCGCGCGTGCGGCAGCCGCCAGACACGGCCGGGCAGCGGGGCGCGGCGGAAGGCCTCCGGGCCGAGCAGCTGACGCAGCGTCTGGGCGCCCCAGAACACGCCCGCGGGGCCGCCGCCGACGACGGCGGTGCCACCCGCGTCCACGGTGAGCCGGTAGCCCTCCTCGCCCAGTTCGGCGCGGACCCGGTCGTCGGTCAGCAGCCGGATCCCGGAGCGGCCGCTGTCGGGCGGGAGGGGGAACCCGGTGGCCGCACCGAGTTCACCCCGGAGCCAGCGGGCCGTCGCCTCCGCGCCGGGACCGGCGGTGAGGGTGGTGGTCGCGTCGAGCGTGTGCCCGGGGGCGCCGTCGTCGACGTGGCAGCGGACGGGTGCCGGGATGAGGTCCATGCGTCGGCCCTTCGCGGTCGGGGCGGTCGCCCCCGGTCCGACGCCGGGAGGTACCCGCATGCCGTTGCACCCTGCGCAACGGCTGTTTCACGGAGTGCTTACGCGGGGGACCCTACCGGCATGCGGAAGGCCCCCGGGAGGCGCGGCACGCTCACCCCGGGGGCCTTCCGGACCGCGGCAGGACCTACTTGTCCTTGCCGCCCTTGCCCTTGTCGCCGCCGCCGGCGCCCATGGAGTCGTAGATCTCCTTGCACATGGGGCAGACGGGGTACTTCTTCGGGTCGCGGCCCGGCACCCAGACCTTGCCGCAGAGCGCCACGACGGGGGTACCGTCGAGGGCGCTCGCCATGATCTTGTCCTTCTGGACGTAGTGGGCGAAGCGCTCGTGGTCGCCGTCGCCGTGGGAAACCTGCGGCGTCGGCTCTACGAGGGTCCCCGTGCCAGTCCCGCGCTCGGGCTCAAGAGTGCTCATGCCGCTAGGGTACTGGGCCGCGCGGCGGCGCGAGGAGCACGCCCGGGCGGGAGCACGGCCCGGGCGACGGCGGCCCGCCCCGCCCACGACCGCGGCCCGCCCCGCCCACGACCGCGGCCCGCCCCGCCTGCGACCGCGGGCGCCGGGGCCACGGGCGCCGCGACCGCAGGCGCCACGGCCGCAGGCGCCGGGACCGGCGCCGCCTCAGTTCAGGGACGGGTCGTCCGGATAGGTGGCGACCATCGCCAGTTCGCTGCGCTGCCTGCGCAGCACCGACCGCCAGAGCCGTTCCGGGTCGGGCGAGGACACGTCGCCGGGCTCGGACTCCACGACGTACCAGGCGCCCTCGATCAGCTCGGCCTCCAGCTGGCCCGGACCCCAGCCCGCGTAGCCGGCGAAGATCCGCAGGGACCCGAGGGCGCTGGCCAGCAGCTCGGGCGGAGCCTCCAGGTCGACCAGGCCGATCGCCCCGTACACCCGGCGCCAGCCCAGCGGGCCCTCGTCCCCCGGTATGACGGCGATCCCGAGCGCGGAGTCGAGCGAGACGGGACCCCCCTGGAAGACCACGCCCGGTTCCCCGGCCAGGCCCGCCCAGGGCAGCAGGACGTCACGGACGCCGACGGGGGTGGGCCGGTTCAGGACCACGCCGAGCGAGCCCTCCTCGTCGTGGTCGAGGAGGAGCACCACCGCGCGGTCGAAGTTCGGGTCCGCCAGTGCGGGAGTGGCGACGAGCAGCCGCCCTGTGAGCGAGGACACCTCGGTCATGCGGACATGATCCCGCATATTCGCCCTGAAGGGGGAGCGGGCGACGGATCGGACGCACCGCACTTCGGGCGCATCGCGGCAGCACGGGGCGCGCGTCGCGGGGCGGACGCGGAACAGCATGCGGAACACAACCCTCCGCCATGCGGCGGGCACGGAGGGTGCTGTGGCGAATCCATGACATTCCCGAGGGCCCGTCGGGCATGCGGATCGGGGGAGTCTGCCCCTTACCCTTTTCTCTGGCCCCCTGCCCACCTCTCTCGGAACGCGAGATTCATGACCGGCACAGACGATGTCCTTGTTGTCCACGGCGGCACCCCGCTCGAGGGCGAGATCCGGGTCCGCGGCGCGAAGAACCTCGTGCCGAAGGCCATGGTCGCCGCTCTGCTCGGCAGCGAACCCAGCCGTCTGCGCAACGTCCCGGACATCCGCGACGTCCGCGTGGTCCGCGGCCTGCTCCAGCTGCACGGCGTGACGGTCCGCCCGGGCGACGAGCCGGGCGAGCTGGTCCTCGACCCCACCCACGTCGAGAGCGCGAACGTCGCGGACATCGACGCGCACGCGGGCTCCTCGCGCATCCCGATCCTCTTCTGCGGCCCGCTGCTGCACCGCCTCGGCCACGCCTTCATCCCGGGCCTCGGCGGCTGCGACATCGGCGGCCGGCCGATCGACTTCCACTTCGACGTGCTGCGCCAGTTCGGCGCGACCATCGAGAAGCGCGAGGACGGCCAGTACCTGGAGGCGCCGCAGCGGCTGCGCGGCTGCAAGATCCGCCTGCCGTACCCCTCGGTCGGCTCGACCGAGCAGGTGCTGCTGACGGCCGTGCTCGCCGAGGGCGTCACCGAGCTGTCGAACGCCGCCGTGGAGCCCGAGATCGAGGACCTGATCTGCGTCCTGCAGAAGATGGGCGCGATCATCTCCATGGACACCGACCGGACCATCCGGATCACCGGTGTCGAGAAGCTGCGCGGCTACAACCACAAGGCGCTCCCGGACCGCCTGGAGGCGGCCTCCTGGGCGTCCGCGGCGCTGGCGACCGGCGGCAACATCTACGTGCGCGGCGCCCAGCAGCGCTCGATGATGACCTTCCTGAACACGTACCGGAAGGTCGGCGGCGCCTTCGAGATCGACGACCACGGCATCCGCTTCTGGCACCCGGGCGGCCCGCTGAACGCGATCGCCCTGGAGACGGACGTGCACCCCGGCTTCCAGACCGACTGGCAGCAGCCGCTGGTGGTGGCCCTGACGCAGGCCGCCGGCCTCTCCATCGTCCACGAGACGGTGTACGAGTCCCGTCTGGGGTTCACCTCCGCGCTGAACCAGATGGGCGCCCACATCCAGCTGTACCGCGAGTGCCTGGGCGGCTCGGCCTGCCGCTTCGGCCAGCGCAACTTCCTGCACTCGGCGGTCGTCTCCGGCCCGACCAAGCTGCAGGGCGCCGACCTGGTCATCCCCGACCTGCGCGGCGGCTTCTCGTACCTGATCGCGGCCCTGGCGGCCGAGGGCACCTCGCGCGTCCACGGCATCGACCTGATCAACCGCGGCTACGAGAACTTCATGGAGAAGCTCGTGGAGCTCGGCGCCAAGGTCGAGCTGCCGAACGGCGCGCTCGTCTGACGCTCCAGGAGCGCGCAGGAACGCCAAAGGGCGGCCACCCCGAGGGGGTGGCCGCCCTTCTGCGTATGAGGACGCCTCACGGCGTACCACGCCCGGCCGGAGGCCGACCAGGACTTACTTGCCCTTGGCGGCTTCCTTGAGCTTGGAGCCCGCGGAGACCTTCACGCTGTAGCCGGCCGGGATCTGGATGGGGTCGCCGGTCTGCGGGTTGCGCGCGGTGCGAGCGGCACGGTGGGTGCGCTCGAAGGTCAGGAAGCCGGGGATGGTGACCTTCTCGTCGCCCTTGGCGACGACCTCGCCGATGGTCTCGGCGAGGGCGGCCAGAACGGCGTCGGCGTCCTTGCGGGTCACCTCGGCACGCTCGGACAGAGCGGCCACCAGCTCACTGCGGTTCATGTTGTACTCCCGTGTTCAACTTGCCTTTGAGGCGTGAGATCGAAGCCGATGCTGCCAGGGCCCTAGGACAGTCCCCGGACCCGGGTCTGACGTCAGACCCTCTCGCCCGGTTACGCATCCTGCCCCCACCAGCGGCGGGAAAGCCAATCCGGCACCCGCCAGGGTCACACGAAAAGCGCCACGGTCACGCCGCGGTGACGCTCCGTCCGCCGGTGGATGCGGACCGCGGTACCGCTGCGGGCATCCCCGCAACCCTAGAGCGGCCCCGTCGGCCCCGCATCCCGCGACGCGCCGGGGGTCAGGCGGACGTGGGGCCCGTCACAGCCCGTTCGTGGAGGCTCCGGCCGCCTTGGCGGCGTTGCGGACGGCACCCGCGACGGCGCCGGCGACCTTGTCGTTGAACACCGACGGGATGATGTAGTTCGGGTTCAGTTCGCCCTCGGTGACCACGTCGGCGAGGGCGCTCGCGGCGGCCAGCATCATGTCCGTGTTCACGGTGCGGGACTGGGCGTCGAGGAGGCCGCGGAAGACGCCCGGGAAGACCAGCACGTTGTTGATCTGGTTCGGGAAGTCGGAGCGGCCGGTGGCCACAACTGCCGCCGTCTCACGGGCGATCGAGGGGTCGACCTCGGGGTCCGGGTTCGCGAGCGCGAAGACGATCGCGCCCTCGGCCATGGCCGCGACGTCGTCGCCGTTCAGCACGTTCGGGGCCGAGACGCCGATGAACACGTCGGCGCCGACGACGGCTTCCTTCAGGGTGCCGGTGTAGCCCTCGGGGTTGGTGTTGTCGGCGATCCAGCGCAGCGGCGACTCGGCGTCGGCGTCGACCAGGTCGGCGCGGCCGGCGTGCACGACGCCGTGGATGTCGGCGACGACGGCGTGCTTGACGCCCGCCGCGATGAGCAGCTTGAGGATGGCCGTACCGGCCGCGCCGGCGCCGGACATGACGACCTTGACGTCGCCAATTCCCTTGCCCACCACGCGAAGTGCGTTGGTGAGGGCGGCGAGGACGACGATCGCGGTGCCGTGCTGGTCGTCGTGGAAGACCGGGATGTCGAGGGCCTCGCGCAGCCGGGCCTCGATCTCGAAGCAGCGCGGCGCGGAGATGTCCTCCAGGTTGATGCCCGCGAAGCCGGGGGCGATCGCCTTGACGATCTCGACGATGGCGTCGGAGTCCTGGGTGTCCAGGCAGATCGGCCAGGCGTCGATGCCGGCGAAGCGCTTGAAGAGGGCCGCCTTGCCCTCCATGACGGGCAGCGCGGCCTTGGGACCGATGTTCCCCAGACCCAGGACGGCGGAGCCGTCCGTCACGACTGCGACGGAGTTGCGCTTGATGGTGAGGCGGCGCGCGTCCTCGGGGTTCTCGGCGATCGCCATGCACACGCGGGCCACGCCCGGGGTGTAGATCATGGAGAGGTCGTCGCGGTTGCGGATGGGGTGCTTGGACGCCATCTCGATCTTGCCGCCGAGGTGCATGAGGAACGTACGGTCGGAGACCTTGCCGAGCGTCACGCCGTCGATCTCGCGCAGCTGCTGGACGATCTCGTCGGCGTGCGAGGTGGAGGTCGCGGCGATCGTGACGTCGATACGGAGCTTCTCGTGACCCGAGGCGGTCACGTCGAGGCCGGTGACGGATCCGCCGGAGGACTCCACGGCCGTGGTGAGCTGGGAGACCGCGGTTCCGCTCGCGGGCACCTCCAAGCGGACCGTCATCGAGTACGAGACGCTGGGCGCCGTTGCCATGGCCGTGTTCCTCTGCTTTCCCTTGCTTCGCTGCACACGCCCCCCTGACATCGCGCGCGAACGCGACAGGACGTGTTGTCCGATCGTCCCACCTACCGGCCGGTAGCAGGTAACCAGCTACAAACTTCGGAAGAACACTTCCACCATACGAGATATCTTGACGTGAAGGAAGTGTGCCCGGGCACAAAAAAGGTCCGCGCCCTTCCCTGGAGAAGGACGCGGACCTCTGTGAACGACTGTGACACCGACCCGCCATGCTCGCCTCGCGGCAAGTGGTCGCTCTAAGCGACGAAGGTTGGGCCCGGGGGCTTGGATCGAGCCGGTGCCTCACCCAGGCTAACAAAGGTTGCCCGGAAGTGATCCCCCCTCCGCCGAGTTGCCCACGACCTGGACACATGCCGCCCGCTCGGCCGCGGGCCGAACGGCTCACGGACGATCTCGGAAGCGGCGCCCGGAGGCCGGGCGCCGCTCCGCGCGGGTCAGCGGCGCAGCAGCTCCGGCACCCCGTCAGCGTCCGGCTCGTCGCGCGCGTCGGAGACCACCGTCAGCTGCTGGGTCGCGCGCGTGAGCGCCACGTACAGCACCCGCAGGCCGGCCGGCGACTCCGCCGCGATCTCCGCGGGCGACACGACGACCGTGGCGTCGTACTCCAGGCCCTTGGCCTCCAGGCTGCCCAGGGGGACGGCGCGGTCCCCCAGGCCCGCCAGCCAGCCCGCGGCCTCCTCGCGGCGGTCCATCGCCACCACGACGCCGACCGTGCCGTCCACCTCGCCCAGCAGCCGGACCGTTTCCTCCCGTACCGCCGCGCCCAGGTCGTCGCCCGCGGCGGCGAACCGCGGACGGAGACCGGTCGAGCGGACCGCGGTGGGCGACTCCATGCCCGGCATGGCCAGTTCCAGCACCTTGGCGGCCAGCTCGGCCACCTCGGCCGGGTTGCGGTAGTTGACGGTGAGGGTGAAGCGGCGGCGCGGCCGGCTGCCCAGCGCCTCGTCCCGGGCCTCGGCCGCCTCGTCGGGGTCGGTCCAGGAGGACTGCGCGGGGTCGCCCACCACCGTCCAGGTGGCGGTCCGTCCGCGCCGCCCGACCATGCGCCACTGCATGGGCGTCAGGTCCTGGGCCTCGTCCACGATCACGTGCGCGTACTCGGTGCGCTCGGCGGCGATCCGCTCGGCGCGCTCGCGCTGGGTCTCCTCGCGGCGCGGCATCAGCTCCTCCAGGCCGGTGAGCTGGTCCAGCGGGTCGAGGTCGCGCTTCTTCTTCGGCCGGGCGGGGGCGCCCAGCAGGCCCTGGAGCTCGTCCAGCAGGGCCACGTCGTGCACCGACAGCGGACCCGAGCCGTCCGGGCCCACCCGGCGCAGCGAACGGGCCAGCTGACGGGTCTCGCGGGGGTTGAGGACCCGGCGGCTCCAGCGCGAGAGCTTCCGCTCGTCGGCCATGGCGGCCAGCACCCGGCGCGGGGTCAGCTCGGGCCACCAGGCGTCCAGGAACTCGATGAACGGGTCCTCGGTGGAGACGTCCTCGTCGAAGCTGGCGCGCAGTTCGGCCGCCAGCTCGGGGTCGGTGTGCCGGCTCGCGCCACCGGACTTCGCCCACAGGGCGTCCAGCAGCAGCCGGCGGGCACGCGGGCGCAGCAGGTTGACGGGCGCGGTGCCGCCCAGGGCGGTCTGGCGGATCCGGTCGAGTTCCTCGGCCTCCAGCTCCTGGCGGCGGTTGAAGGCGACCACGCGCAGCCGCTCGGGGGCGCCGCCCAGCTCCAGGGCGCCCCGGACGGCCTTGCGCAGCACCTTGAGCATCTGGGAGGAGCCCTTGATCCGGGCCACGGCCGGCTCGTCGTACGTGGTGGCCTCGGCCCCGTCGACCAGCGAGCCCAGCGCGCGGATCGCGACCTGGCCCTCCTCGCCGAGGGAGGGCAGCACGCCCTCGGTGTAGGCGACGAGGAGCGGGGTCGGGGAGACGATCAGGATGCCGCCGGAGTAGCGGCGGCGGTCCTGGTAGAGGAGGTACGCGGCCCGGTGCAGGGCCACCGCGGTCTTGCCGGTGCCGGGGCCGCCGGACACCTCGGCCACCGAGGCGGCGGGGGCCCGGATGACCAGGTCCTGCTCCGCCTGGATGGACGACACGATGTCGCGCATGGAGTGCGTACGCGCCCGCCCGAGGGAGGCCATGAGCGCGCCGTCGCCGATGGCCGGCAGCTCGCGGCCGTCCAGGTGGGCGGTGACCTCGGGGCGCATCAGGTCGTCCTCGACGCCGAGCACCTTGCGGCCCTTGGAGCGGATCACCCGGCGGCGGACCACCCGGCCGGGGTCCTTGGGGGTGGAGCGGTAGAACGGCGCCGCGGCCGGCGCCCGCCAGTCGATGACCAGCGGGGAGTAGTCGGCGTCGAGGACGCCGATGCGGCCGATGTGCAGGGTCTCCGCGATGTCGGCGGTGAGGTCCTCGCGGATGGCGTCGTCGGCCGGCTCGACGGAGGTGTACGCGCCGTCCGGGCCGCGCTCGCCGTCCTTGCCGAGCACGAGGTCGATCCGGCCGAAGAGGAAGTCCTCGAACTCGTTGTTGAGCCGGTTGAGGTGGATGCCGGCCCGGAACACCTGGGCGTCGCGCTCGGCGAGCGCGCCGGGCGTGCCCACCTGGCCGCGCTTGGCCGCGTCGTTCATCAGGAACTCCGCCTCGTGGATCTTCTCCTCGAGGCGGCGGTACACCTGGTCCAGATGAGTCTGTTCGACCGCGATCTCCCGATCGCGGACGGTCTCTTCCGTGGCTTCCTGCGCGGCCACCAAGGGCCCCCTTCTGGTCGTTCTGGGCGACCGTCTAAGGTACCCCCTCCGGTTGCGGACAGTCCTCCCGCAAGGCCAGGGAGCGGCGCCGGTGGCGCGCGACGCGCTCGCGGTTGCCGCAGGTCTCGCTGGAACACCAGCGCCGCCGGTGGCCGCGGGAGGTGTCGAGGTACACCCGGGTGCACCCCTCCCCGTCGCACGCCCGCAGCAGCGCCACCGCGCCGGGGTCGGTCAGCAGCACCACCGCGTCGCGGGCCACCGCGGCCAGCAGGGCGGTGCAGTCGGCGCCGTGCAGCCGCCGGGCGAGTCCGCCGCCGGGCTCCCGTACGGCGCACAGGCCGGGCGGGGCGGCCAGGGCCCGGGCGTTGACGCGCTCCAGCGCCTCGCCGGCGGGGAGCCCGCGGAGGGCGGCGGCCAGCAGGTCGGCGAGGTCGTCGCGGAGCGCCCAGAACTGGGGGAGCCAGTCGTACCCGACCCGGTCGAGCGGGGTGCCCAGGGGCACCAGTCCGGTGCCGATCAGCCACTGCCTCAGCCGGAAGGTCTCGCCGAGCCGTTCGTCGGGTCCGGCGGTGGCGACCAGGTCCAGGCAGACGCGCCCGGAGTCGAACCACAGCCCGTACGAGCCCGCGCCCGCAGTCATGCGCGTGTCACCGCCCTCGAAGCGACCGGTGGGTGCCGCCTCCAGAGTGCCGCGCCCCGAGCCGATCGGGAACCCCGCCGACACGGCCTCCGTTCCGGAACGTCCAGGAGCACCACGTGCGCCACGTACGACGAGCCGGGACGCAGCCCGCGAGCCGGTGGCACGGAAGCGCGGGGGCCCGGGAGCCGCGCCGCGGGGCGACGGCTAGGCCCTGTCTAGGCGTCCGCGTACTTCGCGTCGGCGGCCGGGTCCAGGGCGAGCCGGTAGCCGCGCTTGACCACGGTCTGGATCAGCTTCGGCGTGCCCAGGGCGCTCCGCAGCCGGGCCATCGCGGTCTCCACGGCGTGCTCGTCGCGCCCCGCGCCCGGCAGGGCCCGCAGCAGTTCGGCCCGGGCCACCACCCAGCCGGGGCGCCGGGCCAGGGCCCGCAGCAGTGCCATGCCGGCGGGCGGTACGGGGCGCAGGTCCTCGTCGACCAGCACCGCGTGGCCGCGGATCTCGACCCGGCGCCCGGCCAGCGGCAGCGTCCTGGCCCGCGCGGGCAGTTCCTGGCAGAGCTGCTGGACCAGCGGCCCGAGGCGGAAGCGTTCGGGCTGGACGGTCTCGATGCCGTGGGCCTGCAGCGGCAGCGCAGTGACCGGCCCCACGCAGGCGGCCAGCACCTCCCCGCGCAGCGCGTCCAGCAGTTCGGGCAGCAGCCCGCGCTCGCCGGCCCGGGACAGCAGGGAGGCCGCGGCGGGGGCGGAGGTGAAGGTGACCGCGTCGAGGGAGCGGGTGACCAGGGCGTCCACCAGCCGGTCGAGCGGGGCCAGGTCCTCGGGCGGCATCCAGCGGTACACCGGCACGACCACGACGTCGGCTCCCCCCTCCCGCAGCGTCTCGACGAAGCCCGGCAGCGGCTCGCCGTGCAGCTGGAGCGCGATCCGCCGGCCGGCCACCCCCTCGGCGAGCAGCCGGTCCAGCACCTCGGCGAGCGACTCGGAGTCCGGGGACCACTCCTCGGTCAGGCCGGCGGCCCGGATGGCTCCCTTGACCTTGGGTCCGCGGGCCAGCAGCCGGGCGGCGCGCAGCCGGGCCAGCAGGTCTTCGCCGACGCCCCAGCCGTCGGCGGCCTCGATCCAGCCGCGGAAGCCGATGGCCGTGGTGGCGACCACGGTGTCGGGGGCGTTGCCGATGAGTTCCTTGGTGGCGGCCAGGAGTTCGCCGTCGTCGGCCAGGGGCACGATCCGCAGTGCGGGCGCGTGCAGCACGGCGGCGCCGCGGCGGCGGAGCAGTGCGGTGAGTTCGTCGGCGCGGCGGGCCGCGGTGACGCCGACCGTGAAGCCCGCCAGGGGGCCGGTGACGGTTCCGGATCCGGCCGGGGGGCGGGGTGTGGTGTCGTCCATGGCGGGGTCCCTGCCTTGAGCAATGGGGCGGTACGGCGGGAACCGAGCCTGCCAACGTGGCGTGTCAGGCTCGGTTCACCGGTATTTCACCCTCGTAACAAGGGTGCGGCGCGAGCGGCTCAGACGGTGCTGAGCTGCGGCTCCGTTTCGGTGTGCGGGGCGACGACGCGGCTCGGGGCGGGCCGCCGAAGGTATACCGCCCAGGTGACCAGGCAGCACAGCGCGTAGAAGCCGAGGAAGGTGACGAAGGCGCCGGTGCCGGACCCGGAGCTGAGGAAGGCCTCGCGGAAGACCAGGTTGATGCCGAGGCCGCCGAGGGCGCCGACCGCACCGATCAGGCCCATCGAGGCGCCGGACAGCCGCCGCCCGTACGCGTCGGCGGCCTCGCCCGTCATGCCGCGGGCCAGCGCCTGGTTCTGGAAGATGCCCGGGATCATCTTGTACGTCGAGCCGTTGCCCAGCCCGCTCAGGATGAACAGGGCGATGAAGCCGACCAGGAAGACGGGCAGCGACTCGCGCACGGAGGCGAGGACCACCACGCCGGTGGCGGCGGCCATGGCCACGAAGGTGCCGAGGGTGATCCGCGCGCCGCCGAACCGGTCGGCCAGCGACCCGCCCACGGGCCGGATGAGCGAGCCGAGCAGCGGGCCGATGAAGGTGAGCGAGGCGGCCTGCAGCGGGGTGCGGCCGAACTGCGTCTGGAGCACCAGGCCGAAGGCGAAGCTGTAGCCGATGAAGGACCCGAAGGTGCCGATGTAGAGGAAGGCCATGATCCAGGTGTGGGCCTGGCGCACCGACTCCTTGACCGCTCCGGTGTCGTTCTTCACCGGCGCGAGGTTGTCCATCCTCACCGCCGCCAGCACCGCGGCGACGAGCACCAGCGGGACGTACGCGCCCAGCAGGATCCGCGGGTGGGCGGCGCCGGCGGTGCCGATGACCAGCAGGCCGGCGAGCTGGACCACGGGTACGCCGATGTTGCCGCCGCCCGCGTTGAGGCCGAGGGCCCAGCCCTTCTTCCGCAGCGGGAAGAAGGCGTTGATGTTGGTCATCGAGGAGGCGAAGTTGCCGCCGCCGACCCCGGTGAGCGCGGCCACCAGCAGGAAGGTGCCGTACGAGGTGCCGGGCTCCATCACCACGAAGGCGGCGATGGTGGGGACCAGCAGCAACAGGGCGCTGAAGACGGTCCAGTTGCGGCCGCCGAAGCGGGCGACGGCGAAGGTGTACGGGACCCGGACGAAGGCGCCCACCAGGGTGGCCGTGGCGATCAGGAAGAACTTCCCGGCCGGGTCGACCCCGTACTGCGGGCCCATGAAGAGCACCATCACCGACCACACGGACCAGATGGAGAAGCCGATGTGCTCGGAGAGCACGGAGTAGATCAGGTTCCTGCGGGCCGTCTTCTCGCCCGTCTGCTTCCAGAAGACCTCGTCCTCGGGGTCCCACTGCTCGATCCAGCGGCCCCCGGTGCGCCCTGCGCCCATCACGCCCTCCACTGCTCTGGTGTCCGTGCTGCCAGACGCTAGGGATGGCGCGTTTCGGCCCCCGTGCCCACGGGATGACCGCCGCGGAACGTTGCTCTCACCCGGGCGGGCGGCGGGATGTGAGGGGTGCGGGAGAGCGGCGGAGCGCACGGGAGGCAAGGCCTGCGGGGTACCCGTGCACGGGTCAGCGGCCGCCCGTACGCATCAGCTCCTCGTCCGGTCCGGGCAGCCAGCCGCCCGGCGGGCGCCGCAGCCAGCCGCGCCCGGCCGCCAGCTCCGCGGCGGCGGTGCGGAGGGCCTCGATCCCGGGGTGGCCGAACCCCCTGCGCCAGACCATGGAGAGCGGCGAGAGCGGTACGGGCTCCACGAGCGGCAGCTTCACGGAGCCGGGCATGTCGAGGAAGTCCACGGTCACCAGCACCGGCGTCCGGGTCTTGGCCATCACCCGGCGGAACTCCTCCTTGCCCACGGCCACCGGGGCGGGCGGCGCGAGGGAGATGCCCCGGCCGGCGAACAGCCGGCGCGCGTAGTCGGTCCATTCCAGCGTGCGCGGGTTCCCGGCACCCGCGTAGACGCGTTCCCCGGCGAGCGCGTCGAGGGGCACGGCGTCGGCACCGGCCAGCGGGTGGTCCTCGGGCAGCA
Source organism: Streptomyces sp. NPDC101132 (assembly GCF_044759225.1). NCBI lineage: Bacteria > Bacillati > Actinomycetota > Actinomycetes > Kitasatosporales > Streptomycetaceae > Streptomyces > Streptomyces sp. NPDC101132. Next base: position 196,015 of record NZ_JBIVYX010000012.1, read on the forward strand.
GCACGGCCAGCGGCTCGAACCGGACGGGCTGGTGGTCCAGCCGGGCCCGGAGCGCGGGGTCGAGTCCGGCGAAGCGGCCGAAGGAGACGTCGAGCCGGCCGGCCGCGATCTCGGCGGCGGCGTGGGTGAGGCCGCTCTCGAAGCGGGCCATCAGCTCCTGGCCGGGGGCGAGTTCGCGGGCCCGCTCCAGGACCAGGCGGGCGGAACTGGGTCCGTCGGTGTTGAGGTCGACCAGCAGGGGGCGGGCGGCCGCCCCGCCGAAGGCCGCGGCGAGTTCGTCCTGGGCCTCCAGGACCCGGCGGGCGTACGGCAGCAGCCGCTCGCCGTCGGGGGTGAGGGCGACCTGCCGGGTGGTGCGGACGAACAGCTCGGCGCCCAGCGCGGTTTCGAGGCGGCGCACGTCGCGGCTGAGGGCCTGCTGGGCCACGTACAGGCGGGCGGCGGCGCGCGTGAAGTGCAGCTCCTCGGCCACCGTGAGGAAGCCGCGGAGCAGCCGCGGTTCGATGTCGTCCGCCCTGGGGTTCCCGGTCACCGCAGGAGACTAACAATCCGGATGCGTGAATGGGCACCGAACAGGTGTTGGACCACGGGCGGCCGCGCGGGCGAAGGTGATCTCCATGCCGCTCCTCACCGTCACCGGATCCACGCTGGTCATCGCCTCCCCCGCCGTCCGCCCGACGCGCCCCGCCGGGCCCTACCGGCGGCTGCTGCGCACCCCGGGCGCCCGGGCCTTCACCGCCGGGAACCTGATCGCCCGGCTGCCCATGGGCATGTTCGGGGTGAGCGCGGTGATGATGATCGCCGGGCAGCGCGGCTCGTACGCCCTGGCCGGTGCCGTGACGGCGACCGGCCTGGCCGCCACCGCGGTCGTGGCCCCGTGGACCGCGCGGCTGGTGGACCGGTACGGGCAGGCCAGGATCGCCGTGCCGGCCACGGTGCTCGCGGTGCTCGGCTCGCTGGCGCTGGTGGTGTGCGTACGGACCGGAGCGCCGGACTGGACGCTCTTCGCCGCGTACGCCGCCACCGCGACCACCCCGAACATCGGCGGCATGTCCCGGGCCCGCTGGGCGCACCTGCTGGGCGGCGACCCGCGGAACGCAGCCGCCCTGCACACCGCGAACTCCTTCGAACAGGCCGCCGACGAGCTGTGCTACATGCTCGGCCCGGTGCTGGCGGCCTTCCTGTGCGGGACGCTCTTCCCCGAGGCGGGCACGCTGGCCGGCGCCCTCCTCCTGCTGACGGGAATGCTGGTGTTCTGCGCCCAGCGCGCCACCGAGCCGCCGGTGGCGCCGGCCGCGGCGGTGCGGGGCCCGGGGCCGCTGCGGGCGCCGGGGATGCCGGCGCTGCTGGTGATGTTCCTGGCGATGGGCGCGGTGTTCGGCTCCATGGAGGTGGTCTCCATCGCCTTCCTGGACGCGCACGGGCTGACCGCCACCGCCGGTCCCGTGCTGGCGCTGCAGGCGCTCGGTTCCTGCGCGGCCGGGCTGGTGTACGGGACGCTGCGCCCGGCGGGCTCGGTGCGTCGCCGGCTGGTGGCCTGCGTGGCGGCGATGACGGTGCTGATGAGCCTGCCGCTGGCGGCCGCCGCCACGGGTGCGGTGCCGGTGCTGGCCGGGGCACTGCTGGCGGCGGGCATGGCCACGGCGCCGGCGATGGTCACCGCGATGGCGCTGGTGCAGCGGGTGACCCCGGCCGGGCGGCTGAACGAGGGGATGACCCTGGCGGTGACCGCGCTGCTGGCGGGGATCGCCGCGGGGGCGGCGACCGGGGGCTGGGCGGTCGAGCGGGTGGGCCCCGCCGTCGCGTACCTGGCGCCCCCGGCGGCGGCGGTGGCCGTGCTGGTCGCGTCCTCGGCCCAGCTCCGCCGCAGGCCGGCCCGCCGGGACGGCGCCACGCGGTAGCGGCCCCCGGCCGGAACCGTCCCGGCCGGGCGGCGCCCCGGCCCGGCCGGTCCACCGGCCGGCCCGGGCAACCCGCGGCCGCACCCCGGCGTCGTAGCCTGCACACGACGGACGCGGAGCGGCCCGTCGGCACGTCGGCCGGCCGCACCCCGGCGCCCCGCCCCTGCCGAGAGGAACCCCCTTGAGCACCACCGACACCCCCCGCTGGATGCGCGTCGTCTCCACGGTCGCGGACGTCCTGCTGAAGATCCTCGCCTCAGGCGGCAAGTCGAAGGGCAGCAGCTCGAACAGCTGGAGCAGCTGCGGATCGGACACGGGCAGCGGCGACTGACGCACCGTCCGCCCGTCCGCCGGGCCGGGGGCACGGAGGCGAAGGTCCCAAGGCCCGGTACCACCACTCGGACCGAGGAGCACGGGCCGCACGCACCGCGGCATGACGAAGGCCCCGCCGCCCGTCAGGGCAGCGGGGCCTTCGCCCACATGGGATGAGTGGAGATGGCGGGAATCGAACCCGCGTCCAACGGTGCAGAAGGAGGGCTTCTCCGAGCGCAGTCCGCTGCGATTTTCTCGGCCCCGGAGATCACGCGGACAAGTCTCCGACGGGCTCAGTCACTGTTTGGTTTCCCTCCAACCCCCGTGACCGGGGCTAGAGGTTTAGATCCCTTGATGACGCCAGGATCCGGGTCGGGATCACCCCCGGGCTGACGCTCCTCACAGAGGCTTCTGCTCGTTACCTAAAATTAGGCAGCGAGGGCGAAGCGGGAGTTATCGCTCTTGGTGTTGGCGATTATTGGTTGCGACATATGGTTTACGAGATCATTGCCGCTTCCTCGGCTCGCTTCCCCTGCTTCGACATCCGCTGTCGAAACCGATCATCCCCATGTTGATTTATCAATGTGCACCCCAGTTCCGTGGGGTACGGGCACATCGTACGGGAACAACGCACGGCCGTGCCAGCCTATTCCGGTCCAGGTCAGCCCCGCGGGGGGCGGGCCGGGGTCAGAGCGTGGCCCGCTCCTTGCGCTTGGCCGCCGAGATCGCCCGGTCGGTCTCGCGCCGGTCCTGCTTCTCGCGCAGGGTCTGCCGCTTGTCGTACTCCTTCTTGCCCTTCGCCAGCGCGATCTCGCACTTGGCCCGGCCGTCCTTGAAGTACAGCGAGAGGGGCACGATCGTGTGACCCGTCTCCTGGGACTTCGACTCCAGCTTGTCGATCTCGACCCGGTGGAGGAGGAGCTTCCGCTTACGCCGGGCGCTGTGGTTGGTCCAGGTGCCCTGGCTGTACTCCGGCACGTGCACGTTGTGCAGCCACGCCTCGTGGCCGTCGATCTGCACGAAGCCGTCCACCAGCGAGGCCCGGCCCTGGCGCAGCGACTTCACCTCGGTGCCGGTCAGCACCAGACCGCACTCGTAGGTGTCGAGGATCGTGTAGTCGTGCCGCGCCTTCTTGTTCTGGGCGATCAGCTTGCGCCCTTTTTCCTTAGCCATAGTGCGGTCATTTTCGCACTACGGGGCCACCCCGAGGCCACCCAATACTCCACGGGCCCGCTCCTCGGCGCCGTCGGCCGCCACGAGGTCCGGGTTGATGCCGCGTCCGTCCAGGCTGCGGCCCGCCGGCGTGCGGTAGTGGCCCACCGTGAGCTCGGCGACCGAGCCGTCCGGCAGCTGCGTCGGCATCTGCACCGCGCCCTTGCCGAAGGTGCGGGTGCCCACCGTCACGGCCCGGCCCCGGTCCTGGAGGGCGCCGGTGACCAGCTCGGCCGCGCTCATGGTGCCGCCGTCCACCAGCGCCACCAGCGGGCGCCCGGTGTCGCCGCCCCGCTCGGCGTAGAGGGCGCGCTGGTCGCCCCGTACGTCGTACGTGGCCACGAGCCCGCCGTCCAGGAAGGCGGAGGCGGCGGTGACCGCCTCGGTGACCAGGCCGCCGCGGTTGCCGCGCAGGTCGAGCATCACGCCGGTGCCGCGGGGCGCCTCGCGCACGGCGGCGCGCACCCGCTCCCCCGAACCCTTGGTGAAGGCGGAGACCTTGATCAGCAGCACGCCGTCCGGCAGCCGCTCCACGGTGACCGGCTCCGTGCTCAGCCGCTCGCGCCGCAGCGTCTCGGTACGGGTCCGGCCGTCGCGCTCCAGCACCAGCACCACCGGGGTGCCGGCGACGGCGCGGTCCGCCTCGCCGCGCAGCAGCCCGACGACACGGGCCGGTCCCAGACCGGTCACCCGGTGGCCGTCGACGCTCCGCACCAGGTCGCCCTCGCGGATGCCGGCCCGGTCCGCGGGCCCGCCGCGCTGGACCCTGGACACCTGGATGCGGCCGTCCCGGCCGGCCTCGACCCACAGTCCGACACCGGTGTAGTGGCCGTCGAGGGCCGCCTCGAACTCCGCGTACTCGGTCTGGTCGTAGACGACCGCCCAGCGGTCCCCGCTGCGGCTGACGACCTCCTCGGCCGCCTGTTTGCCCGACTTCCCGTCGGCCATCGCCTCGGCGGCGGCCCGCTCGACGGCCTCGCGGTAGCCCGCGCCCACGGCCCCCGTACGGCCCTCCGCGCGGGCCGGCGGCGCGAGGGCGTCCTCGCGGTCCCAGCAGCCGGTGGCCGCGGCCGTGCCCAGCACGCCGAGGAACACCAACGTCAGAACGGCCCCGCGACGCAGGTCACGGGGCCGGAGAGAAGAGACGGGACGACCCGGCATGGCGCCGAGTCTAGGACAAGCCCCGGTGCGGAACCGGCGGTTGACGGTTCCGCTCCCGGGGCGCTTGTCACACCTTCAGGTACTTGCGCAACGCGACGAACGCCGCCATGGAGGGCATCAGCAGGCCGATCGCGAGCACCAGCGGCAGCTTGGTGATCACGGAATCCCAGCCGATGAAGTTGATGAGCTCCAGCTGCTTGGCCAGCCCCACGCCGTGGTCGATCACGAAGTACTGGCCCGCCATCAGCATCACGCATGCGATGACGGCGCCGATCAGGCCGGCGAACGCGGCCTCCATGATGAACGGCATCTGGATGTAGAAGCTGGAGGCGCCCACCAGCCGCATGATGCCGGTCTCGCGCCTACGGCTGAACGCCGAGACGCGCACGGTGTTGACGATCAGCAGCAGCGCGACGATCAGCATGACCATCATCACGCCGAGCGCGGCCTTGTTCAGGTAGTCCAGCAGCCGGAAGAGGTTGTCGAGGACGCTGCGCTGGTCCTGGACCGACTGGACGCCGTCCCTGCCCGCGAAGGCGGTGGTGATGACCTTGTACTTCTCGGGGTCCTTGAGCTTGACCCGGAAGGACTCCTGCATCTGGTCCGGGGTGACCGACGTGACCAGCGGGGAGTCGCCGAACTGCTCCTTGTAGTGCTTGTAGGCCTGGTCGGCGGACTCGTACTGGACCGACTCGACCAGGTCCATCTTCTTCAGGTCGGACTCGATCTGCTTCTTCTGGTCGTTGGTCACCGCGCCCTTGGCGCAGGTCGCGCTCGTCCCCGACTCCGCCTCGTTCTTGTTGCAGAGGTAGATGGAGACGTTGACCTTGTCGTACCAGTAGCCCTTCATCGTGCTCACCTGGTCGCGCATGAGCAGGGAACCGCCGAACAGGGCCAGCGACAGGGCGACGGAGATGATGACCGCGAAGGTCATCGTCAGATTGCGGCGGAGACCGACGCCGATCTCCGACAGGACGAACTGGGCGCGCATGGCGTCCTTTCAGTGCTGGAGGCTTCGAGACGCCGCGCGTCAGTGCTGGTAGCCGTAGACGCCGCGCGACTGGTCGCGGACGAGACGGCCCTGTTCGAGTTCGATGACGCGCTTGCGCATCTGGTCGACGATCTGCTGGTCGTGCGTCGCCATGATCACGGTGGTGCCGGTCCGGTTGATCCGGTCCAGCAGCTTCATGATGCCGACGGAGGTCTGCGGGTCGAGGTTGCCGGTGGGCTCGTCCGCGATGAGCAGCTTCGGCCGGTTGACGAAGGCGCGGGCGATGGCCACGCGCTGCTGCTCACCACCGGAGAGCTCGCCGGGCATGCGGTCCTCCTTGCCGCCGAGGCCGACCAGGTCGAGGACCTGGGGCACGGCCTTGCGGATCTCGCCGCGCGGCTTGCCGATGACCTCCTGGGCGAAGGCGACGTTCTGCGCCACCGTCTTGTTGGGGAGCAGGCGGAAGTCCTGGAAGACGGTCCCCAGCTGGCGGCGCATCTGGGGCACCTTCCAGTTGGAGAGTCTGGCGAGGTCCTTGCCGAGGACGTGCACCTGGCCGTGGCTCGCCCGCTCCTCGCGGAGGAGGAGCCGCAGGAAGGTGGACTTGCCGGAGCCGGAGGAGCCGACCAGGAAGACGAACTCGCCCTTCTCGATCTCGAGGGACACGTCCCTGAGAGCGGGCCGGTTCTGCTTCGGGTAGGACTTGGAGACGCTGTCGAATCGGATCACGGGTGCACCACGGTCGCCGGGAGTAGGTGTGCGTGACCATACGCGACCCGGCGCGAGGGCGGCAGTCGGTGACCGGAGATGCCCGATATCTCCCTGTTCTCGCGGGGTTTCCGGGCGGTCGGGAACGGGTGCGGGGGGCGATTGCACCGACGGGCCGCGCCGAATGCCGGCGGAGCTGGCACAGTGGTAGTGGGAACCGTCCTGTTCCCGTCGGCGTTCTCTGGAGGGACGAGAGGAGGAGAGCGCATGACATATGACCGGCTCGTGTGCGCGAACTGCGCGGCACCCGTCGCTCAGGGCCGCTGCCCCGTCTGCCGGGCGAACCGGGAGCGCCTCCAGCAGGAGAGCCCCTTCGCCGGCTTCAACCCGATGGCGCTCGCCGCGCTCCTCGTGGTCCTGGTGGCCGCCGTGGCCCTGCTCGCACGCTGAGCCCGCAGGTCCGCCGCGTCCCGATCGTATGCCCGTAGGGAAGAAGGGCCCGGAGCGTCGCTCCGGGCCCTTCTCATGTCGCGTGCGTCACCTCGGCGGGCCGGGGGGCCGGCCCGCGCCGGGCGATCAGCTCTCGACGGTCTCCTGCTGCTTGCGCCAGCGGATGCCGGCCTCCAGGAAGCCGTCGATCTCGCCGTCCAGCACGGACTGCGGGTTGCCGACCTCGAACTCGGTGCGCAGGTCCTTGACCATCTGGTACGGGTGCAGGACGTACGAGCGCATCTGGTTGCCCCAGGAGCTGCCGCCGTCGCCCTTGAGGGCGTCCATCTTGGCCCGCTCCTCCTGGCGCTGGCGCTCCAGCAGCTTGGCCTGGAGGACGTTCATCGCGCTCGCCTTGTTCTGGATCTGCGAGCGCTCGTTCTGGCAGGAGACGACGATGCCGGTCGGGATGTGCGTGATGCGCACGGCCGAGTCGGTGGTGTTGACGCCCTGGCCGCCGGGGCCGGAGGCGCGGTAGACGTCGACGCGCAGGTCGGACTCGTCGATGTCGACGTGGTCGGACTGCTCGACGACCGGGAGCACCTCGACGCCCGCGAAGGAGGTCTGACGGCGGCCCTGGTTGTCGAAGGGCGAGATGCGCACCAGGCGGTGCGTGCCCTGCTCGACGGAGAGGGTGCCGTAGGCGTACGGCGCCTTGACCACGAAGGTGGTGGACTTGATGCCGGCCTCTTCGGCGTACGACGTCTCGTACACCTCGGTGGAGTAGCCGTGGCGCTCGGCCCAGCGGAGATACATGCGCTGGAGGCGCTCGGCGAAGTCGGAGGCGTCGACGCCGCCGGCCTCGGCACGGATGTTGACCAGGGCCTCGCGCTCGTCGTACTCGCCGGACAGGAGGGTACGGACCTCCATCTCGTCCAGCGCCTTGCGGACGGCGGCCAGCTCGGTCTCGGCCTCGGCGCGGGTGTCCGCGTCGTCCATCTCCTCGGCGAGGTCGAAGAGGACGGCGAGGTCGTCGATGCGGCCGCGCAGCGTCTCGGCCTTGCGGACCTCGGCCTGGAGGTGGGAAAGCTTGCTCGTGATCTTCTGGGCCGCCTCCGGGTCGTCCCACAGGGACGGGGCCGCGGCCTGCTCCTCGAGCACGGCAATGTCTGCCCTCAGCCTGTCGAGGTCCAGGACGGCCTCGATCGACCCCATGGTCGAGGAGAGGGACTTCAGCTCTTCGGATACATCGACGACTGCCACGGGTCCAGCGTAACGGCTGCGGCGCCCGGCGTTCCCCGGGAGTTCCCCGTAGGGGACGGATGGGGGTCCGGGGACGCGCCGGGCCGTCGGGCGTACCCTTTCGCTTATGACTCTTCTGCTCGTGATGCGACGCCACGTGGATTACATGCGCGTCACCACCATGAGCTGTCGGCCGCCGGACTGATTCCCCAGCATTCCTTCCGTCTGCTTCGGTCCTGTTCAGCGGCTCGCAGGCCACGGCCCACCCTTCCGCCGTCGGTCCCTCCCACCCGCGCCCCGCCACCCTTGGGGGAACAGGGCCCCGTGACATCCGAAACGGAGCCGTCATGACGTCCGCGCACCCCACCTCCACCACCGAATCGTCCCTTTCCTCCGCATCTCCTGCGTCCTCCGCACCTGCTGCGCCCGCTGCGCCCGCGTCCCCCTCCGCGCCCGCCGCCCCCGCGCTGCCCGTACTGGACCTGAGCGCGGCCGACGACCCGGCCACTCGCGACGCCTTCCGCGAGCAGCTGCACGCGGTCGCCCGCGAGACCGGCTTCCTGTACCTGACCGGCCACGGGATCAGCCCCGCCGAGATGACCCGGATCCTCGATGTGACCAGGGCGTTCTTCGCCCTTCCCGAGGCCGACCGGCTGGCGGTCAGCAACCTGAACTCCCCGCACTTCCGCGGGTACACCCGGATCGGCCACGAGCTGACCGGCGGCGCCTCCGACTGGCGCGACCAGCTCGACGTGGGCGCCGAGCGCCCGGCGCCCGAGGTGGGCCCCGGCGACCCCGCGTACCTGTGGCTGGAGGGCCCCAACCAGTGGCCCGAGGCCCTGCCCGAGCTGCGCACGGTGGTGCTGGAGTGGCAGCGGCGGCTGGCGGCGGTGGCGCACCGGCTGCTGAAGGAGCTGCTGGCCTCGATCGGGGCGCCGCAGGACTTCTTCGACGAGGCCTTCGACCGGCCCCACCTGCACACGAAGCTGATCCGCTACCCCGGATCCGCCCCGTCGGGGGCCGACCAGGGCGTCGGCGCGCACAAGGACTACGGCTTCCTGACCCTGCTGCTGCAGGACTCGGTGGGCGGGCTCCAGGTGGTGAAGGACGGCGGCTTCGTGGACGTGCCGCCGATGCCCGGTGCGTTCGTGGTGAACCTGGGCGAGCTGCTGGAGATCGCGACGGAGGGGTACCTGACGGCCACGGACCACCGGGTGGTGAGCCCTCCCGGTGCGGTGGAACGTTTCTCCGTGCCGTTCTTCTACAACCCGCGGCTGGACGCCGTGATCGACACCGTGCCGGGCGCGTACCTGGAGGACGCGCCGGGGGTGGCGCACGACGCCTCCAACCCGCTGCACGCCGAGTACGGCCGCAACGAGCTCAAGGGCTGGGTACGGGCCCACCCGGCGGTGGCCCGGCGCTGGCACCCGGAGCTGATCGTCCCCTGACGGGGCCGGCCGGGGCCGCTACGGGGCGACCTGCCCCGTCCGCTTCGAGTCCTGCGGCGGCGCCTCGTCCGGGCCCGAGGCCAGCCAGCCGCCGACGCCCACCGCCGCCGCCAGGGCCACCGCCGCCGTGCCGAGCACCAGACGCCGCTTGCGGACGGCCTCGGCGCGGTGCCGGGCGGACCCGGGGCGCGGGGCGCCCGTGGGGCGCGGGACGCGGGCGGTGCCCAGCGCGCCGCCGGCGAGTTCGTCGGGGCCGGGCACGCGCATCGAGGTGTGCGTGTCGCGGTTGGAGTCGGTGGCGGAGCCGCGCACCAGCGGTACGGCACCGCGCCGGCGGACCGGCTCGCCCGGTGCCGCCGCGGGGGTCTCCTCGTACTCCGGCTCGTCCGCGTCCAGGTCGTCCGGCTCGTCCACGTCCAGCGGCGGCATCCCGGCGAGCATCGGCAGCAGGTCCCGCAGGCGGGCGGACAGCTCGGAGGCCCTGAGCCGGGAGGCGGGGGCCTTGGCCAGGCACTGGACGACGAGCTGCCACAGCTCGTCGGGGATGCCGGGCAGCGGCACCACGGTCTCGGTCACGTGCCGGCGCAGGACCGCCCCGGGGTGGCCGCCGCCGAACGGGGTGAACCCGGCGAGCAGCTCGTACAGCACCGTGGCCAGGGCGTATATGTCGACGGCGGCGCGCGGGGGCAGGCCCTCGACGATCTCGGGCGCGAGGTAATCCGGGGTGCCGATGATCCGCGTACGGGCGCCGGACGCGGGGGCGCCGGACCGGTTCGGGGTGTCGATGAGCTTCGCGACGCCGAAGTCGGTCAGCAGGGCGGGGTGCGACCCGCCGGGGCCGAGCGGCCCCTGCATGTCGAGCAGCACGTTCTCGGGCTTCACGTCCCGGTGCACGACCCCGGCCGCGTGCGCGGCGGCCAGCGCGTCGGCCACGTCGGCCACGATCGCGACGGCGGCCTCGGGCGCGAGGCGGCGCTCGCGGTCGAGCCGGGTGCGCAGGTCCGTGCCGCGCACGAGGTCCATCACGAGCGCGAGGTCGTTGCCGTCCACGACGAGGTCGCGCACGCCGACGACGTGCGGGTGGTCGAGGCCGAGCAGGGCGCTGCGCTCCTGGACGAAGCGTCCGACCAGCTCCTGGTCGGACGCGAGGTCCTCGCGGAGCAGCTTGACGGCGACGGGCCCGTCCGGCCCCTCGCCCAGCCACACCGTGCCCGCGCTGCCGCGCCCCAGGATCTGGTGCGCGGTGTACCGGCTGCCGATCTTCCGTGCCACGACTGCTCCCTCAGCGGCTGGCGTACGGCACAAAAGTACGCGGCCGGGAGGGCGATGAGGGCCATTAGGGGGCCCACTTCTCGGTGACCTTCACTTCTGTGGGCGAAATCGCGCCCCAGAAGTCGACAAATCCACGTGGTCGGCGCTATCGGGCCCCGGAGAGGCGCCTACGCGGCGCCCCCGCCACCCGAGCCGCCACCAGATCCGCCGCCGATGTCGCCGATGAAGTCGGTGATGGACTTGCCCCACGACCAGAGCTGGTCCCACCAGCTCTTGGTGGTCTCGGCCCCGTCGGTGACCCAGCCGCCGACCGGGGTGAGCTCCCAGATCATCCAGCCCGCGACCACGAACAGCACGATCACGAACAGGCAGCCCTTGAGGCAGCCCAGGCCCGGGATCCGCATCGGGTTGGCGCTGCGGCGCCGGGGCTCGCGCTCGCGCGGCTCGCGCTGCGGCGCCGCCGGGCGGGCGGGGGGCTGCTGCGGCGGGGCCGCGTACGGCTGCGGCTGGTGCTGCGGCTGCTGGTACGGCTGTTGGTACGGAGCGGGCGGCGCCTGGTAGTGCGGCGGCTGCTGCGGATAGGGCTGCTGCGGGTGGGCCGGCCGCTGGTACGGCTGGGCCTGCGGGGCCTGGCGGTACTGCTGGGGCTGCGGTTGCTGCTGCGGCTGCCGGCGCGGCTGCACCGGGGGCGCCGGCGGCGGGGCCTGGCGCTGCGGGCGGCGGCGCAGGGGGTCCTCGCTCGGGTCGAGGTACTGGATCTGCGTCTGCTCGTTCCGGTCCCGGACGCCCTGGAGCTGCGACTGCCACGGGTGCGGCGCGTCCGGCCGCTGCACCGGCGGCATGACCGCGGTCGGGTCGGCGGCGCCCGGTCCGCCCTGGGCGCCGATGGGCGGCAGCACCGAGGTGGCGTCCTCGGCTCCGGCCGGGCCCTGTGCGGAGACGGGCGGCATGACGCTGGTCGCCGCGTTCGGGTCGTACGCGCCGGCCGCGGCGGTGCTGGGCAGCACCTGGGTCGGGTCCGCGGCGCCTGGCGTTTCGGGGACCGGGGCCGGGGACGGGTCGGGCGCGAGGAGCGCGCCGACGCCGAGGGCGGCCTCGACCTCGGTGGGGCTGGAGTGCACGCCGATGCCGGCCGCGACCACGCGCAGGGCGCGGGCCAGGCTCTGGGCGCTCGGCCGCTCGTCCGGCTCCTTGCGCAGGCAGCGCTCGATGACCGTCCACAGCGGCTCCGGCATCGTCGAGGGGCGCTGCGGCTCCTCGCTGAGGTGCCGGTGCAGGACCTCCAGGGCGGTGCCGCCGGCGAACGGCGGACGGCCGGTGACCAGCTCGTACAGCAGGATGCCGGCGCCGTAGATGTCCACGGCTGAGGTCTGCGGGCGGCCCTCGGCGGACTCGGGCGCCACGTACGCGGGGGTGCCGACGAACTCGTGGGTGCGGGTCAGGCCCGGGGAGTCGGCGAGGCGGGCGATGCCGAAGTCGGTCAGCATCGGGCGCATCTGGCCGCCGCTCTCGTCGAGCAGCACGTTCGCCGGCTTGAGGTCGCGGTGGACCACGCCGTCGGCGTGGCTGGCGGCGAGCGCGTCGGCGATCTGGGCGGTCAGCAGGCTCGCGGCGACCGGCGTGAAGGGGCCGTTCTCGCGGATGTACCGGTGCAGGTCCGGGCCGTCGATCAGGTCCATGACCAGGGCGAGGAGGTCGCCCTCGACGACCAGGTCGCGGGTGCGCACGATGTTCGGGTGGGTGAGGCGCAGCAGGACCGAGCGCTCGCGGAGGAAGCGCATCACGACGTCGGCGTCGTGGGCCAGCTCCTCCTTGAGCACCTTGATGGCGACGGTCTCGCCGGGCTGCCCGGCGACGGCCGCCTCGGCACCCGCCGTCTCCCGCTGGCGGGCACGCCAGACGGTCCCGGTGGCGCCGCGGCCGAGCGGCTCCTCCAGGAAGTACTTGCTGCCGACTGGCCGCACGTCACCAGCTCCCTGCTGTCAATTTCCTCGTTCCGCCCACTCTAGGGGGTGGCTACGGGGAAGACGCGGGCCTCGGAGGGATGGTTGCCGCACACGCGTGCGACGGGTGGGCCGCGCGGGGACGCCCGCGAGGTGATTTGCGTACGGTTTCGGACGCCCCCGCGATCGATCAAGATCACTTCTGGGTGGGTGCCGGGCGTGTTGTCGGCGACAGGTGCGAGGATGCACCCAGCACGGAACCGCGGGGACGGGAGCCCCTCGGTCCGGCAGACCTGACCGGGCGACGCGTCCGTGCCGGGCGGGGGGACGTCAGGGCGGCACACCGGGCCCCCTCCCTGCCGGGCGCACCGCGCAGAAGGGACCGCTGACGGCGATGCAGATCCGGCTGACCGTCCTCGGGCCGCGCAGCGGCCACCAGACCGCGACCTGTGACGTGCTCGTGACGGCCCCGGCCGGGACGGCGCTGGCCGCCGTGGCCTCCGGCCTCGCCGCCACCGTCGGCGGCCCCGACACGGGCGGCACGGTGATCCTCTACGCCGGCCAGGAGCGCCTCGACCTCCAGCGCCGGATACTCGGCGAGCCGCCCCTGGTGGACGGTGCGGTGCTCGCCCTGCACGCCCCGGTGGCGGACGAGGACCCGGCGGCCGGCGCGGCCGCCGAACTGCACGTGGTCGCGGGCCCCGACGCGGGCGGCGTCCACCTGCTGCACGGCGGGCAGATCCGGATCGGCCGGTCCGCGGACGCGGACGTGCCGCTGGACGACCCGGACGTCTCGCGGCTGCACTGCGCGGTGACCGTCTCGGAGGACGGCCGGGTGACGGTGGCCGACCTCGGCTCCACGAACGGCACCACCCTCGACGGCACCCCGCTCGGCACCCGCCCCGTCCCGCTGCCGCCGGGGGCCCTGCTCCGGGTCGGCGAGTCCACCCTGAGGCTGCGCCCCGCGGGCCCCGCGGGCACCCGCGCGGTCACCCCGGACTCCGAGGGGCACCTGCGGCTCGCCGCACCGGCCGGCGCCCCCGCCCAGGCGCCCGTACCGGAACCGCACGGCCAGGGGCACGGCTCCGCGCGCGGCCCCGAGGGGTACGTACCGGCGGCGCGCCGGCACCCCGACACCGGCCCCGGGCCCGAGGCGGAGCCGGAGGGGCACGTCCGCCCCCGGTACGGCACCGTCAGCTCCCCCACGCACCACGTCGGGCCCGCCGCGGAGGGCCCCGCCGCGGCCGGTCACCCGGCTCCGGGCCCGGCCCCCGCACCCGCACCCGCACCCGCACCCGGGGCTCCGTACGCCCCCGCCGGCGCCCAGCACGCCCCCGGCCGGTACGACGGCGGGGCCGCCCCGCACGGCCGGGCCCCGGCCGCGCCGGCCCCGTACGCCTCCCAGGCCGCCCCGGCGGCACCCGTCGCTCCGGCCGCCCCCGGCCCGTACGACGACCCCGCCGCCGCACTCGCCGACGCCCCCGGCCCCTCCCCCGACCCGGGCGCCCGCCGCCGCCGCGGCCTGGGGGCCTGGGCCCGCCGCTGGGCCGGCCGGGACGGCCAGGAGGAGCAGACGCCCGGCGGCGGCAGCGGCCACCCCGCGGCCCCCCGCACCCCCGCCGCCGACGGCCGGCCCGACCCCGCGGAACTCCTGCTGGCCGCCCTCGGGCCCGGTCCCCGGCTCTGGGAGCGGGACCCCGCCCACCCCGAGGCCCTGGAGGTGCGGCTCGGGCAGGGCGCGGCCGTCCGGCTGCGCGCCACCGGCTCCCTCGCGCTCGCCGGACCGCGCACCCGGCTCGCCGGCCTGGCCCGGTCCGTCCTCGCCCAGCTGGCCGCCCTGCACGCGCCCGGCGGCCTGGAGATCGTCCTGGTCAGCACCGACCGGGCCCGGCCCCTGGCGGAGCGCCGGGCCGAATGGTCCTGGCTCGGCTGGCTGCCCCACGTGCGCCCCGCGCACGGCCAGGACTGCCGGCTGCTCCTCGCGTACGACAAGGACCAGGCCACCGCGCGGACGGCCGAGCTGACCCGGCGCCTCGACGAGGGCCCGCTGGGCCGGCACTGGGCCTCCCAGCCCAGGGAGGCGGTGGCGGAGGCGGCCGCCGCGTACTCCGGCCCGTACACGGTGCTGGTCCTCGACGGCGACCCCGGCCCCGGCCCGCTGCGCGACACCGTGGCCCGGCTGGCCGGGCACGGCCCCGCCGTCGGCATCCACCTGCTCTGCCTGGCCGAGGCGCCCGCGGCCTCCCCGGCGTCGCCCGTCTCCGAGACGTTCGAGACCGCCTGCGCGGCCTCCCCCGCCTTCCGCGAGTGCGGGACGGCCGCGCTGCTCAGCGGGGACGTCGCGACCGCGCTGCGGGTCCTGCCGGTGCGCGGCGGCCGCCCCGCGGGCCACGGCGAGGTGGTCACCGCCGACGCGGTCTCGGCCGCCTGGGCCGAGCGCTTCGCCCGCGCCCTGGCACCGCTGCGGGCGGACGCGGGCGACCAGGAGCCGCGGCGCCGGACCGCCGCGTCCCTGCCCCACTCGGCCCGGCTGCTGGACGAGCTGGGCCTGGCCCGGGCCACCCCGGCCTCCCTGATGGCCCGCTGGGCCGCCGCCACCGACCAGGGCCAGACGGTCGGCGGGCACGCCGAGGTCGTGCTGGGCACCGGCAGGGGCGGGCCGGTCGGCGTCGAACTGGTCGCCGAGGGCCCGCACCTGCTGGTCGAGGGCCCTCCGGGCAGCGGCCGCACCGAGCTGCTGCGCGCCGTCGCCGCCTCCCTCTCCGCCGCGTCCCGGCCGGACCGGCTCGGGCTGGTGCTGCTGGACGGCGCGGGCGGCGAGCGGGGCGAGGGGCTGGCGCCGTGCACCGAGCTGCCGCACGTCTCGGCGCACCTGGTGGCCTCCGACCCGCTGCGGATGCGGGAGTTCGCGCAGGCGCTGGGGGCCGAGCTGAAGCGCCGGTCGGAGCTGCTGGACGGCACCGCCTTCGCCGAGTGGCACGCGCGCCTGGGGGAGGTGTCCCCGGCGGTGGCCGGTGCGGCGCCCGGCCGGGTCGTCGCGCCCCGGCAGCCGTCGCCCGCGGAGCTGCGGGGCGACCTCGACCCGGCCAGGACGGGCACGCTCCGGCTGCGGTCCTCCACCGTCCGGGCGGAGCCGGCCGGGCCGAGCCCGCTGCCCCGCCTGGTGGTGGTGGTCGACGACCTCGACGCGCTGGTCGCCCCGGCGCTGGGCAGTACGGGCCGCCCGGCGGCCGGTTCGGTGGTGCGCGCCCTGGAGGCGGTGGCCCGGGAGGGCGCCCGGCTCGGCGTCCACCTGGTGGCCTCGACGGCGCGCCCGGACCGTACGGCGGAGACGGAGCTGGCCCGCGCGGCGACCGTGCGGGTCGAGCTGGAGCCGGCCCCGGCCGGCACCGGCCCCGACCAGCCCTCGCCGGGCCGGGGACTGCTGCGCCACGCGGACGGCCGTACGACCCCCTTCCAGGGGGGCCGGGTGACCGGCCGGATCCCGCGCACGGCGACGCTGCGGCCGACGGTGGTGCCCGTGGAGTGGGAGCGGATGGGTGATCCGCCGGCCCGCCGGCCGGTCCGCGAACTGGGCAACGGCCCCACCGACCTGGCCCTGCTCGCGAGCGCGCTGGACCGCGCGTCGCAGCTGGTCTCGGCGGTTCCGGTGCTGTTCCCGGCCGCTCCCTGAGGCCGTCCGCGACGGCGCCCCGGCGCACCGGTCCGTTCCGGCGGGCTCCGTACGCGGTATTGCGGGTGGCGGCGGGGCGGGCGTAGACCTGTGGGATCGGGACACAGGGAGACGGGGGCAGTCTGATGCACGGAACCCTCAGCAACCGGAGCAGGACACCGCACCGCCGCGGTCCGGCCAAGCGCCGTACCGCGTACGCCTGGACGGCACTCGCGGCAGCCGGGGCGCTGGCGCTGAGCGCCTGCACCAGCGACCCCGAGGCGGCCCCGGAAGGCGGCCCCACGCCCGGGAAGTCCACCGGCCGGACCGTGGAGTTACCCTCCCTGGCCGGGCAGTCGGTGTCGGTGGCCGCGGTCTGGACGGGTCCGGAACAGGCCAACTTCACCAAGGTGCTCAAGGAGTTCGAGAAGCGCACGGGCGCGAAGGTGACCTTCGTCCCCGCGCAGGACCCGATCGTCACCTTCCTCGGGACGAAGATCGCCGGCGGGCAGCCGCCGGACGTGGCGATGCTCCCGCAGGTCGGCGCGCTGGCGCAGGCCGTGGAGAAGAAGTGGGCGCAGCCGGTGGGCCCGGAGGCGCGGGCGCAGCTCGACAAGAACTACTCCGCGGGCTGGAAGAACCTGGGCGCGGTCGACGGCACCCAGTACGGCGTGTACTTCAAGGCCGCCAACAAGTCGCTGGTCTGGTACAACGCGGCGGCGTTCGAGAACGCGGGGATCTCCAAGCCCCCGGCGACCTGGAAGGAGTTCCTCCAGACCGCCGAGGACCTGTCCGCCTCGGGCACGACCCCCGTCTCGGTGGGCGGCGCGGACGGCTGGACGCTCACGGACTGGTTCGAGAACGTCTACCTCTCCCAGGCCGGGCCCGAGAGGTACGACAAGCTGGCCCGCCACGAGATCGAGTGGACGGATCCGACCGTCGGTGAGGCGCTGGGCACCCTCGCCCAGCTGTTCGGCCGCAAGGACTACCTGGCGGGCGGTCAGACCGGGGCGCTGGCGACCGAGTTCCCCAAGTCCGTCACGCAGACCTTCGCGGGCGGGGACCGGCCGGCCGCCGCGATGGTCTTCGAGGGCGACTTCGTGGCCGTCAACATCGCGGAGACGGACGCGGAGATCGGCAAGGACGCCCTGGTGTTCCCGTTCCCGGCGGTGGGCGACAAGGCCCCGGTGGTGTCCGGCGGCGACGTGGCGGTGGCGCTCAAGCCCTCCAAGGGCGCGCAGGCTCTGCTGACCTTCCTCGCCTCGCCCGACGCGGCCTCGATCTGGGCCGCCCAGGGCGGTTTCGTCTCGCCCAACAAGGCGGTCAGCCCGGCGGTGTACCCGGACGACGTGCAGCGGGAGATCGCCAAGGCGCTGGTCGCGGCCGGCGACGACTTCCGGTTCGACATGTCGGACCAGGCCCCGGCCGCGTTCGGCGGCACCCCGGGGGCCGGCGAGTGGAAGGCGCTCCAGGACTTCCTGAAGAACCCGGAGGACGTCGCGGGGGTCCAGGAACGGCTGGAGGCCGCCGCGGTCAAGGCGTACGGGAAGGGCTGACCCGGTGGCCGGGCCCTCCCGCAGCGCCGCGCGCCGGAGGGGGACCGTCGCGGCGGTCTTCCTCCTGCCCGCGCTCCTCCTGCTGGGCGCGCTGGTCGTCCAGCCCATCGGCTACTCGGTCTGGCGCAGCCTCTTCGACCGCAGCGGCCGCTCCTTCGCCGGACTGGACAACTACGCGGCGCTGTTCTCGGACGGCGCGGTGCGGACCGCGCTGGCCAACACCGCGGTCTGGGTGGTGGCCGCGCCGGCCGCCGCCACCGCGCTGGGCCTGGTCTTCGCGGTGCTCACGGAACGGGTGCGCTGGGGCACGGCGTTCAAGCTGCTGGTGTTCATGCCGATGGCGATCTCGATGCTGGCGGCGGGGATCATCTTCCGCCTGGTGTACGAGCAGGACCCCGGCCGGGGCGTGGCGAACGCGGTGTGGGTCGGGGTGCACGACACCTTCGCCGAGTCCTCGGCCTTCCCGCGGGCCCGTCCGCGCCCCGACGCGCCGCTGGTGGCGGACGGGAGCGGGGGGTACGTGACCCGCGCGCCGGCACGGGCGGGCGTGCCGGTGGCGCTGCCGCTGGTCGGCGTACGGCCGGAGGAGCTGCCGGACGGGACCGCGCCCGCGCGGGCCGCCGGTGCGGAGCCGGGCCGGGTGACGGGCGTCGTGTGGCAGGACTTCGCGCGGGGCGGCGGCGGGCAGCGGGGCGCGGTGGACGCCCGCGAGCCGGGGTACGCGGGGATGCGAGTGGAGGCGGTGCGGGACGGGCGGGTGGTGGCCTCGGCGCGGGCCGGGTCGGACGGCACCTTCGTCCTGCCGGGTGCGGCGGACGGCGCGCTGCTGCGGCTGCCCGCGGAGAACTTCCGGGAGCCGTACGCGGGGGTGGACTGGCTGGGGCCGGCGCTGGTGACCCCGTCGGTGATCGGCGCGTACGTGTGGATGTGGGCGGGCTTCGCGATGGTGCTGATCGGCGCGGGTCTGGCCGCGGTGCCGCGGGAGCTGCTGGAGGCGGCCCGGGTGGACGGGGCGAACGAGTGGCAGGTGTTCCGGCGGGTGACGGTGCCGCTGCTGGCGCCGGTGCTCGCGGTGGTCCTGGTGACGCTCGTGATCAACGTGATGAAGATCTTCGACCTGGTCTTCGTGATCGCGCCGGGCGCGGTGCAGGACGACGCGAACGTGCTGGCGCTCCAGCTCTACCGGACCTCCTTCGGCACGGACGCCGACCAGGGGCTGGGCTCCGCGATCGCGGTGCTGCTGCTGGTGCTGGTGGTGCCGGTGATGTGGTTCAACATCCGCCGGATGAGGAAGGAGGGCGCCCGGTGAACGGTGCCGCCCCGCACGCCGCAGCCCCCCGCACCGCTCCCGCCGGGGCCGGTACGGCCGGTCCCCGGGCCGCCGTACCGCTCGCCTCCCGCCTCGCGGCCCGGGCCGCGTCCGGCGCGGTGCGGGTGTTCCTGGTGCTGGCGGCCGCCTTCTGGCTGCTGCCGACCGTGGGGCTGCTGGTCTCCTCGCTGCTCTCCCCCGCGGACCTCGCGTCCGGGGGCTGGTGGCGGGCGCTGACCGCGCCGGCCCGGCTGACCGCCGAGAACTACTCGGCGCTGCTGTCCAACGAGGCGGTGACCACCTCCCTGGTCAGCACGGTGCTGATCACCGTGCCGGCGACGCTGCTCGTCCTCACCCTCGGGGCCTTCGCCGGGTACGCGTTCGCCTGGCTGGAGTTCCCCGGCCGGGACGCGCTGTTCCTGGTGGTCGTGGCGCTGCTGGTGGTGCCGGTGCAGGTGGCCCTGATCCCGGTGTCCGAACTCTTCGGAGCGATCGGGCTGTTCGAGACCACGGCCGGGGTGGTGCTGTTCCACACCGCCTTCGGGCTGCCGTTCGCGGTCTTCCTGCTGCGCAACTTCTTCGCCGAGATCCCGCGGGAGCTGCTGGAGGCGGCCCGCCTCGACGGGGCGGGCGAACTGCGGCTGTTCACACGGGTGGTGCTGCCGCTCGGCGGTCCGGCCATCGCCTCGCTGGGCATCTTCCAGTTCCTGTGGGTGTGGAACGACATGCTGGTGGCGCTGGTCTTCGCGGACTCCACGCGGCCGCCGATCACGGTGGCCCTCCAGCAGCAGGTACGGCAGTTCGGCAACAACATCGACGTGCTCGCGCCTGGCGCGTTCATCTCGATGGTGGTGCCGCTGGTCGTCTTCTTCGCGTTCCAGCGCCAGTTCGTCTCCGGCGTGCTGGCCGGGGCGATCAAGTAGCCGCCGGGCCCGGGCGGGTGCCCGGGCCCGGCCCTCGATGATCGAGTAATCACGCTTATGACCCGGATGCCACGAACCGCGTAACCCGCCCGCCGCGACCGGGGTTCACGGGCAATATGCCCGCGCCGACCCCTGGATGTGCCGTGCCCCGGTTCAGCGTCATCGTGCCCGCGTACAAGGTCCAGGCGTACCTCCAGGAGAGTCTGGACTCCGTCCTGACCCAGTCGTACACCGACCTCGAACTGATCGCCGTCGACGACTGCTCCCCCGACGCCTGCGGCTCGATCATCGACGGGTACGCGTCCCGCGACCCCCGCGTCACGGCCGTCCACCTGCCGCACAACACGGGGCCCGGCCCGGCACGGAACGCGGGCGCCGCCCGGGCCACCGGCGACTACCTGATCTTCCTCGACGGCGACGACACGCTGGCCCCGGGCGGTCTCCAGGCCATCGCCGACCGGCTCAAGGCCACCGGCTCCCCCGACGTCCTGGTGTACGACTACGCGCGCACGTACTGGTCCGGCGAGACCGTGCGCAACCAGCTGGCCGACCGCCTCTCCGAGGAGGGTCCGGCCAGCTTCCGCATCGCCGACCGGCCCGCCCTCCTCGGCCTGCTGGCGGTGGCCTGGAACAAGGCCTACCGCCGTGAGTTCACCGAGCGCTCCGGCTTCACCTTCCCGCCCGGCCACTACCCGGACATCCCGTGGAGCTACCCGGCGCTGCTGACCGCCGGGTCCATCGCCGTCCTGGACCGGGTGTGCGTGCACTACCGGCAGCGCCGCACCGGCTCCATGCTGACCACCCCCGGCCGCCGCCACCTCGACCTCTCCGGCCAGTACGACCGGCTGTTCGCGTTCCTCGGCGAGCACCCCCAGCTGGACCGCTGGCGGCCGCTGCTCTACCGCCGGATGGCCGACCACCACTCCCGGCTGCTGGCGATCCCCGGGCGCCTGCCGCGCGGTTCGCGGGCCGAGTTCTTCCGCGAGGCCCGCGCCCGGCTGCGCCGCCACCGGGTCCGGGGAGCGGCCCCGGCCCCGGCGGTACGGGCCCGGCACGCGCTGATGCGGCTGGGCACGCCGCGTACGTACGGTGCCGTCGCCGGGCTGTACCGCGCCGTCCTGCGCGGCCGGGCGCGGGCCCGGGCCGCCTGGGCGGCGGTGCGCTCGGGGCTGATGCTGCTCCACTACCGCCTCCAGCGGCGGCTGCCGCTCCGCCCGGACCTGGCGGTGTTCTCCGCGTACTGGCACGGCGGCTACGCCTGCAACCCGGCGGCCATCGAGGAGAAGCTGCGGGAGCTGGCCCCCCGCATCAGGACCGCCTGGATCTGCGGACCGGCCCACGACGCCACCGTGCCGGCCGCCACCGCACGGCTGCGGCCGGACACCTTCGCGTACTGGACGGCCCTGGCCCGGGCCCGGTACCTGGTGACCAACGTCAACTTCGACCGGGGCCTGCGCAAGCGGCCCGGCCAGGTGCTGCTCCAGACCCAGCACGGCACCCCGCTCAAGCGGGTGGGCCTGGACCTGCTGGACCGCCCGGCCGCCACCCCCACCGCCGACTTCGCGGGCCTGCTGCGCGGCGCCGACCAGTGGGACTACCTGCTGTCGGCCAACCGGCACTCGACCCTGGTCTGGGAGAAGGCCCTGCCCGCGCGCTACACCACGCTGGAGTACGGCTACCCGCGCAACGACGTCTTCCACCGGGCCGGCGCGGCCGAGGTGCTGGAGATCCGCGAGCGCCTGGGCATCCCGGCCGGCACCACCGCCATCCTGTACGCGCCCACGCACCGCGACTACCGGCGCAGCCGCCCCGACCAGCCGGACTTCGAGAAGGTGCTGCGGGACCTCGGCCCGCGCTTCACCATCCTGGCCCGCGCCCACCACACGTACGGCGGCCCGCTCGGCGCCGAGCCGCACCCGCGGCTGGTCGACGTCTCGGACCACCCGTCGGTCGAGGAGCTGTGCCTGGCCTCGGACGCGCTGGTCACCGACTACTCGTCCCTGATGTTCGACTACGCGGTGCTGGACCGGCCGATCGTGATCCACGCGGACGACTGGGAGGCGTACGAGGCGGCCCGCGGCACCTACTTCGACCTGCGGTCCTGTCCGCCGGGCGCGATCGCGAAGACCGAGGACGAGCTGGTCGACATCTTCGCCACCGGCCACTGGCAGGGCTCCCGCTCGGCCCAGCTGCGGGCCGCGTTCCGGGCCCGGTTCTGCACGTACGACGACGGGCACGCGGCGGAGCGCGTGGTGCGCCGGGTGTTCCTGGACCAGCCGGCGGGGCTGCCGGCCTTCGTGCCGCCGGAGGAGCGGCGCCCGGCCCCGGCCGCCCCCGCCGCCTCGGTCACGGCGCCCTCGCAGCGCCGCGGCCCCCGGGACTTCGACCGGCTCACGCTGGACTGAGCCGTTGCGCACGACCCGTCACCCGCGTCCCGGAAGGCGCCACCCGTGAAGCCCCGCCTGAGCGTTGTCATCCCGGTCCACGACGTCGAGCCGTACCTGCTCGCCTGCCTGCGGTCGGTCGCCGCCCAGACGGCCGCCGACCTGGAGGCCGTGCTGGTGGACGACGGGTCCACGGACGGCAGCGGGCGGATCGCGGAGGCGTTCGCGGCGGGCGACCCGCGCTTCCGGTACGTGCGGCAGCCCCACGCGGGCCTGGCGGCGGCCCGCAACACCGGGGTGCGGCACACGGGTCCGGGCGTCCCGTACCTGACCTTCGTCGACGGCGACGACCTGGTCGCCCCGGACGCGTACGAGCGGATGCTGGCCAGTCTGGAGCGGACCGGCTCGGACTTCGCCACCGGCAACGTGTGGCGGCTGCGGGGCCGCGAGCGCGAGCAGGTCCGCCGGTACCGGTGGCTGGGCGGCGACCTGGCGGGCACGCACATCACCCGCCGGTGGGAGCTGCTGACCGACCGGTCCGCCCGGAACAAGGTGTTCCGCAGGTCCTTCTGGGACCGGCACCAGCTCGTCTTCCCCGAGGGCCGGCTGTACGAGGACGCGCCGGTCACCATCCCCGCGCACTTCCTGGCGGACTCGGTGGACGTGCTGCACGGGCACGTCTACTACTGGCGGGTGCGCGGCGGTTCGGTCAGCCGGCGGGGCGCGGACGCGGCGGGGGTGCGGGACCGGATCGCGGCCTGCGAGGAGATCAGCGAGTTCCTGGCGCGGCTGGGCCCCGGCTCCTCCGCCGGCCGGGGCCGGGCCGGGGGCTCCACCGGCCACCGGCGCACGTACGACGTGTCCTGCCTGCGCGACGACTTCGTGTTCTTCCTGCGCCGGCTCCCGGCGGGCGGCCCCGACTTCCGCGACACCCTGCTGGCCGGCACGGCCGCCTTCCTCGACCGGGCCGGGCCCACGGTCACCGAGGACCTGCCGGTCGACCTGCGCGCCCAGTACCAGCTGGTCCGGGAGGGGCGGGTACCCGAGCTGCTGGACCTGATCGCCGAGGGGCCGGTCTTCGACGTCCGCCGCCGGCACGCGGTCTTCCCCGGGGTGCCGCTGCCCGCCGCCACCACCCGGCTGCGCGGCTCCGACCTGCCGGTGGTGGCCAGGCTGCTGTCCGCGGCCTGGGGCGCGGACGGACGGCTGCGGATGACCGGCTACGCGTACATCCGCAACCTCGGCGCGGCCGCGCCCCGGCTGCCCCTGCGGACCGGGGTGCTGAGGTCGGGGCGCGCGCTGCGCCTCGTCCCCACCCGCGGCACGACGGCCTCGGAGGCCACCGAGCAGTCCGGCCAGCACCGGCACGACTACGACGGCTCCGGCTTCGAGATGACCGTGGACCCGCACGGGCTGCGCCCCGGCGACTGGGACGTCTCCGTGGTCAGCGGCCTGCGCCGGGCGGCGGTCCGGGCCCTGGACCAGGGGCGGGCGCAGCCGCTGGTCTTCGACCGGGGCCTGGGCACGCGGGTGACGCTGGACTTCGCCGAGGGCCGCGCGGTGCTGCGGGTGCGCCCGTACGCGGCGCTGGTGACCGGACACGAGCTGCCGGACGGGGGCCCGCTGACCCTCTCCGGCACCCTCTTCGGCGACACCGTCCCCTCCCACCTGCGGCTGGGCCGCCGCGGCGGCGACGGGTTCCTCTTCCCCCTGTCGGCCGACGGGCGTTCCTTCACCGTGACGGTCGACCCGGCCCTGCTGTACGAGGCCCCCCGCGTCCCGCACCTCGACCCGGCCCAGGTCGGCGCCCCGGACGGCGAGGTGTGGGCCGCGGAACTGGTGCTGCCCGACGGCACCACCGCCGAGCTGGCCTCCTCGCCGGCGCTGCCGCCCGGCCGGCACCCGCTGTGCGTGCTGACCGACCCGTACGGCCGGCTCACCGTGGAGCTGACCGAGCGGCCCCTGCTGTCCGCCGTCTCCTGGGACCCGGAGGGGGCGGTGCTGTGCCTGGAGGGCGACTGCGCCCAGGACGCGGGGGCGGAGCTGGTGCTGCGGCACACCACGCTGCACGAGGAGCTGGTCACTCCGGTCGCCCCGCAGGAGGGCCGGTTCGCCGTACGGGTGGGTCCCGGCGGCGGGGCCCTGCGGGAGGGCGAGTGGGCGGCGTACCTGCGCGAGGCCAACGGCACCGAGCACACGCTGCGCCTGCTGGCCGCTCCGGCCCAGGAACTGCCGCTGCGGTTCACCGCGGCCGGGCGGGAGTTCACGGTCAGCCGCCGGCACGGGGACCGGCTGCACCTCACCTCCGGGTCGATGCTGCCGCGGGCCGAGCGGGGCCCGTACCGGCGGCAGATCCTCCAGACCGCCCACTACCCGGCGCACCTGGCCCGCCCGCTGCGCGAGACGGTGCTCTACGGCGACTCGCCCGCGGCCCGCGCGGTGCACGCCGAGCTGCTGCGGCGGGGCACCGACGTGGAGCACCTGTGGGTGACGCACGACCAGCGGACCCCGGTGCCGCCCGCGGCCACCCCCGTCGAGCTGCACGGCTCGGCCTGGTACGAGGCGCTGGCCCGGTCACGCCGGATCGTGACGGCGGCGGACCTGCCGGACTGGTTCGAGCGGCGCCCCGAGCAGACGGTCGTACGGATCTGGCAGGGCACGCCGGTGAAGCGGGTCGGCACGGACCTGACCGGCGGGGTGTACGCCGACCACCGCAGGCTGGAGGCGCTGCCCCGGCAGACCCGGCAGTGGTCGGTGCTGGTCTCGCCGAGCACCTTCGCGACCGGGGTGCTGCGCCGGGCCCTGGGGTACGCGGGCGAGGTGCTGGAGGCGGGCTCGCCGCACAACGACCTGCTGCTGGCCCCCGACCGGGAGAAGGCCGCGGAGGAGCTGCGGCGGGCGCTGGAGCTGCCGCCGGGGGCGCGGACGGTGCTGTACGCGCCGACGTTCCGGGACCACCTGGCGCACGCGGAGGGCCGGTTCGGCTTCGATCCGGGGCGGAACCTGGACCTGGAGCTGGCCGAGCGCGAGCTGGGCGCCGACCACGTGCTGCTGGTCCGCCGGCACCCGCTGGCGACGGGTCCGGCGGTGCCGCGTACGCCGTTCGTGCGGGACGTGTCGGGGCACCCGGACCCGGCGGCGCTGATGCTGGTGGCGGACGTGCTGGTGACCGACTACTCGTCGCTGATGTGCGACTTCACGCTGACCGGGCGGCCGGTGCTGCTGCACACGCACGACCTGGAGGACTACCGGGACCTGGTGCGGGGGCTGACCCTGGACCTGGAGCGCACGGCGCCGGGACCGCTGCTGAAGACCACCGCCGAACTGTGCGCGGCGGTGCGGGAGGCCGGGGCGGTGCGGGCCCGGCACGCGGACGCGTACGCGGCGTTCCGGGCCGCGTTCTGCGACCTCGACGACGGGCGGGCGGCGCAGCGGGTGGCGGACCGGCTGCTACAGGGCTGACGGCGGCCGCGGCGGCGGGGCGACGCGGCCGCGGGTCACGTCCACGCGGCCACGGATCACGGCACCGCGGCGGCGGGCCGCGGCGGCGCCGACGCGGGTCACGGCAGGCGCTCGTACCGGACGAGCACGACGCGGCCGTGCACCAGCCGGCGGCGGCCCGTCTCGGCGAACTCCGTCCGCAGGAGGGCGCGTTTGGCGTGCTCGGCGGGGGTGGCCGGCGGCCGGCCGGGGTCCTTGGCCGCCTCGTTGGTGAGGACGAGCCAGACCCGGTCGTGGCGGGCGAGGCGGCTGCCGAGGGTGGCGGGGTCCGTCTCCGTCCCGTACAGCGTGCCGGACCGGGGTCCGGGGACCGACAGGCCCACGTCGGCGGCGGCGCGGAAGCCGTCCGGGTAGGCGAGGGCGATGCGCCGTCCCATGTCGGGCACGTAGAGCACGGCGTCCCCGGGCCGCACCAGCGACCGCGCCGCCCGGGCCACGGCGGCGAAGTCGTCGCCGCGGGACTCGGGGGTGCGCAGCCGGGCGTGTACGGGGTACTGCGTCCAGAATCCGGCGGCGACCAGCAGCACGCCGGCCAGCCCGTACGCCACGGCGGCGGGACGGCGCCCGGGCGGCCGCGCGGGGCGAGCCCCGGCGGCCCGGGCGGCGCGCCACCGCGACGGCAGCGCCGAAAGGGCCGCCGGCAGCACCGCCGGGAGGGCGTCGAGGCTGGCCGCGGCCAGCAGGGGCAGTCCGGGGAGCGCGAAGAGCACGTACCGGTCGTAGTACAGCGGCTCCAGCTGCGAGACGCCGAGCAGCAGCGCGGGCGGCACCAGCAGCAGCGGCGCGGCGACGGCGGCCACCCGGGGGGCGGCCCACAGTCCGGCGGCGGCCAGGGCCGGCACCACGGCGGTGACGGCCGGGACCGGGCCGGCGAAGTCGGCCACCAGCCTGCCCACGGCTTCGGCGCCGGGCCGCTCCAGCCAGTCGACCTGGCCGGTCTGGCCCAGGGACCACCACAGCAGCGGGGCCACCGCCGCACAGGCGGCACCGGCCGCGAGGGCCCAGCGGCGCCGGTCGGCCGGCGGGTACCCGGCGAGCCGGAGGCTGAGCAGATGGGCCGGGACCACGAGCAGCGCGAAGACGTGCAGCAGCCCGGCGGCGGCGAGGACGGCGGCGTACGCACCCCAGCGGCGGGCGGTGAAGAACACGGTCGCGAGGGCGACGAGGGCGGCGACCAGGGCGTACGACCGGCCCTCCTGGGCGTAGCGGCTCACCAGCGGCGTCACCGCGTACGCGAGGCCCGCCCAGAGTCCGACGCGCGGCCGGGCCAGCCGCACCCCCAGCTCCGCCACGAGGGCGGCGGTGGCGGCCGCGCCCAGCAGGGACGGCAGCCGCAGCACCACCTCGCCGGGGTCCGGGTCGACCGCGAACAGGGCGTGGACCAGGGTGTAGTACAGCGCGTGGACGGCGTCGACGGAGGCCGCCAGGTGCCAGATCTCCGGGAGGGTGCGCCGGGCCACCTGCCAGGTGACGGCCTCGTCGCGCCAGAGGGTGCCGCGGTCGAGGCCCCACGCCCCGACGGCGAGCGCGACGGCGGCGGGGGCCGCGAGGGCGGCCCGTCTGGTGAGTCCCACGGCGCCAGTCTCGGGGCGCCGGGCGGCGGCCGGGTGAATCCCGCGTGACACCAGGGGGGCACGGGTCGGGCGCCGGCCACGCGCGGGTCAGGCACCAGGGCGGGCACCGGGCGCGCGCCGGTCAGGCGCCGGGCAGGCACCACGCGGGCACCGGTCGGGCGCGGGTGAGGTACCGGTCAGGCACCCGTCAGGCCCCGGGCGCCCGCAGCCCGGCGACCACCGCGTGGGCCAGGTCGTCCAGGTAGGAGTCCGGGAGCCCGGCACGGATCACGACGAGCCGCCAGTACAGCGGGCCGATGGCGAGGTCGAGGGCCCGCTCGGGGTCGGTGCCCCCCGGCAGCTCGCCCCGCGCCACGGCGGCCCGCACGATGTCCCCGGCGATGCCCTCCTGGCCCTGGAGCAGCACCCCGCGCACGGCCTCGGCCAGTTCGGGGTTGCGGGCGGCCTCCACGAGCAGGTCCGGGATGACCTGGGAGGCCACGGGGTGGCGCAGCAGGTGCGCGGTGACCTCCAGCAGGGCGCGGACGTCGCCGTGCAGCGAGCCGGTGTCGGGGGCGGGCAGCCCCTGGGCGGCGAAGGCGGAGACCAGGTCGAGCACGAGGTGGAGCTTGGAGCGCCAGCGGCGGTAGACGGCGGTCTTCCCGACCCCGGCACGGCGGGCCACGGCCTCGATCGACATCTTCGAGAACCCGACCGCGGCCAGTTCCTCGAAGACCGCGGCCCGGATGGCCTCGGTGACGTCCTCGCGGAGCACGGCCGCTCCTGCGGGCGCGCGTCGGGAGGGCGAGGCGGCGGCGGACTCGTTGGTCATGCACACGAGCATAGCGGGGGCCGGCGTCACGACGATACGGTTGCGTTCCGACGTACGGCCCCCTACTCTCGGCGTAGCGACGATACGGGTCCGTCCCATCGCCGACCGAGTCTCCCCCTCGAAAGCGACCTCCTCCGTGAGCCTGACGACCGCGCCCCCGAAACCCGCCCCGGAACCGCCCCCGGAACCGGACCGCCGGCCGGGCGGCACCACCGCGACGCTGCCCGCCACGCCCCCCGACCCGGAGGCCGCCCGGCTGGCCGCGGCGCACGGCCTGCGCATCAGCGGCGAACGTCCGGGCCTGCTCGCCTACACCCGGCAGCTGTGGGGGCGGCGGCAGTTCATCGCCGCCTTCGCCACCGCCCGGATGAGCGCCACGTACAGCACGGCGAGGCTCGGCCAGGTCTGGCACCTGATGACCCCGCTGCTCAACGCGGCCGTGTACTACTTCGTCTTCGGCGTCATCCTCGACGCCCGGAGCGGCACGCCGCAGTTCATCCCGTACCTCGTGACGGGCGTGTTCGTGTGGGACTTCTTCTCCAGCGCCTTCACCTCCGGCACCCGCGCCGTCTCGGGCAACCTCGGCCTGGTCCGCGCCCTGCAGTTCCCGCGCGCGGCGCTGCCCGTCTCCGCCGTGGTCCAGCTCTTCCAGCAGCTGATGGTCACCATGGGCGCGCTGGCCCTGATCCTGCTCGCCTTCGGCCAGCCGCCCCGGCCGTCCTGGCTGCTGGCCCTGCCCGCCCTGGCGCTGCTCGCGGTGTTCTGCGCCGGCTGCGCGCTCGTGATGGCCCGGATCGGCAGCCGGACGCCGGACGTCCAGCAGCTCATGCCGTTCCTGCTGCGCACCTGGATGTACTTCTCGGGCGTGATGTGGAACATCGGGCCCACACTGGAGAAGCACCACGTCCCGCACGCGGTGACGCTGGCCTTCCAGTGGAACCCGGCCGCGCTCTACATCGACCTGGTGCGCTGCGCCCTGCTCGACAGCCACCACGCCCACCAGCTGCCGCACCACGCCTGGGCGCTCGCCGTCGGCTGGGCGCTGCTCGCGGGGATCGGCGGCTTCGTCTGGTTCTGGAAGGCGGAGGAGGAGTACGGCCGTGGCTGAACCCAGGATTCCGACCGTGATCGCGGACGACGTGCACGTGGTCTACAAGGTGCAGGGCGCCGGAGGCGGCCGCGGCAGCGCCACCTCCGCCCTGAGCCGCATCTTCTCCCGCCGCGAGCGGCCCGGCGTGCGCGAGGTGCACGCCGTCAGGGGCGTCAGCTTCGTCGCGTACAAGGGCGAGGCCATCGGCCTGATCGGCTCCAACGGCTCGGGCAAGTCCACCCTCCTGAAGGCCATCGCCGGCCTGCTCCCGGCCGCCGCCGGACGGGTCTACACCGACGGCCAGCCCTCGCTGCTCGGCGTCAACGCCGCCCTGATGAACGACCTGACCGGCGAGCGGAACGTCATGCTCGGCGGCCTCGCCATGGGGATGACCCGGCAGCAGATCCAGGAGCGCTATCAGGAGATCGTCGAGTTCTCCGGCATCAACGAGAAGGGCGACTTCATCTCGCTGCCCATGCGCACCTACTCCTCCGGCATGGCCGCCCGGCTGCGCTTCTCCATCGCGGCCGCGAAGAGCCACGAGGTGCTGATGATCGACGAGGCGCTGGCCACCGGCGACGCCCGCTTCCAGCGCCGCAGCCAGCGGCGCATCGAGGAGCTGCGCAAGGAGGCCGGCACCGTCTTCCTGGTCAGCCACGGCATCGGCACCATCCGCGAGACCTGCGACCGGGCGATCTGGCTGGAATCGGGCGTGCTGCGCATGGACGGCCCGACGAAGGAGGTCTGCGACGCGTACGAGGCCTTCGGCAGGAAGTAGCGCCGGAGGCGGCCCGGGGGAACGGGACGCCCCCCCCACGACGGGACCGGCCCCCACGACGGCACCGGCCCGCACGCGGGAGCGCCCCGGACCGTGAAGGTCCGGGGCGCTCCGTCGTACGGCGTGGCCGCCCGCGTCAGCTGTGCGTGCGCAGCAGCGTCCGCATCGTCCGCATCGCGACCGACAGGTTCGCCAGGTCGAAGTCGTCCGACCCGTGGATCTCCTCCAGCGTGGTCCGGGCGCGGCCGATGATCGCGGCGTTGTGCTCCTCCCAGGCCTTGAACCGCTCCTCGGGGGTCGAGGTGCCGTTGCCGACCGCCAGGACGTCGGCGGTCAGGCCCGCGTGGGCGGCGAACAGGTCCTCGCGGATGGAGGCGCGGGCCATCGACTGCCACCGGTCGTTGCGCGGCAGCTCGATGATCCGGTCCATCAGCTGGGTGATGTTCAGGCGGTCGGCGAGGTCGTAGTACACCTCGGCGACGTCCAGCGCGTCCTTGCCCGTCCGGTCGGCGATCGCGACGATGTCGAGCGTCGGGAAGGCCGAGGAGAAGCCCGCGACCTTCTGGGCCAGCTCCTCCGGCACGCCGGCCCCGGTCAGCTCGTCCAGGACCAGCTGGTACCACTCCAGGTCCGCGCCGCGCACCAGCTTGGGCAGCTCGGCCCAGACCGTGGCCACCCGCTCGCTGAAGAACTCGATGGTCTCGGTGATCTCCAGCGGCTGCGGGCGGTTGTTGAGCAGCCAGCGCGTGCCGCGCTCGACCAGGCGGCGCGAGTGCAGCCGGATCCGGGTCTGGACGTCGGCCGCGACCTGGTTGTCCAGGGCCTCGACCGCGTCCCACACCTCGGCCAGGCCGAAGATCTCGCGGGCGGACAGCTGCGCCCGGACGATCTCCTCCAGCGAGGCGCCGGTCTCCTCCCGCAGACGGTGCAGGAAGGTCGAACCACCGGTGTTGATGGTGTCGTTGACCAGGATCGTGGTGATGATCTCCCGGCGCAGCGCGTGGGACTCGACCTGCTCGGGGAACCGGTCCCGCAGCGCCTGCGGGAAGTACGCGAAGAGCAGGCGGCGCAGGTACGGGTCGTCCGGCAGGCCGGTGAGGATCAGCTCGTCGGCGGTCGTGATCTTCGTGTAGGCGAGGAGCACGGCCAGCTCGGGCTGGGTCAGACCCTTGTCGTTGCCGAGCAGCTCGCGGATCTGCCGGTCGCTGGGCAGGAACTCCAGCGCGCGGTCCAGCCGGCCCTCGCGGCCGAGGCGGCGCATGAAGCGCTGCTGGGCGTGGAGCAGGCTGGCGGACTGGGCGATGCCGTTGGCCAGGGCCGTGTTCTGCGCGTAGTTGTTGCGCAGCACGAGGTGGCCGACCTCGTCCGTCATCTCGGCGAGCAGCTTGTTGCGCTGCTTGACGGTCATGTCGCCGTCCGCGACCACCGCGTTCAGCAGGATCTTGATGTTCACCTCGTGGTCGGAGGTGTCCACGCCGGCGCTGTTGTCGATGGCGTCGGTGTTGACCTTGCCGCCGTGCTGGGCGAACTCGATGCGGCCCAGCTGGGTCAGGCCCAGGTTGCCGCCCTCGCCGACGACCTTGACCCGCAGGTCGGCGCCGTCGACGCGGATGGCGTCGTTGGCCTTGTCGCCGACGTCCGTGTGGGACTCGCTGCCGGCCTTGACGTACGTACCGATGCCGCCGTTCCACAGCAGGTCCACCGGGGCCTTGAGGATCGCCTGCATCAGCTCGGCCGGGGTCATCTTGGTGACGCCGGCCTCGATGCCGAGGGCCTCGCGGACCTGGGCGTTGACCGGGATGGACTTCGCGGAGCGGGGGTGGACGCCGCCGCCCGCGGAGAGCAGCTCGGTGTCGTAGTCGGCCCACGAGGAGCGCGGCAGCTCGAACAGGCGGCGGCGCTCGGCGTACGAGGTGGCCGCGTCCGGGTTCGGGTCGATGAAGATGTGCCGGTGGTCGAAGGCCGCGACCAGGCGGATGTGCTCGGAGAGCAGCATGCCGTTGCCGAACACGTCGCCGGACATGTCGCCGACGCCGACGACCGTGAAGTCCTCGGTCTGCGTGTCGTGGCCCAGCTCGCGGAAGTGCCGCTTGACCGACTCCCATGCGCCGCGGGCGGTGATGCCCATGCCCTTGTGGTCGTAGCCGGCCGAGCCGCCGGAGGCGAAGGCGTCGCCCAGCCAGAAGCCGTACGACTCCGCGACGCCGTTGGCGATGTCGGAGAAGGTGGCGGTGCCCTTGTCGGCGGCGACGACGAGGTAGGTGTCGTCCTCGTCGTGGCGGACCACGCCCTTCGGGGGCACGACCTCGCCGGCGACCATGTTGTCGGTGATGTCGAGCAGCGCCGAGATGAAGATCTTGTACGAGGCGATGCCCTCGGCCAGCCACGCGTCACGGTCGACCGACGGGTCCGGCAGGTTCTTGGCGACGAAGCCGCCCTTGGCGCCGACCGGCACGATCACGGTGTTCTTGACCATCTGCGCCTTGACCAGGCCGAGGATCTCCGTACGGAAGTCCTCGCGGCGGTCGGACCAGCGCAGGCCGCCGCGGGCGACCTTGCCGAAGCGCAGGTGCACGCCCTCGACGCGCGGCGAGTAGACCCAGATCTCGTACGCCGGGCGCGGCGCGGGGAGGTCCGGGATCGCCTGCGGGTCGAACTTCATCGACACGTAGGAGTGCGGCTCGCCCTCCGCGTTGGCGCTCTGGAAGAAGTTCGTCCGGAGGGTCGCCTTGATGAGGGTGAGGAAGGACCGCAGGATCCGGTCCTCGTCGAGCGAGGCGACCTGGTCCAGCGCGCCGTCCAGCTCCTCCATCATCGCGTCGATCAGCTCGGTGCCGGCGGCCTGGCGGCTCGGCGACATCCGGGCCTCGAAGAGCGAGACCAGCAGGCGGGTGGTGTGGACGTTGTTGCGGAGGGTGTCCTCCATGTAGTCCTGGCTGAAGGTCGAGCCGGCCTGGCGCAGGTACTTGGCGTACGCGCGCAGGACGACGGCCTGCCGCCAGGTCAGCCCGGCGCCGAGCACCAGGGCGTTGAAGTTGTCGTTCTCCGCCTCGCCGGTCCAGACGGCCGCGAAGGCGTCCTGGAAGCGCTCGCGGGCGTCGTCGCCCAGGTCGCCGTTGCCGCTGCCGGCCGGCATCCGCAGACCGAAGTCGTAGATCCAGGCGCCCTTGCGGTCGCTGCAGCGCAGCTCGTACGGGCGCTCGTCGGTGACCTCGACGCCCAGGCGGTGCAGCACGGGCAGGACGGCCGAGAGGGAGACCTGCTCGCCCCGGCGGTAGATCTTGAAGCGGCGCTCGCCCGGGCCGGCGCTGACCGGCTCGTACAGCGAGAGCGCGAACTCGCGGCCGCTGGCCGACAGCCGCTCCATGTGCACGAGGTCGGAGACCGCGGCGCGGGGCGAGTGGTCGGCCTTGTAGCCCTGCGAGAAGGCGTCGCCGTAGCGGCGCAGCATCTCCGCGGCGCGCTCCTCGCCCAGCTCGTTGACCAGGGCCTCCTGGAAGCCGTCGGCCCAGGAGCGGGCGGCCTCGACCAGGCGGGCCTCGATGCGCTCGGCGTCGGCGTCGGTGAGGTCGGGCAGGACGGTGCCCTGCGGGACGCGGACGACGAAGTGGATCCGGGAGAGGACCGACTCGGTGTTCCAGGCGGTGAAGTCGACGCTGGTGCCGCCGAGCTCCTCGCGCAGGATGTCCATCAGCCGCAGGCGGACGCCGGTGGTGAAGCGGTCGCGCGGCAGGTAGACGAGGGCCGAGTAGTAGCGGCCGTACTCGTCCTGGCGCAGGTAGAGCCGCAGCCGGCGGCGCTCCTGGAGGTACAGCACGGACGTGACGATCTCGCGGAGCTTGTCGACCGGGGTCTGGAACAGCTCGTCGCGCGGGTAGGTCTCCAGGATCTGGAGCAGGTCGCGGCCGTCGTGGCTGCTCGGCGCGAAGCCGGCGCCCTCCAGGACCTCGATGACCTTGCGGCGGATCACCGGGACCCGGCGGACGGACTCGGTGTACGCGGCCGAGGAGAACAGGCCGAGGAAGCGGCGCTCGCCGATGACGTTGCCGTCGGCGTCGAACTTCTTGACGCCGACGTAGTCGAGGTAGCTGGGGCGGTGGACCGTGGCGCGGCTGTTGGCCTTGGTCAGCACCAGCAGCTTGTGCTCGCGGGCCTTGGCGCGGGCGTCGGCCGGCAGGCGGTTGAAGGACGGCGAGACCGGGTGGCCGTCCTCCTTGCCGCTGTGGTGCGGGTCGGAGCGCAGGATGCCGAGGCCGGTGCCGGGCACGGCGGCCAGGGAGTCGCCGTCGACCAGGTTGTACTCGCGGTAGCCGAGGAAGGTGAAGTGGTCGTCGGCGAGCCAGCGCAGCAGCTCCCGGGCCTCTTCGAGCTCGTACTCGCGCAGGTCGCCGGCGGTGGGCTCGTCGGGCAGCTGGTCGGCGATGCGCAGCGCGGCGTCGCGCATCTTCTCCCAGTCCTCGACGGCCTCGCGGACGTCGGACAGCACGCGCAGCAGGTCGACGGTGATCTGCTTGAGGTCGGCCTTGTCGGTCTCGCGGTCGATCTCGACGTGGATCCAGGACTCGACGAGGGAGTCGTGGGGGCGCGAGGTGCGCGGGCCGTGCGCGTCGCAGTCCGGGCCGAGGATCTCGATGAGCTTGCCGGTGACGTCGCGGCGGACGACGACCTGCGGGTGGATCACGACGTGGATGCCGCGGCCCTGGCGGGAGAGCTCGTTGGTGACGGAGTCGACGAGGAACGGCATGTCGTCCGTGACGACCTCGACGACCGAGTGGCTGGAGGTCCAGCCGTTCTCCTCGACCGTGGGGGTCTGGACGCGGACGCTCGCCGTGCCCTGCGGGCGGTTCTCGGCGAGCCGGTAGTGCGAGAGCGCGGCGCCGAAGACGTCCACCGGGTCGCGGTCGAGCAGGTCCTCGGGTGCGGTGTGCAGGTAGTAGCGCTGGAGGTACGAGAGCAGGGTGTCCCGGTCCGGACGCTCCGTCTGCTCGGACCCAGTCGGAAGTAGCCCCCCGGCCGGGCTGTTCTCAGCTACCCGTGCCGCCCGTGCGAGCAGCTCGGCCTTTGCTTCGTCCAGCTTGGTCTGCATGTCCTCTGGCTCCTGTCGCGCGCCGTTGCGTGACGTAGGGGAAGGAAGGAATGGCGTTGCGCCGCGACACGGGGTGCCCGGCCGACTTCGACGCTATGCCGTAAGGAGAGGCGACCGGAGCGGTTTCGGCCAAGATCGGCAGCGGGCTCCGGAAGCGGGAATCAGCGACTGCCCGGGCACTGTGGTGCTCCGGGCGCAGTCCGGGGGCGTCACTGCCCCCGAGGGATATCGCGCTGATCACGGGTCCAAGGCTATCTCGCCATCCCCCCGGGCCGTCATGAGCTGTATGTGTACAAAACCTGGGGGAGAACTTTGACACTCTGGACAGCGACGCGGGCTGGAGTGGCTATCGAGCCAGTTCCCGCGCGGTCTCGACCGCTTCCCCAAGGGTGTCGACGACGGGCACGCCGGCCGTCTCCAGACTGGCGCGGCTGTGCGAGCCGCCGGTGTAGAGCACCGCCAGGGCGCCCACGTGGGCGGCGGCGGCCGCGTCGTCCACGGCGTCCCCGATGACGACCGTACGGGCCGCCGTGACCCCGTCCAGGGCCTCCAGGTGGCGGACCAGGTGCCCGGCCTTGCTGGTGTGCGACGGCCCCGTACGGCCGTCCACGCGCAGGAAGTGGTGGTCGATGCCGTGGGTGCGGACCAGCGGTATCAGCCGGTCGTGCGGGGCGAGGGAGAGCAGG
This sequence comes from Streptomyces sp. NPDC101132, assembly GCF_044759225.1. Lineage (NCBI taxonomy): Bacteria > Bacillati > Actinomycetota > Actinomycetes > Kitasatosporales > Streptomycetaceae > Streptomyces > Streptomyces sp. NPDC101132. The sequence continues at coordinate 231,984 of NZ_JBIVYX010000012.1, forward strand.
GACTGGGTCAGCCCGGCGTCCTGCCAGCCGGCCAGCAGCTCGCGGGCCCCGTCGGTGAGGCCCACGTGCTCGGCGAAGGCCCAGTAGTGGCGGTGGAAGACGTCGTCCATGACGAGCCACTCGGCGTCGGTGGGCATGCGGCCCATGAGGCGCTCGTAGAACTTGGGCACCGGCACGCAGTACAGGTCGCGGTAGCGCTCCAGCGTGATCTGCTCCAGGCCGAGCTCGGCGAACGAGGCGTTCGTCGCGTCGATGACGGCGTGGATGTCGTGCAGCAGCGTGCCGTTCCAGTCCCAGACGAGGTGCGGTGCGGCCTTCCCGGCGTTCTTCCCCATGCGAAGACCGTACCCGGTGGCTGAAACCGCCTGGTCAGGAGATCAGGTTGGGGATCTCCTGCACGCCGTACCAGAGCAGTTCGTGGTCCTCGGCGCCGTCCACGGTGAACTGGGCGTCGTCGTCGCCCTGGTCCGCGGCGCCCAGGGCGTCGGCGGCGGCGGTGATGTCCGCGACGGCGTCGTCGGCGTCCACGTGGACGGCCGCGGCCAGCTTCAGCCGGACCGTGCCGTCGATCTTCACCTCGCCCAGGGTGGCGGTCTCCATGCCGGGGACGGCCGAGGCGGCCCGGTCGTCCACGTCCACGGCCACGACGACGCGGCGGCGGGCGGTGCCGGGGCTGGTGGCGATCAGGCGCAGGGAGGCGGCGGCGGCCCGGCTGAGGGCCGCGTACTCCAGTTCCTCGATGTCGTCCGAGACGTACCACTCGCGCAGCGAGGGGGTCACGGCGTACGCGAGCAGCGGGGCCGGGCCCAGCTCGCCCGCCTTGTGCGCCTCGGCGAGGCCGGGGAGGGTCAGGGGGACGTACACGCGCATGGGCGGCCGCTTTCCGTAGTCGGGACCTGCTCAGGATACGTGCGCCGGTCCCCCTTCGGGGTGCGGACCCCGGTCTCCCTCCCGTCCACCCGCACACCTCTCCCGCCGCCTCTGACCAGGGCGGACGCGGTACCGCTCACCCGGATAGGTGAACGGGCCGGCGGCGGGCCCGGAGCCGGGCGGACGATTGCCGGGCCCCCGGACGGGCCGTAGAAGAACCCCGACGAAGTTACCGCCCGGTATAGCCCGGGCCCGGCGGATGGGGACGACCGGCATGCAGAGGGACAGGCGCAGCACCGACCGGACCAGGCCCCGCGGCCGCCACGACGCGGCCCGCCCCGGCGGCCCGGCGGGCCCGGGCCGGGCCCCCCGGCCCCACCAGTGGTTCGCCGAACGCCTGCTGGCGGTGCTCAGCGGCCAGTGCCCGGTGCACCGGATGCTGGGCCACACCATCGGCGAGGCGTACGAGCAGCTGGTCGTCCTCGCCCCCGGCGCACCCCTGCGCCCCGCGGCCCGGGTCCGCCCCGTCGTCCGGTACTGCGACATCGGCATGCCCGCCCCGGACGTCATCGAGGCCTTCGCCCGCATCGCCGCCGGCGACCGCCTCTCGGCCATGGCCTTCCGCCTGGAGCGCGGCCGGGACCTCCGCTGGCGCTGCGCGGCGGTGGAGATCGGCCCCCGCGGATGAGGCGGAACGCGGCCGGGGCCGGCCACCCCCGAAGGGTGACCGGCCCCGGCCGTACGCACCGCGCGGCGGTGCTACTTCTTGCGGCGCCGGCCGCCCGCGGCCTTCTGCGCCTTGCGGCGCTCGGCCCGCGTCAGGCCGTCGCCCTCGGGAAGGGTGTCCGAGAAGTCGCCCTCGACGACACCGCCCTCGCCGTCCACCGTGGGGGCGGAGAAGTGCAGCCGGTCCGGACGCTGCGGGGCGTCCAGGCCCTTGGCGCGGATCTCGGGACGGGCCGCCGGGATGGCGTCCTCCTTCTCCAGCGAAGGCGCCACCGGGACCTCCTCGACCTGCTGCTCGACCTGGACCTCCAGGTTGAACAGGTAGCCGACGGACTCCTCCTTGATGCCCTCCATCATGGCGTTGAACATGTCGAAGCCCTCGCGCTGGTACTCGACCAGCGGGTCCTTCTGCGCCATGGCACGGAGGCCGATGCCCTCCTGGAGGTAGTCCATCTCGTAGAGGTGCTCGCGCCACTTGCGGTCCAGCACCGACAGCACCACGCGGCGCTCCAGCTCGCGCATGATGTCGGAGCCGAGCTGCTTCTCGCGCGCCTCGTACTGCTCGTGGATGTCGTCCTTGACGGACTCCGCGATGAACTCGGCGGTGATGCCGGCACGGTCGCCCGCGGCGTCCTCCAGCTCCTCCACCGTGACCTTGATCGGGTAGAGCTGCTTGAAGGCGCCCCACAGCCGGTCCAGGTCCCACTCCTCGGCGAAGCCCTCGACCGTCTCGGCCGCGATGTACGCGTCGATGGTGTCGTCCATGAAGAAGCGCACCTGCTCGTGCAGGTCCTCGCCCTCCAGGACGCGGCGGCGCTCGCCGTAGATGACCTCGCGCTGGCTGTTGAGGACCTCGTCGTACTTCAGGACGTTCTTGCGCGTCTCGAAGTTCTGGGTCTCGACCTGCGACTGGGCCGACGCGATCGCGCGCGTCACCATCTTGTTCTCGATCGGGACGTCGTCCGGGACGTTGGCCATGGCCATGACCCGCTCGACCATCTGGGCCTTGAACAGGCGCATCAGGTCGTCGCCCAGCGACAGGTAGAAGCGGGACTCGCCCGGGTCGCCCTGACGGCCGGAACGACCGCGCAGCTGGTTGTCGATACGGCGCGACTCGTGCCGCTCGGTGCCCAGGACGTACAGGCCGCCGAGGGACTTGACCTCCTCGAACTCAGCCTTGACGGCCTCCTCCGCCTTCTGGAGCGCGGAGGGCAGGGCGTGCGCCCACTCCTCGATGTGCTCCTCCGGGTCGAGGCCGCGCTGGCGCAGCTCCGCCTCGGCGAGGTCGTCGGGGTTGCCGCCGAGCTTGATGTCCGTACCGCGGCCGGCCATGTTCGTGGCGACCGTGACGGCGCCGCGGCGGCCGGCCTGCGCGACGATCGCGGCCTCGCGCTCGTGGTGCTTGGCGTTGAGGACCTCGTGCGGGATGCCGCGCTTGCTCAGCTGCTGCGAGAGGTACTCGGACTTCTCGACCGAGGTGGTGCCGACGAGGATCGGCTGGCCCTTCTCGTGCTTCTCCGCGATGTCGTCGACGACCGCGGCGAACTTCGCGACCTCGGTGCGGTAGATGAGGTCCGGCTGGTCGGTGCGCTGCATCGGCCGGTTCGTCGGGATCGGCACGACGCCCAGCTTGTAGATCTGGTGGAACTCGGCGGCCTCGGTCATGGCCGTACCGGTCATGCCGGAAAGCTTGGTGTAGAGGCGGAAGAAGTTCTGCAGGGTGATGGTGGCGAGGGTCTGGTTCTCGTCCTTGATGTCCACCCCTTCCTTCGCCTCGATCGCCTGGTGCATGCCCTCGTTGTAGCGGCGGCCGGCGAGGATTCGGCCGGTGTGCTCGTCGACGATCATGACCTCGCCGTCGATGACGACGTAGTCCTTGTCCTTCTTGAACAGTTCCTTCGCCTTGATGGCGTTGTTCAGGTAACCGACGAGCGGGGTGTTCACCGACTCGTAGAGGTTGTCGATGCCGAGCCAGTCCTCGACCTTGGCGACACCGGCCTCGTGGATGCCGACCGTGCGCTTCTTCTCGTCGACCTCGTAGTCGCCGGTCTCCTCGATGCCCTTCAGCGGGTTGCCGGCCTCGCCCTTGGTCAGGCGGGTGACCAGCTTCGCGAAGTCGCCGTACCACTTGGTGGCCTGGTCGGCCGGGCCGGAGATGATCAGCGGCGTACGGGCCTCGTCGACCAGGATGGAGTCGACCTCGTCGACCACGGCGAAGTTGTGGCCGCGCTGCACCAGCTCGTCCTTCGACCACGCCATGTTGTCGCGCAGGTAGTCGAAGCCGAACTCGTTGTTGGTGCCGTACGTGATGTCGCAGGCGTACTGCTCGCGGCGCTGCGCCGGCGACATGTTCGCCAGGATGCAGCCGACGGACAGACCCAGGAACTTGTGGACGCGGCCCATCATCTCGGAGTCGCGCTCGGCGAGGTAGTCGTTCACCGTGATCAGGTGGACGCCGTCGCCGGACAGCGCGTTGAGGTACGCGGGCAGCGTGCCGACGAGGGTCTTGCCCTCACCGGTCTTCATCTCGGCCACGTACCCGAGGTGCAGGGCGGCGCCGCCCATGATCTGCACGTCGTAGTGGCGCTGGCCGAGGACGCGCTTGGCGGCCTCGCGGACGGTGGCGAAGGCCTCCGGGAGCAGGTCGTCCAGGCTCTCGCCGTTGGCGTACCGCTCCTTGTACTCCTCCGTCAGCGCCTTCAACTCGGCGTCGGAGAGGTTGACGAAGTCCTCTTCGATGGAGTTGACCTGGTCCGCGATGCGGTGCAGTTTGCGCAGGATCTTGCCTTCGCCTGCACGCATGAGCTTGTTGAAGACGGACACTGAGGCTGGTCTCCTTGCCGGTCGGGCCTGGCACTGGTTCGTACACGGGCACGGCAGGTGGGCCCCACCGCAACGGCCATCGTAAGCGAGGACGTGGTCGCGCCGGGAGGTCCGCCGTCGCCGCAGGGCGGCGCGCGCCCGGAATGAGAACGTACGGGGGGCCTGGAAGGTGCCGGTCTCCCCGAAAACTGTTCGCACCCGCCACGCGCGGGTGACGAGAATCCCTTCATGGAGCCCACCACACTGACCACGGAGCGGCTGCTGCTGCGCCCCTGGACACCGGACGACGCCGACCAGGTGCACGCCTACTGCCAGGACCCGGCCATCCAGCGCTGGACGACCGTCCCCTCCCCCTACGAGCACCACCACGCGGAAGGGTGGGTGGGCGAGCTGGCCCCGCGCGGCTGGCGGGAGGACACCGAGTACGCCTTCGCCGTCTGTCTGGCCGACTCGGGCCTCCTCGTCGCCTCGGCCGGCGTCCACGTCCACGGCCCCGGCGAGTACGAGATCGGCTACTGGACCGCCAAGGAGCACCGCGGCCGCGGCTACACGGCCGAGGCCGTCGACCGGATCGCCCGCTGGGTCTTCACCGACCTGGGCGCCACCCGCCTGGAGTGGCGGGCCGAGGCCGGCAACACGCCCTCGCGCGCCGTCGCCGAGAAGGTGGGTTTCCGTTACGAGGGCCTGCTGCGCGCCGCCCTCCCCCAGCGCGGCACCGCCCGCGACGCCTGGATCGCCGGCCTGCTCCCCTCCGACCTGGGCCTGCCCTCCGCCGAGCCCTACCTGCCCCACCCCACGGAAGCGAAGTAACACCCGATGGACATGGTCACCCTGACCACCGCACGCCTCGTCCTGCGCCCGCACACCCCCGAGGACACGGCCGAGATGCACGCGGCCTGCCACGACCCCGAGATCCGCCGCTGGATGACGATCCCGGACCCGTACCCGGTGGAGGCCGCCGCCCGCTTCGTCGAGGAGACCGTGCCCGCCGGGTGGAAGGACGGCTCCCAGTACAACTTCGTCGCCCGCGAGGCCGACGGCGGCCCGCTCGTCGCCGCGCTCTGCGTGCACCGGCTCGACGACCACATCCACGAGATCGGCTACTGGGCCGCCCCCGGCCACCGCGGCAAGGGCTACACGACCGAGGCCGTGCGCGCCGCCGCCCACTGGGCCTTCGCCGAGGCCGGAGTGGTACGGCTGGTCTGGCGGGCCGGCGTCGGCAACGACGCCTCGCGCGCCATCGCCGAGAAGGTCGGCTTCGTGATGGAGGGCGTCCAGCGCTCGGGCATGGAGCACGACGGCGTCCTGCGCGACTGCTGGTCCGCGGCGCTGCTCCCGTCCGACCTGGGCCTGCCGAGCGCGCTGCCGCACGAGTCGGACACGGCCGCCGGGGCCTGAGTGCCGCCCGGGGAGGCGTTGTCAGTGGTGCCGCCTAAGGTGCGGCCATGACCATGGTCTCGCTCTCCGCCGACGAAGCACGCCGCATCGCCCTGCGCGCCCAGGGGTTCATCGGAGCCCCCGACCGGCGCGCGGGGGTCCGCGGCATACTCCGCCACCTGGGCGCCGTACAGCTCGACACCATCTCGGTGCTGGCGCGCTCGCACGAGCTGATCCCGTACGCGCGGCTGGGCGCGGTCGGCCGGGAGGCGGTCGAGCGGGCGTACTGGACCGACAGCCACGCCTTCGAGTACTGGTCCCACGCGGCCTGCATCCTGCCGATCGAGGAGTGGCCGCACTTCGCCTTCCGGCGCCGGGTCAAGCGGGCCCACGGGTACCGCTGGCACCGGATGCAGGACAAGGAGGCCTCGTGCCGCCTGGTCCTCGACCGGCTGCGCGCCGAAGGCCCGCTGACCTCGACGCAGCTGGGCGGCGCGAAGAACGGCGGTCCGTGGTGGGACTGGTCCGAGACCAAGATCGCCGTCGAGTGGCTGCTGGACGCCGGGGACGTGGTCGTGACCGAGCGGCGCGGCTGGAAGCGGGTGTACGACCTGGCCGAGCGCGCGGTGCCGGACGAGCTGTTCCACGACGATCTGGACGACGCCGAGTGCCTGCGCCGGCTGGTGGCCCTGGCCGGCCGCTCGCTCGGGGTGGGCACGCGCGCGGATCTGGCTGATTACCACCGCCTCAAGGGCGAGCAGGTCGACGCGGTGATCGCCGGTTCCGGCCTGGTGCCGGTGGAGGTCGAGGGCTGGGGCAAGCCGGCCTGGGCCGATCCGGAGGCGCTGGCCACCGAGCCGCGCGGCCGCCACCGCACGACGCTGCTGTCGCCCTTCGACTCCCTGGTGTGGGACCGGCCGCGTACGGAGCGGATCTTCGGCTTCGCGCACAAGCTGGAGGCGTACGTCCCCAAGCCCAAGCGCGTGCACGGCTACTTCGCGATGCCCGTGCTGGCGGGCGGGCGGCTCGTCGGCCGGGTGGACCCGGCCCGCGAGGGGACGACGCTGGTGGCCCGTCAGCTGTCCCTGGAGACCCCGAAGTCGGCGCCCGCGGTCGCGGCCGCGCTGCGGGAGGCGGCCGGGTGGGTGGGCTGTGACGCGGTACGGGTGGAGCGCGGCGCCACCCCGGAGCAGGCCGCCGCGGTCAGCGCGGAGCTGGCGGTGCTGGGCGCGTAGGACCCGTACGGCGGGAGCGGCCGGGGGCCGGGTGGGCCCGCGGCCCGCCGGCCCGGGCCCCGGTGCGCGTACGTCCGCCGGCCCGGGTACGGGCGCGGGCCCGTGCCCGGGCGCGGGCGCGGGCGCGGGCCCGGGCGCGGGCGCGGGCCCGGGCGCGGTCAGCGGATTTCGAGGATCTTCTCCCGCATCGCGTAGACCACGGCCTCCATGCGGGAGTGCAGCTGGAGCTTCTCCAGGATGTTCCGCACGTGGTTCTTCACCGTGTTCTCGGAGATGAACAACTCCTTGGCGATGTCACGGTTGTTCATCCCGGTCGCCACCAGCTTCAGGACCTCCAGCTCACGGTCGGTCAGCCGGGGCGCGGGCACCAGCCGCCGCTCGTCGGTGCGCTGGATCATCGACTTGAACTCGGTCAGCAGCTTCGACGCCATCGAGGGGCTGATCTGCGACTGGCCGTCGGCGACGGCCCGGATCGCGGTCGCCACCTCGTCGGTGGAGATCTCCTTGAGGAGGTAGCCGGTGGCCCCGGCCTTGATCGCGTCGTAGAGGTCGGCCTCCTCGTCGCTGATCGTCAGCATGATGATCTTCGCGCTGGGGGCCACCTCCTTGATGGAGGTGCAGGCCTCGATGCCACCGCGCCGGGGCATCCGCACGTCCATGAGGATGATGTCGGGGAGCAGGTCCGCGGCCTTGTCCACGGCCTCGGCGCCGTCCCCGGCCTCGCCCACGACCTGGATGTCCTCCTCCTGGGCCAGCACGATCTCCAGCCCGCGGCGGAAGAGCGCGTGGTCGTCGACGACCAGGACCCGGATCGGTTCCCCGCCGTGGCCCGCGCCGGGTGTCCCGGAGCAGTCCGCCTCGTCCTCGTGAACCGGTCCGAAGCTGTCCGCCATCGTTCCTCCCCCTGAAGGCCGTGGCCCGAAGTACATGTGCCGCGCCGAATCGGGCGCCCAGGCCGCCCGTTGGCTGCCCGCCATGATTCCATGCCCGGCCGACACGATGGTCGGCCGCTGGCCGCAAATGGATGCCCCCGGGGGCGCGTGGAGCGCCTCCCAGGGGCATCTCGCTGACGTTTTGCCTGCGCGCGGGACCGGGGCCGTCAGCCGCCGAGCGCCCCGCCCGCTCCGCCGCCCTCTTCCGAGGTCGAGTGGCTGTCGGCGTCCAAGTGGATGACGCCGTAGTCGTACGCGTGGCGTCGGTAGACCACGCTCGGCTGCTTGGTGTCCGCGTCGACGAACAAGTAGAAGTCGTGACCGACGAGTTCCATTTCGTAGAGCGCCTGGTCCAGGCTCATGGGCGCGGCCGCGTGGGTCTTCTCGCGGACCACGAGCGGTCCCTCGCCCTGTACTTCGAGCGAGCCGATCCGCGTCGTCGGGATCTCGTCGCTCTCCTCGGTGACCAGGTGGCCGTTTCCGTTCAGCACCGCTGCGCCGGGCACCGCGTCGGCCACCTCCGCGGCGGACAGGCGGCCGGTCCCCCTGCGGCTGAAGCGCTTGTCGTGCTGCTTGCGCAGGCGCGCCTCGAGCTTCTCGTGCGCGAGGTCCAGCGCCGCGTACGGGTCCGCGGCCGCGGCCTCTGCCCGGATCACCGGGCCACGTGAGTGAAGCGTGATCTCCACGCGGTCGGAACGGTCGGCCTGGCGCGGGTTGTGCTCCTTGGACACCTCGACGTCGAGGCTGATCACCTTGCCGTCGAGCTTCTGGATCTTCTCCAGCTTGAGCTTCTCGGCCACGTGCTTGCGGAACCGCTCGGGCACTTCGGTCTTGCGGCCCTTGACGACGATGTCCACGCAGAACTCCGTTCCCGGATCGCTCCGCCTCATCGGGCGAAGCGTCTCCCTTTTGCACCAGACTCCGGTGAGCACCGGAGCCTCGGACTTGGCGACTTTCACCTCCTCCTCCCCCATCGGCAAGATCTCCACCCCACCGACTTCGGGAGGCGGGGAAACCCGCCCGAACTCCGAAGTACGCGATCCGCTGGTGGGGCCGAAGTGCTCGCCATTACCGCTTACAACCGAACATATCTCGCTCGGACGGTTGTCGGCACCCGCTACCGGAACGTACCTCCGATCAGGTGTGTTTTCCCTCCTACCACCTGCAACGATGCGCCAATCTTGTCAGTTCCAATTCTTTTCGAAAGAGGCTGAAGGTCCTCCGACCACGGCCGCTCGTACCCGATCGGATTCGACCGTTCGGGGAGGTGTTCCGCCTTCCGGGAACACTTCTCCGGGCAGCACCGCGCGCACCGCCCGCGCCGCTTCCGCCAGCGACGCCCCGGTGGTCACCAGGTCGTCCACGAGGACGACCTGCCCACCCGCCAGCAGCCGCACACCACCCCGCCGGACCTCCAGGGCCCCGGACAGGTTCGCGCGCCGCTCGCGCGCCCCCAGACCCGCCTGGTCCGCCACCGCTCGCCGCTGCCCCAGCACCGCCGCCACCCGCGCCGGCCGGCCCCCGCGCCGCAGCTCCCGCGCGGCCGCCAGCGCGATCCCCCGGGCCGGGTCGTGCCCGCGCGCCCGCACCGCCCGCCGCGCGGAGGGCACGGGCACCAGTACGAGCGGCCCTCCCCCGGCACCGGGGGCGGCGGCCCGTACCGCCCCGGCCAGGGCACCGCCCAGCACCTCCGCGAGCCCCAGTGCCCCGCGCTCCTTGTGCGCGAGCAGCACCGCGCGCACCGCGTCGCGGTACGGCGCGGCCGCGTACACCGGCGGCAGCCCGTACGGCTCGGGGCTCGGCCGCACCCGCCGCGCCCGGGCCCCGCGCAGCGCACGGCGGCACGCCTCGCAGAGCGGGGTGCGCGCGGCGCCGCACCCACCGCAGTCGACCGGCAGGACCAGCCCGGACAGCTCCCGCCACCACCCCCGCATGGCTCCACTGTGCCCCCGGCGCACCGGCCCGGCCACCCCTGTGGACAACCGCCCCGACGGCGCGCGCCCGCGCCCCCGGGCGGACACGGCGGAAGCCGGCCGGACCTCACCCGGAAGGTGCCGGGGAAGTCGGCCGGATCTCACCCGAAGGAGTGGGCCGGGACAGGCGGTCCGGTCCGGAGGGGAGCGGATCAGCCGGGGTAGACCGGGGCCGAGCCGCCGTCCACCACGGTCCGCCACTGGGCGCCGGGCGGCAGCCAGACGATGCCGTCCGTCCCGGAGTACGCGACCACGGGCGCCTTCTCGTCCTCCGAGGCGGCGATCGCGCTCAGCCCCGTGGCGCCCGGCAGGCTGCCGGAGACCACGACGGACCCGTCGGCCTGCATGTAGCGGGCCTGCACCACGCCCCCGGCCTCCCGGCCGACGACCAGCAGCCGCCCGCGCGAGGCCCAGGACATCGCGGTGACGTCCGCCATCTGGGGGGCCGCCGGGCGCAGCTCGCGCACCAGCACCCTGGTCTCCTCGCTGCCGCCCCGGGCGTCGGGGCGCTCGATCCGCCCCACGTGGAGGGTGTGCCGGCCGTCCTTCTCGATCAGCAGCGCGATGCGCACGCCGTCCGAGGAGACCCGCAGGGACTCGATCCGGCCGCCGTTCAGCCCGGCCACGTCCACCCGCTGCGGGGTGCCCTCGCCGCCGCTCAGCACCCACACCGCCGGGTCCGCCGGGTTGCGGTCGGCCACCCAGAGGTCGCCGCGGCCGTCCCAGCTCGGGGCGGAGAGCCGCTGCCCGGTGCCCGCGTTGGCGGGCGCCTTGCTGGTCAGCAGCGGCTGGCCGAGCGGCCCGCCGGTGGTCAGCGAGACGACGTACATCTCGCGGCCGTTCTCGCCGATCACCGCCGCGCGCTTCTCGTCGTGCGCGACGGCCGCCGAGCCGATCTTGAGCTGCGCGGTGGCCAGCGGCCCGGCCACGGGCTCGCCCTGGTCCGGCCTGGCCTCGCTGTCGGACATCAGCTGGATCCTGCGCAGCCGGTTCTCGGGGTCCACGTAGTACTGGTGCTGCGGCGAGACGTTGGAGAAGCGGTTCGCGGTGACCGTGGCCTCGGGCTCGCCGACCTGGCACAGGGCCGACTTGCCGTCGGAGCGCAGCAGTTCGACGCTGGTCACCCGGGAGGCCGTCAGGTCCTTCACCGTGAACAGCAGCTGGGTGGCCATCCGCCGGCACTGGCTGTCGGCGACGTTGTCGGCCTTGCCGTTGAGCGGCACCCGCAGCGCGTTGTCCCCGTCGTACGAGAGCGTGCGCGTGCCGTCGCGCAGGGCCGTACCGGTGGGGAAGCTCGAACCGACCACCGGGCCGAGCCACTTCGAGGGGCCCGCGAGCAGGGACTGCACGGTCTGGGTGATGGCGTCCATGCGCGACTCCGGGTCGGGGCGCTGGCGCACGAACACCGGGTCGGCGACGAGCATCCCCGAGGCGAAGTAGTACTTGTTGACGGACCGGAAGATGCGCTGGAAGTCGGACTCACCGAGCACCAGGCCGTCGGGGAGCCCGTCGATCCGCCACTGGTTGTCCTCCTTCACCAGCTGGAGGTACTCCTTGTACGAGGCGTTCCCGGCCTCCGGCTGGTAGGCGCTGCGCTCGTCCACGCGGGCCAGGCGGTTGCCGGACAGCTCGAAGCGCTGCCCCTCCTCGTCCTGGTCGTTGCCGGCGCCGAGGCGCTGGCGGTTGAGCTCGGACGACAGGACCGTGATCCCCTTGCCCGGGTTCCACTTCGCCGCGGCCTTCTTGGTCAGGTACTCGCGCGCGATGGCCAGCTTCGGGTCGTCGCTGGTCATGGCCTCCAGGAAGCCGTCGACGATCTCGAACGGGGTGGCCTTGTCCTTCGGCGGCACGCCGAAGACCCGGACCTGCGAGTCGACGCCCTGGGAGGCCTCGACCTGCTTGACCTCGCCGCTGTCGGGCATCGAGGCGCAGCCGGCCAGCAGCAGGGCGCCGCCGCCCAGGGCTCCCGCCGCCCGCCAGCGACGTCCCCGGCCACCGCCGGTGCCGCGGCCGCTGCGGCCGTCCCGGCCCTTGCGGTCGTCCCGGCCGGCGCGGCCGTCCCGGCCCGTCGTCTCGGTGGCCTGCGGGGCCTCAGCGTCCACCTGCGCCGTCCTCCCGGTCCGTGCCCGTCGGCCGGGCTGTCTGTCCTTGCGGGGCGGCCTGGTCGCCGCCGGGCCTGGCCACCACCCGTGCGCCGTTGCCGGGCAGCGCGGTGGGGTCGGTGGGCACGGCCGTGGCGACGAGGGTGCGCGGCGGTATCGGGTCGCGGTCCCGCTCGGCGACGCCCTGGGGGGGCAGGTCACCGGACCGCTCCTCCACCTTGGCCGCGGCGCGGGCGCGGGCGGCCCGCGAGTCCTCCGGCTCCAGCGGGATCGGCGAACCGCGCAGCGGCTCGTCCGCCGTACGGGGCAGCGTCAGCCGGAACTGCGAGCCGCCGCCGGGCTCGCCCCAGGCCTGCAGCCAGCCGCCGTGCAGCCGGGCGTCCTCGACGGCGATCGACAGGCCGAGGCCCGTGCCGCCGGTGGTCCTGGCCCGCGCGGGGTCGGCCCGCCAGAAGCGGTTGAACACCCGGGTGGCCTCGCCGGGCTTCAGGCCCACGCCGTAGTCGCGTACGGCCACGGCCACCGCCCCGCCGGCCGAGGCCAGCCGGACCACCACGTCCTTGCCCTCGCCGTGCTCCACGGCGTTGACCACGAGGTTGCGCAGCACGCGCTCCACCCGGCGCGCGTCCGCCTCGGCGACCACCGGCTGGGAGTCGCCGAGCACCCGGATCCGGCTGCCCTTGCGCTCGGCCAGCGGCTCGGCGCCGTCGATGACCCGGCGTACGACGTCGCGCAGGTCTATCGGCTCGGCCTCCAGCGCCGCGGCGCCCGCGTCGAACCGGCTGATCTCCAGCAGGTCGGCGAGCAGCGTCTCGAAGCGGTCCAGCTGGCTGGCGAGCAGCTCCGCGGAGCGCGCGGTCACCGGGTCGAAGTCGACCCGGGCGTCGTGGATGACGTCCGCGGCCATCCGCACGGTCGTCAGCGGCGTGCGCAGCTCGTGGGAGACGTCGGAGACGAACCGCCGCTGCATGCGCGAGAGGTCCTCCAGCTGCTGGATCTTGAGCTGGAGGTTCTGGGCCATCTTGTTGAAGGCCTCGCCCAGGCGCGCGATGTCGTCCTCGCCGGTGACCTTCATCCGCTCCTGGAGGCGCCCGGCGGAGAGCCGCTCGGCGATCCCGGCGGCCATCCGCACCGGCGTGACGACCTGCCGCACCAGCAGCCAGGCGATGGCGCACAGCAGCACGACGACGAACAGGCCGGCGGTCGCGATGGTCGCCTTGATCAGGTTCAGCGACTCCTCCTCCTGCGTGAGCGGGAAGAGGTAGTACAGGTGGTACGGGTCGCCGTTGATGTCCGTGAGCCGCTTGCCGATCACCAGCGCGGGCTCGGGGGCCTTGCCGCTGCTCGTGTACTCGATGCTGGAGAAGGTCTGGTACGGCCCGGCCCCGCTGTCGACGGCCGTGCGCAGTGCCGCCGGCACGCTCGCGGTCGGGTCGACCCCACCGGAGGCGCGCGGGCCGCGGACGCCGGAGCCGAGGTCGCCGGCCGCGTCCTCGGCCTCGCCGGCGCCGAGCGCGACGACGGAGTACGCCTTCTGGCCGCTGCTGGCGAGCTGCTCGACCAGGTCGGACATCCAGGCACTGGCGTTGCGCCCGGCCCGGTTGTCACCCGCCGCGTTGTCCTGGGCGCCGGTCACCGCGGGCGCGTTGGCCTTCTCCTGCGCGACCGCGAAACCGCCGGAGGCCTGGCTCTGGGCCGCCTCCTCCTTGGCGACGAGCAGGCCGTTGCTGACCTGTCCGATGACGACGAAACCGAGCAGCAGGACCACGCCGAGCGACATCAGCAGCGTGCCCGCGACGACGCGCAGCTGGAGGTTGCGCCGCCACAGCCGGATCGCCGGCAGCAGCGGTCGGCGCACCCAGCGCACGAAGAGACGGAGCAGGGGCCGGCCGGACGCTCCGATCAGGAACCGCCGGCCGCCCCGGGGGGCCGTGCGGGACGGCATGTCAGCTCGGCCCCGCCTTGTAGCCGACGCCACGGACGGTCACCACGATCTCGGGGCGCTCCGGGTCCTTCTCGACCTTGGAGCGCAGCCGCTGTACGTGCACGTTGACGAGCCGGGTGTCGGCGGCGTGGCGGTAGCCCCACACCTGCTCCAGCAGCACCTCGCGGGTGAACACCTGCCACGGCTTGCGCGCGAGCGCCACCAGCAGGTCGAACTCCAGCGGGGTCAGCGCGATCGACTGCCCGTCCCGCTTCACCGAGTGCCCGGCCACGTCGATGACCAGGTCACCGATGGTGAGCTGCTCGGGGGCCGGCTCCTCGGAGCGGCGCAGGCGGGCCCTGATGCGGGCCACCAGCTCCTTGGGCTTGAACGGCTTGACGATGTAGTCGTCGGCACCCGACTCCAGGCCGACGACCACGTCGACGGTGTCGCTCTTGGCCGTGAGCATCACGATCGGCACACCCGACTCGGCCCGGATCAGCCGGCAGACCTCTATGCCGTCCCGTCCGGGCAGCATGAGATCCAGCAGCACCAGGTCCGGCTTGGCCTCACGGAAGGCAGCCAGGGCCTTGTCGCCGTCCGCGACGAACGACGGCTCGAAACCTTCTCCACGCAGCACAATGCCGAGCATCTCGGCCAGCGCGGTGTCGTCGTCGACGACAAGGACGCGTCCCTTCATGACTGACATCATCCCATTAGCCAATCGTTACCCGGCGGTGAGCTGGCACACAGCAGTGCGACCAGCGGTTTCGCCCCGGTCACCCGTCGTGATCCGGCCCCCCAGTCTGCCCCGTCCGCGGGTGCCGGCAGAAGGCTCGGGAGGCCCCGGGGCCACGGGACCCCCGGCACGGACCTAGATCGGGAAACAACCCCGGGGGCCCGCCCGATCGGCCCAACCACATGGCACGATGGCAGCCGACCAGCGCCCCGCCCCCGTACGGGCACGTGAAGGAGTGACGATGAACGACTCTCCGGGCTGGGCCTCGCCCGGATCCTCCCCGTCGGACGGCGAACGCCCCGACGGGGCGGCGGCCACGCCGGACGGAGCGGCCCCCGCCCCCGACCCGGCCGCCACCGCTCCCGACGGCGGCACCGGCGCCACGCCCCCGGCAGACCAGCGGTGGTCGGCCCAGCAGCCCCCCGCTGGCCAGTGGACCGGCGTCACCCCCGGCGGCCCGGCCCAGGGTCCCGGCACGCCCGGCGGGCCCGGCCAGGGCTGGGGCACCCCCGGCGGCGGCTGGGACCCGTCCTCCGGCGGCGGCGCCCACAGCGCCTGGGGCGCAAAGCCGTACGCGCCCAAGCCCGGCGTGATCCCGCTGCGCCCCCTCGGCGTCGGCGAGATCCTGGACGGCGCGGTCTCCACCATGCGCGCCCACTGGCGCACGGTCCTCTCGATCACCCTCGCGGTGGCCGTGGTCACCCAGCTCGCGATCACCCTGGTCCAGGGCTTCGCGCTCGACGACCTCAACACGGCCGCCACCGGCGACCCGGAGGCCGCACTCCGCCAGCAGCTCGACGCCATCGGCGGCAGCATCGCGGCGAGCGCCGTCGCCCAGGTCATCACCCTGGTCGGCACGATCCTCGCCACCGCCACCCTGACGATGGTGTTCAGCCGGGCCGTGCTCGGCCGCACCTCCACCGTCGCCGAGGCCTGGCAGGAGGCCCGCCCGCGACTGCTGAAGCTCACCGGGCTCACCCTGCTGCTCCTGCTGGTGGTCGTGGCGATCTTCGCCGTCGGCCTGCTGCCCGGCATCCTCGCCGGCAGCTGGGGACTCGGCGTCGGCGGCCTGCTCTTCGCCTTCCCCGTCGCCCTCTGGCTCTACGTCCGCTTCAGCCTGGCCTCCCCGGCCCTGATGCTGGAGAAGCAGCCCGTCCTCAAGTCGCTCGCCCGCTCGGCCCGCCTGGTCCGCGGCTCCTGGTGGCGGATCTTCCTGATCACGCTCCTGACCGGCATCATCACCAGCATCGTGGCGGGCATCATCGTCTTCCCCTTCACGATCGCCGGCATGATCTTCGGCGGCGACGGCTTCCAGGGCATCGTCGAGGGCACCGCCACCTACAGCTGGGGCTTCCTCGTCATCACCGCGATCGGCTCCGTGATCGCCCTGACCGTCACCATGCCGATCAGCGCGGGCGTCACCGTCCTCCTGTACATCGACCAGCGCATCCGGCGCGAGGCCCTGGACCTGGAGCTGGCCCGCGCCGCCGGCCTCCACGGCCCCGGCGACACCCCGCCCGGCACCGCCGCCGCGGGAGGCTGATGCGGTGACGGCCACGGGGGGCACGACCACCCGCGCGGCGGCCGCACTGGCCCGCCGCGCGGACGAACCACCGGTGACGACACCCCGCGTCCCCGCCCGCGAGGCGGCCGAACGCGAACTGTCCAAGCCGATGTACCACGAGAACGACCCGGGCCTGCTCCAGCGCGCCTGGAGCGCCTTCTGGGACTGGGTGGACGACGTGCTCGACGCCGCCTCCGGGGTCACCCCCGGCGGCACGCTCGGCCTCGTCGTGGTCGTCCTGCTGGTACTCGCCCTCCTCGCCGCCCTCTGGTGGCGGCTCGGCACCCCCCGCCGCGCCGCCGCCTCCGCCGCCGCCCTCTTCGACGACCGCCCCCGCAGCGCCGCGGAACACCGCACCGCCGCCGAGGCGCACGCCGCGGCGGGCCGCTGGACCGAAGCCGTCCAGGAGCGGATGCGCGCCCTGGTCCGCTCCCTGGAGGAACGCACCCTCCTCGACCCGCGCCCCGGCCGCACCGCCGACGAGGCCGCCGCCGAGGCCGCCCGCACCCTCCCCGGGCACGCCGACGCCCTGCGCGCCGCGGCAAGGGCCTTCGACGACGTCACCTACGGCGGCCGCACCGCCGACCAGGAGGCCTACGTACGCCTGCGGGACCTCGACCTCACCCTGGAACGGACCCGCCCCCTCCTCGACGCCACCACCCCGGGAGCCGCCGGATGACCGGCACCACCGCCCCCGCCCCCGCCGCCACCCCCGGCCGCACCTCCACCGCCCCCGGCCCGGCACAGCTGTGGGCCCGCGCCCGCGGCCCCCTGCTGGCCCTCGCGGCGCTCCTCCTGGCCGGCGTCGTGCTCGCCGCACTCAACTCCGGCGAGGCACACGGCCGCCTCGACCCCCGCTCCGCCGACCCCCAGGGCACCCGCGCCCTCGCCGAAATCCTCACCGGCCACGGCATCCGCACCCACGTGGTCACCACCACCGCCGAAGCCGTCACCGCGGCCGCCCCGGGCACCACGCTCGTCGTCACCTCGCCCGGCCTCCTCACCGACGGCCAGCGCGACACCCTCAAGACGGCCATGGACCTCTCCGGCGGCCGCACCGTCCTGCTCTCCCCCGGCCCCACCGCCCTGACCGGCCTCGCCCCGGGCGTCACCGCCTCGGCCACCGGCGGCGACGAGGTACTGGACCCGCGGTGCGGGTACGCCCCGGCGGCCGGCGCGGGCCGCGCCACCACCGGCGAGGGACTCGCGTACACGACGACCCGTCAGGGAGCCGTCTCCTGCTACGAGGACGGCGGTCCCGCCACCCTCCTCGTCCTCCCCGGCCGGGACGGCGCGGACACCGTCCTCCTCGGCTCCCCCGCACCCCTCCTCAACGAGAACCTGGCCGACGAGGGCAACGCCTCCCTGGCCCTGCAACTCCTCGGCACCCGCCCCGAGGTGACGTGGTACCTGCCCACGCTCACCGACCCCGCGGCCACCGGCGAGGGCACCGAGCAGAGCTTCTCCGACCTGATCCCCGACGGCTGGTCCTGGGCCCTGCTCCAGCTCCTCGTCGCCGCCGTCCTCGCCGCCGCCTGGCGCGCCCGGCGGCTCGGCCCCCTGGTCCACGAGGACCTCCCGGTCGTCGTCCGCGCCTCCGAGGCCACCGAGGGCCGCGCCCGCCTCTACCGCAAGGCCGACGCCCGCGACCGTGCCGCCCAGGTGCTGCGCGCCGCCACCCGGGAACGCCTCGCCGCACTCCTCGGCGTACCCCCGGCCGGCGCCCACGACCCGGCCACCCTGACCCCCGCGGTCGCCGCCCAACTCCCGGGCGACGGACGCGACCTGACGGGCCTGCTGTTCGGACCCGCACCCACCGACGACGCGGCCCTCGTCGCGCTCACCGACCACCTCGACGCCCTCGAAAGGGAGGTCCGCTCCTCATGACGGCCCAGCCCGCAGACCACGCAGCCACCGCGGACCGCGCGCGCTCCGCGCTGGAGGCCCTCCGCACCGAGATCGGCAAGGCCGTGGTCGGCCAGGACCCCGCCGTCACCGGTCTCGTCGTCGCCCTCCTCTGCCGCGGCCACGTGCTCCTCGAAGGCGTCCCCGGCGTCGCCAAGACCCTCCTGGTGCGCGCCCTCGCCGCCTCCCTCGAACTCGACACCAAGCGCGTCCAGTTCACCCCCGACCTGATGCCCAGCGACGTCACCGGCTCCCTCGTGTACGACGCGCGCACCGCCGAGTTCTCCTTCCAGCCCGGCCCGGTCTTCACCAACCTCCTCCTCGCGGACGAGATCAACCGCACCCCTCCCAAGACCCAGTCCTCCCTCCTGGAGGCCATGGAGGAGCGGCAGGTCACCGTCGACGGCACCCCGCGCCCGCTGCCCGACCCCTTCCTGGTCGCCGCCACGCAGAACCCCGTCGAGTACGAGGGCACCTACCCCCTCCCGGAAGCACAGCTGGACCGCTTCCTCCTCAAGCTCACCGTCCCCCTCCCGTCCCGCCAGGACGAGATCGACGTCCTCACCCGCCACGCCCAGGGCTTCAACCCCCGCGACCTCGCCGCCGCCGGCGTACGCCCCGTCGCCACCGCCGCCGACCTGGAGGCCGCCCGCGACGCCATCGCGAAGACCGCCGTCTCCCCCGAGATCACCGGGTACGTCGTCGACATCTGCCGCGCCACCCGCGAGTCGCCCTCCCTCACCCTGGGCGTCTCCCCCCGCGGCGCCACCGCCCTGCTGGCCACCTCCCGCGCCTGGGCCTGGCTCACCGGCCGCGACTACGTCATCCCGGACGACGTGAAGGCCCTCGCCCTGCCCACGCTGCGGCACCGCGTCCAGCTGCGCCCCGAGGCGGAGATGGAAGGCGTCACCGCGGACTCGGTCATCAACGCGATCCTGGCCCACGTCCCCGTACCGCGCTGATGGCCCTCACCGGACGCGCCGCGCTCCTCGCGGCCCTCGGCTCGATCCCCGTCGGCCTGCTGGAACCCAGCTGGACGGGTCTGCTGGCCGTCAACGGCCCGCTGGCCCTGGCCTGCGCCTGCGACTACGCCCTCGCGGCCCCCGTGCGCACCCTCCGCCTGGCCCGCTCCGGCGACACCAACGTCCGCCTCGGCGAAGCCGCGGAGGTCCACCTGACGGTCACCAACCCCGGCACCCGCCCGCTGCGGGCCCGGCTCCGCGACGCCTGGCCGCCCAGCAGCTGGCTCCCCGGCACGGAGACCGACGCCTCCCGGCACGCGCTCCGCGTCCCGCCGGGCGAACGCCGCCGGATCACCACCCGGCTGCGCCCCACCCGGCGCGGCGACCGCCGGGCCGCCCGGGTCACGATCCGCTCGTACGGGCCGCTGGGTCTGCTGGCCCGCCAGGGCAGCCACGACGTCCCCTGGACGGTCCGCGTGCTGCCGCCCTTCACCAGCCGCAAGCACCTGCCCTCCCGGCTGGCCAGGCTGCGCGAACTGGACGGCCGCACCAGCGTCCTGACGCGCGGTGAGGGCACCGAGTTCGACAGCCTGCGGGACTACGTGCCGGGCGACGACACCCGGTCCATCGACTGGCGGGCCACCGCCCGGCAGAACAAGGTGGCCGTCCGCACCTGGCGCCCCGAACGCGACCGGCACATCCTGATCTGCCTGGACACCGGCCGCACCTCCGCCGGCCGGGTGGGCGACGCCCCCCGGCTGGACGCGGCGATGGACGCGGCCCTGCTGCTGGCGGCCCTGGCCTCCCGCGCGGGCGACCGCGTCGACCTGCTCGCGTACGACCGGCGCACACGCGCCCAGGTCCAGGGCCGGTCGGCGGGCGACGTCCTGCCCGCCCTGGTCAACGCGATGGCCACCCTGGAGCCCGAACTCGTGGAGACCGACGCCCGGTCGATGGTCTCCACGATCCTGGCCGGCGCCCCGCGCCGCTCCCTGGTGGTCCTGCTGACCGGCCTGGACGCGGCCCCCATCGAGGAGGGTCTGCTCCCGGTCCTGCCGCAGCTGAGCCGGCGCCACACGGTCCTCGTCGCGTCGGTGGCCGACCCCGAGGTGGACCGCATGGCCGAGGCACGCGGCACGGTGGACGCGGTGTACGAGTCCGCGGCGGCCACCCAGTCCCGCTCCCAGCGCCACCGCACCGCCGACCAACTGGCCCGCCACGGTGTCACGGTCGTCGACGCGGCCCCCGGCGACCTGGCCCCGGCCTTGGCCGACGCGTACCTGGCCCTCAAGGCAGCCGGCCGCCTGTAGAACGCAGAAGGGGGGCCCGCAGAATGGCGGGCCCCCCTTTTGTTACTGCAAGACACCCGGAAACGCAGAAAAGCCCCGCACCAGGATTCTCTCGAATCGGTGCGGGGCTTTCCCACAATGATTGTTCGGCGGCGTCCTACTCTCCCACAGGGTCCCCCCTGCAGTACCATCGGCGCTGAAAGGCTT
>NZ_JBIVYX010000013.1:0-72017 GCF_044759225.1 Streptomyces sp. NPDC101132
CCGCCAACTCATCACGGAGCCGTTCCACCTCCCCCAGCCTCATGCGCAGAAGCTGCCCACGAGCAGGCAAGATCACCCGACGTAACGAAGCACTACTAGGTCCCGTCTTCCGGATCACGCCGGGCTCGCCGGGTCCGGTCCGGAAGACAGGGCCTAGGGTCGGGGCATGACCTCACTCGTGCAGCCGCCCTTCGGGAACTTCGACGCCGCCCACCCCGCGCTGGAGGTCGCCGGCCGGCTGGCCGAACCGGTCGCCCGGGCCCTGGAGGACTGGGCGGACGCCGGGGCGGCGCGGTCGGTGCTGTACGTGGAGACCGACCCGGAGAAGGCCGACACGGCGGTCTTCGCCCAGGCCTACCAGGTGCCGCTGGAGGCCTCCGCGAACTGCGTGGTGGTCGCCGCGAAGCGGGGCGGCGAGACCACGCTCGCGGCCTGCCTGGTCCGCGCCGACATGCGGCTGGACGTCAACTCGGCGGTACGCAGGCACCTCGGGGCACGCAAGGCCTCCTTCGCGCCCGTGGACACCGCCGTCGCCGAGACCGGCATGGAGTACGGCGGGATCACGCCGGTCGGGCTGCCCGGCGGGTGGCCGCTGCTGATCGACGCGGCGGTGGCGGACGCCCCGTACGTCCTGGTCGGCAGCGGCAGGCGGCGCGGCAAGCTCATCCTGCCGGGCCGCACCCTGTCCCTGCTCCCCGGCGCCACGGTCCTCCCGTCCCTCGCCTCCTGACCACCCCGACACGGCCCCGGGCCAGGAGCCGCCCGCCCGCCCCGGCCTCCCGCCGGCGCGCAGCCTCGTCGTCCGGCGCGTCCGGACTCGCAGCGGGGTCCCGGGAGGTCGGGACGGGTGCCTCATGTGCCCGGGACGGCGGCGCTGCGAAGGTGGGCGGGCCGCCGGGGGCAGCCCGCGGCGCACGACTCCGTGGGGGGATCGACATGACGGCCACGTCCACCGGCCCGGCGCAGATCGTCTGGGACATCACGTACTCCTGCCCCCTGCGCTGTACGCACTGCTACTCGGAGTCCGGCAGACGGCCCTCGCGCCAGCTGGACCGCGCGGAGCTGCTGCGCGTCGCCGACGGCCTGATCGAGCTGGGCCCGGCCAGCATCGCGCTGGCCGGCGGCGAACCCCTGATGGTCAAGGGGGTGTTCGAGGTGGCGGAGCGGCTCGGCGCCGCCGGCATCGAGGTGA
This sequence comes from Streptomyces sp. NPDC101132, assembly GCF_044759225.1. NCBI lineage: Bacteria > Bacillati > Actinomycetota > Actinomycetes > Kitasatosporales > Streptomycetaceae > Streptomyces > Streptomyces sp. NPDC101132. Next base: position 1,193 of record NZ_JBIVYX010000013.1, read on the forward strand.
TCCTCTACACCGGCGGCTGGTCGCTCGCCCCCTGGATGACCGACCCCATCTCCCGGCTGTTCTCCCGGGTCAGCGTCAGCCTCGACGGGGCCACCGCCGGGGTGCACGACCGGATCCGCGGCCGCGCAGGCTCCTTCGACCGGGCCATGAAGGCCCTCGGCCTGCTGGACGCCGCCGCCCGCGAGCGGCGCGGCAGCGGCGAGCGCGAACCCTGGCTGGGCATCGACTACGTCGTCGTGCGGAGCAACTTCCACCAGCTGGAGGAGCTCTGCACGACGGTCTCCGCCCGATTCCCCGAGCTCGGCTTCGTCTTCTTCGGTGCCGCCGTGCCCGCCGGCCTGGCCAGCCGGGCCGGTTTCCAGGAGCACGAGCTGATCTCCGACGCCCAGGCCGCCGAACTCGCCGACGGCGCACGGGCCGCCCGCTGCCAGGCCCTGGTGCCCGACACCCTGCGGATCCGCACCACCGACAACTCCTTCCTGTGGATGTACGACGTCGCCACCGGGCCGGGCGGCGGGTTCCACGCCCTCCAGGTCGAACCCGACGGCGCGGTGCGGGCGATGCCCATCTACGAGGGGACGGTCGGCAGCCTGCTGACCGATCCGCCCGCGGAACTGTGGCGGCGCGCCGTCGCGCGCTGGAGCGACCCCTTCGTGGTCGAGACCCTCTCCCCCGTCGCCACCATGGCCGGCTGGGCCCGGGCGACCCGCGCGGTCGACCAGCGCTTCGCCGCGCCCGACGACCTCGACCGCATCGCGCGCCGCCCGCTGTTCGCGGCTCCGCGCGCCTGACGGGCGGGGGCCACGATGGACACGATCCCTGCCCCTGCCGGCACCCGCGCCGGACCGACGGGCGGCCCGCCCCACGACCGGCCCCACGACCGGCCCCACGACCCGCCCGACGGCCCGTTCGCCGACGCGGTGCGCGCGCGGCTGGACCGGGCGGGCGCGACCGGCTGGCGGGTGGAGACCGGTGGGTTCTGGTGCCGGGTGAACCCGCCACGGCACCGGCACCGCGTACAGGGCTGGAAGCTGCACCTGTCCGCCACGCCGCTGTCGGCGCCCGAGGTGCTGGACCGCGCGGCGCGGGTGCTGATCGGGCACGGCTGCGCCTTCAAGTTCGCGGCGACGGTGGACGGCGTCCGGGAGCTGGTGTCCCGGCACGCCCCGCGCGGGGGCGGCGGCAAGTTCCTCACCGCGTACCCCGAGGGGGACGAGGTGCGGCTGCGGGACCTGGCGGCGGAGCTGCACGCCGCGACCGAGGGGCTGCCGGGCCCCGGCATCCTCTCCGACCGCCCGTACCGCCCCGGGAGCCTGGTGCACTACCGGTACGGCGCGTTCACCGGCGTGCCGGTGCTCGGGAACGACGGGACGTACGAGGCCGCGCTGCTCGCCCCCGACGGGACCCTGGCTCCCGATCCCCGGGAGGCCTGGTACGCGCCGCCCGCCTGGGCGCCGCGCGACCCGTTCGCCGCCGAGGACGCGCCCGGCGTACGGCGGCCGCGGCCGGGGGCCGTGCTGCTCGACGGCCGGTACGAGGTGCGCCGGGTGGTCCGGCACTCGTTCCAGGGCGGGGTCTACCGGGCCGTGGACCGGACCACCGGCGCCGCTGTGGTGGTCAAGCAGGGCCGGGCGCATGCCGCGGCGGACCTGACGGGCCGTGACGCGCGGGACGCCAGACGGCACGAGGCCCGGATGATGGAGCTGCTCGCGCCCACCGGGGTGACCGCGCGCCCGCTGGGGCTCTTCGAGCAGCAGGGCGACGTGTTCCTCGTGCAGGAGGCGGTGCCCGGGACCACCCTGCGGCGCTGGGCGGCCGACAACTCCCGTCCGGGCGAGGACTCCTGGGGTCCGGGGACCGGGGCCGCAGTGCGGCTCGCGCGGGACCTGTCCTCGGCCGTGGCGGCCGTGCACGCGGAGGGGCTGGTGCTGCGGGACCTGACCCCGTCGAACGTGATGGTCACGCCGGAGGGCCGGGCCCGGCTGATCGACCTGGAGCTGGCGGCCCGGCCGGGCGAGGCGGTGGTCCGCTCGGGAACACCCGGCTACCTCGCGCCGGAGCTGCGGCGGGCACCCGCGTTCGGCCCGGCGCCGGGCCCCGCGGCGGACCTCTACGGCCTCGGCGCCACCCTCTTCTGCCTGGCCACCGGCCTGGACCCGGTGCTGCCGGCCGACGAACCCGAGGTGCGCCCGGTCCGGGAGCGGATCGGCGAGTGGCTGGAACTGCTGGCCCCGGACAACGCCGCGGCCCGTGCGCTCGGGCCGCTGGTCCTCGCCCTGCTGGACGACGACCCCGCCCGGCGCCCGGACCCGGCCTCGGTACGGGCACGGCTGGACGCGGCACCGGGCGCGGCGGCGGACGCGGCCCGAGCCGACGGGGCACGTGCACATCCGGTACGGGCCGGCGCCCCGCGTGCACATCCGGTACGGGCCGCCGCCCCGCGTGCACACGCGGTACGGGCCGGCGGCCCGACGGCGCAGGCGGCACGGGACGACGCGGGACCGCCACCGGCGGTGCGGGACGACGCGGCGGCCCACGGGGGCTTCGGTGAGGACGAACTGAAGCGGGCGGTCACCGACGCGCTGGAGCACCTGCTGGCCACCATGGACCCGGAGGACCCCGACCGGCTCTGGCCGACCGGACCGTTCGCCGGCCGGGCCGATCCGTTCACGGTCCAGCACGGCGCCGCCGGCGTCCTGGGCGTCCTCGTCCGCGCCGCGACCGCCACCGGCACCGGCACCGGCACCGCCGCCGGCCAAGACCCGGCGCTGCGCGCGGCCGTCGCCGCGGCGGCCGGCTGGATCGGGCGGCACGTGCACCGCGAGCCACGGGCCCTGCCCGGCCTGTACTTCGGCCGGTCCGGCACCGCGTGGGCCCTGCTGGAGGCCGGCCGGCTGCTCGGCGACCGGACGACCCAGGCGCTGGCCCGCGAGCTGGCCCTCCGGGTGCCGGTCAGGTCGCCGAACCCGGACGTCTGCCACGGCACGTCCGGCGCGGGCCTGACGCAGCTGCGGTTCTGGGAGGCCACCGGGGACGAGCGGTTCCTCGACCGGGCGCGGGAGGCCGCCGACACGGTGGCCGGCGCCGCCCGGGAGCGGGACGGCGGGGCGCGCTGGACGGTGCCGGCCGGCTTCGACTCGGCGCTCGCGGGGGTGAGCCACTACGGGTTCGCCCACGGGGTGGCCGGCTGCGGTGCCTTCCTGCTGGCGGCCGGGCGGAGCACCGGGGAGGAGCGCTACCTGCGGCTCGCCGGAGCCGCGGCGCGCACCCTGGCCGGTGCGGTCCGGTCGGAGGGCGGCGCCGCGTACTGGCCGGCCGACGACACGCGGGCGGCGCACCGGACCCACTGGTGCAGCGGGTCCTCCGGCATCGGCACCTTCCTGCTCAGGGCGGGCGTCGCGAACGGGGACGACGCGCTGCTGTCCCTGGCGCGCCGGGCGGCCGAAGCCTCGTACCGCACCCGCCGCCACGCGTCGCCCGCGCAGTGCCACGGTCTGGCCGGCGACGGGGACTTCCTGCTCGACCTGGCCGACGCCACCGGTGAGGAGTCCCACCGCGAACGGGCCCGCGAGCTGGCCGCGTTCACCCGGGCGCGGCACGCGCTGCGCGACGGCCGTGCGGTCGCCCCCGACGAGACCGGCGCGGCGGTCGTGGCCGACTACGGCACCGGGCTGAGCGGCGTCCTGGCCTTCCTGCTGCGGCTGCGGTACGGCGGCCCGCGCCTGTGGCTGCCCGACGCGGCCCTCTGAGCCCCGTACCGTCCGCGGCTCCGGGTCGCTGGCGGTGCGGTGACACCCGTCCGACGAGTGGAGGGAAGGAGGTGAACACCATGGAGCAGCTCGACCTGGAGGTCGGCGTGGAGGCCCTGCAGTGGCTTCAGGAGGAGGAGTCCGACAGCGCCCTCTTCCCCTGCACGGTCACCACGACCTGTGACTTCAGGACGCTCTGACCGTCCCCCGGCGGTACGGCTCCCCGCGGCGCACACCGGCCGCGGGGGGCCGTACCCGTGCCGGCCACGGTGGTCGTGCGCGTCACCGGCCGTCCCTTCCGTCCGGGCTGTGCGGGTGAAGCGGCGGAACCCCGGCGGGTCCGCGTCGTTGGTCACGGCGCCCCAGGAACGGGGCCCGTGACGAGGAGAAAGACCCAAAATGTTCAAGAAGATCATGCTCACCGCCGTTGCGACCGCCGCGGTGGTCGGCACGGGCGCCGCCGTGGCCGCTCCCGCGATGGCCATCGGCAACGACGACGGCGTGAAGACCGTCAACGGCAACGGGGCGGAGCAGGTCTACGGCAACCAGGCCACCGAGGGCCTCATGAGCCCGCAGGCCGCGCTGATCCAGGGCACCGCGAACAAGCTCTGCCTCGGCGTGCCCGCGAAGGTCAACGCGCAGTCCCTGGTGGCGATCATCGCCAACGTCGGCGTCCAGGACATCCCGGTCCTGTCCGCGCCGCAGACCCAGCAGTGCGCCGAGAACTCCACCCAGGCCAAGGGCGACGAGCCGATCTCGCACATCGCGAACGACCTGTCGGTGCTGGCCGGCAACGGCGCCGTCAACAGCTGACGGCCGACTGCCCTCGGACGCGGCAGGCGGCGTCCGGCGGGGCCCCGGCGACGGTTGCGCACCGTCGCCGGGGCTCCGGCGTTCCCGGGTCAGATCTCCCCGTCGGTCTTCAGCTCCAGGCGGACGTTGGTGTCCGCGGTGCCGTTGTTGGTCACACAGGCCGTGTAGGAGCCCGCGCCCGGGAAGTTGCCCCAGGAGGAACGGAGTTCCGCGGCCCAGGCGGTGACCAGGCCCGGGGAACCGACGACGGTGACCCCGTTGTACTGGAGCTTGAACTTCGCGCCCTGGCCGGTGGCCCGGCCGTCCGCGCGCACCTGGTACCCGGCGTACTGCTGGACGCAGCGCTGCTCGCCCGGGTGCAGGGTGCCGCCGTAGAACTGTCCGGCGGCGGCCGGCCCCGCGGTGCCCAGCAGGACGGCGGCGCAGGCGGCCGCGAAGCCGGTGGCGAAGAGGGACCTCTTGAGGGCGCGGTCGCCGAGGGCGGGGCGCTTCGTCGCGGTGGTGTTCATTTCGGGTGTCCTTCCTGGTGGGAGGTGGTGCCCGGGGTGCTGTCCGGCTCCCCCTGGCACTGCTCACGGTAGGAGCGGCCGCCGTCCGTCCGACACGCCGAAAAGGGTTCAACTCCCGCTCAATACCTGGTCATCGGGTCCGCTTCCGGTCCGGGCGGTGGTATCACCGGGGAGGGGGGAGGCGAGGGGATGACCACGACACGGCTGGCCGACCGGTTCGCCGAGGCGCGGGCGCGGGGGTTCGTCGGGCGGTCCGCGGAGACGGCCGTCTTCGAGCGGATCCTGGCGTCCGGGCTCGGGGCGGTGGTCCACGTGCACGGCCCGGCCGGGATCGGCAAGACCACGCTGCTGCACCGGTTCGCCTGGCTCGCGGACCGGGCGGGACGGCCGGTGGTGACCGCGGGCGGCGCGGACGCGGAGGGCCTGTGCGCGGGGCCGGGCGCGGTGGTGGTCGTCGACGCGGAGGGGGCCGAGGCGCTCGCGGAGCGGCTGCTGGAGGAGGTGCCGGCGGACACGGTGCTGGTCCTGGCCGGGCGGGAGGCGCCCCCGCTGGCCTGGCGCACCGACCCGGCCTGGCAGGGCCTGCTGCACCCGCTGCGGCTGGGGCCGCTGCCGACGGAGGAGAGCCGAGAGCTGCTGCGGCGCCGGGGCGTGCCGGAGGAGGAGCACGGCCGGGCCCTGGAGTTCGCCCACGGGCACCCCCTGGCGCTGGCCCTGATCGCCGACGTACGGGCGCAGGGCCCCGGGAGGGACCCGAGCCCGGGGCAGCCGGCCTGGGTGGTGACCACCCTGCTGGAGGCGCTGCTGGACGCCGTGCCGAGTCCGGCGCACCGGGCGGCGCTGGAGGCCAGCGCCCAGGTGCTGGTCACGAGCGAGCCGTTGCTGGCCGCGCTCACCGGGGTGCCGGACGCGCGGGACCTGTTCGACTGGCTGTGCACCCTGTCGGTCACCGAGTACGGCAGCCGGGGCATCCACCCGCACGACCTGGCCCGGTCCGTGCTGGACGCCGAGCTGCGCTGGCGGCACCCCGGCCGGCGGGCGGAGCTGCGGCGCCGGGCCGGCGCCTACTACCAGCAGCTGTTCACCGACGGGGACCGGGCGCGGCAGCGGACGGTGCTGGCCGACTTCGCCTACCTGCACCGGGACAGCCCGCTGGTGGGCCCGCTGCTGGCGCCGGTCACCGGCGGTGCGGCCGGTGCGGCGCGGCTCGACGCGCTGTCCATCGCGCCCACCCGGGAGGCCGAACTGCCGGCCCTGCTGGCGATGGCCGAGATGCACGAGGGGGCGGACTCGGCGCGGCTGCTGGCGCGCTGGTGGGGGCATCCGGCCGCCTCGTGGGGGACGGTGAGCGCGGACGGGGAGGGGCCGGTGGGCTTCTACCTGCTGCTCGCCCTGGGCGACACCGGCCCGGCGGGCGCGGCGGACCCCGGGGACCCGGCGGTGCGGGCCGCCCGGGGCTGGCTGGCGGGCGCGGGGGCGCTGCGGGCCGGGGAGCGGGCGCTGCTGGTGCGGAGCTGGCTGGCGCGGGACGGGTACCAGGACGTGTCGCCCGTACAGACCCTGATCACCCTGCGGCTGACCCACCACTACCTCACGGACCAGCGGCCGGCGGTGACGCTGCTGCCGTTCGCGGATGCCGCGTTCTGGGCGGCGGGGTGCGCGTACACCGACTTCCGGCGGGTGCCGGAGGCGGACTTCTCGGTGGGCGGGCGCGGGTACGGGATGTTCGTCCACGACTGGCGGGTCACTCCCCCGCTGGCCTGGCTGGGGCTGCTGACGGAGCGGGAGGCGGCGCCCGACCCCCTCGCCGTGAGCCCGCCGGCGCCGCCGGGTCCGCTGCGGGTGCTGGACCACGACGCGTTCGCCGAGGGGGTACGGGAGGCGCTGCGCGGGCTGGGCCGGGCCGGGGGCCTGCGGGAGTGCGTGCTGCTGCGCTCCCGGCTGGTGGCGGACCGGGCGGGGCCGGAGGCAGGGCCCGACGAGCGGGCCGCGGTGCTGGCGGGTGTCCTGCGGGAGGCGGCCGCGGAGCTGGAGGCGGCCCCGCGGGACCGCCGGGCGTACCGGGCGCTGCACCACACGTACCTCCAGCCCGCCGGCACCCAGCAGCGCGCGGCGGACCTGCTCCGCCTCCCGATGTCGACGTACCGCCGCCACCTGGCCGCGGGCGTGGAGCGGCTCACCGAACGGCTGTGGGGCCGGGAACTCGACAGCTGACGCGGACGCGGGGTGTCCGGCTCAGGAGCGGGCCGGGGGTGCTCCGCCGGCGCGGGCCGGGGGCGTTCGGCCGGCGCGGGCCGGGGGCGTTCGGCCGGCGCGGGCGGCCAGGCGGTGGCCGGTCAGGCCGGAGGTGAGGAGGCCCAGGAGCAGCACGGCGAGCGAGACGGCACCGCCCGAGGTCCAGTCGACGTCGCCGGCGCGTACGGCGAGCACGGCGCCGGCGGCGAGTGCGACGCCCGGTACGGAGATCAGGGCGGGCCTGACGCGGCGGAGGTCGTCCTCGGCGAGCGTGCCCAGGACGCCGATCCCGAGGGCCAGGGCCCAGACGCCGAGGGACTGGGCGTCGGTGCGGTTCACCTCCCAGGGGACGAACTCCGCCCAGAAGCCGGGCAGGAAGAGCAGGCCCGCGCCGGTCCCGAGCCAGGAGGAGCCGAGTACCGCCAGCAGCGGCCTGGACCAGGCGGGCGGCGGTACCACCGGGCCCCGGAGGGGTGTGGCGGGCCGGGTGTACTGGCGGGCGAGGCAGAGTACGGCGGCCAGGGCGAGCAGGCCGAGCACCGCGACCCAGCCCAGGCTGAAGAGGGCGAGGAACAGCGGTCCGCCCTCGGCCGCCTGGAGCTGACCGGCGTTCAGGACGGCCACCGCGAACAGTCCGACCAGCACCGTGACCAGGGGGAACACCAGGGTGCGGGCCTCCTCCCAGCGACGGGCGCGGGCGAGGGCGAGGAGGCCGGGTGCGGTGCCGAGCATGGCGGCGCCCACCAGGCCGGGGCCGACCGGCGAGGGGGAGGTCCAGGGGCCGGCCACCCGGCCGGCGAGTGCGCCGGCCGTCAGGAGGAGTCCGGTGAGGGAGCTGGTCACGGCGACCGTCGTGGCCAGCAGGGCCACGACGGGGGCGAGTGCGCGGCCGTCGGCATCGGACGCCTCCGTGGGGGCTGGGCCGGGGGTGGGGGTGGGACTGCTCGTGGGCTGGGCGGTGGGGTGGGTCGTGAGGTGGGTCGCGGGGTCGGCGGCGGGGGTGCCTGTGCCGGGTTCGGCCGCGTCGCTCATCGGGGCTCCCTGGTCGGCGCTGGGGCGGGGGTGGGGCGGGCCGTGCGTCGGGGTGGTGCGGGGCCACCTGGTCGGGGCCCGGGGGCTACCTGGTCGGGGCCGGGGCCGGGGTCCTGGCGCCGACCGGCGGCGGGGTGGGCGTCCGCTTGAGGAGCTCCCGGGCGTACAGGACGCGCAGGCTCACCACGGTGGTGGCCGCGGTGGAAAGCACGCCGCAGCCGATGGCGACGGCCGCGCACAGCGCGGCGGGCCGGTCCAGGCCCAGCAGGCGCTCCAGGGGCAGGGCGGCGCCGCCGGAGAAGACGGGTGCCAGCAGCAGCCCGACCAGGTGCACGCGCCACTCCTCGCGCGCCCAGCCGCGGCCCTGCCGGTGCGCGCGGCGCTGGCGCAGGACCATCACCGCGTACGTGGCGGCGTACGGCAGCAGGAACCCCAGCAGCAGACGTCGGCCGGCGGCGCCCCACTCCAGGAACGCGGCCCCGACCCAGACCAGGGCGGGCAGCGCGGCCAGGTGCGCCAGCAGCAGGACCGGGGCCGGCACCCAGCTGCCCGTGACGCCCGGCACCTCCGCGCGCCGGTCCAGGGCGCGGGAGGCGGCCAGGGCACCGAAGGCGACGACCGAGCCGAGGTGCATGACGGCGACCTGGTTGACCTGCTCCATCGACAGGCCCGGCATCAGGTACGGCAGCGCGCCCCACTCCAGGCGCAGCAGCGGCGCGGTCATCAGGAAGCCGTAGCAGAGCAGCATCCAGCGCTGGTGCAGGTCGGGGTGGCGGCCGAGGGCGGCGATGATCCCGTAGGTCACGCTGAGCACGGTGCCGACCAGGATGGTGGCCAGCACGATCCAGAACGCGGCGCCGCCGAAGGCGTCCTCGGGCGCGGTCCTGGCCAGGTAGAGCGCCGCGCCCGCCATGGACGCGTACACGGTGAGCGCGAAGAGGACGCCCGTCGCGCGGTGCAGGCGGGGGCGGCGCCGGATCGCGGAGAGCAGCTGGACCGGTCCGAGGACCATCAGCAGTCCGCCCAGCACCGAGTGGACGACCAGGGGCAGGAGGCTCCGGCCGTAGGGGCCGGTGCGGTCCGCGACGGCCTCGGCGACGTACTCGGGCGAGACCGTCTCCGCGAGCAGGCGTTCTCCGAGGGCGGGGGCGCCGGGGCGGGCGTAGGGCCACAGTTCGGTGGCGGCGACGGGCGCGTAGGCGAGGCAGACGGCCACGACGGTGACCACGGCCACCCGGCCCAAGGCGGCGTTCCCCGGTCGGTGCACGGCGACTCCCCCTCAATAGTCCTCTCTGGACTATGGGGAAGGTAAGGGGGAGGCCGGGCCGGGGTCAACGGTGCGGCGCGGCCTCAGTGTTCGGCGGTGCCGCCGTGGTCGGGTGCGGTGCCGCCGGGGTCGGGTGCGGTGCCGCGGTCACCGCCGTGGTCGGGTGCCTCGCCGCCGCGGTCGCCTTCGTGCGCGCGGCCCGCGACCCACTGCCAGAAGTCGACCATCATGCGCTCGTAGCGGATGCCGAACTCCAGGGCCTCGCGCTGGCCGGGCGTGAGCAGGGCGCCCACGCTCTCGGCCAGGTGCTCGTAGTCCGCGAGGGTCCTGTGGTGCTCGTCGAGCTGGACCGGGGAGAGGACCTCGGGCCGCGCCCCGAACCAGAGCTTGAGGATGCCGCGTTCGCGGGCCTCGACGGGGACGAACTCCGGGTCCGCCAGCCACGCCGCGAGGGCGGTGCGGCCGGCTTCGGTCAGGGTCATCAGGCGCCGGTTGCGCCCGCCGGCCTGGCGCGACTCCGACAGCAGGCCGGCCGCCACGAGCCGGTCGCACTGGGCGTAGACCTGGGCGTGCGGCATGGACCAGAAGGGGGCCACGGTGCGGGCCGCCTCGACCTTCACGTCGTACGGGCTGGCCTCGCCCAGCTTCTCGACGATGCCGAGCACGAGGTACGAGGGCGTGGTCAGCCGGGACTCGGCCATGGGAGCCGCTCCTGACCGCGTGTCAGCCCTGTGCGGCGGGAGCGGCCCCGAGCTCGTCGAGCTCCCAGGCGTGGCGCTTGAACTCGCGCCGGAAGTCGGGGTGGTCCTCCCACTGGCGGGCGACGCCGCGCAGGACGTCCCAGTTGTGCTCCAGGGACTGGTCGATGATGCCGCGCATCTTCGGGTCGGCGGTGGCGCGCTGCGCGATGATCCCCTTGATGGCGGAGGCGCCGAGGACGGTGTTGCGGAGGGCGCGCAGGGCGCGCGAGGTGTCGTCCATGCCCCAGCCGTGGTCGTTGCCGTCGGCCGGGTCGAAGACCGGGGTCAGGCGGGCCTCGATGAAGGCGGTGATCCGCTCGAAGTGCTGCACGTCCACCGGGGCTCCGTCTCCTGCCGTGCCGCGGTGCGGGCCGGCATCGTCTTGCGTGTGTGTCGGGTGGCCGCGTCGCGTGCGCGGGCCGAGGTGCAGGATAGCCGCGGTCTTCGGCGCGGAACGGGTCCGCCCCGGCCCGGGCGGCTCCCGGGACGGGGCGGACGGGGTGTGGCACGGGCGGGACTGCCGGGCCGGCGGGGCCGCCGCCCGGTCACGGGCTCGGAGGTCCGTACGACCGCGTGGCCCGGCGCCCGGCGGTTTCCCCAGAACTCGGCTCCACGCTGCCAGGAACAGCCGTGAACAGGCATGATGCACGGCATGGCCATGGACCCCGACCGCGTTCCGGTGCGTACCGCCCACCCCGCGCCCCTCGTGTTCGGCGCCGGGGCGGCCGTCGGCGTCCTGGGCGGGATGGTCGGGCTGGGCGGCGCGGAGTTCCGCCTGCCGCTCCTGATCGGCCTGTTCGGGTTCGCCGCGCTCTCCGCGGTCATCCTGAACAAGGCGATGAGCCTGGCCGTGGTCCTGGTCGCGCTCCCGGCGCGCATGGCCGCGGTCCCGGCGTCCGCGCTGGCCCCGCACTGGCCCGTCGCGGCCAACCTGCTGGCCGGGAGCCTCGCGGGGGCGTGGGCCGGAGCATCGTGGGCCGTCCGGATGCGCAGCGCCACCCTCCACAGGGTGCTCGCGGCCCTGATGCTCCTCATGGCGCTGGCCCTGGTCGTCGCCCACACCACCGCCCTGGGCACCCTCGCCCTGCCCACCGCGGTGCAGGTCCCGCTGGGGGTGGCGGCCGGCTTCGGCATCGGAGTGGTCGCGGCCGTGATGGGCGTGGCCGGCGGCGAGCTGCTGATCCCGACGATCGTCCTGCTGTTCGGCCTGGGCATCAAGACGGCCGGGAGCCTGTCGCTGCTGGTGTCACTGCCGACGATGCTGGTCGCCTTCGCCCGCTACAGCCGGGACGGCAGCTTCGCCGTCCTCGGCGCCAGCCTCCGCTTCACCCTGGTCATGGTCGCCGGCTCGGTGGCCGGAGCGGCCCTCGGCGGCCTCCTGCTCGGGGTGTTCCCCGACCTGTTCCTGATCCCCGCCCTCGGCGTGATCCTGGTGGTGTCCGCCGTCAAGCTCGCCCGGCACGGCTGACGTCCCGGCGTACGCCGCCACGCCGCGCGGGACGGGCCGGCCGCCGTGCCGGGGTACGGCCCCCGGGGCGCGCCCCCGCGGAGGTGCGCGCCCCGGGGTCTCAGTACGCGACCCCGACGGCGCGGCGGTGCGTGTCGGGGGCGTCGACCAGGGACAGCATCGCGTGGGCGACGTCCGCGCGGCCGATCGTGCGGGCGCTGCGCGGGTTGCCGTCCAGGGCGGTGCGGTAACGCCCGGTCGCGGGGCGGTTCTTCAGCATCGGGGGGCGGACCGAGGTCCAGTCCGTGCCGCTGCGGGCCAGTTCCGACTCCATCACGGCGAGGTCGGCGTAGACGGGTGCGAACACGGACTTCACCAGGGCCCCCACGATCCGGTCCACGACGGGCTCCCCGGGCGGGGGCGTGCCGAGCGGGGCGGCGCTGACCACCAGCAGCCGGCGGACGCCGGCCGGTTCCATGGCGGCGAGCACGGCCCGGGTGAGGGTGGCGGCGATGCCGCCGGCCGCGTCGGCCCGGCTGCGTGCGCCCAGGCCGGAGAGCACCGCGTCGTGCCCGGCGAGGGCCCCGGCGAGCGCGGCCGGATCGTCGAGGCCGGACCGGCGCACGGCGAGGCCCGGCCCCTGGATTTGGAGCCGCGCCGGATCCCGTACCACGGCCGTCACGTCGTGCCCCGCCGCCAGTGCCTGACGGACGATCTCCCGGCCGACCCCTCCGGTCGCGCCGAACACCGCGAGCTTCATCGCGCACCCCCTCCATCGTCGCCTTCCCCACGCCGGGGTGAGCGACCCTCAACTTAGCCGGGTCCCGGAGGAGCGGCCGCCCGCTCCCCGGGTCCGCCGGAGGGGCCGCCCGCGAGCCCCGGCGAGGGAGCGACGAGGGCGAACGGGCCGTCGGGGCCCGGCGGGCCGCGCCCCGCCCACCGTCCGTCCACCCGCCGTCCAGCCGCGGGCCGGCTGCCGTCCATCTGTCACCCACCCGTCGTCCACTCGCCGTCCACCCACCGTCCGGCCCGCCTCCGTTCGGCCTCCGGCCGGGCTCCGTTCCGCGTCCGGGACAGCCGCCCCCGGGGTCCGGGACCGCCCCACGCCGCACTCGGCGCCCCTCGCACCCCGGCCGGCCCAGGGGCCCCACGGCGGCCTCCTATGGTGCTGAGCGCAGACCGGCCCCGACCCGTGGGGCCGGCCCGACGCGCAAGGAGAGCACCGTGATGCGAAACGTTCGAGGACCGGGATCCCGCACGCGCACCTGGACGGCCGCCGCCGCGGCCGCGGCGGCCCTGACCGCCACCCTGGCGACCGGGACCGCGCAGGCGGACCCGGGCGGCTTACCCTCGGCTCCCGGTTCCACCGTCGCCGCCTTCGAGGGCGGGACGCTCGACATGGCCGGGGACTGGGGTGCGGCGAAGGCCTGCCTGGTCTGGCGGGCGGCGGGCACGGTCGAGTGCTTCCGGACACTGGGCGAGCTGCGGTCCGTCGAGGCCAAGCTCGCCGACCGTGCCGCGGGCACGGGGGCCCGGTCCGCCTCCGGGGCGCTGGCGGCCTGCTCCTCGCCGCTGGAGCTGTTCGAACACGGCTGGTTCGGCGGCCGCCGGCTGGTCTTCTACGACCGCGGATACTGGCAGAACCTGGGCGGCTGGGGCTTCAACGACCAGATGTCCTCGTACAAGGTCGGCGCCTGCTACGCGCACCTCGCCGAGCACAACGACGGCGTGGGCTACTGGTACCCGGGCAACACCGCGCCCTGGGCCCAGGAAGGCGCGCTCCGCTCCGGCTGGAACGACCGCGTGAGCTCCATCAAGCTCGACTGACCGGGGTCCGGCCGCCGGCCGGACCGGGTGCCGCGCGGGTGTCCACTCCCCCCGCCCGCGCGGCACCACCGTCCCGACTCCGGCGCCCCTGACAGGAGTTGACCTTCCTGTGTAATGTCACATCGCATGATGGTCTTACGTCGCGCCGCCCTCGCGGCCGCCCTGCTCGGCGCCCTCGCCGCCGCCCTGCCCGCCGGACCCGCGCTCGCCGCCGGTGCCACCCCGCCCGGTGGCGCGCCGGCCGCTCCCCCGTGCCGCACCGACCCCGCCGTCGTGCCGGACGCGGAGCAGGCCCGGCTCGCGGATCCGCGTACCACGGCCCTGGTCGAGCGCGGGGAACTCGACGCCTTCGTACGCCGCTTCCCCGCCGCCCTCTGCACCACCCGGGACGCGGCCGGCGCCGACGGGCTGGTCCGCGTCTGGGGCGAGGCCCTGTTCGCGGCCGCGGTGGAACGGGCCCAGGGCCGGCGGCCCGGCGGCGACCTGGCACCGGGCGACGACCGCCCCCTGTACTGGGCGCGGCTGGCGATGACCGTCGGACTGGCCCGCTGGCAGCCGGAGTTCCCGGTGGACCGGGACGCGCTGCGCACCTCCTTCGAGGACGCCTCCCGGGGCCTGACCGGCAACGCGTTCCGCGGCACGCCGGGCGTCCGGCGCCTCTTCGTCAGCGGCTTCGACCCCTTCGGCCTCGACGCGGAGCTGCGCCGCGCCAACCCCTCCGGCTCCGCCGCGCTCCGCCTCAACGGCCGCCGCGTCACCCTCGCGGACGGCACCCGCGCCGAGATCCGCGCCGTCGTGCTCCCGGTACGCTACGGCGACTTCGACCGGGGCCTCGTGGAGCGCGCGTACGGCCCCCGGATGACCCCGGGGCCCCGCGCGGCCGACCAGATCACCAGCATCAGCCAGGGCTACCCCGGGCTGTTCACGCTGGAGGAGTGGGCGGCGCGGGCGCGGTCGGCCGACCCGTACCCGGACAACGCCCGCGCCCTGTCCGGCGGCACCCGCGAGCACCCGGTGGTGCCCGCCGGGGTCGGCCCCGGCGCCGAGTTCATCAGGACCAGCCTGCCCACCGGCCCGATGACGGCCGTCCAGGCGCCCTTCCCGGTACGGCTGAACGGCACGGTCACCGAGATCCCGGCCGGGGAGACCCGGCCGGCGGACCGCCCCGACGGTCCCACGCCCGGCTCGCGGGCGGTGGCGGGCGGAGGCGGCGGCTACCTCTCCAACGAGGTGGCGTACCGATCCAACCGGCTGCGCCTGGAGCTCAACCCGGGCCTGCCGGGCGGGCACCTGCACACCCCGGTGCTGACCGGTCTGCCGGCCGATCCGGCCGAACTCACCGGGCCCGCCTTCGAGGAGAACGAGACGGCGATCGCCGAGCAGGTGCTGGCCGTGCTGCGGCACTCGGCCGACGGGCCGTACTGATCCGGCCGTCCGCCGGCGTCCACCCACCGCCCATCGGCCGCCCACCGGCGTCCGCCCGCCCGGCTCGGGCCCGCGCCCCGCACAATGGGGCGGCCAGCGGGACAGGACGACCAGAGGGGGACGGACGGTGGGCGCGGTGGGCTCGGGGAACGTGGGGAACGTGGCGAACGCGGGGGCGGGGACGCCCGCGGTGCGGGTGGAGCGGGACGGACCGGTGTTCACCGTGATCCTCAGCAGGCCGGAGGCGCGCAACGCCGTGGACGGGCCCACCGCCGAGGCGCTGGCCGGGGCGTTCCGGGCGTTCGAGGCCGACGAGGGGGCGGCCGTCGCCGTGCTCTGGGGCGAGGGCGGCACGTTCTGCTCGGGCGCCGACCTCAAGGCCGTGGGCACGGAGCGGGGGAACACGGTCACGGCGACCGGCGACGGGCCGATGGGGCCCACCCGGATGCGGCTCGGCAAGCCGGTCGTGGCCGCCGTCGCCGGTCACGCGGTCGCGGGCGGACTGGAACTGGCGCTCTGGTGCGACCTGCGGGTGGCCGAGGAGGACGCGGTGTTCGGGGTGTTCTGCCGCCGGTGGGGGGTGCCGCTCATCGACGGCGGTACGGTGCGGCTGCCCCGGCTCGTCGGCGAGAGCCGCGCCATGGACATGATCCTCACCGGGCGGCCCGTACCGGCCTCCGAGGCGTACGCGATGGGGCTCGCCAACCGGCTGGTGCCGACCGGGCGGGCGCGCGAGGAGGCCGAGGAACTCGCCCGGCAGATCGCCGCCTTCCCGCAGCTCTGCCTGCGCCACGACCGCCTCTCGGTACGGGAGCAGCACGGGCTGCCCGAACCCGCGGCGCTGGCCAACGAGTACCGGCACGGCCTGGTGCCGCTGGGCGCCGGCGAGACGCGGGCGGGCGCCGACCGGTTCGCCGCGGGGGCGGGGCGGCACGGGAGCTTCGGGGACGGTCCCGGGAGCCGGGGGCCCGTACCGCCGGCACCACCGGCGCCCGGACGGCCCGTGGCGTGACGTCCCCTGACGGGCCGTCGTCCGGGCGGGGCCGAACCCGGCCGAAGGGGGCGTTTACGGCGCCCTGACGGCCATGGACCACAATCGGGGCATGACCGCTCACCTCCCCCACATGGACCAGTCGCCGCCGGAGCACGGGCCCGGGTACCCGTCGGCGTACGAACCCGGGTACCCGCAGCCGGAGTACGGGCAGGGACACGCCCCCGCCCAGGGGACGCAGTACGGGCAGCCGGAACAAGGCCGGGAGTACCGGCAGGAGTACGCGCAGCCGTCCGGCCAGGAGTACGCGCCGCAGGAGTACGGGGAGCAGTACGCGCAGGAGTACGGGGAGCGGTACGGGGAGCAGTACGCGCAGGAGTACGCCGGCGAGGCCCCCGGGCAGGAGCCGGCCGCCCTCTCCCCGCTCTACGCCTGGGCCGGCACGGGCGAGGGGCCGGACCCGCTGCCGATGGTGCACTTCACCACCGACGACCAGGAGGTCGCACTCACCCCGGAGGGCCTGGGGCGCTGGCCGTTCCACGAGGCGATCCGCGAGGGCGGCTGGTACGCCTTCACGGACTACGACGGCTGGGCGGTCCCGGCCGAGACCTGGGGGGCCGCCTACCGTCGCGAGGACGACATGCTGGTGGTGAGCGGTCCCGGCCTGTGCGCGGCCTGGTACCAGGGGTCGCTCGGCGCGACGGAGGAATGGGTCGCGGCCGCCACCGCGGCGCAGAGCGTGGTGCTGCTGACGGCGCCCGTCCAGCACCCGTCGATGTACGGCTACGCGGTCGAGGCGGGCTACGCCTACGCGCTCATCGTGCCGCTGGCGGTGGTCTGACGCGGAGCGGGGGTGGCGGATCCTGGCAGATGCCGGGATCCGCCGAATCTTCCGATCATCATGCTGTATTAGTTGACCGCTGCCGATTACTGCAGCGTTCAACCAGCAGGGGGGATCCACCCACATGAGGAAGACCGCCGTCCTCGTCGCGGCCGCCGCCATGGCCGCCTCCGCGTTCGCCGTACCGCAGGCCACCGCCGCCACCCACCAGGGCGGGCTGCACTTCGGCGCGCTCCAGTTCGACGGGCCCGGTGCGGACCTGCCGCGCACGAACGCCAAGCTCAACGCCGAGTACGTGGACCTGCACAACAACACCGGCAGCTCGATGCAGCTGCGGAACTACAAGGTGAAGACGGCGTCCGGGTACGTGTACACCTTCGGGACCTTCACCCTGGGCGCCGGCAAGACGGTCCGGCTGCGCAACGGCCAGGGCACCAACACCGCGTACACGGTCTACCGGAAGAAGGACAATTTCTGGTTCAACAACTCCAGCGGTTCGGTGAACCTGTACACGCCGGCCGGCACCAAGAAGGACAGCTGCTCGTGGCGGGCGAACGGCCGCGGCTACACCACCTGCCACTGATCCGGCCACGGCCGGACCCCGGCACGGCCCGACGGGCCCCCGCCTCCGGGCGGGGGCCCGTCGGCCTCCCGGACCGGGCGGGCGCGCCGCGGCTCACGCGCCCCGCCTCACGCCGCACCACTCACCCCGGGGGCGACGAACCTCCGGTGCAGCGGGGTGACGACCACCTCCGGCTCGCCGGCCAGTCCGGTCTCCTCGACGGCGGGCAGGATGCGGTTGCCGAAGAACTCCTCGAACTGCGCCGGGGACTCCCAGACATCGGTGACGTGCAGCGCGCCGCCCTCGAACCACGCCACGTGCAGCACCGCCCCGTCCGGCCGGTCGTCCTCCCAGCCCACCCGGTCGCGGACCGCGTCGTACTGCTCCGGCCGCACCCCGTCCCAGCGCAGCGACATCACCACGGCCATGGGGTTCCACCTCCTCGCGGGCCCCGCGGCGGGTCCCAGACCCAGTAGAGCGGCGGCCCGCGGGAGCCACATCCGGAGGTGCGCCGTTCGGACCCGGCCGACACGCTCCCCGGCCCCCCGAGCCCTGCGCAAGGGGTTTCCTCCGCCCTGGGTCGGTATCCGGCCGTTCTCGCCCCCACCGGCCCGCGGCCCCGGTACGGGTGGCCGCCCCGGGTCCCGGGTGCGCCCGGCCGGCCAGGTCGGCCGGTTCTCGCTGCTCCTCCCCCACGGCTCCGCTGTACTCGCCACTCCACCGATCCCAGGGGCTGCCGCCCCCGGTTCCGCACACCCGCGGACCGGGGCGGTCCGGCGTGCCCGCACGCGCCCCCGGGGCCGGTGCCGTCCGAGGACCGAGGCGTGAGGAGCAGCCGATGGAGCCGATGGAAGCGTCACGAACACCGCAGCCGCAGCACGCGCAGCCACCGCGGCCACGACAGGAGCACGAGGGGCGGGAGACCCCCCGGCAGACGCGGCGGAAGCCCGCCGACCCGCCCGAGTTCAGCTACTCCGCGGGCACCCACAGCAAGGTCATGGAATCACTCTCGCTGCGCCGGATGGCCGCCCGGCTGCCGTCCGCGCTCGCCCAGACCGCCCGGATGGCCTGGCAGACCGACCCCCGCTCCCTGGTCTGGCTGGTCTCCGGCCAGGCCACGGCCGGGATCTGTACGGCGGCCACCCTCGCCGCGGTGTCCGACGCCATGGGCCCGCTGCTCACCGGCGGCGACGCGGAGTCCCGCATCGCGGCGGCGGCCGCGCCGCTGGTCACCGCCGCGCTGACCGCCGCGACCGGGACCGTGGCCCAGATCGTGTCGGGCAGCGCGGCGCGCCGGCTCACCCCGCGGCTGGCCACCCTGGCCGATCTGGCGATGGTGGACGCGCACATGGACGTGGAGGTCGGCGCGTACGACCAGCCGGGCTTCACCGACCGGTCGGAGGCCGCCGGGATCGGCGCGGCCCGGTCCACGATGCTGGTGAAGGACGCCATGGCCTTCACCAACGGGCTGGTCAACCTGGTCGCGGTGGCCGGGGTGCTCACCGTGGTCCACCCCGCGCTGCTGCCCCTGCTGCTGCTCTCCGTGGTGCCGCGCGGCACGGGCGCGCTGCTCGCGGCCCGGCTGGACTACTCCCTGCACAACGAGACCAACGCCTCCCGCAACATCCGCGGGATGATGCGCTGGTACCTCACCACCCACAAGCTCGCCGACGAACTGCGGTGCAACTCCATGCGCCCGTACGCGCACCACTGGTACGCGACGGTCTGCGAGCGCATCGACGCCAAGCTGATCGGCTCGGCGCCGCGGTTCCTGCGGGTCTCCCTCGTGGCGGCGGCGCTCGGCGGTCTGTTCCAGGCGGGCACGTGGGCGGCGCTCGCCGGACTGGTGCTGGGCGGGTACATGGCGCTGGCCGCCGCGGGCACCGCGATCGTCGCCATGCGCACCTCGGCCACGGCCCTGTCCTCGCTGGTGGTGTACGGGGCGTACATGTTCCAGCACGCCCTCTACCTGGAGGACTACCGCGGGTTCCTGGAGCTGGCCGCCTCGATGTCGGGCCGGCGCGGGCAGGCGGTCGCGGGGCCGCCGGCGAAGCTGGTGCTGGAGGAGGCCGCGTACACCTACCCCGGCAAGGACGCGCCGGCGCTCGGTCCGGTGAGCCTGTCCCTCTCGCGCGGCGAGATCATCGCGGTGGTGGGCGAGAACGGCGCCGGGAAGTCCACCCTGATCCGGCTGCTGACCGGGCTCACGCTGCCCGGGGAGGGCGAGGTGTACTGGGACGGGGTGCCGACCCGGGACGCCGACCAGGAGAGCCTGTGGGCCCATGTCGGGCTGGTGGCGCAGTCGTTCGCGTACTGGCCCTTCACCGCACGGGAGAACATCACGCTCGGGCAGCCGGACGAGGAGCGGGGCGAGGCCGCGGTCTGGGAGGCGCTGGACGCGGTGGGGATGCGGGAGGCGGTCGAGGACTTCCCGAACGGGCTCGACACCCTGCTGGCGCGCTCGCTGTGGGGCGGGCACGAGCCCTCGGGCGGGCAGTGGCAGCGGCTGGCCTGCGGGCGGGCGTTCCACCGCAGGCC
Source organism: Streptomyces sp. NPDC101132 (assembly GCF_044759225.1). Lineage (NCBI taxonomy): Bacteria > Bacillati > Actinomycetota > Actinomycetes > Kitasatosporales > Streptomycetaceae > Streptomyces > Streptomyces sp. NPDC101132. The sequence continues at coordinate 21,169 of NZ_JBIVYX010000013.1, forward strand.
CACCCTGCTGATCATGGACGAGCCGACCTCGGCGATGGACGCGCGGGGCGAGCACCGGATCTTCAGCGGGCTGCAGGCGATGAAGGACGAGCGGATCACCCTGATCGTCACGCACCGGATGGAGAACTGCCGCCTGGCGGACCGGATCCTGGTCCTGGAGGCGGGCCGGATCGCGGAGCAGGGCACCTTCGCCGAACTGGTGGCCCTGGACGGGACGTTCGCCGAGCTGTACCGGCTCTCGCAGGAGCGGTAGGAGGAGGGTGGTGAGGGATGCCCGGCCCGGTCGGCGCGGACCGGGCCGGGCATCCGTACCCGACTGCCTTCGCGGGCTACCAGCCGAAGCGGCGGTCCACCTCCTGCGCGAACTCCTCGTAGGTCAGCACCGAGTCACCGTTCTTGTCGGCCGCGTCGAAGAGCGCGGAGGAGGCGTCCGCGTCGCCCAGGCCCCAGAACGGCAGGTCGCCGGTGGCGGCGAGGGTCGGCCCCTTGGCGCGCAGGGCGGAGATCACCTCCGCCCGGGTGAGGATGCCGTCCTCGTTCAGGTCGAGCGCGTCGAACAGCTTCCGGGCCTTGTCGCTCATCACGTCATCCCTCTCACCGGAGGCCCCCGTGGCCCCGTCTGGTCACAACCGCCTCCAGTGTGGTGCACCGGGTACGGGCCCCCTCCGGCGCCCCCGCCTTACGGCCGCTCCCTGCGGTGGGGCGGCACCCGGCGCCACGGTCCGCGGTACGAGCGGGCCCCGGGCGGTCTTGAACCGTCCCCGGCCCCTCGCCATACTCGCCGGGCAGCGCTTGTCAGGAACACGCCATTCCTGTCGCGCCTCACAGAGCCCCACCACCCAGGGGGCCCGACGCTCCGAGGAGGAGACCGGTGAGGATCACGCGCAACGCTTCCACCCACACCCCCACCCGCACGCGCACGCGCACGGCGCGGACCGCCGCGCTCGCCGCCGCCGCGACCGCCCTGGTGGCGGCCGCGGCACTCGGCGCGCCGACGGCCACCGCCGCGGCCCCGGCCGCGGACGCGGCACAGCTCTCCAGGCTGGACCAGGCCGTCCTGCGCGCCGACGTCGGCGGCACCGCGTGGCGGGTGGACCGGGCCACCGGGACGGTGGTCGTGACCGCCGACAGCACGGTTTCGGCCGCCGAACTCGCGCACATCCGGAAGACCGCGGGCGCCGACGCGGGCGCGCTCCGCGTCGAGCGGGCGAAGGGCACCTTCACCCCGCTCCTCGGGCCCGGCGACGCCGTCTACGGCAGCGGGTACCGCTGTTCGGTCGCCTTCAACGCCGTCAGCGGGGGCACGTACTACTTCCTGACGGCCGGCCACTGCGGCAACGTGGTCACGACCTGGTACACCAACTCCGCCCAGAGCACGCTCGCCGGACCCACCGTCGGGTCCAGCTTCCCGGGCAACGACTACGCGCTGGTCCGGTACGACAACGCCGGCCTGAGCCACCCCGGCGGCTACACCGCGGCCGACGCGTACGTGGGCGAGCCGGTCAAGCGCAGCGGCTCCACCACGGGCACCCGGAGCGGCACGGTGACGGGCCTCGACGTGACCGTCCGCTACAGCGGCGGCGGCACCGTCCGCGGCATGATCCAGACCAACGTGTGCGCGGAACCGGGCGATTCGGGCGGCGCCCTGTACGACGGCACGAAGGCGCTGGGCATCACCTCGGGCGGCAGCGGCACCTGCTCGTCCGGCGGCACCACCTTCTACCAGCCGGTGAAGGAGGCCCTGGCGAAGTACAAGGTCTCGCTGTACTGAGCCGGGCGCCGCGCGCGCCTAGGCTGTGCGGGGTCCGGGCCCACGCCCGGACCCCGCCGCCCCCGTGTCCAGAAAGCCGCGCCCGTGTACGTCGCCCGCTCCGCCGCCCTGTTCCTCCTCGCCGCGCTGCTGGAGATCGGCGGTGCGTGGCTGGTCTGGCAGGGGCTGCGCGAGCACCGCGGCTGGGCGTGGATCGGGGCCGGGGTGGTGGCCCTGGGCCTGTACGGCGTCGTCGCCACCTTCCAGAGCGACGCGGACTTCGGCCGCATCCTGGCCGCGTACGGCGGCGTCTTCGTCGCCGGCTCGCTGGCCTGGGGCATGATCGCGGACGGCTACCGCCCGGACCGCTGGGACGTCACGGGCGCCGTGATCTGCCTCGCGGGCATGGCGGTCATCATGTACGCGCCCCGGGGCCGTTGACCCCTGGTGCGGGCTGCTCGGGCCTCGCGTAGAGCCACCTGTCGGCTGCCACCGTCGCGCCGACCACTCCCAGGCCGGCCCGCGGCACCGTGGGCACGAGGGTGGCGGCCAGCTTCAGCGCCGCGTCCGGCGTGAGCCGACCCCGCACCCCCCGTTGCACCGGCCGTGTCATGACGGCCATGCGGAGCAGCAGTTCCCCCACGTCGGGGCGTTCCTCAGCCACCGCCTCGTGCAGCGAGGGCCCCGGCACGTACGCCGTCACCAGCCAGGGCGGGTCCGCCGCATCGGCGTCGACCACCTGCGCGGTGTAGAACCCGCCGGCCCGGCGCGCAGCGGCTCCATCGGCGCTCCCCTCCTCGTACCGGATCACCGGTGACGGCTCCCCAGCCTTCCGGAGAACGACCGGGCGCCGGAGGGGTTTCGCCCCGGCCGGACGGCGGTCAGGCCCCGGTCGCAGGCGCTGTCAGCCGGTGCCACAGGAAGGTGTGGATCAGGGCTTCGTTCCAGGCGGTCTGGTCGTGGTTGGTGGACGTGGCGTGGCCGCCGCCGAGGTGCTCGTGGAAGTGCACCCGGTGCCCGAGGTCCCGCAGCCGGGCGGCCATCTTGCGGGCGTGCCCGGGGTGGACGCGGTCGTCGCGGGTGGAGGTGAGCAGGAGCAGCGGGGGGTACGGGCGGTCGGCCTCCGCGCGGTGGTACGGGGAGAGGTCCGTCAGGTGCGGGCGGTCCGCGGGGTCGTCGGGGTCCCCGTACTCGGCGGTCCAGCTGGCCCCCGCGAGCAGCTTGTGGAAGCGCAGCATGTCCAGCAGGGGCACGGTGGCGACGACCGCCCCGAAGAGTTCGGGGTAGCGGGTCAGCATCGCGCCCATCAGCAGGCCGCCGTTGCTGCCGCCCTCGATGCCGAGCAGCTCCGGGGTGGTGTAGCCCCGGTCGACGAGGTCCCGGGCGACGGCGGCGAAGTCCTCGAAGGCGCGGGGGCGGTCGGCCTTCAGCGCGGCCCGGTGCCAGGCCGGCCCGTACTCCCGGCCGCCGCGGATGTTGGCCACCACGTACGCGCCGCCGCGGGCCAGCCAGGCGCGGCCGCGCACCGGGCTGTAGGAGGGGAGCTGGGAGACCTCGAAGCCGCCGTAGCCGTAGAGCAGGGTGGGCGCGGGGGCGGCGGGGCCCTGCGGGCCGGCCTCGGGGCCGATGACGAAGTAGGGGACGCGGGTGCCGTCGGCGGATGCGGCGAAGTGCTGTGCCACGGCCAGGCCTTCGGCGGGGAACCGGGCCGGGGAGCGCCTGAGTGTCTCGCTGCCGGCCCCGATCTCCCCGCGGTGCAGGGTGGCCGGCTGGAGGAAGCCGCTGACCACCAGGAAGTATTCGTTCCCGGTGTCCGGGTCGGTGTCGGTGACGGTCGCCGTGGCGTGCGGCGGTACGTCGGCCAGCGGTTCGCGGCGCCAGCCGTCGGCGGGGGTGAGCACCTCCAGTCGGGCGCTGACGTCGGCCAGGGTGTGCAGGATGAGGTGGTCGCGGGTCCAGCAGTGGCCGGCGAGCGCGGTGTTGCCGTCGGGGGTGAACAGCACCGTCGCGTCCCGTCCGCCGGCGAGGAAGTCCTCGAAGCCGAAGGCGAGGAGGGTGCCCGCGGGGTGGCCGAGCCAGGGGGACTTGGTGGTGACGACCAGCCACTGCCGGTGCGCGTACGCGGCGGCGTCGTCCGGTACGTCGATCCGGCGCGGCGTTCCGGTGGCTCCGGCGCCCGCGCCGTCGGTGCGCGCACCTTCCAGCAGGAACAGCTCGCGGTGCCAGAAGTCCCGCTGCCGGGAGAGGAAGTGCCGTTCGAAGCCGGGCGTGCGGTCGTACCAGCCGCCGGCCGACAGGTCGTCGGCGTCCGCCGCGTACACCGGTTCGGCCTCCGTGAGCGGGGTGCCGCGGCGCCAGCGGCGGACCTCGCGGGGGTAGCCGGACGCGGTCGTCGAGCCGGGGCCGAAGTCGGTGCCGACGTAGAGGTGGTCGCGGTCGATCCAGCCGATCGTGGTCTTCGCTTCGGGGACCTGGAAGCCGCCGGGCGTGAACTCCCGGGTCACGAGGTCGTACTCGCGCACGACGACGGCGTCGGCGCCGTCCCGGGAGAGTTCGACGAGGGCGCGGTCGTGGTCCGGGCGGAGGGTCTGCGCGCCGGCCCAGACCCATTCCTCCCCCTCTTCGGCCGCGAGGGCGTCGAGGTCGAGGAGCACCTCCCAGTCCGGCCGCTCCGTGCGGTACTCCTCCAGCGTGGTGCGCCGCCAGACGCCGCGCACGTGCTCGGCGTCCTGCCAGAAGTTGTAGAGGTGGGCGCCCCTGCGGCGGGTGTAGGGGATGCGGTCCGCGGCGTCGAGCACCTCGCGGACCTCTCGGGTGAGGCCGTCGAAGAGGGGGTTGCGGGTCAGCGCCTCCGCGGTCTCGGCGTTGCGGGCCCGGACCCAGTCCAGGGCGGCCTCGCCGGTCACGTCTTCGAGCCACAGGTACGCGTCGTCGTCGGTCACCGGACGATTGTGCACCCTGGGCCGGGGCGCGCCCGCGGCGCGGGGTCAGCGGCGGCGCTGGGCGGCGAGCAGGGCGTCGGAGACGAGGCGGACGCCGCGGGCCAGGCGGCCGAGCTGCTCCAGCTCGATCGCGTACATCCTGATCGTGTTCTCTATGACCGCGTCGACGACGCCGAGGGCGGGCAGCTCGACCCGGCTGGTCTCCAGCGCGACGCGCACGGCCCGCATCTCGTGCTGGATCTGGAGCTGGGCGTGGCGGGCGAGGAGGACGTGGTGCCGGGTGAGCGTCGAGTAGCCCGCGTAGCGCGCGGGGAGGAGGTCCCGCAGCCAGCGGGTCGCCGTGCGCTCCCAGTCGTGACTGCCGGGTGACTTGACCTGACAGGGCCAGTCGGGGCTGAGCGTGATGGTGGCCGACATAGACATACTCGTCGCTGCTTCCAAGGGTGCGGAACTCGGAACGGCGGCCCCGGTCTAAGGGGTGACCGGGGCCGCCGGTGGCGCTCTGCGGGATACGAGCCCGTAAGGGACGCCTCGGCCCGGCGCGAGGAGGGAGCGTCGGAACGTCGGCGTTCCAGGAGGGCGTAGGGGATCGCCCTCCCTGGCATCGGGTGAACGACCCGAGCGCAGTACCGAGTAAATATATATACCGTCGAGTACGCAAGGGCATGAAAAATTTCATGCGACATCGGCGCATGAAAATCCGCCGCAAAATCGCCGTGAAACGGGTCCTACAGGAAGAAATTGTGCTGCTCGGCCACCTGCTCGTAACCCTCCAGCCGCGCCTGCGTCCGCTCCGGGTCGGCATCGGCCATGGCCTGGAGCAGGGCGGCGGCGAGCACGCCCGGTGCCGCGTACGAGTCGAAGACGAGCCGGGAGCCGGTTCCGGCGGTGAGGGCGACGTCGGCCTCGTCCACCAGCGGGCCCAGGGTCAGGTCGGTGATGAGCGCGATCCGCAGCCCGGCGCTCCGCGCGGCGCGCATGGCGCCGAGGGTCTCCTTCGCGTGCCGGGGCATCGCGAAGGCCAGCACCCAGGTGCCGCCGGCCGCGCGGGACTGGAGCAGGGCGTCGTACGCGACGCTGCCGCCACGGGTCACCAGGCGCACGTCGGGGTGGATGCGACGGGCGGCGTACGCGAAGTACTCGGCGAGCGAGACGGAGATGCGCAGGCCCAGCACGGTCAGCGGGACGGAGCGGGCCAGGTCCCGGCCGATGTCGAGCACGCGGTCCGTGTCGGCGAGCAGCCTGCGGACGTTCTCCAGGTTCTCGATCTCGGCGTCCACGGCCGCCTGGAGTTCGTTGCGGCGGTTCTCGTCGCCCTCGGGCGCCCCCGCGACCGCCTTGAGGGCGAGCGGCTGGAGCGCGTCACGCAGGGCGGGGTAGCCGCTGAAGCCGAGGGAGGTGGCGAAGCGGGTGACCGAGGGCTGGCTGACGCCGACCCGCTCGGCCAGCTCGGTGATGGAGAGGAAGGCCGCCTCGGTGAGGTGGTCGATGAGGTACTGCGCGATCCGCCGCTGTCCCGGGGAGAGCCGCCGGCCGTCGAAGAGGCCGCGGACGCGGTCCGCCGGAGCGCGCTCGGCGTCCACGGACTGCCCGCCGGGAGTGATCGCGGCAGCCTGTGCGCGTTCCTGCTGGCCCGATGCCACCGTCCGCCTCCCTTTCGACCCACTGGGAGTTCAAACATAGCTCACTCACCGTGTCCGGCCGGGCGCGCTCGCACCGCGCCGAGGGCGCTGACCAGCGGGAGTTGGGGTGGACGTGCGGGGTGCACGAGGGGGCGCGCGGCGGAGGCGTACGTTCCGTGCGGCGGCGGGACGGGGTCGGGAGGGGGGCGCCGGGCGCGCCGGGGCGGGGGGGGGCCGCCGCCCCGGCGGGGGCGCACCGGTCAGCGCCGGTCAGCGCTGGGCGAGCGTGTGCGCGACGAGGGCGTTGGCGTGGCCGTGGCCCAGGCCGTGCTCCGTCTTGAGCCAGGCGACCAGCTCCATGTGCTTCGTCAGCGGCGAGGCGTTGATGAGCTCCTGCCACTCGGCGATCGGGCGGCCGTACTTCTTCTCGATGGAGGGGAAGTAGCTGGCGGGGCCCTTGGCGGGGGTGGTCACGGCGGTCTCCTGTCTGCTGCGTGCTGGCTGACGCGGCCGGCCGGGTGCGGCCGGGGCGTCTCGTCGGGGCAGACCGCCGCGGGAACCGGAACTCATCGGGGAATGCGGTGTGACCTGCGTCACCTCCGCGCTCGCCTCTCCGTCGTAGCGCCGGGCCAGTCCGGGCGGGGGTGGGGGGCACACGGGGGCGGCGGCCGGGGCCGTGACGGCGCCGTGGCCGGGATCAAGGCCCTGACCGGCAGGTTTTCCGGGACGGGTGGAGCCGTTCGGGAACCTTTCCGCCCCTTTCGGCCATCTAGTACGACGTACGTGGAGGACGGCGAGCGAGGCGGCGCGACGGATGACAGCGGTACCGGGAGCGAAGGACCCGGCGGGGCGGGGCGAGGACATGCTGCGGGGGCGGGAGCGGGAACGCGAGCGAGAGCCGGAGGGCACGGGCACCGGTGACGGTGCCGGGGTGCCGGATGGGACGGCGGTGCCGGACGGGACGGCGGTGCCGGACGGGACGGCGGTGCCGGCGGCGGTGACGGACGCGGCCGCCGAGAGCGGGGCCGACGGGGCCGACGCCCCCGGGCGGGCCGCGGAAGCGGAATCTGCTGGGCAGACCTCCGACGGCCCCGTGCGGGAGGACGGAACCCAGTCCGCCGGACGTGCGGGCAGGGCCCGGGACGCGGCGTCGGACGCCGATGGGGGCGACCGGGACGAGGAGGCCGGAACCGGTCCGGAATCCGGGGCGCAGCCTGGTGGGCGGGCGGACGACACGGCCGCGGAACCCTCCGTGGCGGAGGCTGACGGCGACGACGGCGGTGCCGCGCCGCCCGGGTCCGGCGCGGACGGCGACCGGGCGGCCGGGAGCGACGCCGCCACCGAAGCGGAACCGCGGGAGGCCGCGACCGGGGGCGAAGAGGCCACCGAAGCGGAACCGCGGGACGCGGCGGCGGCCGACGACACGGGTGCCGAGGGCACCGAGCGCACCGAGGACGGCGGCTCCGATAGCGCGGGCGCCGCCGAGGGCGGCGCGGCGGCCGGGGAGCACGGCGGCGCGGCGGAAGCCGGGTCCTCCGAGAGCACCGCACCGAACGCCACCGCGCCGGCTCCCGCCCCGGCCCCGGACCGGCGGCCCGACGACGAGGACGAGGACGAGGACGAGGGCGCGGACGAGGGCGAGGGCGCAACCGCCCGGAACACCGCCGTGGACGATGCCCCGGCAGCGGGCCGGGCATCCGACGCCGAAGCGCGCCCGGAGGCCGACGCGCCGGCGGCGGACGAGCCGTCCAACGCCGGCGGGGACGCGGCGCAGGATGCACGGCCGCGGGCCGACGAGGGCGACGAGGCCGACGACACGGAGGAGGGACGGCCCGAGGAATCGGAGGGTGGCGCTCCCGGCGCGGACGGGCCCTCCGCGGGCGGCGGCGGGGAGCAGGACGGGGCGGGGGCCGGCGGGGACGGGCCGCAGCCCACGGATACCGGTGGTGCCGGGGAGGTTTCCGGGGGCGGTGCGGGCCGGGTGCCCGCGTGGGCGCGCGGCGACGGCGAGAGCGACAACGAGCGGACCAGTACGTTCGTACCCCTGAAGCCGCTGGAACCGCGGCAGGCCGGGGACCCGCGGGCCGGACATCAGGCCGAAGCGCGGGAGCCCGGCCGGGACGGGGGCGACCAGCGCACCGTCCACCTGCGCACCCCCGCCCGGCCGGACGGCCAGGACGCGGAGCCGGCGGAGACGGGAGACCGGGAGCAGGCGCAGCCGAAGGGCGCGCAGCCCCAGGGACCCCGGACGGCCCCCGCCGAGCCCGCGCCCACCACCGAGCAGCCCCTGCCGCCGCTCGACCTGCTGGCGCAGCTCACCAACACGCCTCCCCCGCCGGAGACCACCACCCGCACCCTGGTGCGCCGCGTCAAGGTGTGGACGCCCGTCGTCCTGCTGCTGGCCGGCGTCTTCGCGGGCGTACAGGCGCTGCGCCCCGTGCCCGCCGCCACGCTCGCCTCCGACGGCGCGCCCGCCTCCGCCACCGTCGACGGGCGGCTGGACCTGCCCTGGCCGGCGGACGGACAGGGTGCCGTCCGCGTCCAGGGGGCCGGGGACGTCGGCACGTTCGGGATGCAGAAGCCCGTACCGACGGCCAGCGTCGCCAAGGTCATGACGGCGTACGTGATCCTCCGCGACCACCCGCTGAAGAAGAACGAGGACGGTCCGCGCATCGAGGTCGACGCCCAGGCCGTCCAGGACGGCACGGCCGAGCACGAGTCGCGCATCGAGGGCCTCACGGCGGGCAGCACGTTCTCGCAGCAGGACATGCTGAAGATGCTGATGATCCCCTCGGGCAACAACGTCGCCCGGCTGCTGGCGCGTTGGGACGGCGGCGGCGACCAGGCCGCCTTCGTGGCCAAGATGAACGCGGCCGCGAAGGAGCTGGGCATGACCAGCACCCGCTACACCGACCCGAGCGGCCTCGACCCGAAGACCGTGAGCACCGCGACCGACCAGCTGAAGCTCGCGGAGGCGGTGATGGAGTTCGACGCGTTCCGGGCGATCGTCGCGCTGCCGAACGCGAGGATCGAGGGCCTGCCGGCTCCGATCAACAACAACAACGACAACCTGCTGCTGTCCGGCCTGAGCATCAAGGGCATCAAGACGGGCTCCAGTTCGGCGGCCGGCGGTGCCCTGATGTGGGCGGCGTACAAAACGGTGGGCGACAAGACGCCGCTGATCATCGGCACGTTGATGGACCAGCACGTGGACGGGCCCGACCCGGACGCCATCCGGTCCCTCGGCCTGGTGAAGGACAACAGCAAGAAGATCATCGAGGCGGTGCGGAACGCGCTGACCGCCGCGACGGTCGTCAGGAAGGGACAGGTCGTCGGGTACGTCGACGACCACCTGGGCACGCGGACCCCGCTCGTCGCCACCCAGGACGTCACGGCGGTGGCGGTGCCGGGTCAGAAGCTGTCCCTCGCCCTCAAGGGCAGCGGGGACGGGAAGCTGCCGGCCGAGGCCCCGGCGGGCACCGTGGTCGCCACGCTGACCGTCGGTACGGGCCCGGGGGCGCCCACGGTTCCGGTGGCCGTGCAGCACGACCTGAAGGCGCCGTCCTTCGGTGCGAAGCTGACGCGCCTCGGCTAGCCGGTACGCCTCCCCGGCCGGGCCCCCTCCGTGGGGGGGGGCCGGCCGGCCGTCGTCACGGCCGCCGGCTCAGCGGTCGAGCAGGGCCAGGGCCGCGGCCCAGCCGTCCGCCCGGGCCCGGGCGTCGGCCGCGCGGGTGCCGCCGAGCGGCGTTCCGTCGGGCAGGACGGTGCCGGCTGGCCGGTACGGCGGGCCGCCCACGCCGTGTCCCGCACGCGGGTGGACGAGCACCCGGTACGGGCGGCCGTCGGCACCGTGCTGCCGCCCGAGCGAACGCGCGGCCGCCCCCGCGTCCCACAGTCCGTCCGCACCGCCGGCGACCGCCAGCACGGTGCCGCGCACCCGGTCCAGCGGGATGGGCCGGTGCTCCAGCGGCCGCCCGCCGCGGACCCATGCGGTGCCGGCGACGGGATAGGCGCCGTTGGTGTCCCGGCTGGGGGCGAACAGGACGGCGTCACGGACGAGCCCGGGTTCGTACTGGGCCAACAGCTGGGCGGCCTCGGTGCCGCGTGAGGAGGCGACGACCGCGAGCCGTGCCGGGTCCGCGCCCGGCTGGGCGGCGACCAGCCGGGCCGCGGCGGCGAAGTAGGCGAGGTCGATGTCCGCGAGGGCGGCGGGCCGGCCGGCGCAGCCGAAGTAGCAGAGCGCGAGGGCCGGATGCCCCCGCGAGGCGAGCAGGGCGGCCTCCTCGTAGAGGCCGTTGCCGCCTTCCGAGCCGCCGAACAGCAGGACCGGCGCCCGCCCGGTGCCGCCGGGGGGCGGCAGGTACAGGTCACCGCTCACCCCGTCGGCCCGGACGGTCAGGGTCCGGTGCCGGACGCCGGGGGCGGCGAGGACCCGGGTGACCGTGGTCCGGCTCTGGACGACGCCGTCCACGCTGACGGCGAGCCGCACCTCGTACGCGCCGGCGCGTTCGGGGCGTCCGGGCACGAACCAGGTCCGGTCCGCGCCGCCCGTGGCGGGGACCATGGACCAGAGCGGGCCCGAGGGATCGACGCCCCGGTACGAGCTGCCGGCCAGCGGTGCGTCCCGGGCGAGGTCGGTGCCGCCCCGCCGGCCGGCGCGGAAGTGCGCGGTCGAGGTCCAGACGAGCCCCTCGCGGTCCGTCGTCGCGGCGGTGAGGGTGAACCGTTCGCCCGGCGCGAGCCCGCTGACCCCGATCCGGAGCGGGGCGTCGGCCGGCCCCCTCCGGGGCTCGGCCGTGACGGACACCCGGAAGGTGCCGTGGTACGTCTTCCCGGCGCAGCCGGTCGTACCGGCGGCCCCGGCGAGGAGGGCGACCAGCACGGCACCGGCCACCGGCACGCGCCGCCCCGGCCGCGTCGGCCGCCCCGGTACGGTCGCGCGCGGCGGACCCACAGCGGGCCGCGGACGCACGGCGGGCCACTGCCGCACGGCGGACCGCGGACGCACGGCGAGCCGCGAACGCACGGCAAGCCGCAAGCCGAAGCACCGCCACACGGCCGACCCGAGTCGCGCCGCCACCTGCGCCCCCGCACCCGGCCCGCCGTCCTCGCCCGTCCGCTCCCCCGCCACGACGGCCTCCCCCGCTCGTCCCGCGCCCTTCCCCGCCCCGAACAGCGCGCAGTATCAAGCCCGTTGCCGGAGGAGGGAAGGCATCCGCACGAGGCGGCGCGCCGACGGGCCGACTCGCCGACCGGCCGACGGCCGACGGCCGAGCGTCGCCTAGCCCTGTCCCTCCATCAGTTCGTTCACCGGCTCTCCCTTCCGGAGCACCACCGGGACCGGCGCGGCGAGGCGTTCCAGGCGCTCCTTGAAGCGCGCCGACGCGGCGCCTTCCGCCGTGGTCCCGATGACGATGGCCGACGCGTCGGACGACGCCGACCCGTCGTAGACCGGGTGTCCGAGGCCCTCGGACCCGCGCAGGACCTTCTCGACGGCCGCGGCCAGGGTTCGTGCCGTGTACCGGGCGAGGTAGAGATCGGCGCGGCGCGGGTCCACGGAGGGGTCGGCCTGCCGCGCGGCGGCCAGCAGCTTCCGGCCGCGTTCGAGGTCCGTCACGCACAGGGCCACCCGGCCGACGGGCTGGTCGGTGATGTGGCCGGCGTACACGTCGGCGAAGGCGCCGTACCCCTGGTCGCCGACGGCCTGGCCGAGGCGTTGCGCCTCGGGGGTGTTCGCGGGTGTGCCGTCGATGGTCGTCGGCGCGGCACCGGGGCCGGACCCCGGCTCTGCCCCCGCCCCGGACTCGGCGAGCCCGGGGCAGGGCTCCGCCCCGGCGGTCCCCCCGCCCGCCTCCTGCCGCACGCGCTGGTCGGGGACGGCATGCGTCGTACAGCCGCTGAGCAGGCCGGCCAGCAGTCAGGCGGCGGTGACGGTGGTCGTGGCGGTCTTCCTCATGGTGTCCCCCGTGTGTGGCGTTCCCGGCGCCGTGTGGCGCCGGTGCACGGACGTCCTGCCGCCCGGGCCCGGGTGGGACGTGCGCGACGGCGGCACGGTTCCGGGTCCCCGGGATGCGGACGGGTTCCGGCGGGCTAGGCCCTGTCTTTCGGATCAGGCCGGATCAGGGAGCGGGGCCTGGTGCGTGCGATCGCAAGGCGGAGGAGGGAGTCAACGCGGAGCGTTGGCGACCGACGACAACGCGGCGAACGCGCGTGCCAGGCCCCGCGAGCCCGGCGTGATCCGAAAGACAGGGCCTAGTGGGGCGCGGTGTCGTCCGCCGGGAAGGCCGGGCCGTGGCCGGGGACGATGACGTCCGCGGCGGCCAGCACCCGGAGCCGGGAGGACCTCAGCACCGCCTGGTCGGGGGCGACCGGGTCGTCCACCGGGCCGTTGGGCCGCCACCACAGGTCGCCCACGAAGGCCACGACCTCCGTCTCCGTGCCGGCCAGCAGCGTGATGTCCTCGCGACTGTGGCCCGGGGTGCGGATCAGGCGGAGGGAGGGGGCGAGTTCGTACCCCTCCGCGTCGCGGTCGGTCCACTGGTCGTTCTCGTAGACCGCCTTGTGGTCGTGGACCCGGGCGTGGCCGAAGAGGCCGACGTTCATCGTGTTGTCCGGGTGGTGGTGGCTGAGCACGACGTCGGTGATGTCGTCGGGGCCGAGGCCGAGTTCGGCCAGCGGGCCGAGGATCCGGTCGCGGCCGGCGACCATGCCCGGGTCGACGATCACGTGGCGGTCCCCGTCCCGTACGTAGGAGACGGTGGCGGCGACCCCGGGGCCGGTGGAGAGGGTGTAGCCGGTGGTCAGGATCGTGTACTCGGCGCTGCGGCCGGTGGGGGCGTCTGTCATGCCCCGAAGTCTTCCGGGGGCCGGAGGGTGCCACGAGTGGCCCTTCTGCCACCGATCGCAGGATTCGTGCCATCGGCCGGCGCCGTGTCAGACTCGCCGGATGCCGCCCTTCGTGACCGTCGCCGCGTACGCCCCGCAGGGCGTCGGCATGCTCGCGGCCGGGATCGTCTCGGAGGTGTTCGCCCCGCGGGGGCCGGGGCTGCCGGCCTTCGACTTCGCCCTGTGCACCGACCGGCCCGGGCGGGTCCGCACCGATGTGGGACTCCCGCTCGTGGCCGAGCACGGGCTGGACCGGCTGGCCGCCGCCGACCTGGTGATCGCCCTGCCCTGGGCGGACTTCCGTACGCCTCCGCGGACCGCCGTGCTCGACGCGCTGGCCGCGGCGCACGCGCGCGGGGCGCTGGTCGCGGGGCACTGCGTGGGCGCCTTCGCGCTCGCGGCCGCCGGGCTGCTCGACGGGCGCCGCGCCACCACCCACTGGCGCTTCGCCGCCCTGCTGGCCTCCCGCCACCCGGCCGTGACGGTGGAGCCGGACGCGCTGTACGTCGACCAGGGCCCGGTCATCACCGGGGCGGGCGCCGCGGCGGGCTTCGACCTCTGCCTGCACCTGCTGCGGCGGGAGCACGGCGCCACGACGGCCAACGCCATCGCCCGCGACCTGGTGCTGCCCTCGCACCGCGACGGCGGACAGGCGCAGTACCTGGCCACTCCCGCCCCCGAGGACTGCCAGGACGAGCGGCTGGCCGACGTGCTCGCCTGGGCCCGCGAGCACCTCCACGAGCCGCTGCCCGTCGCCGAGCTGGCCCGGCGGGCCCTGATGAGCCGCCGCTCCTTCGCCCGCCGCTTCGCCGCCTCGACCGGCACGACTCCGCACGCCTGGCTCCTGGGCCTGCGCCTGAACCGCGCCGAGGAACTCCTGGAGTCCACCGACCTCCCGGTCGAGGAGGTGGCCCGCCTCACCGGGTTCGGCAGCGCGGCCGTCCTCCGCGCCCAGTTCGTCCGCCGCCGCGGGGTCCCACCCCGCACGTACCGACGCTCCTTCACCCGCACGCCCTGAGGGGTGTCCGGTGTCGGGCGTCGGGCGTCGGGCGTCGGGTGTCCGCCCGCCGGCCGCCACGGCGGCTGCCCGCGGTCCCGGACCGTGTGGCGGGGGCCGACGCCCCGTCGACACCGGCCGGGCCGGGCGCGCCGGGGGTGCCTCCGCCGGTCAGGCCCCCGAGATCGGTGCCTTCCGAGCCGGTGCCGGGAGGAGGAGGGCCGTGATGTTGTCCGCGCCGCCGGAGGCGAGGGCGTGGTCCACCAGGGCGCGGGCGCGGGTCAGGGGGGTGCCTCCGGCGGGCGGGAGGGCGGCCAGGGCCGCCGGGTCGGGGAGGTAGCGGGTGAGGCCGTCCGTGCAGAGCAGCAGGGTGCCCGGTTCCCGCGGGCGGTACGAGCGTACGTGGACCGGCGTGTCCTCCGCGTCCGCGCCCAGCCATGCCGTCGGTGCCCCGGTCGTCCTCCGTGAGCCGGAACGCGGTGCCCCGGTCCGGCAGCCAGTACGCCCGGCTGTCGCCGAGCCAGCCGCACCAGAGGCCCTGCGGGCCGACGGCGGCGGCCAGGTAGGTGCAGGCGGGGGCGGAGCCGGGCGCCGGGGCAGAGCCGACCGCCCCCGTGGAGTCGGGCTTCCGCGCGGAGTCGGCCGTCCGGACGGAGCCGGCCGTCTGTCCGGCCAGGGCCGCGACCGCGCGGCCGGCCCGCCGCCCCGAGGTTTCCAGGGCCTCCTCCGGGAGCCGGCCCTCCGTCAGGAGCGCCGCCAGCACGCGGGCGCCGACCTCGGCGGCGAGCGTGGCGGCGCGCTCCGCGCGCGGGGCCATCGAGACCCCGTCGCACACCGTGCCGACCGTCCACTCCCCCGCCGTCACCAGGGCCATCGCGTCCGCGTTGACGCCCTTGACGCGCCCCCGGTCACAGACGCCGGCCGCGCCGTCGGGCGCCCCGGCCTCCAGCCGGGCGCGGTGGGCGGGGCGGCGGGTGCCGCAGTCCCAGCAGTGACCGTCGGGTGCGACCGTACCGCCGCAGGCCGTGCAGTTCTCCATGTCGTCCATCCGCGGGAGATCTTGCCAGACCGGGGGCCCTGGGTACGCTCCGGACATGGACGAGGACATGGTGGGGCGGACCGGCCGGGTGACCGGGACGGTGGGGCCGGGCCTGGTCGGCGAGGTGATCGTCCGCGTCCGGGGAGGCGCCGAGCACTTCCTCGCGTACCCGGCCCCGGGAGAGGGCCGGATCGGGACGGGCACCGTGGTGACGGTGGTCGAGTACCTGCCCCCGCGCACGGTGTACGTCATGGCGGCGTACGACAACTGACACCGCGTCCGGCCCCCGCGTATCAAGACGGCGACAAGAAGCGGCGCACGCCTTCTCGCCGGGGTGGGGGCGGGAGCACACTGCCGGTCCAGCGGTGCCGAGCGGCACCGCGCCAAGGGGGTGAACGCCGGTGTCCGTCGGCGTCGTGGCGGGGGCCGTGCTCCTCGCCGTCATGGTTCTGATCGGCGTGTTCAAGCTCATGTGGCGGGTGGCGGAGCCGAACGAGGCGCTCGTCATCTCCGGCTCCGCGCACAAGACCGAGGGGCTCGGCGAGGGGATGGGGTTCCGGATCGTCACCGGGCGCGGAACCCTCGTCATCCCGGGCGTGCAGGCCGTCCGCAAGCTGTCGCTGGACCTCAACGAGACCCAGCTGTCGGTGGACTGCGTCACGCAGCAGGGCATCCCGCTGCGGGTGAAGGGTGTGGTGATCTTCAAGGTGGGCGACGACTTCGTGTCGATCGCCAACGCCGCGCGCCGCTTCCTGGACCAGCAGAAGATGATGCCGGAGCGGGTGCACATCGTGTTCGCCGGTCATCTGCGGTCGATCGTGGGCGGGTTGACGGTCGAGGACATGATCCGCGACCGCGAGAAGCTGACCGGGCAGACGCGGGCCGCGTGCGGGACGGAGATGGAGAAGCTCGGGCTGATCGTGGACTCCCTCCAGATCCACGAGATCGAGGACCCGACGGGGTACATCAAGAACCTGGCGATGCCGCACGCGGCCGCGGTGCAGCGGGACGCGCGGATCGCGCAGGCGGAGGCCGACCGGCTGGCGACGGAGGCCGAGCAGACCGCGTTCGCGCGGATGGCGGAGGCCACCCGGGACAGCGAGATCCTCCAGGCCGGGTACCAGGCGGAGCGCGACAAGGCGGCCGCCGCCGCACGGCAGGCCGGCCCGCTGGCCGAGGCGGCCGCCCGCCAGGAGGTGGTGGTGCAGGAGACGCGGGTGGCGGAACTGGAGGCGCACCGGCGCGAGCAGCAGCTCCAGGCGGACGTCCGCAAGCCGGCGGACGCGAAGGCGTACGAGAAGCGGACGCTGGCGGAGGCGGAGCGCGACGCGCGGATCTCGGCGGCCCAGGCGAAGGCGCGGGAGACCGAGCTGGCCGCGGCGGCCGAGGCCACGCGGGTGAAGGCGGCCGCGGCGGCCGAGGCCCAGGCCACGGAGGCGCGCGGCCGGGCGACGGCCACGGCGACCCGGGCCACCGGTGAGGCCGAGGCCGCCGCCACGCAGGCCAAGGGGCTCGCGGTCGCGGAGTCGGCGCGGGCCAAGGGCCTGGCGGAGGCGGAGGCCATCAAGGCGCGGGCCGCGGCGCTGGCCGAGAATCAGGAGGCGGTCGTGGCGCAGCAACTGGCCGAGAACTGGCCCGAGATCGTGGCGGCGGGCGCGGGTGCCTTCGGCAACGTGGAGCACATGGTGCTGCTGAACGGCGCGGACGGGATGGGCGACATGTTCGCGAAGGCGCTCACGATGGGCGGCACGGGGCTCGGGCTGGCGCGGCGGCTGCTCGCCTCGATGAACGACCAGCCGGCCGCCGCCCCGACCGCCCCCTCCCCGGCCTCCCCGTCGGTCGCCGCGCCGGTCGCCGCGCCCGATGCGGTGCGCCCGGTGCGGATCCCGGTGACCTCGGAACCGGAGGCTCCCCAGCCGGGGGCTGCGCGGCCGGCGAAGGAGGCGAAGGCGCCCCGGACCTGACCGCCCGGGCCCCGGCGCGGGGCACGCGGAGCAGCCGGGGCCGGCACCCCGGGCGCGCCCGGCGGGAGCCGGCGGCTGGGGCGTCGGCAGTCCGTGGACTGGCCGGGCCCCCTCGGGGGCCCGACCGCGGACGGGGTGGGCTCGGGGCGGCGGTCCGGGTGCGGGGGCGGTGTGGGGTGGGTGCCGCAGGTAAGGGGACGTCGGGATTCCGGCCCGGTGTGGGGTGGGGCGGCGGCATGATCGGTTGCATGGTGATCGGAGTGGCGTACCTGTTGGTGATGCCGGGCGAGGGCGCGGCGCGGGGTGCGGCGGCCGAGTTGGGGCGCCGGGGCTTACGTTCCGTGCGGCTGGAGGCGGGGCCGGGCTTCCCCCGGCTGTCGGCGCTGGCCGCGTACCCGGTGCCGGAGGGCCGCCCGCCGGAGGTGCTGGACGCCCATCTGGCCGGGGAGCGCAGCCGCGTGGCCGCGCTGGCGCGGGAGTACGGAGGCACGCTGGCCGTCTGGTCGCACGGGCCGGCTGCGGTGCCGGACGAGGGGGCCGACCGGCAGCTGCACGCGGCACCGGAGGCGCTGATGCCGCTGCCGGACCCCCTCCCGGAGGCGGTGCCGTGCCCGCGGCGGCGGTGGAAGGGCGAGCCCTTCGACACCGCCCCGCCGGACGAGGTGCGGGAGGTGGTGGAGGTGGCGCGGCGGCTCTACGGGACGCCGGAGGCGGCGCCGGCCGGGCTCGCCCACCTGCTGGATCCGGCACTGGCGGAGGAGGACCCGTACCCGGACACCCGGTCGTTCTGGGAGGAACTGACGGTGTGCGTCCAGCATCTGCCGGCGCTCGGCGGCGGTGGGATCCGGGCCGTCGCCTTCCATGCCGAGGTCGCCGCGACACCCGGGGTCTCGCCCGGCGGCCGGACGGTGGCGCTGCGCGAACTGCTGGCCGCCGCCGCGGACCTGCACGCCGGTACGGTGCCCGCCGCCCCGGCGGGCCCGCTGCCGGGCGGCTTCGACCGGGCCGGGTACGCGACCGAACTGCGGGCCGCCGTGGTCGCGCGGGTGCCCGGGCTCGTCCGCACCTGGGACGCGCAGCCGCCGCCGGCCCGGTACGCGCTGGCGGCCCTGGCCGTGTTCGCGCCCTCGGCCACCGCGGAGCTCGTGCTGCCCCGGCTCGGGCAACTGCCGGTACGGCCGGGCGGTCCCGGCTCCACGGAGCTGCGGCTGATCACGGCCCTGCTCGGCGGCGGTCCCACCGGTCCCGCCGGGCCCGCCGGCCCCACCGGCTTCTCCGGAGCCGAAGCCGGAGCCGGAGCCGACCCCGAGACCGTGCGGCTGTCGGTCGCCGCCGGCGCCGCCCGGGACCTGACCGCCGGGCTCGGGCTGTAGGCCCCCGCAACCGCCACGGGCGGGACGGCACCCATCTGCCGCCCCGCCCGCCGGACCGGCTGCGGACCGGCATCACACCGTCCGTCCGCACGCCGTCCGCACGCCGTCCTCATGCCCGCCAGGGCGTCAGCGGCGGACCTTCCACGCGACCGTCCGCTTCAGCGTGTCGGCGATCTTCGGGTCGCGGACCGCCCGGGTGCGGTCGGTGACCGTGACGGTCAGCTTGTGGGTGCGCAGGTCGGTCGCCGCCAGGCCGAGTTCGGAGACCTGCACCTTCGTGCGGCCGTTGAACTGCGGCAGCTGCTTGCCGTCCAGGGACCAGCGGATGAAGAGCTTCCGGCCGTCCGCCGTGACCAGCTTCGGCACCGCGATCTTCGCGGCCGCTCCCGTGCGCAGCGTCCGGTCGGTCGCGGTCAGCGGGGTGGCGATGCGGGCGTGCCGGTAGAAGCCGGCGATCATCTGCTCCACGCCCGGCAGGTTGAACGGCTTGTCCAGCACCCGCATCATCGAGTTGTCGGTGGGCCGGTTGAGGCCCTTGACGTAGTAGCCGCCGCCCTCGTACGCGCCGACCTTGCCGCCGTCGGGCGAGGTCTCGCCGAGCCAGCGGTACCACTTGGCCCGCTTCCGGGCCAGGTCGGCCGCGCTCAGGGTGCTGATGTTGGAGTCGGCCGGCTCGGCGCCGGTGTACTTCTCGTAGCCCGGGTAGTCCGGGTAGAAGTACTCGTCGGCGAGCTTGCCCAGCGAGTGGCCGGTCTCGTGGATGGCGACCTGGCCGGACTTGTCGTTGCCCGCGGAGGCGGTGGCGATGCCCTCGTAGCCGAGGGTGGCGCTGGGCTCGTTGTAGCCGGCGCCGCCGTACTTCTTGCTGTTGGCGAGGACCAGGACGAGGTCGGCGTCGGGAGCCTTGGCCACGTACGAGTCGACCTTCTTCTGGTCGACGCAGAGCAGCCGCTCGATGTCCTCGCACCAGAAGTACGAGCCGAGCGCGGTGTCGCGCCGGGTGCCGGCCTCGGGGTCCCCGGTGACGCCGGACTGCTTCGAAACGGCGTCGACGGCCCAGACGTTGAAGAGGTTGCGGTACGTGGTGTACGGCTCGACGGCGGTGATCTCCGCCCACTTGGCCCGGGCGTCCGTGTGGAACTTGGCGAGTTCGCCGGCCGTGTAGCCGTCGCCGACGACCACGACGTCCAGCCGGTCGGCGGTCCGGCCGCTGTCGACGAGCCGGGTGACCTGGCCGTCGGCGGCCTTGGCGGCCGGCGAGTCGAGGGCGGTGGACTTGTGCGGGGAGGCGGCCGGGACGCGGCGGTGTCCGGAGCCGGCGAGGCGGCCGTGCTCCGGGCCGGGTATCTCGACCTCGACGACCGCGCCGCTC
Source organism: Streptomyces sp. NPDC101132 (assembly GCF_044759225.1). Classification (NCBI taxonomy): domain Bacteria; kingdom Bacillati; phylum Actinomycetota; class Actinomycetes; order Kitasatosporales; family Streptomycetaceae; genus Streptomyces; species Streptomyces sp. NPDC101132. The sequence continues at coordinate 41,113 of NZ_JBIVYX010000013.1, forward strand.
GCGTCGGTCGGGGCCGGCGCGGGCTCGGGCTGGGCCGCCGCGATACCGGGGGCGGTGGCCAGCACCGCGGCGAGGGTGGCCGCGACGCCGGCCGTCGCCACGGCGGTGCGCAGGGTTGTGCGCATGGGGTGTGCTCCTGAGGGGGGTGGAGGGTGGACCGTGATTAAGCAGTGCAGTAAATCTGATGAACTGCTGGCTTAAGCTATGCGGCGGCGCGGGGCGCGCGCAATGGTCTACTTCCTTCGCTCAGCGAGGAGTTGGCGATACGGGAGGGATCCGATGGACGAACCGGCCGAGATCGGGCGCCGGGTTCAGCGGCTTCGGGGCGAACGCGGTCTGACGCAGCGGCAGTTGGCGGAGCCCGCCTACACGCCGGCCTACGTCTCGACACTGGAGTCCGGCAAGGTGCGCCCCTCGGAGACGGCCCTGCGCTTCCTCGCGGAGCGGCTCGGCACGTCGTACGAGGAGCTGGCGACCGGGCGCCCGCCCCGGCTCGGCACCGAACTGCGGCTGGCGCTCACCGACGCCCAGCGGGAACTGGCCACCGGCGCCGCGGACGGGGCGGCGGTGCTGTTCCGCCGGGCGCTGACGGACGCGGAGCACCTGGAGCTCGTACCGGAGCGGGCCGAGGCGCTGCTGGGGCTCGGGGAGTGCGCCCTGGAGTGCGGTCAACTCCCGGATGCACGGCGGCACTTCGAGGAGGCGGAGAAGCTGCTGGCGGGCGAGCCGCTGCCGCGCCGGGCCCGGGCGGTGCGGGGACGGGCCATCGCCCACCTGCTGGCGGGCGAACTCCGGTACGCGTGCTACCTGCTGGAGTCCGCCATCGACGCGCTGGGGGCGGGCGGGCTGGCCGATCCCGACGCGCTGCTGCTCCTCTACGCGGCGGTGATCAGCCCGTACATGGACATGGGGGCCCACGCGCGGGCCGCGCACGCCGCGGAACTCGCCCTGGCACTGGCCCCCTCGGCCACCGACCCGGCGCTGGTGGCGGGCATGCACCGGCAGGTGGCCCGGACGTTCCTGGCCGAGGGGCGGATCGCGGACGCGGACGCCTCGCTGGCCAAGGCGCAGGCGATCTACGGCCAGCTGCGGCTGCGCACGGATCTCGCGCACTGCCACTGGATGCGCGGCTACGTGCAGGCGCAGAACGGCGAACTCGCGGCGGCGGAACGCGAACTGCGCACGGCCCGGGACATGCTCACGGCGAAGCGGGCCGCGCTGTTCGCGGCGCAGGTGGAGGTGGAGCTGGCCGACGTGCTGCGCCGGCTGGGCCGGTACGAGGAGGCCGCCGGCCTGCTGTCGGCCCTGCTGGACCTGGACGCCCGGCACGGCGCGGTGCACGCGGGCGGTGCGCACCGGCTGCTCGGCCTGATCGCGGAGGAGCGCGGGGACACCGAGGCGGCCGAGGAGCACTACGTACGGGCGCTGGCCCTGCTGGAGCGGAGCGGGGCCAGCGGCGACCTCGCGGACCTGTGCCGCCTGCTGGGCGACCTGCTGCGCCGCACCGGCCGCGTGGAGGCGGCCCTGGACGCGTACCGCACGGGCCTCTCCCACCGCGCGGCCCCGGGCACGACGACCCTGGGCCCGGCTCCGACGACCCCACCCCTGCCGGGTCCCTGACCCTCCGCGCCCGGAGGGGCGCCGCGGAGGCGCGCCCGGTTCCTCGACCGGCCACGGGCGGGCGGGCTACGCTCGGTGGATGCCTGAGCCTCGGTCCGCGGTCGGTGAAGCGCCCTTCGTACACGTGCGGTTCGAGGGCGGGCGGCTGGTGGTGGAGCGGGGGCGGGGTGGTGCCGCCGCGTGCTGGGTGCTGCCCGGCGGGGCGGAGCGCGCGGGGGACGGGCGGTTGTCGCTGGAGGAGGCGTTGCACGCCTCGATCCGTCCCGTCGGCACGGCGGAGACGGTGCTGCGGGGCTGGGTGCGCGGCGTGCCGCCGGCCGGGCCGGTGCCGGTCGACGACCCGACGGTGCGCGAGCCCGTGCGGGTGCGGGCCGGGGCCATCGTGATCCGGGACGGGCACGCCCTGCTGATCGGCTTCGAGGGGCCCGAGGGGTGGCACTACGAGATCCCCGGGGGCGGCGTCGAGGCCGGCGAGACCCCGGAGCAGGCCGCGGTCCGCGAGCTGCGGGAGGAGACGGGACTGCGCGGCACGGTGCTCTCGGAGGCCGCCCGGGTCTGGAAGGACGGCCGCCGGGAGCACTACTTCGCGGTGCGCGCCGAGGGCCTGGTCCTGCCCGCCGGGGAACTGGACAACTACGGCGGCACCCCCACCTGGGTGCCGGTCCCGGACCTCCCGGCCACACCGCTCTGGCCCCGCCGGCTGTCCTGGCGGATCGCCCACTGGCACACCGCCGGCTTCCCCGCCCGACCGATCGAACTGGCGGACTCCATCGGGGACCTGCGCCCGCCCTGCGCCTGGTGAGGGGCACCACTCGGGGGGAAGCGGGGGGAGCGCTCAGCGGGTCAGTGCGATGGCCAGGCCCGCGTAGTCGAGGACCAGGCCGTGGTCGTCGAGGTCCAGGTCGGCCGTGAAGTCACCGGAGGCGTAGCGGACGCGGGCGCCGTGCCCGGCGCGGGCCAGGTGCGCGTACGTCTGCCGGACCGGCGTCACCGCCAGGTCCGGTACGGAGACCCAGGCCATCACGAACTCGTGCGGGCCGTCGCCCGCGTGCCGGTGCAGGCCGTGCCGGAGCACCGGCATCGTGTTGGTCAGCGGGCACAGGCCGAGGTCGCAGTCGAGGGCGCCGTCGAGGTCGGGCCGGGGCACCCCGTCCACGGTCCAGCGGCCACCGCCCGCACCGCCCCCGCCGCCCCCGCCGGCACCGCCCCCGCCACCGTCCTCGCGGCGCAGGTCGAGGGTCCGGGTGCCGGCCGCGGTCTCCACGGTCACGTGCAGGCGCCGGGTGACGAAGCCCTCGCCCGTCTCCAGCTCGTACGCCACCCAGTACGGCTCCGGGGTGAGCCCGACGGCCCGCCCCCGCGCGGAGAGCGCCGTCTCCCCGAGGTCGATCCAGGAGGTCTCGTACCCGCGGCTGGGCACGACCTCCCAGGTGCGGACGAAGGGGGCGACGGCGGACTCACTGCTCATACGCCGCACCCTACCCGCCGGTGTCCGGCCGGGCACGCTGCGCGAGCGGTGGCGCGCGGCGGATAACCGCTGTTCACGGGGGCGGGCCCGGCCCTACGATCCGCCGCATGATCCTTTCTCATGATCTTGAAGGTGCCGGGCCCGTGGTCGTGCTCCTGCACTCCGGCGTGTGCGACCGCCGCATGTGGGAGCCCCAGGCCGCGGCCCTGGTGGCGGCCGGCCACCGGGTGCTGCGGCCCGACCTCCGCGGGTACGGGCGGACCCCGGCGGCGTCGGGCCCCTACCGCGACGCCGACGACGTGCTGGCGCTGCTGGACTCCCTCGGGATCCGGGAGGCGGCCTTCGTGGGAGCCTCCTTCGGCGGTCGTGTCGCGCTGGAGCTGGCCGCCGGGGCGCCGGAGCGCGTACGGGCCCTGGCCCTGCTCTGCCCGGCCCGGGCGGGCTTCGTACCGGGGGCCGAGCTGACCGCTCTCTGGGAGCGCGAGGACGCCCTGCTGGAGGCGGGCGACGTCGAGGCGGCCGTGGCCCTGAACGTGGAGCACTGGGTGGGCCCGGAGGCGACCGCGGAAGCCAGGGCGCTGGTGGCCGTGATGCAGCGCCGGGCGTTCGAACTCCAGCTCGCCGCGCTGGGGCCGGACGGGGACCCGGCCGGCGAGGCGGACACGGAGGACGCGGGCGCCGACACGGAGGGGTCGGGCGCGGAGGGCGCGGACACCGAGGGCGCGGTCACCGAGGGTGACGCGCCTGCCGAGGACGGCGGACCGGACCTCGCCACCGCGCTGGCGCCGCTCGACGCGCCCGCCCTCGTCGTGGGCGGCGCCCACGACTTCGCCGAGTTCCGGGCGATCGCGGCGGAGGTCGCGGCCCTGCTCCCCCGGGCCCGGCACGTCGAGCTGGACTGGGCGGGCCACCTCCCGGCCGTGGAACGGCCGGCGGAGACCTCGGCCCTGCTCCTGGAGTTCCTCGCCGCCGCCGGCACGGAGCCCGCTCCGGCGGCCTGACCCGCGCCCGGACGCCGGGCGCCGGTACGCCGCGATGTGCGAGCGCCCGGCCGATGGCGTCTGCTGGAGGTGAGGGGGACCCCCGGAGGACTGGAGAGAGCCATGGCCGAGCTGACCCTCACCACGTTCGTCACCCTCGACGGAGTCATGCAGGCGCCCGGCGGGCCCATGGAGGACACCACGGGCGGGTTCCGCCACGGCGGCTGGACCGTGCCGTACTGGGACGCCGACTTCGGCCGGCTGGTCGACGAGCGGTTCCGTCCGGTGACCGGCTTCCTCCTGGGCCGCCGAACGTACGAGATCTTCGCCGGCTACTGGCCGCACCAGAAGGACCCGGACAACGTCGTCGCCGCCCGGCTCAACGGCTGCCCGAAGTGGGTCGTGTCCACCACCCTCACCCCGGAGCGGGCCCACTGGCAGGGGACCACCGTGATCTCCTCCGACGTGCCGGACGCCGTCGCCGGCCTCAAGGCGGACGTCCCGGGCGAGATCCAGATCCACGGCAGCGGCCGGCTCGCGCAGAGCCTGATGGCGGAGGGCCTGATCGACGAGTACCGGCTCTACGTCTTCCCCGTGGTCATCGGCGACGGCCGCCGCCTCTTCGGCGAGGGGGCGGTTCCGACCGGGTTCCAGCTGGTCGGAACCGAGACCACCTCCAAGGACGTGGTCCTGCACACCTACCGGCCGGCCGGGCCGGCCGCGTTCGGCTCCTACTGAGCGGGCGGATCTCCGCCGCGAATCCTCCAAACCCTGTGCGGATCAAGGGCGTTCTGCGAAACTGCGCTTCCGGGGAGCGGGCACACGGGGGGTGCGGTGGACGTCGGGGCGCTGGTCGGCTGGTCCGTGGCGGCGGTGGCGGGGCTGGTGCTGCTGTGGGTCGCCATCCGCACGGTGCAGGTCATCCCGCAGGCGAGCGCGGCCGTCGTCGAGCGGTACGGGCGGTTCACGCGCGTGCTGGGCGCCGGCTTCCACCTGGTCGTCCCGTTCGCCGACACGATCCGCAACCGCATCGACCTGCGCGAGCAGGTGGTCCCGTTCCCGCCGCAGCCGGTCATCACCCGGGACAACCTGGTCGTCAACATCGACACCGTCGTCTACTACCGGGTGACCGACCCCCGTGCCGCGACCTACGAAGTCGCCAGCTACATCCAGGCCATCGAGCAGTTCACCGTCACCACCCTCCGCAGCATCATCGGCGGCATGGACCTGGAACGGGCCCTCGCCTCCCGCCCGCAGATCGACCGCGCCCTGTTCCAGGCCCTCGACGAGGCCACCGGCAGGTGGGGCATCCTCGTCACCCGCGTCGAACTGAAGGCCATCGAACCGCCCACCTCGATCCAGGACTCGATGGAGAAGCAGCTGCGCGCCGACCGCGACAAGCGCGCCGCCATCCTCCAGGCCGAAGGCGTCCGCCAGTCCGAGATCCTGCGCGCCGACGGCGAGAAGCAGGCCGCGCTGCTGCGCGCCCAGGGCGAGATCGAGATCGCCCGGCTGCGCAGGGCCGCCGAGGCCGACGACGCGGCGGCGGCCGCCGCACGCCACCCCGCCCCGCCGGTCCCCGAGCCCGTCCGGCACCCGCCCCTGCGCCGGGACGACCCGGACCACGTGGGCCGGTACCGGCTCACCGCCCGGCTCGGCGAGGGCGGCATGGGCACCGTCTACCTCGGGGTGTCGCCCGGTGCCCGCCGGGTCGCCGTCAAGGTGGTGCGGGAGGAACTGGCCCAGGACCCCTCCTTCCGCCGGCGTTTCGCCCGCGAGGTGGACGCCGTACGGCGGGTCGGCGGCTTCCACACGGCGCCCGTGGTCGACGCCGGCACCGACGACGCCCGGCCCTGGCTGGTGACCGAGTACATCCCGGGGCCGTCCCTGCAGGAGGTGCTGCGCACCCACGGCGCCCTGCCCCCCGCGACCGTACGGGTGCTGGCGCTCGGTCTGGCGGAGGCGCTGGAGGGCATCCACGCCTGCGGGATCATCCACCGGGACCTGAAGCCGGGCAACGTCGTGGTCTCCGACGCGGGCCCCCGCGTGATCGACTTCGGGATCGCGCGGGCCGCCGACGGCACGGCCCTCACGCGGACGGACTTCGTGGTCGGCACCCGCGGATTCCTCGCCCCCGAGCAGCTGACCGGCGGGCCGCTCACCCCGGCCGTGGACGCGTACGCCTTCGGCATGGTGCTGTGCCACGCCTCCGGCGCCGCGCCCTTCCCGGAGGGCACCGTCCTCGACCGGGCGCTGCGGACCCTGCCCGCCGACCTGTCCGCCGTGGTCGGCGACTGCCTGCGGCAGGATCCGGCCGGCCGGCCGAGGCCGGCCGAGATCCTGCACCGGCTCTCCCGTTCCGGCCGGGAGCCCGCCGGGGACTGGCTGCCCGGGGACGTCCGCACGCTGGTGGCCCGGCACCAGGCCGCCACCGTCCCCGCGCCGGGGGTCTGATGCCCGGTACGGACATCCGCCTGCGGGCCGCCCGCCCCGAGGAGGCGGCGGCCCTGACCGGGCTGATGCTGCGGTCCAAGGCGCACTGGGGGTACGACGACGCGTTCCTCAAGTCGTGTGTCCCCGAACTCACCCTCCTGGCCGGCGAGGTGGCCGGGCGGCGGATCGTCGTCGCCGAGCGGCGCGGCGAGGTGCTGGGGCTGGCCTCGCTGGAGGGCGAGGCGCCGGTGGTGCGGCTGGGGCTGCTGTTCGTGGAGCCCCGGGCCGTGCGGCAGGGCGTGGGCGGGACCCTGTACCGCGACGCGCTGGCCCGGGCGCGGCGGCTGGGGGCGGACCGGCTGCTGGTGGAGGCCGATCCGCACGCGGTGCCGTTCTACACGGCGGTGGGCGCGCGGCCGGTCGCCGGGGCCCCGCGCGGGCTTCCCCGCTTCGAGGTACGGCTGGCCGGCACGCCGGCCTGGGTGCGGGCCTGGACCGGGGGGCGGCGCGCCGTGCACCTCGGCAACGTGGCGGAGTACAACCGGCAGTTCGCGGATCCGACCCTGGACGACGTGCAGGAGCCCGCGCACCACTACTCCTGCCTGGCCGCCTTCTACAGCCCCCACCCGGCGGCCCTGGTGCTGCCGCTGAGCGTGCCGCAGGGCTGGCTGGCCACGGTGTCGCGGCAGCTGGGATGGGGGGAGGTGGAGCTGTACGACGGGCTGGCGGAGGGAACGTCCGGGCGCGGCGGCGTACGGTCCGGGCTCGCGGCGCGGCCCGCGCTGGCCGCGCGGCTGCGGGAGACGGGGCTGCCGATGGTGTCCTGGGGGCAGACCGGGGCGGCCGCGCTGCGGTACGAGTCCAAGTCGGCCGCCAACGCCCTGTTCCGGCGGCTGGCGGGGACCGGGCGGCATCCGGGGATCCGGGTGCCGGAACAGGCGTACGCCGCCACCCGGTGGCGGGCCGCGCGGCTGCTGCGGGCCCGCGCGCGGGCGGGTGAGACCGCGGTGCTGAAGACCGAGCACGGCGTCGGCGGCTCCGGCACCGCCGTGGTGGCGCCGGGCGGGGCGCGTGCGGTGCTGCGGCGGCTGCCGCGCGGTCCGCTGCTGGTGGAGGAGTACGTCGAGGGCGTGCCGGAGGGCGGCGACCTGACGTACGACGGGCTGGTGGACGCGACCGGGCGGGTGCACGACGTGGGCGCGGCGGTCATGGAGGTGGCGGGCACCGCCTACCGGGGAGCGACGGTGGGCCCCGGCGTGGTCCCGGCCCCGCTGGAGGCGGCGGCGCTGGCGTTCGGGCACGCGGTGGGCAGGGAGCTGGCGGCGGACGGCTACCGGGGCTGGTTCGACGTGGACTTCGTCGCCGACCGGGGTGGCCGCCTGGCGCCGACGGAGACCAACCTGCGGCTGACCGGGCCGTCCGTCGCGTTCATGGTGGGGGCCCGGCTGGACGAACTGCGCGGAGCCGGGCACCTGGTGCGGATCGTGGACCGGGTGCCGCTCGGGGCCCGGCTGCCGGACGCCGGGCTGGCCGAGCACGTCGAGGCGCTCACCGCCGGCTGCGCGGAGCTGGGCGTGCTCCTGCTGCCGGCCGTCCCCACGGCGGCCTTCGCCCCCTCGCCGTACCTGGGCGTACTCCTCGCCTCGCACAGCCGCCCGGCCCTGGACGCGGCCGACGCCCTGGTCCGCCGCGCCTCCTCGGCCCTCTCGATGATGTTCACCGGCTGACCGGTCTCCGGGGGACAGGGGCCGGCGGTCCTGGGACCGGGGCGCGGCGCGCGCCCCGGATCCGGGTCAGTCGGCGTCGTACGTGTCCTTCGGGCGGCGGGTGACGTAGACGGCGACGATCGCGGCGGCCACCATCAGCGGGATGTTGAACGTGTAGACCAGGAGGGCCTGTTGGGGCCAGTCGGTCTTGGCCGCCAGCCGGTACGCGTTGTCCTGCGGCCACCACGAGGCCAGCAGGTACACCACCGCGAGGTGGGCGGCCCTGGTGAGGCCCGGGGAGCGCCCCGCGCGCAGCATCCGCGGCAGGCCGGTGAAGAGGAACGCCATGCCGGCGCCGAAGGCCAGGCACTCCGCGGCGTACAGGCCGAAGAAGAAGCCCGCCCAGGGGCCGGGAACGCCCGACAGGTCGGTGGAGCCGGTCCAGAGGAAGTCCGTCAGGACCATGGCGAAGAGGGCCACCACGAGCGTGGCGCAGCCGGCGCCGCAGCCCGAGGGTTCGGCCGAACCGGGTTGCGCCGCGCCGTACTTGGTGCCCGTGGCGTGGCCGGACGGCGGGCGCGGCAGGGCGGCGCGGTCCTCCTGGCCGGCCCGGTTGCGCGGCAGGGCGCGCAGCCGGACGACCACCTTGGGCATGTCCTCCTTGGGGACCCGGCCCTCCAGGTGGCGCCGCAGCTCGACCGAGCCCGGGGCGGGGCGGTCCGGCCCCCGGTCGCCGTCGTCGGGGCTCGGTTCGACGTACACCGCCAGGGTGCGCAGCAGTACGCCCTCGTTCATCCGGGCGACGATGGCGCCGCCGACGCCCTCGTGGGAGCGGAGTTCGGACTCCACGCGGTACGCGTCCACGGTGTGGCCGTCGGACACGACGAGGTCCCGGGTCCGCCCGCCGAACTCCAGCAGGCCGTCCTCGCGGAGCCGGCCGCGGTCGCCGGTGGGCACGGCGTCGCCGCCCTCGGGCGGTCCGAGGCGGATCTCGCCGTCCTGGACCTCGACCCGGCAGCCGGGGAAGGGCTCGCCGAGGAGCGACAGGGACGCGGACCGGGCCACCGGGCGGGACAGGCGGGCCAGTTCGAACCAGGTGCCGACGCCCGCGGTCTCCGTGACGCCGTACACGTTGAGCAGCCGCACGCCGGGGCTGAGCCGCCGCTGGAGGGTGGCCTGCTGGTCGACGTAGAGGCGGTCGCCGGTGACCGTGACCAGCCGCAGGGAGTCGGGGGCGGGGGTGCGCCGGCGGAAGAGGTGGACGGCCCAGCCGGGGTCGGTGTGCAGGACGGTGACGCGCTCCTCGGCGAGGACGCGCCGCAGCTCGTCGGCGCGCTCGCGGGCCGGTCCGGGCAGCACCAGGGCCCCGCCGCCGCACAGGGCCCGGGTCCAGCCGGCGGCGAAGGCGGTGACGTCGAGCCGGGCGGTGATCAGGTGCCGGTCGGCGGGGGTCGTGCCGGCCACCTCGGACCAGGCCTGGTGGGCCGCGAGCAGGCGTTCGTGGCCGACCGGGACGGCGCGGGTGCCGTCGGCGCCGGTGAAGAGGACCGCGGCGGTCCCGCCCGGCTCGGCCCCCGGCTCGTCGGCCGGCTGCGCCGCGACGGCCTCCTCGTCGTCGTCCAGGAGGATCACGCGGTGGTCGCCCTGTGCCGCGCCCAGCCGGTAACGCGTGCGCGAGTCGGTGAGCAGGGCGTCCGGGGCGGTGGCCGCGAGCTGCTTCTCGGCGGTGCCCGGCGCGTCGGGGGCGAGGAGCGCGTACGCGCCGCCGGCCTTGAGCACGGCCAGCAGCGCCACGACCGTGTCCGCCTCCCCGGCCAGGGCGACGGCGACGGTGGCGCCCTGGGGGAGCCCGGAGGCGAGGAGCCGGCGGGCGAGCCGGTTGGCGCGGCCGTCCAGCTCGGCGTACGAGAGGGTGCCCGAGACGGCGATCAGGGCGGGGGCGTCGGGGGTCTCCCGGACCCTGGCGGCGAAGAGGCGGGTGACGGTGCCCGCGGTACGGGGACCGGTGGCTGCGGACTCTGATGCCTGCGTCATTCCCGCATGATGACACCGGGCGCCGACAACCGGTCCGGTCTGTGACAGAACATCAACCTGACTCGCGGGCCGCCGAGTTCGGCCCGCCCGCGGCCGGCGCCGTCAGCGGCCGCCGGAGACGCGCAGCACGGTGCCGGTGGTGTACGAGGCGTCCGGGGAGAGCAGCCAGGCGACCGCGCCCGCGACCTCGTCGGGGTGTCCGGGCCGGCGCAGCGGGATGCCGGCGGCGGCCTTGGCGGGGCGGTCGGGGTCGCCCATCGTCGCGTGCATGTCGGTGGTGATGATGCCGGGGGCCACCGCGTTGACACGGATGCCCGCGGGGCCGAGTTCCTTGGCCAGGCCGAGGGTGAGGGTGTCGATGGCGGCCTTGGTGGCCGCGTAGTGCACGTAGTCGCCGGGGCTGCCGAGGGTCGCGGCGGCGGAGGAGATGTTGACGACCGCGCCGCCGTCGGGCAGGTCGCGGGCGGCGCGCCGGCAGCACAGCAGGCTGCCGAGGAGGTTGACCTCCACCACGCGGCGGAGGTCCTCGGTGCGGGCGTCGGCGAGCCGGCCGAGGGGTCCGGTGACGCCGGCGTTGTTGACCAGTCCCGTGACCGGCCCCAGGGCGTCGCGGGCCGTGTCGAAGAGGCGGTCGACGTCGTCCTCCACCGAGGTGTCGGCGCGTACGGTGACGCAGCGCGCGCCGGCCGCGCGGACGTCGGCGGCCACCCGCTCGGCCGCCTCGGCGTCGCTCACGTATGCCAGGGCGAGGTCGTGGCCCTCGGCCGCCAGCCTCCGGCAGACCGCGGCACCGATGCCCCGGCTGCCGCCGGTCACCACCGTGACGCGGCGCTCCCCCGCGCCGCTCGCCGCGGCGCTGCCGGTCCCCGTGTCCCGCTCCGTGTCCCGGCCCGTGTGCCGGCCCGTGTCCTCCGTCATGGCACCGCCCTCCCGCAGCTCGCGATCAAGGTACCCGGCCGCCGGGACGGCACGGGGGCCGGGGCGCACCGGCGGTACGGGCGGCACGGGGGCCGGGCGCCCGCGGGGTGAAGGGGAACGTCCTCATTCCCTTGTGAAGCGTCCCGGCAGACCGTCGCCGTCACGGGAGTGGTGTGCTGAGGTGGATGGGTCGCACGCCCTCGCCCCACCGTCGATTCGGAAGGACCGGACAGTGGCAGGCTCTCCCTCACGACGCGGTTTCCTCGGTGCCGCCGCGGCCCTCGCCGGCTCCGCCCTGGCGGGCCCGCTCGCCCCGGCCGCTTCGGCCGCCGGTGCCGGGACCACCGCGGACCGGCCCACCACCCTCGCCACCCCGCCGGGCTTCCAGCCCGAGGGGATCACGGTCTCCCGCGGGGGCGTGGCCTACACCGGGTCCCTGATCGACGGCTCCCTCTACCGGGTCGACCTCGTGACCGGCACGGGCCGGATCGTCACGCGGGGCACGGGGCCCATGTCGGTGGGGCTCAAGCTGGACCCGTACGGGCGCCTGCTCGTCGCGGGCGGCGCCAGCGGCCGGATCAGCGTGGTGCACGCCGGCAGCGGGCGGGTGCTGGCCACCCACCAGGCCGTGACGGGGACGGCGTTCGTCAACGACGTGGTGGTCGCCTGCGGCGGTGCCTGGTTCACCGACTCGTTCAACGACGCCCTGTACCACCTGCCGCTGGGCACGGCGGGGGTGCCCGGGGCGGCGGTCCGCGTCCTGCCGCTCGGCGGCGCGTGGACGCCGACGCCGCCGGGCGGCGCGTACTGGGGCTCGAACGGCATCGAGCGGACCCCGGACGGGCGGGCCCTGCTCGTCGTGAACGACAACGTCTCCGCCCTGTTCCGGGTCGACCCGCGCACGGGCGCGGCGACGCGCACCGTGCTGGAGGGCGAGGGTTCGGTGGGGTTCGGGGACGGTCTCGCACTCCGCGGCCGGACGCTGTACGTCGTGCGCAACTGGGCGTACGCCGTCGACGTGTTCACGCTCAGCGACGACGGTACGCGCGGCCGCTTCGTGCGGCGGATCACCGACGCCCGCTTCGACGAGCCGACCACGGCGGCGGTGTGGGGCGGGCGGCTCTACGTGGTGAACGCGGCGTTCGACGCGGACTGGAGCGACCCCGCGACGGCGTCCTCCATCGTCTCCGTACCGCTCGGCTGACCCGCACCCCGACGGCGCACCGACGCGTCCGTACCGCCGCCGGCCGGTGCCGGCGGCGGTACGGCCCGGGTCACTTGCCCTCGGTGATGGCGGGCGCCGGCTCGCTGCGGTACTCGTCGCCGAAGTTGGCCTTCACGAAGCGGGACCAGGAGCCGTCCTTGACCATCTTGCGCAGGGCGGCGTTGATCTGGGTCTGGAGCTCCGTCTCGCCCTTGCGGACGCCGATGCCGTAGTACTCGTCGCTCAAGTTCAGGCCGGCGAGCTTGAACTTGCCCTGGTTGGACTTCTGGGCGGCGTACCCGGCCAGGATGGCGTTGTCCGTGGTCATGGCGTCGAGGACGTCGTCCTGGAGGGCGACGACGCACTCGGAGTAGCCGCCGAGCTCCAGCAGGTCGGCCTTCTTCGCCAGCTTGTCCTTGACGTTCTGGGCGGAGGTGGAGCCGGTCACCGAGCAGAGCCGCTTGCTGTTGAGGTCCTGGGCCTTCTTGATCTCGGTCTCGTCGGAGCGGATCATCAGGTCCTGGTGGGCCAGGAAGTACGGGCCCGCGAAGTCGACCTTCGCCTTGCGCTTCTCGCTGATCGAGTAGCTGGCGACGACGAACTTGACCTCCTTGTACTGGAGCAGCAGCTCGCGGTCGGAGCTGTAGACCTGCTTGAACTCGATCTGGTCCTCGTCGTAGCCCAGCTCCTTGGCGACGTACTTCGCGACGTCCACGTCGAAGCCGGAGAACGCGCCGTCCTCACGAAGGCCCAGGCCGGGCTGGTCGAACTTGATGCCGATCGAGATCGTGGACTCCTCCTCGGAGCCGCCGCACGAGGTGGCGGTCAGGGAGAGTGCGAGGACCGCGACGACGGCACCGGCCTTGGAAACCTTCATGCTCTGAACATCCTTCGAATCAATGATCTTGACGCAGGCGTCGGTGGTGCGGGAGCTTCGACAGGAGGTCCTCGGCACGGCCGCTGCTGGGGGCCGGCACACGGGCTGCCCGGTCAGGAAGCTAGAGACGCCATGAGCGGGGAGTCACTAGATCTGAGGAAGATTTGAGGATAACGATCCGGCTCTGCCGGAGATCCTCCGCAAGGGGCCCGTGACGGCCGAAGATCGTCGATCACGGCCTCCTGACCTCAGTCTTCACATCCGCAAGCCTGCGGCGGCGGCGGGCGGCCGGGCGGGGCCCGGAGTGCCACGACTAACCGGAATGCGAGATTCCCGATCGCGCACGCACCGGAATCCGGACACGCCGCGGAGGTGGCCGCACCCTTATGTCGCACTCCGGGCGGTTGACCCGGTTCGTCCCCCACGGCCGCCCGGCGCGGGCCACCTCAAGACCCTCGGATCCACAGCACCTCGATCCGCGGAACCCCAGGTCCGCAGCACCTCAGGAAGCGGCCGCCGGCGTGACCAGGAGCAGCGGGATGCCCTCGCAGGGCGTCAGCGTCAGCCCCGCGTGGGCCACGGGGTGCGGGGAAGCGAGGACGCCGGCGAAGTCCGGTCCCTTCAGCAGGGAGCCCGCGAGGTGGCGCGGGTCGGTCGAGGCAGCCACCCGGCCGCGCGCGTTCACCAGGCTCGCCCGGTACGGCAGCCCCTGGAGCAGCGGCATCACCTCCGCCTCGAAGTGCCGCAGGTACACGTCGGCCGCGGCGACCCCGGCGAAGCGCCCGGCCACCCGCACCGGGGCCGCCAGCGTCAGGCTGTACTCCTCCGAGCAGAGGTAGTCGACGTACGGGCCGGCGACCGTGCGCGCCCCGGTGTCGCGGGGCAGCGCGTACCAGTCCCAGTGCGTGTAGTCGGAGTAGGCGGAGGTACCGGGGTCGAGGTCGAGCAGGAGCGGGCGGACGGCTCCCTCGGGGGCGGACTGCCACCACTCCAGCCATGCCGGCACGTCGGCCAGCAGGCCGGGAGCGGCGACGAAGCCGATGCCCGACACCAGCCGCTCCTCCCCCAGCCGGCGGTGCAGTGCGGGCCGCAGGGCCGCCAGGTCGGCGGTGACCGGACCGCGGCCTCCCGGGCCGCTGCTTCCCGGACCGCGGCTTCCCGGGGCGGGCGCGGAGGCGGCGGCCAGCAGATGCGCCGCCTCGTCGGCGGTGCGCGCGACGGCCTCGAAGACGCCCTCCAGGGTGGCTCTGACGCGGGCGGTCACAGCGGCCGTGCCGGCCGTGGCCTCCAGGGTGCGGGGCATCGTGTCTACCTCCGGGCGGCCACCGCCTGGGGGCGGAGGCGGAGTTCGATGAGGGGGTCCATCGAGTCCTGTACGCAGTGCTCGGCCAGGGCTCTGGCGGCCTCGGCGTCCCCTTCCGCCAGGGCGGCGAGGAGCGCGCGGAGCCGTCCGAGGACGCGCTGGCAGTGTGCTTCCTCGGCGAGCGCGAGACACAGTAGCGCTCCGACCTGCGTCTGGAAACCGACCATTTCCCTGGTGAGACGGGCCGATTGGGCGGCGGCCGCGAGTTCCACGTGGAACCTGCCGTGGAGGCGGCTGCGGGCCGCGGGGTCCGCGGTGCCGGCGAGCTCCTCGGCGGAGCGGCGCAGCGGTGCGAGATCGTCCGGTTCCGTTCGGACGGCGGCCAGCCGGGCGGCCGCTCCGGCGATGGCGGCCCAGTGGTCGGCGAGGTCGCGCAGCTCCTCGGGGCTCCAGGCGGTGAGGCGGGCGGTGAGGCGGGCGGCCGGCGGGCCCTCGGGGACGGTGACGAAGCTGCCGCCGCCGCGGCCGCGCCGCGTGGTCACCAGGCCCTGCTGGCGCAGGGCCACCAGGGCTTCCCGCAGGGTCACGGTGGACACGCCGAGCTGGTTGGCGAGGTCGGTCTCGCCGGGCAGCTGCTCGCCGTCGGCCAGCAGGCCGAGCTCGATGGCGTCGCCCAGCC
The DNA here is from genome assembly GCF_044759225.1 of Streptomyces sp. NPDC101132. Lineage (NCBI taxonomy): Bacteria > Bacillati > Actinomycetota > Actinomycetes > Kitasatosporales > Streptomycetaceae > Streptomyces > Streptomyces sp. NPDC101132. Next base: position 56,335 of record NZ_JBIVYX010000013.1, read on the forward strand.
GCCGGATGACGGCGTCGACCCGGGCCAGGGTGTCCACGGGAGTGAAGACGGCCGTGCGGGCCACGTCCCCCGCGCGGCGCACGCCGGTTCGGCTCATGATCACCACCTTGTGCATGACGGAAGCTTTACCTTATCGGGCTCTTGAAGTTTGACCTATGGGTTCATAGGTTTACGCCCCAGCAGGGGCCCGGCGCGCCGGAACCGCCCCTGCCCGCACCCCCGTCGGCCCCCCGAAAGGTCCCCTCCATGGCGGCGAACGCCACCGGGGCTCCCCGCCCCCACGCCATCCGGCTGCGCGGCCTGCGCAAGTCCTTCGGCCGGACGGACGCCGTCACCGGCATCGACCTCGACGTCGCGGACGGCGAGTTCTTCTCCGTCCTCGGGCCCTCCGGCTCGGGCAAGACCACCGTGCTCCGCATGGTCGCGGGCTTCGAGGCCCCCACCGCCGGCACCATCGAGCTGGCCGGCCGGGACGTGACCCGTGCCGCGCCGTACGAGCGCGACGTGCACACCGTGTTCCAGGACTACGCCCTCTTCCCGCACATGACGCTGGAGCAGAACGTCGCGTACGGGCTGAAGGTGCGCGGTGTGCCCCGGGCCGAGCGGCTCGACCGTGCCCGCACCGCCCTCGCCCGGGTCCGCCTGGACGGGTACGGGGCGCGCCGCCCCGCCCAGCTCTCCGGCGGGCAGCGCCAGCGCGTGGCCCTGGCCCGCGCCCTGGTGAACCGGCCGGCCGTCCTGCTGCTCGACGAACCCCTCGGCGCCCTCGACCTCAAGCTCCGCGAGGAGATGCAGGTCGAGCTGAAGGCACTCCAGCGCGAGGTGGGCGTCACCTTCGTCCTGGTCACCCACGACCAGGAGGAAGCCCTGACCCTGAGCGACCGGATCGCCGTGATGAACGGCGGCCGGATCGAGCAGACCGGGACCCCGGCCGAGATCTACGAGCGCCCCGCCACCGCCTTCGTCGCGGGCTTCGTCGGCACCTCGAACCTGCTCACCGGACCGGCCGCCGAACGGCTCACCGGCGCCGCGGGCACGTACAGCATCCGGCCCGAGAAGATCCGCGTCCTGCACGGCGACGCGGCCCCCGCGCCCGGCCCGGACGGCCCGCACGCCCCGGACGGAGCGGATGCCGGGAGCGGGCACTGCACCGCCGCCGGCACCGTCGCCGAGGTGGTCTACCTCGGCGGAGCCACCCGCTTCCTGGTGGACCTCGACGCGGGCGGCCGGCTCACCGCCGTCCAGCAGAACCTCGACACCTCCTCCGCCGACGTCGCCGCCTACCGCGGCGCCCGCGTCCGCCTCCGGTGGGACCGGCGCCACAACTTCGCCGTCGGCGCCCCCGCCTGACCCGGGCCCCGCCCCGTCCCCCTCCCGCCATCCCGGCCCCTTCCCTGGAGACACCGTGCGCCTCACCCGTACCCTCGCGGCCGCGGCCGCCCTCGGCACCCTCACCCTCACCACCGCCTGCGGCGGCTCCGCCGACGGCGGCGGCGGGGCCGGGGCGCCCGGCGGCAGCGGGTTCACCCCGCCCAAGCTCTCCGCACTCGCATCCCTCGGCACCGGCGAGGGCCAGGTCAACCTGATCGCCTGGGCCGGCTACACCGAGGACGGCTCGAACGACCCGAAGACCGACTGGGTCACGCCCTTCGAGAAGAAGACCGGCTGCCAGGTCAACACCAAGACCGCCGGGACCTCCGACGAGATGGTCAGCCTGATGAAGACCGGCCAGTACGACGCCGTGTCCGCCTCCGGCGACGCCTCGCTCCGCCTCATCGCCTCCGGCGACGCGGCCCCCGTCAACACCGCGCTGATCCCCAGCTACGCCGACGTGTTCCCGAGCCTGAAGAACCAGCCCTGGAACTCGGTCAAGGGCGTCGCGTACGGCGTCCCCCACGGGCGCGGCGCCAACCTGCTGATGTACCGCACCGACAAGGTCACCCCCGCCCCCGACTCCTGGTCGGCCGTCTTCGACCGGGGCGCCGCGCACCAGGGCAAGGTCACCGCGTACGACTCCCCGATCTACCTCGCCGACGCCGCGCTCTACCTCTCGGCCACCCAGCCGGACCTGGGCATCAAGAACCCGTACGCGCTGGACCGCAAGCAGTTCGACGCGGCTGTGGCCCTGCTCGAGGAACAGAACCGGAACATCGGCGAGTACTGGAGCGACTACCTCAAGGAGATCTCCGCCTTCAAGAGCGGCGACTCGGTGGTCGGCACCACCTGGCAGGTCATCGTGAACGCCGCCAAGGCCGAGAAGGCCCCCGTGGAGGCCGTCCTGCCGAAGGAGGGCGCGACCGGCTGGTCCGACACCTGGATGGTCTCCGCGAAGGCCAAGAACCCCAACTGCGCGTACCAGTGGCTCGACTGGATCATCTCCCCCGAGGTCAACGCCCAGGTCGCCGAGTACTTCGGCGAGGCCCCGTCCAACGCCAAGTCCTGCGACAAGACCGCCGACAAGGGCCACTGCGCCACCTACCACGCTGCCGACGAGGCGTACTGGAAGCGCGTGCACTTCTGGACCACGCCCATCCCGCAGTGCGTGGACGGCCGCACGGACACCACCTGCGTGCCGTACTCGGAGTGGGTGCAGGCCTGGACCGAGATCAAGGGCTGACCTGCCGATGACCTCCGCCCCGCCCGCGCCCGCCGCCGCACCGGCGGCGCGGGCCACCGCACCGGCCGCCGGACCCGTCCGGCGGCTGGCCGGGAGCCTGCACCGGCGCCCCCGGCTCCGCCTCGCCCTGCTGCTCTCCGCCCCGCTCACCTGGCTGGTGCTGGCCTACCTCGGCTCGCTGGCGGCGCTGTTCCTGTCCGCCTTCTGGTCCACGGACCCCTTCACCTCCGACGTGGTCCGCACCTGGACCGGCCGCAACTTCCAGGCGCTCGTCACCTCCGGGGTGTACGGGCAGGTCGCGCTGCGCAGCGTCGGGGTGGCCCTCGCGGTGACCGTGCTCTGCGCGGTGATCGCCTTCCCGGTCGCCTTCTACACCGCCCGCGTGGCGCGGCCCCGGTGGCGGCCGCTGCTGGTGGTCGGGCTGCTGATGCCGCTGTGGGCCAGTTACCTGGTCAAGGCATACGCCTGGCGCATCATCCTGGCCGAGGGCGGACTGCTGGACTCGGTGCTGGCACCGCTGGGCCTGGACGGCCCCGGGTACGGGCTGCCGGCCGTGGTGATCGTGCTGACGTACCTGTGGCTGCCGTACATGGTGCTGCCGCTGCACGCGGCGCTGGAGCAACTGCCGGACAACCTGCTCGACGCCTCCGCGGACCTGGGGGCGCGGACCTGGCGCACCTTCCGGTCCGTGGTGCTGCCGATGGTGCTGCCGGCCGTGGCGGCCGGGTCGGTGTTCACCTTCTCCCTGAGCCTGGGCGACTACATCGCCGTACAGATCGTGGGCGGCAAGACGCAGCTGATCGGCAACCTGATCGCCGCGAACATCACCCTGGACCCGCCGCTCGCCGCCGCGCTGGGCACCCTGCCCGTGGCCGCCATCGTGCTGTACCTGCTGGCCGTGCGCCGGACCGGCGCGCTCGGCAGCCTCTAGAGCCATCGACCGGGCGGCCCCCGGGGCCGCCCCAGGAGACACGCCATGAACCTCTCACGTCCGGCGCGGATCGCGCTGCGGCTGGCCGCGGTGCTCGGTTTCGCGGTGATCTACGTGCCGCTGCTGCTGGTGCTGGTCAACTCGGTGAACCCGGACCGCAGTGCGGGCTGGCCGCCCAGCGGCTTCACGCTGCGCTGGTGGGCCGACGCCTGGGGCAGTGAGGGGGCCCGCGCCGCGCTGTGGACCTCCGTGAAGGCGGGTCTCGGCGCCACGGCCGTCGCGCTCGTCCTGGGCACGCTCACCGCCTTCGCCGTGCACCGGCACCGGTTCTTCGGCCGGGAGACGGTGTCCTTCGTGGTGGTGCTGCCGATCGCGCTGCCGGGGATCGTGACGGGCGTGGCGCTCAACTCCGCGTTCCGTACGGTGCTGGAGCCGCTGGGCGTGGGGCTGGGGCTGTTCACGGTGGTGGTCGGCCACGCCACGTTCTGCGTGGTGGTGGTGTTCAACAACGTGCTCGCCCGGCTGCGGCGGCTGCCGGGTTCGTACGAGGAGGCGGCGATGGACCTGGGCGCGGACGGCTTCCGGGCCTTCCGCGACGTCTCCTTCCCGCTGGTGCGGTCGGCCCTGGCGGCGGGCGGGCTGCTGGCCTTCGCGCTGTCCTTCGACGAGATCGTGGTGACCACCTTCACCGCGGGCCCCGGCGTGCAGACGCTGCCGGTGTGGATCTTCTCGAACATGGCGCGGCCGCAGCAGGCGCCGGTGGTCAGCGTGGTCGCCGCCGTGCTGGTGCTGCTCTCCGTGGTCCCGGTGTTCCTCGCCCAGCGGCTGTCGTCCGGCACCGTTTCGGTCAATCGGGGTGTGGCCGAAAGGAAATGACCCTATTGTGCGCCCGTAGCGCGCCGGGTCCTCCGGTGCGGAGCCGGGTTCTCTGGGGGGTTCATGGACAGGTCGACACGGAGGAGATACCGGGCGCTGGCCGGTGCGCTGGTGCTGGGACTGGCCGGGGCCGGGCTGGCCGGGGCGCTCGTACCGCAGGCTTCGGCGATCACCCCGCCGGTCGCGTTCACCGCCGACGACCTGCCGACCTGGCAGACCAACGGCGTGGTGTGGTCCCTGGCGGCGGCCGGGAGCACGGTGTTCGCCGGCGGTACGTTCTCGGCCGTGCGGCCGCCGGCCGGCGGCGCGGGCACCGAGCAGCAGGCGGTGAACTTCGTCGCCCTCGACGCCGCGACCGGCGCCCCCACCTCGTGCAGGCTCTCCTTCACGGTGGGCTCCGGCACCGCGACCGTGCGGGCGCTGGCGCTGTCCGCGGACAAGTCCACGCTGTACGCGGGCGGGTACTTCGGGGCGGTCAACGGGCTCGCGGTGAGCAGCCTGGCCGCGATCGACGTGGCGACCTGCACGCCGAAGAACACCTTCCGGCCGAGCTTCCCCGCGACGGTCCGCGCGCTCGCCGTCACCGGCGACACCGTCTACGTCGGCGGCGACTTCGGCACCGTGTCCGGCCAGACCCGGCAGCGGTTCGCCGCGGTGGACGCCGGCACCGGCGCGCTGAAGCCGTTCACCGCCAACGCCGACGAGCCCGGCCGGGCCCTGGAGGTCACGCCGGACGGCAGGAACGTGATCCTGGGCGGTGACTTCTTCACCGTCAACGGCACCGCCACGCACGCCCTCGCGGTGGTCGACGCGACGACCGGCGCGCTCACCAAGGCGTATCCCGCCGGGTTCATCCAGAACCAGTCGGTGGTCAAGGACCTCACCTCCGACGCCACCGGCTTCTACACGGCCAACGAGGGCACCGGCGGGTTCGACGGCCGGATCGCGCTGAACCTCTCCGACTTCAACCAGAAGTGGCGGGACAGCTGCCTCGGTGCCACCCAGGCCGTCCTGCACCACCAGGGCGTGCTGTACAGCGCCTCGCACGCCCACGACTGCTCCAGCGTGGGCGAGTTCCCCGACGGCCAGCGCCACCACCTGCTGGCGCAGCCGGTCACCGGCACCGGGAAGCTGGGCTGGGCGCCCGACACGAACGACGGCATCGGCGAGGGCATCGGCCCGCGCGTGCTGGCCGTGGGTGCCAAGAACGGCGTCGACTACCTGTGGGTCGGCGGCGAGCAGACCACCGTCAACGGACACGCCCAGCAGGGCCTGACCCGCTTCGCGTCCACCGGCGACACCGGCGCGCCCACGACCCCGGTGGCCAGCGCGGGCTCCGTCAGGCCGGGCGAGGTGCAGGTGCGCTGGCGCACCAGCCTGGACCTGGACGACAGCCGGCTGACCTACCGGATCTACCGCAACGGCGGGGCCTCCCCCGTCCACACGACCACCGCGGACTCGCTGTTCTTCCTCCGCCCGCAGGCCTCCTGGACCGACACCGCGGTGACGGCCGGCCAGACGTACACCTACCGGGTGACGGCCACGGACGCGGCCGGCAACACCAGCGCCCTGTCGGCGACGGCGAGCGTGACCGTGCCGACCGCGGTGCAGTCGTACCCGGACCGGGTCCGCTCGGACGGCGCGACGCTGTACTGGCGGTACGACGACCCGGTCACCCCGTTCGTGGCGGACTCCTCGGTCTCCGGCAACACCGGCGGCCTGCACGTCAACGGCCCCGCGCTGCGCCAGGGTCCGGGCGCGATCACCGGCCCGGGCACGGCGATCGGCTTCGACGGCGCGGTGCAGAAGGTGCACAGCGACCGGCGCCAGACGGTGACCCCCGGCTACAGCCTGGAGACCTGGTTCCGGACCTCCACCACCCGCGGCGGCAAACTGCTGGGCTTCGGCAACAACACCACCCGGAACAGCTCCGCGTTCGACAAGCACCTCTACATGACGAACGACGGCCGGATCGTCTTCGGCATCTACAACGGCGCCACCCGCACCATCACCACGGCGGCCTCGTTCAACGACAACCAGTGGCACCACGTGGTCGCGACGCAGGGCCCGGGCGGCATGGTGCTCTGGGTGGACGGCCAGAACCGCGGCACGCTGCCGCACACCACGAACCAGGCCTACGGCGGCTACTGGCACGTGGGCGGCGACAACCTCAACAACTGGCCCAACCGCCCCACCAGCAACTACTTCGCCGGGCAGCTCGACGAGACGGCCGTCTACCCGTCGGTGCTGACGGCGGCCCAGGTGCAGAACCACTTCGCCCTGGCCAAGGCGCCCTCGGACTCGGTCGTGCTGGTCACCGCGAGCGAGGACACGTACGTCAACCAGGGCGCACCGGACACCAACTACGGCGCGTCCGGCTCCCTGGCCGTGCGCGGCAGCAGCCTCTACCAGAGCTACCTGCGCTTCAGCCTGCCGGCCGCCCCCGCGGGCACGGTGCTGAAGTCCGCGACGCTCAGCGTCAAGACCAGCACGATGAGCGGGGCGGGCACGGCCGACACCGTCTCGGTGGTGCCGGTCACCGGGGCGTGGACCGAGGCGGGCACGACGTACACCACCCGTCCGGCGCTGGGCGGGACGGTCCTGGGCACGCTGCCGGGCGTCGCGGACGGCTCGGCGGTGGCCTCGGTGCAGCTCGACCGGGCCGCGGTGGCGGCGGCGCTGGGCGGCGGCTACAGCCTGGCGCTGACCGGGCCCGGCACGGACGCCCTGTGGCTCTGGTCCTCCGAGGCCGCGGCCAACGAGGGGACGCCGCAGCTGTCGCTGACCTTCGGCCCGGCCTGAGGCACGACCCGAGGAACGGCCCGGGGCACGGCCCCACGGCCGGCCCGGAGAGGGCCCGGAGCGATGTGAGGAAGGGGGCGCGGACCGGTCCGCGCCCCCTTCCCCGTACCCCGGGGCCGAGCCGCCTCCGCCCCGACGGGGTCAGCGCGGTGCCGCCGCGCCGGCCTCGGCCAGCACCCCGGCGTCCGGGATCCAGTCCGCCGTGGCCGCGTTGGCCCGCACCTGCTCGGGGCTGGTCGCCCCGGCGATGACCGAGGCGCAGCCCGGCTGGGCGGCGAGCCAGCCCATGGCCAGCTCCAGCAGGCTCCGGCCGTGCTTCTCGGCCACGGCGGCCAGGGCCTCCACCCGGTCGAGCCGCTCCGCGACGTACGCGTCCCGGCCCGCCAGCCGCGACCCGGCCGGCACCTCCGCCCCGCGCCGCACCTTGCCCGTCAGCAGCCCGTTGGCCAGCGGGAAGTACGGCAGCACGCCGACGCCGTAGTGCACGGCGGCCGGCACCAGCTCGTACTCGGCCTGGCGGGCCAGCAGCGACCAGTGGTTCTGGGCGGAGACGAAGTGGGCTGTGCCCAGTTCGCGGGCCGTGTGCTCGGCCTCGGCGAGCTGCCAGCCGCTGAGGTTGGAGTGCCCGATGTAGCGGACCTTGCCCTCGGCGACCAGTTCGGTCAGGGCCGCGAGCGTCTCGGCCACCGGGGTGGTGGGGTCGGGGCTGTGCAGCTGGTACAGGTCGATGTGGTCGGTGTCCAGCCGCCGCAGCGAGGCCTCGACGGCGCGCCGGACGTAGCCGCGCCCGCCACGGCCGCCGGCGGCGGGCCCGTAGCCCATGTCGACCCCGTCGAAGCCGAACTTGGTGGCGAGGACCACCTGGTCGCGGCGGCCCTTGAGCGCCTTGCCCAGGAACTCCTCGGAACCGCCGCGGTTGCCGTAGATGTCGGCCGTGTCGAACAGGGTGATGCCGGCGTCGAGGGCCGCGTCGACGACCTCCCGGGTCCGCCCGGCGTCGAGCCGGCCCCCGAAGTTGTTGCAGCCGAGACCGACGGCGGAGACCCGCAGACCGCTGCTGCCGAGGGGGACGTAGCGCATGGACGGGACTCCGTTCGCTCGGGGTACGGGCCGGAGGGGCCGCGACCGGTCGATCCTACGCGGCCCCTCCGGCGCCCTCCGGGCCCGCCCGGGTCAACCGCGGTGGACGCGCAGGTGCGCCACCTCGTACGACATCTCGTCGACGCCCGCCGCCGGCGCCGGGTGGTAACGGCCCGCGCAGACCGACAGGTTGACGATCAGGTACGCGTGCCAGCGGCGGCCCACCCCGGCCCGGTCGGCGAACACCCGGCGGCCGTTGACCCACCAGACCACCGACCGGGAGCCGAACTCCACCGCCAGGTCCACCCACGCGCCCGGGGCGACGGCCGGGTCCCGGTGGTAGGACTGGGCGCCCCTCACGTGGTTGGTCAGCTCCAGCAGGTCGGGGTTGTCGGGGTGGTACTCGAAGACGTCGATCTCCTGCCCGCCGTCGCGCCAGGTCCAGATCGCGGGCCACGCGCCGAGTTCGCGCGGCAGCCGGACCCGGGTCTCCAGCACGTCCCCGGTGCGCAGCATGAACCCCTCGTCGCTGCCCTCCGTGGTGAGCAGGCCGGCGTCCCAGTCGCCGTCCGGGCGGCGCGTCGCGCGGAACAGCCCGGTGCGGCTGTAGGCGGGGTCGGCGGTGAGGTGGTCGAGCTTGTTGTCGCGGTGGTTGGTGGGCCCGCCGTCCGGATACGCCCACGAGCGGCCGGCGACCCACTGGGAGGTGGAGCTGAAGTCGGCGGTGAAGGCGGGGGCGGTGGAGGGCACGGGGCCGGGCGGCGGGGCGGGCGTCGGGCCGGGGACCTGCGGCCCGGGACCGGGCGCCGGGGGTTCGGGGCGGGGGCTCCTGCGGCGGCGCAGCAGGCGGTCCAGCCAGTCGGGGAGGTCTGCGGGGAGTCCGGCGGTGGGGGGCATGGGTGACCACTCCTCGGGTGCGGTCGGGCAGGGGTCGCCCTGACCGTGCCCCACCTGCACGCGGCATATGCCGATTCATCGCGGAGAGTGATCAGTTCGTTACCCATGGCGATGCCCACTGGCCCCACGGCTCAACGGTCACCACTCTGGAGGCATGGCAGACGGCGAACGGCACGCGGGCCCCGGCGACACCCGCGGCGGCACCCCCGGCGCCGGCCCGGCGGACGGTTCCGGCGGGGGCCTGGGCCCCGGCCGCGGCGCCCCGGGCGACGGCGACGGGGGCGTACGGCTCGACAGCCCCCGGGGCCGCCGCGTCCTGCTCGTCACCATCCTGGGCTCGACCATGGCGCTGCTCGACTCGACCGTGGTCAACGTGGCGCTGCCGCGCATCGGCGCCGACCTGGGCACCGACATGGCCGCGCTCCAGTGGACGGTCAACGCCTACCTGCTCACGCTCGCCGGGCTGATCCTGGTCGGCGGGGCGCTCGGCGACCGGTTCGGCCGCCGCCGGGTGTTCGTCCTGGGGGTGGCCTGGTTCGCCGCGGGCTCGCTGCTGTGCGGACTGGCGCCCAACGCCCCGGTGCTGGTCGCGGCCCGGGCCCTCCAGGGGATCGGCGGCGCCCTCCTCACCCCCGGCTCGCTGGCCCTGATCCAGGCCTCCCTGCACCCGGACGACCGGGCGCGGGCGGTGGGCCTGTGGTCGGGCTTCGGCGGCATCGGTGCGGCCGTCGGCCCGTTCCTCGGCGGCTGGCTGGTGGACGGGCCCGGCTGGCGCTGGGTGTTCCTGCTGAACGTGCCGCTGGCCGCGCTCTGCGTGCCGGTCGCGCTGCGCCACGTACCGGAGTCGCGCGACCCGGCGGCGCACGGCAGGTTCGACGTGCTGGGCGCGGTGCTCGGGGCGCTGGCGCTGGCCCTGGTGACCTACGCGCTGATCGAGGCCGGGACGGCGGGCCCGGTGGTGGTGGCGGCCGGGGTCGCGGGCGTGCTGGCGGGGGTGGCGTTCGTGGTGGTGGAGCGGCGGCGCGCGGACCCGATGGTGCCGCCCGCGGTGTTCGCCTCGCGGCAGTTCACCGCGCTGAACGTGGTGACGCTGTTCGTGTACGCCGCCTTCGGCGGGTTCTTCTTCCTGGCCGTGCTCCAGCTCCAGGTCGTCTCCGGCTACTCGGCACTGGGCGCGGGCGCGGCGATGCTGCCGACCACGCTGGTGATGCTGCTGCTGTCGGCACGCTCCGGCGAGCTGGGCGAACGGATCGGCCCCCGGATCCCGCTCACCGTCGGGCCCCTGCTGTGCGCGGCGGGCATGCTGCTCATGCTGCGGGTGGGCCCCGACGCCTCGTACTGGGGTGACGTGCTGCCCGCGATGCTGGTGCTCGGGCTCGGCATGGCCGCCCTGGTCGCGCCGCTGACCTCGGCGGTGCTGGCGTCGGTGGATCCCGGCCGCGCGGGACTGGCCAGCGGGATCAACAACGCCGCGGCGCGGGTGGCGGGGCTGCTGGCGGTCGCGGCGCTGCCGCTGCTCGCCGGAATGGGCCCGGAGGCGTACCGGTCCCCGGCCGAGTTCGACGCGGCGTTCGGCCCGGCGATGGCCTGGTGTGCCGGGCTGCTGGTGGCGGGGGCGGTGCTGGCCTGGACGACGGTGCGGTCGCAGGCGCCGGCCGGCTGCCATCCGCAGTGCCGCACCCACTGCGCGGTGTCGGCGCCGCCCCTGGAGCCGCCCGCGCAGGGCCGGTAGGCTGCGCCGCCTCCGGGCTCGGCGGCGCCGCGGGCGCGTGGGCCGGTGGGTCAGCGGGTCCGTAAGCCGGCGCGTCCGCTCAGGTCAGCGGTCCGCGCAGGTCAGCGGTCCGCGCAGGTCAGCGGGTCCGCGTGGGTCAGCGGGTCAGTGGTTCACCGGCTGGCGGCCCAGCAGGGCGGTCACCTCGCGGTCGGTGGTCTGCTCGAAGTCCTCATACCAGAGGCCGACGGCGTGGAACGGCTGCGGCCGGCTCAGGCAGATCACCTCGTCCGTCTCCGCGGAGAGGGTCACCAGGGCCTCGGGCGCGGCGACCGGCACGGCGAGCACGAGCCGCGCGGGGTCGCGGCCCCGCAGGTGGCGCAGGGCGGCCCGGGCGGTGACCCCGGTGGCCAGCCCGTCGTCGACCAGGACGACCGTACGGCCGCGCACCTCGGGCGGGACCCGGATGCCGCGGTACAGGGCCTCCCGGCGGCGCAGTTCGATGCGCTCGCGGGCGACGTCGAAGGCCAGCTCGTCCTCGGTGAGCCCGAGGTACTCCAGGGCGCGGGGGTCGAACAGGGGCGGGTCGTCGTCGACGACCGCCCCGATGCCGAGTTCGGTGTGGCCGGGGGCGCCGATCTTGCGGGCCACCAGGACGTCGAGGGGCGCGTGCAGGGCCTCCGCCACCTCGGCTCCCACGGGCACCCCGCCGCGCGGCAGGGCGAGGACCAGGGGCCGCTTCCACCGCTGCTCCGCCGCGACGGCCGCGATCCTCTCGGCCAGCTGCCGGCCGGCCTGCTGTCGGTTGGTGAAGCGCGTGGCCATCGTGGTTCCTCCTCACGGCGGGCCGTCCACCGCGCGCAGGAACCACGCGCGGGCGGCCTCGGCGACCTGTTCCAGTGCCCCCGGTTCCGGGAAGAGGTGGGTGGCGCCGGGTACGACGGTCAGCTCGCAGGGGGCGGTGAGCCGCTCGGCGGCCTCCCGGTTGAGCCGCAGCACCTCGGTGTCCCGCCCGCCGACGACCAGCAGGACGGGCGCCCGTACCCGGCCCAGGGCGTCCCCGGCGAGGTCCGGGCGCCCGCCCCTCGACACCACGCGGCGCACCCGGTCCGGCCGCTCCGCCGCGGCGAGCAGGGCCGCCGCGGCGCCCGTGCTGGCGCCGAACAGGCCGACCGGCAGCCCGGCGGTGTCCGCGCGGGCGGCCAGCCAGTCCACGGCCGCGACCAGCCGGGAGCCGAGCAGCGGGATGTCGAAACGGTGCTCGGCGGTCAGCGTGTCCGCGGCCTCCTCACGCGGGGTGAGCAGGTCCAGCAGCAGCGTGCCCAGCGGGCCCTGGCGCAGGGCGCTCGCGACGGACCGGTTGCGGGTGCTGTGGCGGGAGCTGCCGCTGCCGTGCGCGAAGACGACCACCTGCCGGGCCCCGGACGGCAGGGCGAGGTCGCCGTCGACGGCGGAACCGTCCACGGGGACCTCGACCCGTTCGATGTGATGCGCGGCCACCACGCTCTCCTCGGAACACCGCGCGCCTACCCGGCCGCGGGCGCCCCAAACGGACGGGTTCGGTGCGGCGACGCGGTCACGGGGCGTCACCGCCGTCCGGCCCGGCGGCCGGCGCCCGGGCGGCTTCCGTGGTCGGTCCCGTGGCCGGTCCCGAGGCCGGTCCCGTGGCCGGCTCCGCCTCCGGCCCGGCGTCGTCGGCCCCCTGGTTGAAGTGGCGCAGCTTCACGGGGTTGGCCTGCAGGCGGACGTTCAGCATCACTCCGTCGAGCACGTCGAAGGTGAGCACCCCCAGGACCTGCTCGCCGATCGAGAAGACCAGGCCCTCCTCGCCGTTGACCACCTCGTGCCGGGCGACGACGCCCGCGCTCTCCGGCTTGGCCAGCACGCCGAGGATCCAGCGCGCCACCTTGTCCGGCCCGTGCAGGGGCCGCAGAGCGGCCCTGACGATGCCGCCGCCGTCGGACCAGGCGGTCACGTCGGGCGCCATCAGCTCCATCACGGCCTTCAGGTCGCCGCCCGCGCAGGCGGCCAGGAAGCGCTCCGTGATCTCGTGGCGGCGCCGGGTGTCCGTGTCGAAGCGGTGCCGGCGGGCCTGGACGTGGGAGCGGGCGCGGTGGGCGGTCTGGCGCACGGTGGCCTCGGTCCGGTCGAGCACCGTGGCGATCTCGGCGTACGCGTACCCGAAGACCTCCCTCAGGACGAACACGGCGCGCTCGAGCGGGCTCAGGCTCTCCAGCACCACGAGCATCGCGGTGGACACCGAGTCGGCCCGCTCCGCCTCCTCCGCCACGTCGGGCTGGGTGAGCATCGGCTCGGGGAGCCAGGGGCCGACGTAGGCCTCCCGCTTGGCACGGGCGGACGTGAGCCGGTTGAGGGAGAGGTTGGTGACCGTGCGGACCAGGTAGGCCTTCGGGTTCTCGACGGAACTCCGGTCGTCCTGCGCCCACTTCAGCCAGGCGTCCTGGAGGACGTCCTCGGCGTCGGCGACACTCCCGAGCATCCGGTAGGCGGTGGCGAAGAGCAGCCGCCGGTGCTCGGCGAACGGACCCAGGACATCGGCTTCGGCAGGAGAGTCGATCACCCCAGCACCCTCTCAGCCAGACCCCCGGCCCGCAAGGGCGGGGGGTGTGGCCGAGGTGTACGGGCGGGCCGCGGCGGGCGCAGCGGCGGGGTCAGCGGGTGCAGAACTCGGCGGCCAGCAGGCCGTTGAGGCTGTACAACTCCCACAGGGGCCAGTCGCCGTTGTAGTTCAGCGCGACGGCGTGCGAGCCGTCCTCCGTGGCGTACAGGTAGCTGAAGGAGCCGAAGGCCGCGCCGTTGTGCCCGTACAGCACCACCGTGCTGTCGTCGGCGCAGGTCAGGGTGCGGCGCGTCAGTCCGAGGCCCACGTCGGCCTGTCCGGACTTCCAGGGCCGGGCGGCGTACCAGTGTCCGGGCGTGGCGGCGTCGCCCGAACTCACCGTGCTGATGGCCGGGTTGACGATGCACTCCGGCCAGGTGAGCGCGGGGTCGCAGGGGACGCCCGGCAGGCCGGGGCCAGGGGTGCCGACGCGGTTCGGGTTGAGCTGGGTGCGCATGGCGGTGAGCTGCTCGGCGGGCAGCAGGCGGCCGCCGAGCAAGGCGCGGATGAAGGTGATCAGGTCCCCGGTGGTGGAGACGATGGCGCCGGCGGCCCCGCCGATCGAGGGGTTCCAGTCGGCGGCCGGCCGCGCGAGGTGCCCGAAGACGCCGCGGGGGCGGAGGTAGTTGGTGTAGAACGCGTCGTGCGGGCCGGGCAGCACCGGGTCGGAGCCGGGCAGCACGGTGTGGGCGAGGCCCAGGGGCCCGATGATGCGCCGGTCGACCTCCTCCGCCCAGGGCCGTCCGGTCACCTTCTCGATGATCATCCCGAGCAGGATGAAGTTGGTGTTGCCGTACGCCATGCTCGTGCCGGGCGCGAACTGCGGCCCGTGGTTGGCGCCTTCGTTGACCAGCTGCTGCGCCGTGTAGGTCGGCAGGTTGGGGAAGCTCGCTCCGGCCCCGGCGAGGAAGCTCAGGTCGCCGAGGTAGTTGAAGACCCCGCTGGAGTGGGAGAGCAGGTCCTTGACGGTGATGGGCGGCTTGCCGGGGCCGGGCGGGTCGAAGCAGGTCCAGGTGGCGGGGTTGCACCCCTGCGTGGCGTTGGTCTTCAGCACCGGTCCCAGCAGCCCGAACACGTCGTCGGTCAGCCGCAGCCGGCCCTCCCCGACCAGCTGGAGCGTGGTGGTGGCGACGAAGAGCTTGGTGATGGACCCGGCCCGGTAGGGCCGGTCCGGGTCGCGGTCGGGCGCCCCGGCGTCGCCGCGGGCCGTGCCGGTCCAGTCGGTGCCGTCGCGGTGCACGCGGGCGATGATCCCGGGGATGCCGTCCCCGCCGGCGGCCGTGCCGGCCTCCGCCCGCATGGCGGCGAGCAGCGCCTCGTGGGCGGCGGCGGTGCCGGTGCCCGTCCCGCTGCCGGTGCCCGCGCCCGTTCCGGCGTCCGACTGGGCCACCGCCGCCGTGCCGGGCAACCCCAGTGCCAGCACCAGCGCGGCCGTTCCGCCCGCCAGCAGCCGCCGCAGGCCGCTCCCCCGTACCGTCCCCGTGATCCTCACGTGTCCCCCTCTGGTCACCCCCGCACCCCGTGCGCGGCGGCGCGCGCACTGTACGGAGTGGACGGGCGGATGGGAAGGGGGCGTCCGGCGTGATCCGAAGGGCAGGGCCTAGGCGGCCGGTCGGGGGCGGTGACGGCCCTGGTGGGCGACCATGCGGCGGAGGACCCGGCGGTACGAACGCCGCAGCAGGCGCAGCGGGTGCGGGCGGCCCGTGGGCCTGGCGCCGCCCGGCGCGACGAGCGGTACGCGCGGCATCGGGTGGCGGTCGCCCTCGACGTCCAGCTCGCAGAGGAAGTCGCCGCCCAGGTTGCCGAGGGTGACGGCGACCGGACGGGGCGGCTGCCCGGGCAGTTCGGCCCGCAGCACGGTCACCCCCTGCTTGGGCGCCCGCCCCTGCCGTACGACCTTGCCGTCGACCAGCACCTCGACGTGCCCTCCCGCGCGCTCCAGCAGGACGCTGACCGAGTGGCCGTCCTGGTCCAGGTGGAAGCGGGTGCGCGGGGTCCTGCCCATGCCTCCAGCGTAAGCGGGGACGGGGGGGGGCGCCGGGGCCGGGGGCGCCCCGCGGCCCCCCGGGGGGGCATACCCCCCACCCCGGCGGGGGGGGGGTTTTTTTCAAGCACCGCCCCGCCGGGGGGGGGGGAGGAAGAGGGCGGC
>NZ_JBIVYX010000013.1:72027-88212 GCF_044759225.1 Streptomyces sp. NPDC101132
GCTCCCCGGGGGGGGGGGGGGGGGGGGGGGGGGGGGGGGCGGGGGGGCCCCCCCCGCCCGCCCCCCCGGTTCGGGGGGGCGGGGGGGGGCCCGGGGGCGGGGCCCCCCCCCCCGCCCCCGCGGGTCCGCTATCCCCCGAAGCCGTACGGGCGGGTGATGATCTCCATCCCGTGCCCGGCGGGGTCCTTGAAGTACAGGCCGCGGCCACCGTGGTGGTGGTTGATCTCGCCGGGCTGCTTCAGGAAGGGGTCGGCGTAGTACGTGATCCCCCGGTCGCGGATCCGGGCGAAGGCCGCGTCGAACTCGTCGTCGGAGACGAGGAAGGCGTAGTGCTGCGGGACGATCGACTCGGCGGGGATGGAGGCGAAGTCCAGGGTGACGCCGTTCGCGGTGTCGACGGGGACGAACGGGCCCCAGGCGGTGCCCACTTCGAGTCCGAGGACGTGGGCGAGGAATGCGGCGGACGCGCGGTTGTCCAGCGCGTGGACGATGGTGTGGTTCAGCTCGACTGACATGTGTGGAGTGCTCCGTAGGGCATTCTCACGGGCACCTCCATGCCTCACCCGGTCGGTGACCGACACGCGATGCCGTCCCTCGACCCTAGGCGCCCGCCCCGGCGGCGTCGAGCGCTTTCGCCGCCCGCGCCGGCGCACCGCGCACCGCGCCGGACCGGACCGGCCCGGCGCGGCCCCCGTGCCATGTCACACGTCGCGCCGCATGAAGACGCGCGGCCACCTGTCCAGGCCGTGCTCCGCCTCGCGTGCCACGACCTCCCGCTGCCCGGGACCGAGCGCGGCACCGTCCACCGGCCGGAAGCCGCAGCGGGCGTAGTAGGGGGCGTTCCACGGCACGTCGGCGAAGGTCGTGAGGGTCAGGGCGGGCACGCCGTCCGCGGCCGCCCGCCGGGCCAGGTGGTCCAGCAGGGACCGTCCGATGCCGCGGCGGGCGCTGTCGGGGTGCACCGACACCTGCTCGACGTGCAGGTTGCCGTCGACGCGGTCGGCGATCAGGTACGCCACGGGCACGTCGGCGCCGTCGACGGCCACCCAGGCCAGTCCGGCCCGCTGGTACCGGGCGAGTTCACCGAGCGGCAGCGGCTCGTCGTCCGCGATCTCG
This sequence comes from Streptomyces sp. NPDC101132, assembly GCF_044759225.1. NCBI lineage: Bacteria > Bacillati > Actinomycetota > Actinomycetes > Kitasatosporales > Streptomycetaceae > Streptomyces > Streptomyces sp. NPDC101132. The sequence goes on from NZ_JBIVYX010000013.1 coordinate 73,144, forward strand.
GGCATGCCGACGTCGCGGAAGCACCGTCCCGCCGCCCTCTCGACGTCCTGGAGCAGGGGGAGTTCGCCGGCCCGGGCCTCTCGGATGCGCATGACCCCATTGTCCGGGGCCGGCGGGACGGCCGCGAAGGATTTCCGGCCTCCGCGACCGCCCGCCGCGACCGCCCGCCGGGACGTCAGGCGAGCGGCGCCTTGCTCCGCAGCACGGTGAGGAACTCGCGCATCCAGACCGGGTGGTCGGGCCAGGCGCGGGAGGAGACGAGGGTGCCGTCGACGACCGCCGCGCCGTCCTCGAACACGGCGCCCGCGGCGTTCATGTCGAGCTCCAGCGCGGGGTACGCGGTGACCCGCCGCCCGTCGAGGGCACCGCTCGCGGCGCTGATCAGCGGGCCGTGGCAGATCTGCGCCACGGGCTTGTCGGCGGCGGCGAACGCGGAGACGATCCGGCGGACCTCGGGGTCGTTGCGCAGGTACTCGGGCGCGCGGCCGCCGGGCAGCACGAGCGCGACGTACTGCGCCGGGTCGACCTCGGCGAAGGCCAGGTCGGCGGGCCAGGTGTAGCCGGGCTTCTCGGTGTAGGTGTCGAAGCCGTCCTCGAAGTCGTGCACGACGAAGCGGAGCTTCTTGCGCGAGGGCGCCGCGAGGTGGACCTCGTACCCCTCCTCCAGCAGCCGCTGGTACGGGTAGAGGACCTCCAGCGACTCCGCCGCGTCGCCGGTCACGATGAGGATCTTCGCTGCCATGGGCTGCTCCCGCTGCTGGGACGACGATGAACCGACCCCACGCTGCCCGCACCGGGGAGCTTTGCCAAGACCGCCTCGGGCCCGCCCGGCACGGCCCCCGGGGGGCGTGCCGGGCGGGGTCGGTCAGGACGCCGGGGCCAGCAGCTTCTTCATCCGAGCGATCTCGGCGGACTGGGTGGTGACGACGGCCTCGGCGAGCTCCTTCGCCCCAGGGTGCCTGCCCTGGGCCTTCTCCGTCTCGGCCATCTCGACCGCGCCCTCGTGGTGCTTGATCATCAGCTCCAGGAAGGCCTTGTCGAAGGCGGCCCCGGAGGACTTCTCCAGGTTCGCCATCTCCTCGGGGGTCATCATCCCGGCCATGCCGTGGCCGGCGTGCTCCGTCGCGGCGCCCTCCTCCGGCACGGGCTCGCCCCAGGCCCGCAGCCAGCCGGTCATGGTGGCGATCTCCGGGTCCTGTGCCTTCTTGATCTCGGCGGCGAGGGTCTTGACCTCCGGGGAGGCGGCGCGCGTCCCGGCGAGTTCCGCCATCACGACGGCCTGGCGGTGGTGCGGGATCATGCCGGCGGCGAAGACGGCGTCGGCGTCGTTGTGCTGCCCGGTCGCCGCCGGGGCCGAGGGGGAGGGGGTGGTGCTGCCATGGCCGGCGTGGCCGCCGGCGGTGGAGCCGTCGCTGCCGCAGGCGGCGAGGAGCAGGGCGGCCGCGGCGGTGGCGGCGGCCAGGGCGGTGCGGCGGACGGCGGAACGGTTGCTGGTCATGGTGGTACGGCTCCTGTGCGTCTGCGCGGGGCCCGGACCTGCCGGGCGGACCCGCGCACGGGTGATGGGCGTCGGAGCGGGCGCCGGCGACAGGCTCGGGGTGCCGGGCGCGCCGCGGGGACGCCTATATGCGCAGGAGTTGCAGTTCGCTGAGGGAGGGCGGGGCCCGGCCGCCGCGGTCGGCGCACGCCCCGTCGAGGACGCCGCCGCCGGGTCCGGCGCCGGTGGGCGCGAAGCGTACGGGCACGAGTGCCGGCAGCGCGGGCCCGTGACTGGTCCCGGCCGCCGCGCAGGTGGCGTCGGCGTGCGCGAGATGCCCCCCGCCGTGCCCGTGCCCGGTACGGGCGCACGCCTCGTTCCCGCGGTGCGCCCCGGACACGGACGGCCCCGTCGCGGCGGCGGCCCGACGACCGGCCGGGGCAGGCCCGGCACCCCCGCGCTCCCCGCACACCGCGACCGACCCGACGCACCCTCCGGCGACCCCAGCCGGCACCGGGGCAGCCACCGCAGGCCCCGCGACACCCGCGGCGGCGTGGGCCGCCGCCCCGGCATCCCCGGCACCACGCCCCCGAACACCCGGGGCGGCGTACGCGGCCGTGCCGGTCGACGTGGTGGCGTGCGCGTCGGCGTGACCGGCGAGGCGCGCCTGCTCTTCCGTGTGCGGGCGGCGGGAGACCTGGGCCGCGGCGCTGCCGGTTGCCCCACTCGTCCCGTCGGTCCCGTGGCCGCAGGTGGTCACCGCACCGGACGACCGGCCCGCGCCCCCGCCACCGGTGGCGGCGGGAGCCTGAGCGGCGGCCGCGGCGGTGGCGGGGTGGGCGTGTGCCCGGACCGGCACCTGGGGCAGGGCGTGCATGGCGCAGACCCCGGCGAGCACCGCCAGCACGAGCAGCACGACGCGGAGCCCCGCGGGGGTCCTGGTCGGGCGGCTCGGCGCGATGATCACGTCGGCCATCGTAGGTGGCCCCGCGAGCCCCGGCGCGACCGGCACCGCCGTACGTCACCTCACCCCGCCGCCGGCCGCTGAGGCGGGCCCGACCAAGCATGGCCCGGGCCGACTCCCCACGCGGTCCGGCGGCCGCCGGTGACCGTGACCAGGGCCGGCACCCCTACGTGCCCCAACAGCGTGCCCGGGCACGACGGGCGGACCCGTGTCCCCGTGCCGATACCCCGACGCTCCGGAAACCGCCGGAGCGATCGGCACGCAGCGAACCGTGACCCGTACCCACCGCTCACCCACCCCGACGGCGGGGTGCGGCGCGACGGGCGAACCGTGACCCGCAGCGGCCACTCCCGCGCCCCGGCAGCGGGGCGGGCGGAGCCGGGGCCTGGCCGGCCGCTGCCACCGGCGGCGCCGGCGTGGGGGCGCGCGGCGCAACGCGGCACGGGCGCCCGTGGCCCCTGCGGCCGACGGGCGGTTACGCGGGGCGTTCCATGCAGATCAGCCCGTCCCGCGCGTCCCAGGGGTCGGTGACGGTGAATCCGAGCCGTTCGTACAGGGTGATCGCGGCGGTCCGCCACTGCCAGACCGACAGCCGCACCGTGCGGACGCCGCTCTCCGCGGCGTGCCCGAGCGCCGCGCCGACCAGGGCGGACGCGACGCCCCGGCCCCGGAAGGCCGGGTCCGTCCAGAGCCTCTTGACCTCCGCGCGCCCCTCGGCGAAGGCGGTGACGACCACGCAGCCCACGGTGGCGTCCCCGGCCAGCGCGAGCAGCACGACGTCGGCGGCGAACGCGGCCCGCGGATCCGTGATCTCCGCCCGGTAGCGGTCCGGCAGCCCGTCCACCCCGGCGACCGCCTCGCCCTTCTCCGCCTGCGTCTGCACGTGGTAGGCCGCCAGCAGTTCCGCCGGGCCGTGCCGGCCGGAGAGGCCCTCGTCCGGCCAGCGGACGACCGAGACCTCGCGTTGATCCGTCATGGCGTGAGCATCGCACGGCACGGCAGCCCCGCCGCACGCGCTCAGCGGGCGCCGAGACGGGAGCGGCGGGGGTTGCTGACGCTCCGGCGGGGGGCCGGGAGGGCTTCGGTGCCGGAGAGGAGTTCCGGCGTACGCAGGCCCAGGCGGCGGCGGAGTTCGCCGAGCGCCGCGTGGAGCGGGGCCAGCACCGCCTCGGCGTCGGGGTGCGCGGAGCCCAGGGCGAGGGCGGTGGTCTCGACGGCCTCGATGGCGTCCTCGGCCGCTTCGCCGCCCCACGCGCCCCCGCCGACCGCGTCGTGCAGGTGGCACGCCGCCTCGGCCAGCACCCCGGCCCATTCCCCGGTCCCGGCACCGGTCCGTCTCGCCAGCACGTCCATACCGGGGTCAACGACCGACGCCCGCCCGGGGAACGGCCGGCGGGTCACCCCTCCTCGGTCCGGTCCCCCCGCTCCTGGCCGCGCAGGGCTCCCAGGTAGACGCCCAGCAGGATCAGCGGGGTGCCGAGGAGCAGGGACGCGCTGAGGGGCTCGTCGTCCAGCCAGGCGGAGGCCAGGATCGTGACGGGCGGGATGACGACGAACACGTACGCGGCCCGGGACGGGCCCCAGCGGTCGATCACCACCAGGTAGCAGACGAAGGTCAGCACGGAGCCCGCGACCACCATGTACGCGATGGCCCACCAGGTCGCGGCCCGCTCCGGCAGCACCCGGTTCTCGTCCGCGGCCAGCGAGCCGGCGAACAGCAGGAGGGCGCCCGCGGACATGCCGACGGCGTTCATGGTCACGGGATGCACCCTGGGCACCCGGTTGACGAGCACGGCCGCCTCGGCGAACGACAGCACGGCGCCGAAGACGGCGAGCAGGGAGAGCACCGGTACGGACGCCTGGAGCGGCGCCCGGGAGATGACCGCCACCCCGACGGCGGCCAGGACGGTGCCGACGCCCGCCGCCACCCGGAAGCGTTCCTGCCGCTGCACCACGGCGAGCAGCAGCGTCACGAGCGGCACCAGGGCGAGGATGGTCTGGCCCAGGCCGGCGTGGATGTGGACGAGGGCGTAGTAGGCGAGGGCGAAGGTGACCCCGAAGTTCAGCGCGCCGAAGAGCGCCGCCCCCGCGAGGGCCCGGCCGCGCGGGAAGCCCAGCCGCATCACCGCCATCGCGGCGAGGAGGACCAGGGCGGCGGCACCGAAACGGAGCGCCGCGCCCCAGAGGGGTTCGAGCTCACGATTGCTGAAGCGCACGCCGACCGCGTTCCCGCCGCCGAGCAGGCAGCACCCGGCGAACGCGGCGAGCGCCACCCGGTCTCCGCCACGCAGCACCCGGTCACGGTAGACGGCTGAGGCACACGGTCACATGTGACACTCCGGGGTGACGTGTGACCGTGCACCGCACGGCCCCGGCGTCCGCCCCCCGCTATCCGCGGCGGCCGGACGTGAGCGCGAGGACGAAGAACGCGGAGGAGGCCAGGGAGGCCAGGGTGCGGACGTGGTTGCCCGCGGTCCAGACGCCCAGGTAGTCCCGCCAGGCCGCCGCCGAGGCGGGGGCGTCGGGATCGAGTCCGGCCAGGGCGTCGTTGCGGGGGATGTGGAAGGCGACGGTCCAGACGAACGAGCCGATCAGGTAGACGAGCGCGCCCGCGAGGAGCCAGCCGGAACCGGCGTCCTTCCAGTGCGTGACGGCGTGGATCCCGGAGGCCACCGAGAGCCCGGCGGCGCCCATGAAGGCGCCGAGGAACCAGGGGTTGATGACCGCGACGTTGACCGACTGCATGGCGGCGATCCCCTGGTTCGGCGGCAGGGCGCCGAGCGCGCGCATCACGCCGGTGGAGAAGGCGTAGAAGACTCCGGAGACGACGCCCGCCGCCAGGGCCGAGGCGAGTACCAGCGAGAACGAGAACCTGTTGTCCATGGGGTCCATGACATCGGCCGGGGCCCGCGGAAGAAATGGTTCAGACACTCGGATGCGTACGCGAGGCACTCGCCCGCCGCGAGACCCGGTCAGGCCCGGGTGTACGACAGGCCGACCACGCCGTTGCCGAAGGTCCGGCTGTCCACCAGCCGCAGCGCGGTCAGCACGTCCGTGTCGGGGAAGGGCGACCGGCCGCGGCCGATCAGCACGGGGTGGACGTAGATGTCGTACGCGTCGATCAGCCCGAGCCGGGAGAACGTGACGGCCACGTCCGCCCCGCCGAGGACCAGGTCGCCGTCCGCGCGGGCCTTGAGCTCCTCGACCTCGGCGGGCACGACCTCCCGCTTCACCGTGGTGTTCCAGTCGGCCCGCTCCAGCGTCCGCGAGTACACCGTCTTGGGCATGTCCCGCCAGATGCCGGCGAATTCCGCGACCGGGGCGGGGGCGTCCGGGTCGGCGTCGGCGTCCGGCCAGAAGCCGGCCATCAGCTCGTGGGTGACGCGTCCGCTGAGGAATCCGCCCATGGCGCGCAGCCGTTGGTTGAAGTGGCCGTGCAGCTCGTCGTCGACGCGGTGCCAGTCGATCTCGCGGTTCGGGCCCTCGAAGTAGCCGTCGAGCGATACCGACATCATCATGATGATCTTCCGCATGGGGACCTCCCGGGAATCCCCCCGCCGCTGCCGTGGCCGCACACGATACCCGTGGGACCCGGGTGAGAATGGGACCGTCCGGGCGAGGAAGGCGGGGTCGGATGCCGAGGAAGGACCTGCGGCCGCACCAGCGGGAGGCCGTCGACGCGGTGCTGCGGGCGCTGGAGCCCGGGCCCGGCGGCCGGCTGCCCGCACGCGGGCTGCGCACGCAGGTGGTGATGGCCACCGGTTCCGGCAAGACCCTGGTGGCCGCGCGCGCCGCGGAGGAGCTCCGGGCGCGGCGGACGCTGGTCCTCGTCCCCTCGCTGGACCTGCTGACGCAGACGGCCGCGGCGTGGCGCGAGGCCGGGCGGCGCGGTCCGGTGCTCGGCGTGTCGTCGCTGCGTGAGCGGGAGGCGGGGTTCCGGAACACCACGTCCGCCGAGGAGCTGGCCGCCTGGGCGGTGCGGCAGGACAAGGCCACCGTGTTCGCCACGTACGCCTCGCTCGGGCTGGGCACGATCGAGCGCGCCCACCGGGCCGGACTGCCCGCGTGGGACCTGGTCGTGGTGGACGAGGCGCACCGTACGTCGGGGCGCATCGGCAAGGCCTGGGCCGTGGTGCACGACAACGCGCGGGTCCCGGCCGCCCGTCGGCTGTACATGACGGCGACCCCGCGGCTGTGGCAGGCCGGGGAGGACGAGGGCGGCGGGGAGGAGGGCCCCGCGGTGGAGGGCCGCGGGGAGGAGGGCCCCGCGGTGGAGAGCCGCGGGGAGGTGAGCGGCGCGGAAGGGGCGCCGCGCCGGGGCGAGTTGGTCGCGTCGATGGCCGACGACCCCGAGGGGCCGTTCGGCGCGGTGTGCCACCGGCTGTCGCTCTCGGAGGCGATCGACCGCGGGATCGTGGCCCCGTACCAGGTGGTGTGCGTGGACGTCACGGATCCGGCGTTCCAGGCCGCGCTGCTGCTGGGGGCGGACGCGCGGTCGGACGCGGTGCGCGGGGCGCGGCTCGCCGCGCTGCAGACGGCGGCGGTGAAGGCCGCCGCGGAGGAGGGGCTGAGCCGGACCCTGGTCTTCCACCACCTGACCAAGGAGGCGGAGGCGTTCGCGGCCGGGCTGCCGCGGGTCGCGGCACGGCTGCGCGCGGCGGGCGGCGGCGAGGAGGCGCCCGGCGGGCGGAGGCGGCGCGGCGGAGGGGCCGGGCGCGGTCGCCCGGCGGCCGACGCGACGCCGTACCCGCGGGAGGTGTGGGCGGACTGGCTGTGCGGCGAGCACAAGCCGCTGCACCGGCAGCGGGTGCTGCGCGAGTTCTCGGCTGCGGGGAACGCCTTCCTGAGCTCCGTGCGGGTCCTCGGCGAGGGGGTGGACACGCGGGCGTGCGACTCGGTGTTCTGGGCGGACCTGCGTGGTTCGATGCCGGATCTGGTCCAGGCGGTGGGCCGCGCGCTGCGGATCCGGCCGGGCGAGGGCAAGGTCGCCTCGCTGGTCGTGCCGGTGCTGCTGGGTCCCGGCGAGACCCCGGACACGATGCTGACCTCCAAGGCGTACGGGGACCTCGCGCGGCTGCTGGAGGCGCTGCGGGCCCACGACGCGCGGGTGGTGGAGGGCCTGGCGCAGCCACAGGCGCCGGGGGCGTACCAGCCGACCGGGCGCGGGGCGGGCGAGGGCGGCCGCGGCGGGGTGAGCGGTCCGGCGCGGGAGCTGCTGAAGTTCTCGACCCCGCGGGATCCGGCGGCGCTGGCCGCGTTCATCAGCCTGCGCGTGCTGAGCCCGGAGCGTTCGCACTGGACGCGCGGGATGGAGGCGGCCGCGTGGTACGCGCGGCTGGCGGGCGACCTGCGGGTGCCGTTCGGCTTCCGGGTGCCGGGACGGGTTCCGGAGCGGGGGGTCCGGGAGCGGGCGGGGGCGACGGGCGCGCCCGGAGCCGCGGGAGCGGCCCCGGAGGCGGGTGGCGCGGAGGGCGGCGGTACGGCCGGGGAGGAGGCCGGGCCGACGGCGACGACCGGTGCGGGCGGAGCGGCCGGGACGGGCGCGGCGGCGATGGCGCCCGGTGCGGCTCCGCCGTCCGGAGGCACCGCGGCGGCCTCGGTGTACGACGCTTCGGCGTGGCCCGCCCCGTTGGCCGGTTTCCCGCTGGGCCAGTGGATCGCCGACGCCCGGCGGGCCCGTAAGAAGGGGGCGCTGTCGGCGGAGCGGGCCGCCCGGCTCGACGCGCTGGGCATGGTGTGGTCGCACTTCGACGTGGCCTTCGAGGAGGGGCTGTCGGCGGCCCGGGGATGGGCGGCCGAGCACGGGCACCTGCTCGCCCCGGCCGACGCCACCTGGCGGGGGCACCCCCTCGGCGTGTGGCTGAAGAACAACCGGGCGGCGGCGCGCCGGGCGCCCGGCTCCCCCGGGGCGCTGCCGGAGGAGCGCGTCGAGGCGCTGGAGGAGATCGACCCGGCCTGGTGCCCCGCGTGGTCGGTGGCGTGGCAGCGGTGCTTCCGGCTGGCCCGGCTGCACGTGGAGGCGGGCGGCGAACTCCCGGCGGGGCCGGGCGCGCTGGTGGTCCAGGGCGAGGACCTGGGTGCCTGGCTGCGGTCGCAGCGGCTGGCCTGGGAGCGGCTGTCGATGGCGCAGCGCTGGATGCTGGAGCACGTGCTGGGCGCCGGGCCCCTGCGGCCCGGGGAGCGGCCCCGCGAGCGGACGCCGCAGGCCCTGAAGTGGGCCGCGAACCTCGCTGCCGCCCGGCAGTTCCACCACCGTGAGCGGCACCTGAACGTGCCGCGGGGCCATGTGGAGACCGTCGCGGGGGTCCCGTACCGGCTGGGCGCCTGGGTGGCGAACGCGCGGAGCCGTGCGGCGCGGCTGTCGCCGGAGCGGGTGGCCCAGCTGGAGTCGCTCGGCATGCGGTGGGCCGGCGAGCCGGCCGGAACACCGGTGCGCGGCGGCTGACGCACCGAACGGGCGGCCTGGGGCGCGGTGTCCGTGGGCCCGGGCTCGGGGTGGGGACCGACTCAGGACGCCATGCGCATCCGGAGGGGGACGTCGTCCGCCAGGCGGAAGGCGCCGTCCTCGCGGTGCACGTAGCCCTCGTGGGTGAGGGTGCGCAGCAGGTGGTAGGTGGTCGGGAGGGGGATGCCGGTCATCCGGGACAGGCGTTTGGCGGTGGCCGGCCCCTCGGCGTGCATGGCTTCGACGAGGCGCAGGGCGCGCTGGACGGAACCGATGAGGGTGGTGCCGTCCTTCGGGGTGTGGGCGGTGTCCATGTGTGCTCCCCCAGATCGTGTGCGAGGCGGACCCGGCGTCCTCCGGGCACCACATGTGTCTGTGTGCGGTCCAGGCGGGTCATAGGGCGGCCGACACGCCGTGAAGAGGACCCTACGATCATCGGGCACCCGATTCCCCGGAAGCCCAGCCGTCTTGGCGGGGATCATGCCGCGTCAGAACCGTCCGAAACCCGAACCCCGTCGCCCAAAGTGACGGTCTGATACACGACCGATACACACCGTGTCCATTCATGGCCATGGCTTCACGCTGTGCTGATCACAACCGGACAGGCACCCCGCACGGAATCGGACAAGCGTTCCCCACGTTCTCGACACGCTCACACGCGCCTCAGTCCACGGTGAGCAGCCGGGCCACCATCGCGTCGATCAGCTGCTCCGAGGGGAACTCGGCGAGGATGTCGGGGGCGGTGAGGTCGTCCACGATCAGGCCGAGCATGCCGAGGTAGAGCAGGACGACGCCGATCCGGTCGCCGGGGAGTCCGGCGTCCAGGTGGAAGCCGATGTTGCCCTGGAGCTCGTCGCCGAGGAACCGGATGAGCTCGGTCCGCAGCTCGGGGCGGCGGGTGGCCTCCAGGCGCAGCTCCAGCATGGCGATGTGCACGCTCCGCTCGCGCCGCATGCGGGCGAGGAGCTGGCGCAGCAGCACCCCGCTGTCCAGCGGGCCCCGGAGGTCGGCCTCGTCGGGGACGAGCCGCTCGCGCGTGCGCACCAGCACCTGGCCCAGCAGCTGGGCACGGTTGGCGAAGTAGTTGGACGCGGTGCCCACCGGTACGCCCGCCTCGGCGTCCACGGCGCGCAGGGTCAGGCCGCGCGAGCCCTCGCGGGCGAGGACCTCGATGGCTCCGTCGAGCAGCGCGGCGCGGCGGGCCGGGTTCTGGCGCATGGTTCCTCACGGCGGGGTCGGGAGCACGGGACCGGTACCGGGCCGGGCGGCCCGTAGCACTGCATGTGCAGTGATCCGGCGCCACGGTAACCCATGCCGGCCCGGGGCGCCGCCCCGCCCCTCCCGCTCCCCCGCCGGGCGTGACACGCTGCCCGGATGGAAAGGATCATCGAGGAGATACGCGGTGAACTCGCGGGCCGGGTGGCCAGGACGGCCGACGAGCTCGCCGCGCGACTGCTCGCCGAGGACCCCGCGTACGCCGCGCTGCTGGGCCACGCGGAGCTGTGCGAGCGGATCCACCGGAACCTCCGTCAGGCCCTGGAGGGCATGGAGCTGGTGGCCCGCGGGCTGCCGCCGGTGGTGTCCGACGCGGCGGCCACCGGCACCCTCCGGGCCCGGCAGGGGCTGCCGCTCGCCTCGTTGCTGAACAGTTACCGGCGGGGCGGCCGGATGCTGTGGGGTGCCCTCACCGAGACGGTGGCCGAGCACGACCCGGCGGCGCTGCCGCGGCTGCTGCCGGCCGCGGCGATCCTGTGGGACGTGCTGGAGCGGATGACGGACGCGGTCACCGCCTCGTACCGGCTGATCGAGGCCGACCGTGCGGCGCGGGACCAGGAGCGCCGCCACGCGCTGCTGGACGCGCTGCTCGACGGCACGGGCACCGCCACCGGGCTGGTCTCCGAGGCCGCCGCGGGGCTGGGGCTGCCGGAGCGGGGGCGGTTCGCGGTGGTGGTGCTGGCCACGGCGGGTACGGGCCCCGGGCGGGCGGTGCCGGAGGCGGGGGCGGCCGGGCCGCGGGTGCTGTGGCGGCTGCGGGCGGACCGGGAGGTCGGGCTGGTCGAGCTGGGTGCGTACGGGCTGGGAGCGGTACGCGAGTTGCTGGGGCCGGCCGGGGTGCGGGCCGGGGTGAGCCCCGTGGTCGGCTCGGCCGGGGAACTCGCGCGGGCGCGCTGGCTGGCCGAGCTGGCGCTGCGCACCACCGCGGGGGCGGGCGCGCCGGAGACGGTGCTGCTCGACGAGCGGCTGCCCGCCGCGCTGGTGGCCGCGCAGGGCGAACTCGCTGACCGGCTGCGGACGGTGGTGCTGGGGCCGGTGCTGGCGCTGGGGCCGGAGGACGGGCGGGTGCTGCTGTCGACGCTGGGCGCGTGGCTGGCCTCGGGGGGTTCGGCGGCGGAGGCGGCGCGGCGGCTGTTCTGCCACCGCAACACGGTCTCCAACCGGCTGCGCAGGCTGGAGACCCTGACGGGCCGTTCGCTGGCCGATCCCGCACAGGTGGTCGAACTGGCCCTGGCCCACGCGGCGGTGACCCTGCGCAGGACCGGCGGCGACCCGGAGGCGGGAGGGGACGGGAGCGGAAGCGGGATGCGCGCCGGGGGCGGAAGCGGGATGCGGGCGGGGGCGTGAGCGGCACCGGTGTCCGGGGAGGGGACCGGGCCTGACGCCCGGCCCCCTGTCACATGTCACACGTCACCCACCCGTGTCACCCGTCACATGGCACCCGCTCCGGCCTCCTCCGGGCGGGCGGTGAGCGCCGCGGAAGGGTCCAGGCACCAGTCCAGCACCGCCGGCCAGGGCCCGTACCCCTCCGTCATGCTGATGTGGCCCGCCCCGGGCAGCACGTCGACGGGGATGCCGAGCGGTTCCGCGTACTCGGCCACCGCGCCCTCCGGGCAGTACGGGTCCACGTCGCCGCAGACCAGCCGGGTGGACCGGGCCGCCGCGGCCGGCAGCCCCGGACCCAGCTCCGGCGGGGCGAAGCCCGCGATCTCGGGGTGCCCGGCCAGCACCGAGGCGGACGGCGGGGCCACCAGCAGCACCCGGTCCACCGGCCGGGAGACCGCGCCCCGCGCCGCCGCGTGCAGCCACAGCAGCACGCCCAGGCTGTGGCAGACCACGGTCCGCTCGGCGCCGTCGAGGGCGCCCAGTTCGCGTTCCAGGGTGGCCAGCCAGGCGTCCAGCCGCGGTGCGTCGGGGTCGGGCAGCTGGGGGTGGCGGACCTGGTGGCCGCGGGCGGTCAGCCCGTCCGCCAGCACGCGCTGCCAGTGCCCCTCGGGCCGGCGGTTCTGCCAGCCGTGCAGCAGGAGATGGGAACGGCCGCCCTCGGGGGCGCCGTCTCCGGTGTGGGCCGGGTCCGTCATCCTCATCCTCATCCTCATCCTCGTCGTCGCTGGAGGATCCGCGCCGTCGGGGATCTGCCGTCGCCGGTGATTGTCGCCTCCGCACCGCCCAGCACGCCAGTGGCCTTCAGCCGCAGGGCCAGCGCGCAGGACGCCCCCGTCAGGACCAGCACCAGCCACGGCAGGGCGGCCAGGCCCGCCGCGCGGGCCGCGTCGAGCGCGACCCCGGTGAGCAGGTTGCCCGCGGTGATCCCGATGCCGCAGATGGTGTTGTACAGACCGTAGTGCGTGGCCACCAGCCGCTCGCGGGAGAGCCGCACGACGGCGTCCATCTCGAAGGGGAACGCGATCATCTGACCGGCCGCCAGCAGCAGCGCCGAGAGCGTCGGGGGCACCGCGGCCAGCACCCACCGCCAGGGGCCCGGCTCCGGCACGGGCACGGCGGAGGCCGCGAGCATCGGCAGGAACGCCCCGCTCATCACCAGCACGCCGCGCACCACGGCCCGGGCCGGGTCGAGGTGCGCCTTGCACCAGGCGGTGACCCTCCGCTGGCACAGGACGGTCGCGAGGCCGGACACGGCGAACAGCAGGCTGACGGCGACCGTGCCGGCGGGCCCGTCGCCGCCCACCCGGCGGGCCTCCAGGGGCAGCGCCAGGTAGACCTGGAAGGTCATGACGTACGAGCCGGTCATCACGGCGGCGAAGAGCAGGAACTTCCGGTTGGCCAGGATCGCCCGCCACTCGGTCAGCGTCCCGCGGCGCGGTTCCCGGCCCGGCCCGTCGCCGTACCGGGGCGGCAGGGCCCGCAGTTGCACCAGGCTGAGCAGGGCGAAGACGGCGGCCGCGGTCAGGCAGGTGAGCCGGAAGCTGACCGCGGTGAGGGCGAGGCCGAGGAGCGGGCCGAGCAGGATCCCCGCCTGGTAGAAGACGCTGAACAGGGCGAAGGCCTCCACCCGGCGCTCCTCCCCCGCCTCCAGGGCGAGGTACGCGCGCACCGCGGGGGCGAAGAGCGCGCCGGCGAAGCCGGTGAGGGCGGTGGCGACGATGAGCGCCGGCACCGAGTCGACCAGGCCGAGCATCCCGAAGCCGGCGGTGCGCAGCAGGCAGCCGGCGACGATGAGGGGCTTGTAGCCGAAGCGGTCGGCGAGGGCGCCGCCGACGACGTACATGCCCTGCTGGGTGAAGTTGCGGAAGCCGAGGACGAGTCCGACGACCCAGCCGGCGAGGCCGAGGCCGGTGGACAGGTGCTGGGCCAGGTAGGGCATGAGCATGTAGAAGCCGAGGTTGATGCTCAGCTGGTTGACGAGGAGCAGGCGGACGCTGGGCGGGTAGGCGCGGACCTGGGCGAGTGTCCTGTTCACCGGGCGGCTCCCGTTGCCGTGGCCGTGTCCGGAGTGAGCGTTTCGGGGGTGGTGGCCGTTGGGGGGGTGAGGGGGTCGACGACGCGGGTGCACCGGGTCCAGCGGGTGACCTCGCGTTCGTCGGGCCGGGCGAGTTCGTCGGGGTGGTCGGCGGGGGTGGTGCCGAGCAGTCCGTGGGCGGCGCAGTACGTGTCGTCGTACACGGTGTCGAGGTAGCGCTGCGGCCCGTCGGGGAAGACGGCCGCGATGCGGGCGGTACGGGGCAGGGTGCGGGCGAGCCAGCCGGCGACCAGCGCCACGGCGCCGACGCTCCAGCCGCCGGTGGCGTAGTGGGAGGAGGCCAGCCGGCGGCAGGCCCAGACGGCTTCCGGCGGGGCGACCCAGTGGACCTCGTCGAAGTGCCCGTACGCCACGTTGCGCGGGTGGATGCTGGAGCCGAGGCCGCGCATCAGGCGGGGGCGGGCGGGCTGGCCGAAGATGGTGGAGCCGATGGTGTCGACGCCGACCAGCCGGAGGGCCGGCTGGAGTTGGCGGAGTACGCGGGAGATGCCGGCGGAGTGGCCGCCGGTGCCGACGCTGCACACCAGGACGTCGATGTGGCCGAGCTGGGCCACGAGTTCGAGGGCGAGAGGGGCGTAGGCGGCGGCGTTGTCGGGGTTGCCGTACTGGTCGGGGCACCAGGAGCCGGGGGTGGCCGCGAGGAGTTCGGCGACCCGGTCGCGGCGGGACTGCTGCCAGCCGCCGACGGGATGGGGTTCGGCGACGGTGTCGACGGTGGCGCCGTGCGCGGTGAGCAGGCGGACCATGGCGGGTTCGAGGCCGGGGTCGGTGACGAGGGTGACGGGGTGGCCGTGGACCAGTCCGGCGAGCGCCAGGCCGAGGCCGAGGGTGCCGCTGGTGGACTCGACGACGGTGCGGCCGGGGCGCAGGTCGCCGCGGGCGCGGGCGCGTTCGACCATGTGGAGGGCGGGGCGGTCCTTGATGCCGCCGGGGTTGAAGCCTTCGAGTTTGGCCCAGAAGCCGCGGTCGGCGGGGCTGAAGGGCCGGGAGACGCGGAGGACGGGCGTGTTGCCGACGAGCCCCGCGAGGCCGGTCGCGGGGGTGTGGCCGTGGCTGTGGCCGTTGAGGTGGGTCGGGGTCAGAGAGTGCATCGTGTTCGCTCTCGGCTCGGTGTGCGGGTACGCGTGCGCTGTGCTCTGAGGGAGGGGCCGGGTAGGGGTGCGGGCCGGTGGGTGCGGTGCCGGCGAGCCGGGCCGCGCGGGGCGGCACGGGGTCCGCGGTGCCGCGTGCGCCCCGGACAGGCGGCGGTACGACGTGCGCCCCGGTCCGCGGCGGTACGGCGTACTGCCGCGCGCCCGTGCCGGATCCGGCGTACTGCCGCGTCCGCGACGGGTCCCGTCCCGGGCACCGCCAGGCTGGCGGCCTGCCGGATCGGCGGGCTGCCGGATCGGCGGGCCGTCGGACCGTCGGACCGTCGGACCGCTGGG